>JAUBSN010000069.1:0-50888 GCA_036704825.1 Microcoleus sp. F8-C3 | reverse complement strand
CAAGTGTCAAGTCCGGTTCTTAGGGGAGGGAGATACGGCGACGTATGCTCTCTTACCCAACACTCTTACGCACGGTTTTGAAAGGGAGGATGACAAGGCGACTTGTCATTCGACCCTAACGGGGTGGAAGGAAACGGGTAGACGGGTAAAGCGCGGTTTGTACCGGACTGGTCTAAAAAATTGGTACATCAATGCTGACTGCAACGCCGCAGCCAACATTTTGAGAAAAGTAGCGACGATGTTAGGGCACGGGCGTTGATGGAGTTGGTAGGGGCGAATTGACAGCGCCTTCAAGAATTACCTTTTGGTAGTTTCTTTAGAATCCCTGCTGCTTTAGCACAGGGAGTGTCAAATCCCATGTCTACATTTCCGAGTCAACTTCCTCACTCAGACTCTACCCTACTTTGACTCACTGCTATTCGTGCAGGAGGTCTATTAATTCAGGACTTACGTACTGCGTACCAAAAAACCGATTTTTTAGCGGTATTGGACGGCTCAAGACATATAGTCATTTCAAATAAAAAAGAGACACTATTGAGCGCATTAGGCACAGATGAGTTCATCTAAAGATGTGCCAGGAGGAGCATACATTCTGGAGCGCTTTAAGGCACTAAAATCCTGTTCAATATCGTTCAGGTAGGCGAGAATATTTTGGGAGAAAAAGAACTTGACGATCCGTTTCCTCTACCAGTTCTCGAATGGCTGTTTTTCGATGAATAGGTGCATTATCCATGATTAATATAGATGGCTCCGTCAGAGAGGGTAATAAATATAAAGATAACCACCCTTCAAAACCTTCTGCATTGAGGCTGCCCGTAAAAACCATTGGGGCAATTAAGTCCTTTTTTCCTTTCAGTCTAACGGCTACTAGATTTTCTCTTTTACCCCGTTTTCCTGACTTTTCACCCCAGATTTTTTTGCCTCTTTAAGACCCGCCTAATCCAAAATCTTGAAACTCTTCAAATCCTGACTCATCAATAAAAAACCGACTTTGACTTACATATACTTTAATCAATTCTCGGAGATATCTGTAGTATTTCATTCTTTATTCTCGGTTTCTCTCCTGGTAACGAAGTTCTTTTTTTTTCGAGTAATTTTCATTTCTTTAATAGCATAAGATATAGCACTTGGTCTTACCCCAAACTTTTTTGCTCTGTCGATTAATCTGGCATCTGGATTCTCTTATACATCCTTTTCTAAGGCTTTCCAATCTAGTTTTCTCTTACGTCTTTTTACCTTTGTCGCTAAGCAGGTCTGTCCGACCCAGCCACCGATATATCGTTGCCACAACTACCTGAAAAAGTCCGGCCGCTTGAGCGATACGACCGCCATTTTCTACATAATCCACTACTCTTTTTCTCAAATCAATACTGTAAGACATTGTCCTAGCGGCTTCACTATTTTTATTCATTTTACCTCATTTTTAAAGAGTCTCATCCTTATTTGAAATGACTATAATTTTTGGCTGTTCCAGTTTTTTGACCAAGCGTACTCAAGATATCACAGGCCACAAACCGGCGCGAAATGTTGCACTGAAAAAATCAAGGTAAAGCGCAAGTAGGAATCTGGCACTTTACCTTGATTTTTTCAACTTTTGCAGCTTTAATTTTCTTCCGCAGCTTCGCCGCCAACCACGACATCGCGAATCCGCAAACTCGGGCCGCCGCAGCCCACCGGCAAACCGCTTTGTCCTGCCTTGCCGCAACCGCCGGATTCATCCCAGTAAAAATCGTCGCCGATCGCCTCAATATCGGCTAAAGTGCTGAAAACATTACCCGAAAGAGTAACATCCCGCACCGGATTGTCGAGTTTTCCGTCGCGGATCATCCAAGCTTCGCCGGCACTGAAAGTAAACATTTCGCCGTTAGTCATGCCGCCTTGCCAATTGCGCGCATAAACTCCTTCTTTAATACCAGAAAATAAATCAGCAACTGGCGTGTCACCCCGTTCGATCCAAGTATTCGTCATGCGGACGATCGGCGGATAATGATAATTCAAACAGCGAGCATTGCCAGTAGGCGTTTCTCCCAATTTGCCCGCCGTTTCCCGCGAGTGCAGCCGCCCGACTAAAGCGCCGTCTTTAATTAACTGAGTAGTAGTCGCGGGAGTGCCTTCGTCGTCGTAGAAATAGCTGCCCCGGTGTCCCTCTGGCGATGCACCGTCGAAAATTTGCAAGTTTTTGGGGCCGAACTGGCGGCCGAGGGTCATAATTTCCAAAATGTCGGGATTTTCGTAGGCCATGTCGGCTTCGGAAAGGTGTCCGAAGGCTTCGTGGACGAACAATCCGGTCAAAATTGGGTCGATGACGACGGTGTAGGTGTTGCCTCGGACGGGGGGTAAGGCTAGGGAATCTACGGCGCGCTGGGCGGCGCTGCGAACTTGAACGTCGAGATCGGTTAAGTCTTCGTAAGCTTTGCGGGAACCGGTAGTTTCGCGGCCGGTTTGTACGGTTTCCCCGCTGCGGGCAGTGGCGGCAAACCGCATTTCCATGTCTGCCCAACCTTGTTCGAGCATGGTGCCTTCGGAGGTGGCGAGGATGATGCGCTGGGTGCTGTCGCCGTAGCGCACGGAGATGGTGGCGATGCGCGGGTCTATGCTGCGGAGAATGGCCGCGTAGCGATCGCACAATTGCTTTTTGTCAATTAGGGGAACCAGACGCGGGTCTGTTCCTGTCAGCGGCAGCAAGCAAATATCTTGTACTGGGGTGACAGGTGCCAGAATCGTTTCTTCTTCGCCGATCAGTTTAGCCGCGGCTATGGCTTCTTCGATTCTTTCGGCGAGGCTGGAAAGTCGGTTAAAACTGGCAAAGCCCCAGCCTCCTTTGTGACAAGCCCGGACTTGGCCGCCAATTGAGACTCCTTCGCTGAGGGTTTCAATTTTTTCGCCCCGCAGCAGGATGTCGGTGCCTTCGGCTTCTTCGAGTCGAATTGCCAGATAATCGACTTGGTTGCGGTAGCGTGCCATTAAGTCTGACAGCAGATTTTTCGAGTCGGCGATCGAGGTGGGCATAAGGAAAGCGCGGTGTTTAACTGACTTCATTTTGCACTTTTGTCAGGGCGATCGTGCAAAATACCGCCGCAAGCGCGGAGATTGCGACTTATTGGTACGGTTCTGCCAATGTCGTTAGTTGACAAATGTGGATATCCTGTGGGTTAGGAGCAAGGCGCAAGAAATTATGCGGGATTTTTCGATCGTGCTGGTGCTTGACTCTTAACTCCTGAACTTTCCTATAAATAAATACTTCACCCTTCATGCCTGTGAAGGTGGGTTTATAACTGTGAATACTTACTTTTTACCGACAATAAGCGAAATTTTAGCCTCCGAAGGCCAAGAAAATGACCTGAGTCTCTTTGATGCTAAGTTGGCGGGAGAAAACAACCGCCATCGGTGTCCTGCCAGCCGCGGGGCTGCTCGGCCCAAAGCCGAACAGGAATGGTACGGGGCGATCGCAGCTTTGAATCAAATGCTCGACCGGCAAAAATCAGGACAAACAACAGATGCCGATCGAGCAAATTGTCGATCGACCATGCCCAATTCCTGTCAAGGATTGGTTTTGTCGGGTCCCTCTTCGGTTTTGACTGACCCCGCTTTGGCTTCGGGCTTTGCCAATTGGATTTTTACCAGTATTCCCGACAACGATGCTGCTTTGTGGTCTTTTCGGGCCAGACAAACTTTAGCTTTACTGCCGGCGGCTGATGAGCAAATATCTGTGCCAGCGGCCGCCCCGGCTTTGGCTTTGGCGATCGGCGACCCTTTGGCGCACGAGCAGTTTTGTTTGGTTTTAACTGCTAGTTTTAGCCTGGTGATGGTTTTGGGTGAAAATTCTGCGGGAATTCCGGCTTTTCTATTTTCTTTCGACCCGCAAGTAGTCGCCAAAGCTTGGGAAGTTTTGCGGCGCAGGGTGACTGAAAGCGAATGTTTGCTTGCCAATTCTGACGGCAGTTTCAATTTGCCAGTTAGCCAAGTAACTAATAATTCTACTAAATTAGATGCGCTGTTCGAGCAGTTTTTGCCTGTTGCTCCACATTATCAAACAGTGATGCAGTTCAGCCGCTTGCTGTTGCATAATTTGCCGGTTGGGAAAGAGGAAGCAGGTAGGGTAAAGGACGAAAGAATTGATGATGGTTTGAACCACAGGCATAAAAAGTTATCGGCTGCAGATATCAACTGTAAATCTCCAATTCCTCTGGCTACTAAAGAGGTGGAATTGCTACAGGCGATCGCCCACGAAGTCCGCACTCCTTTGGCTACTATCCGCACGCTGACCCGATTGTTGCTGAAGCGACCCAAACTCGAACCTGTAGTGGTCAAGCGTTTGGAGATGATTGATGCTGAGTGTACTGCTCAGATCGATCGCTTCGGTTTAATTTTCCGCGCCGTGGAATTGGAAATGTCGCAAGCTAAAAATTCCTGCGTGCAGCTAACAGCAATGTCCCTCGGTGAAGTGCTGCAAAATAGCATTCCCCGCTGGCAAAAACAGGCGGCTGTGCGCAACCACACTTTGGAAGTTATCGTGCCGAAAAAGTTGCCGGCGGTAGTCAGCGATCCGACGATGTTGGATCAGGTTTTAACTAATTTAATTGAGAATTTTACTCGAACTTTGCCATCGGGGAGTCGCATTCAGGTGGAGGTGACATTGGCCGGGGATCAGTTAAAGTTGCAGTTGGAATCGGAACATCTACCTGAATGTAATGGCGCACCGACTTTTGCGGCTAAGGCGAATTCTCCTTTGCGGTCGATCGGGCCTTTGTTGATGGTGCAGCCGGAGACGGGAAGTTTGAGTTTAAATTTGAGCGTGACTAAGAATTTATTTCGGGCTGCTGGCGGGAAGTTGGTAATTCGCCAGCGCCCTGAAAAGGGTGAGGTGATGACGGTATTTTTGCCGCTGCAATAGTCAGTTGTCAGTTGTTAGTTGTCAGTTGTCGGTTGTCCTATCAATTCCGGTTGCATCGGAATGATTTAACCGCAGAGGACGCAGAGAACGCAGAGTAAGAGAAGAGAAGAGAGAGATTAATAATATCGGTCAACAACTGACAACTGACAACTGACAACTAACCTTCAATCAATTAAAATCTCAATGACCAACTCCGTTCCTTCTCCCCGTGCAGAAATACAACTCAGTTTGCCGCCGTATTTTTCTGAGACAATTTGACGTGCGATCGCCAGACCAAACCCAGTCCCTTTGCCCGCGTCTTTAGCGGTAAATAAATGGTCAAAAATTAGATTTTTCAGCTCTTCTGACATTCCGTTTCCGCTATCGGCGATGGCAATTTTTACCTGTTCACCTTCTACTTTTGTCAGAATAGTGATTTGATTGGGATGGGCTTGAAAATCGGCAAAATTCCGTCCTTGATTGGATTCTTGATTTATGGGGCTTTTGCAACTGTTTGCGATCGCGCAAACCTGTCTTCCCGAAGGCATCCAATCAAGTTAGCAAGTGATACATATTCGCGCTCTTTTGTCAATGTCTGTAAGTCCTATTTGATTGCAAGCCGGACTGTTTGTAATTGCGGGCCGCTACACCCAGGGAGGTAGCTTCCTAATTCTCGTCCCTCGATCCTGCTTGACTTCATATCAAGTTGGCATTAGGCAAAAAATACTGATAAACTAGACTGGAGTATCTATCCCAAGGAACTTTGACATTGCTTCAATACGACTTTGTATATCGCTTTCTAAAAATGGCTGCTGTCAACGTAGCCTCGAATATTACAATACCCTTATCCGGTGCAATCAGCGTAGCTTTCCTGGGACACCTGTCAAACATTAGTTATTTAGCAGGGGTGGCATTAGGTGCTATTTTGTTTGATTTTCTGTACGAAAGTTGTTCTTTTATCAAGTCAGGAACAACAGCAATTACATCTCAAGCAGTTGGACGAGATGACCGAGAAGCCATACTTCTATCTGGGCTACAAAATGGTTTAATCGCTTTGGGATTGGGTATGCTTTTTCTGCTGCTGCAATACCCTTTGGGGAAGCTAGGCTTTATGTTGTTGAACGCTACTCCCGATGTGCAACTTGCCGGTATTGCTTATTTTAATAGCAGGATTTGGGGAGCGCCTGCGGCTTTCCTCAATTTAGTCTTAATTGGATGGTTTCTTGGACGAGAACAAAACCGCAAAGTTCTTTTACTGACTATTATTGGGAATGTTGCTAATATTGTACTCAATTACCTTTTCATTGTCCTTTGGGATTGGTCAAGCATGGGGGCGGGATTGTCGCAGGCTATGAGCCAGTATATAACCTTATTTGTAGCGCTGGTGATGATTTGCCGTGAATTTTCCTTAAAAGAAATAGGTGGTTTAACAGGCAAAGTCCTAAATGTGTCCGCATTTCAAACTGCTTTTGTTCTAAATGGCAATCTATCTGTTAGGTCTATAGTTATCGTATCTATTTTTGTCCTTTTCAATGCTTTTAGTGCAAGATTGGGGACTGAGGTTCTGGCAGAAAATGTTTTACTCCTCCAAATAGTAGCAATAAGTATGTATATGTGTGATGGAGTAGAATACGCTACTGTAACTTTAATCGGTAATTTTCAAGGTCAAGGAACAACACATAAATTTGTGCCACTTTTGCTAGTTGCATTAGCAACTAATCTAGCGATCGGTTTAGTAGTTGGGCTGGCTGCTGTCTTTTTTCCTGACCCTATATTTCATCTGTTCACTAGCCATTCAGAATTGATAGAATCCATTAAAACTTATATCCTTTGGATACCCGTTGTTGTGGTGGGCGCGGGAGTGGCTTATATTCTAGATGGATATTTTTCTGGCTTGGGTGAGGGATCGGCTGTACGCAATACGTACTTGGTCAGTGGCTTAGTGGGACTTATCTTTCTATGTTTATCAACATTTTATTTTCACAGCAATCAGTTTTTATGGTTAGCTTTATCCGTATTTATGTTATCTTGCACGTTAGTTGCTGGAATACAGATACCTATGACTTTGCAATCAAATGAGGAAAAGGAGGCTGTTCCCAACTCATAATTTAATTTATCTTGAAAATACAGCCAAAACCATCATTGCCCTGCAGTACCTTGGAAGGTTACAACTATTGTGACGAATTATCTTCATTTTTTCGTAAATGAAGAGCAAAAAACCAGTGAAATAAAAAATACAAATGAAATACAGAAAATTGGGTAACAGCGAATTGCATATTTCAGAAATCAGTCTTGGTTCCTGGGGTATTTGTGAGGGCGTAGAACAGCAAAATGCAGAGGCTTGCATTTACAAAGCCTTTGACCTTGGTATTAACTTCATTGACACTTCTAATTCTTATGCGGCTGGTGGTGCTGAGTCATTTCTAGGGGAAGTATTGCAAGGAATTGAGCGATCGTCCTATATCCTAGCAACCAAGGTCTTCTTTCCTACGTCACCTACTGACCGAGGACTGTCAGCAGCCCAGATCCGAAAACAAATCGATGCTTCTTTAAACCGATTGCGTACCGATTATGTTGACTTGTATCAATGTCATCGCTACGATCTGAACACGCCTTTGGAGGAAACAATGACGGCACTCACTGAGGTAGTGCGTCAGGGAAAAGCTCGTTACATCGGCTTTAGCGAGTGGAGTCCAGAGCAAATTCAATCTGCGTTCAATATTGCTGATGTTGAACGCTTTGTTTCCAGTCAGCCTCAGTATTCTATGCTGTGGCGCAACCCGGAAGCTGAAGTGTTTCCATTGTGTGCAGCTAATGGTGTTGGTCAGATTGTTTGGTCGCCATTAGCTCAAGGTGTACTTTCCGGCAAATACCAGCCAGGACAAGTTCCACCTCAAAATTCTCGCGCTGCAAATGAAAAAATGAATTGGTTTATGCTGGAGGAGTTGTTTAGCGATCGCATTCTCACAGCAGTACAAAACCTCAAACCCATTGCCCGAGACTTAGGGTTGAGTATGCCACAGTTAGCTCTGGCTTGGGTACTGCGGTCTGAGTACGTATCTTCAGCCATTATCGGTGCTAGTCGTCCGGAACAAATTGTTGATAACGCTGCAGCATCAGGAATACAACTCGATGCGGACGTATTGGCAGCAATCGATCGAGCGCTGGTATCGGTTGTAGGCAAGTGAGGAAAGTAGGCAGGACTTACGCAACTTGCACAAAACTACTGAAAATGTTAAGAAACCTATGCGATCGATCTGGAAACTCAAGAACACAAGTACGAGTTACGCAGGGAGTCCCTGAAACCGGGTTTTTGAGACAATCTGTGGGCCACAACCAAGTATTTTCGTCAAAAAACCCGGTTTCTTTGGTTGGGTGCGTAAGTTCTGACAAGTTTACAAAGTAACAGCGTTCGTGTATGATTTACCTGTCAAACTAGAAATGAAATTGTATGAATAGTCTGACTAATAAGGAAGTAGTTAAACGGTTTTTTGAAATCTATAACACTCAAGATTACGAAGCTGCATATAAGTATATTGTGCCGAATTATATAGATCGCGGGCTACCTCAAGTGCGAAGCGTCGAGGATGCGATTGAGATATTGAAGGCAACTCACAAAGCCTTTCCAGATATCAAAGTAGTCATTGACGATCTCATTGAGGAAAATGACAAAGTTGTATTTCGAGGTCACTTTACAGCTACGCACCTAGGTGAGTTTGTTGGTATGGCTGCCAGTGGAGTGAAAGTAGAATTTGAGGCATTAGAAATATTTAAGATTGAGAACCAGCAGATTACAGAATCTTGGGGATATTGGCCAATGTCAGATATTGTCAGCCAGATTCAGGCTTCCGAGAAGTTTTAGCCCTAATTCTAGGCGTGTAATACAGTAGATTCGGCAGCCAGATCATGCTTTTAGAAAAACAAACTCCAATAGCTAAGCCAAATCCCCCAATTTGGTTAAAAGTATTAGTAATTTGCCTGATTGGGATAGGGATTTTCTTTCGCTTTGCCCATTTGGGTCAAAAAGCGATCTGGTACGATGAAGCTTTTACCCTCCTAGCGGTTTCGGGTCATACTGTCACTGAAGTACAACAAGAAGTTCTTGATGAGGGCGTAATTCCTGTTGCGGCTTTGGATAAATATCAACACATTAACCCAGACCGAGGCGTCAGCAATACTGTTCGCTATCTCATGACCTCAGACCCACAGCATCCTCCCTTGTACTATACGGTGGTGAGATTGTGGGCGCAAGTATTTGGGGATTCAACCGCTGGGGTCAGGAGTTTATCAGCGGCGATCGGTCTATTGATATTTCCCAGCGTGTATTGGCTGTGTTTAGAGTTGTTCGAGTCACAAGCTGTGGGATGGGTGGCGATCGCTCTAATGGCTGTTTCTCCCTTGCAGATTTTCTTAGCTCAAGATGCACGCCAGTACGGTTTGTGGATGGTAACAATTTTAGTAAGCAGTGCTGCCTTGTTGAGAACTCTGCGACGGGAAACTTTCTGGAACTGGGCAATCTATGGCCTGACCCTAGCTGTGGGACTGTATACCCATTTATTGACCGCTTTAGTAGTAATGGCTCATGGCATTTATGTGGTTTCTCAACAACGCTTTCGCTTTGACAAAACTCTTGCTAATTATCTGTTGGCAACTCTATTTGGCTTATTTATTTTTCTTCCTTGGATATTTGTATTTATCAGTCATATCAGCACAGCCAACCAACTAACGTCTCATTTATCATTCTACAAATTAGATAATTCATTAGATTTAATTGCCATTTTACTGACTCAGATATCTCGAATCTTTTTTGACGTTAATTTTAGTAGTTATACCCCTTTAGTGAATAAAGAATTTTGGGAAATAGGTCATATAAGCTACCACACTATAGCTGGAATTTCTTCGGTAATTTTAATAGTTTATATCGTGTATTTTTTTGCTTACAAACAAAAAATTAATAAATTTAGTTTGTTTCTAATTCTTTTAGGAGGGGTTCCATCTGTCTGCTTGCTGTTACCCGATCTAATTTTGGGGGGAATTCGCTCAACTGTTTTTCGGTATCAGTTGCCTTTATACCTCAGCATTCAAATTGGTGTTGCTTGCGTTTTAGCTGTCTATATCTTCTCGGAGAAGCACTGGCAGCAAAAAATCTGGCAATGTTTAATGGTTGGATTTCTGTTGGCTGGACTAGTATCAGATGTGACGCTCTTTAAAGCTGATACCTGGTGGCTACAAATCGGTAATCAGTATTCTCTGGCAACGGCTAGATATATCAATAAATTTGATAATCCTTTATTAGTAAGCAGTAACCATATTTATAATATCGGAAGTTTGCTAATCTTAAACCATCTTCTCAATTCAAACAGCAATTTACTAATTGTGAAAGATGACCGTATGCCACTGCTCCCTCAAGAAGTCGGTGATATATTTTTATTTGATTCTGATATGACGAAGAGCCAAAACTTGCTGGCTCGATTTAAGGAAGATAAAACCTATTCACTTAGGTTGATTGACGAGCCATTCACAGAACTGTGGCAAGTCGAAAAAATTCAGAAAGAATACCAAAAGGCAGAGAAGTAGGCGATCTGAGTTGCGATCGCCCTCATCTTGCAAATTCAGCGTTTTCAGGTTGCCAATCCTCTCGATCCGGATCGCTCATCCACTGCACCAGTTGGAGTACAACTCCATTTGGATCGGTCACTTGAAAGAAGCGCTCTCCCCAGGGTTCAGTCTCGATCTCCGTAGTAATGGTTACGCCTTCGGCTAGTAATCTTGCATATTCGCGATCGATATCGTCAACGACAAAAACAATCAACAGACCATCCGCCCGATGTCCGCGCAGGTGAGTTGGCTTGAAGGTTTCTAACCCAGTTCTGAGGAAAATTAAATTGAATCCAGCATCCGGGCGAGAGAGAGATACAAAGCCATCGGCTGACATCTCTTCATTGAAGCCGAAGTGTTGTTTGATGAATTTAGCTGATGCCGTAACATCATCGACATTGAGTGAAATGGCTGAAGCGGTGATTTTCATGGTTTTTCCTCCTAATGGATCTGGCATTTGAGTGTGGCACACTATCTATGCAACGGGGTTGTAAAAAAGCGACCTCAATGTTAATGATAAAGCCTTCAGAAATTTTGAATTGTTTTGACCTGATAATCCTCAAACGCCACCTCGAATCCATCTCCGTCTGGGGAGGCACACATAACGCCTACTTGAAGCGTTTCATAGGGTAAATACGTCATTCTGAGCATTGCATAGTTAGAAGCTTCATTTAAGTAGAAAATTTGGATAGCTTCTTTAGAGCGTTCAACGCGCAAGTGTAAAACATCAGGGGGATTCGGCAAGGGAATGACTGACCAATCTGAATATTCGTGGGTAACGACAGCACTCAGATTTTGTACGCCATCAACATATTCAATGCCTGTCTTGATCCAATGCTTTTCATCGGCACGCAGCATGATGCCCGCCTGGTCGTAGATATCTTTGTAATTGCCGCGTATTTTGACATCAACAACAAAATCAGTGCTGATGGAATCATAGTAAAAATGTCCGGTATCACGAATAAACCCATAATGGGTAATTCGCCAGAAATCTGTTTTGGGAGAAGTTTTGACAATCAAGCGATCGCCTGAGTCAGTCCATTGGGAGGGTTCATTGAGCCATTGCATAGAGTTTCATCCTGTTCAAAATATTTGATTGCCAGCGGTGTCAGGTGTTTTCTATCTTTTGTTTAAACTGCGCTATCAAGCGTTAAACACTCAAACTATGACCGTTCACCAATGGTGTTGAACTAAGTATTCTAAGCCCAAGCGAGAGGAAAACATCAGAGCGCAAGGCTCTTGCTCTCCGGGTAACAGTCCGTGTTCCAGCAAAGCTTCAGCTTCAGCTTTATTGCGAATGCGAACCAAACAAGAATGCTCTTCCCACTGACCGGATTGAAAATGGCGATCGGGCATTTCTGTTTGCACCACAAAGACCAAATCGACTTCCCCCGTGATCGGGTTGCCAGATATGCCAACAAACCGAGTATTCGTGTCATTTAAGGTCATGGCAACATTCACTTCTTCCCGCAATTCCCGCTGAGCATCTTGATAAAAATTGATGTCTTGAACTGTAGGAGAAAATGTCGCCCAACCCGCCACAAAATTGAGAACGCCTGTGTAATCCGATGAAGTCGATCGCCTACCAATGCAGACATTACCATCCGCAGTCAGGGGAACTACTGCAACCCCAACTCCCCTAGCAAAATAGGCGTAGGGATCTTGGTAAGTTGTCAGTCCGCGCATCATCAGCTTTAGTGCTTCGAGGGAACTGCGAGTCAAATCCAGACGACAGCGCGGGTAGCTAGTGGGCCCAACTTCCAGGGTGAAGGTGTCTTGACTGCGAGACCAGAATCCAGCCACTCCAGCCCCAGACCAGCGGACTTTGCGATCGTCATAACTTCCCGGTTGGGTACCATCACAGAGGAGACCCATACGAATCTGGGGATTAATCACCGCTTCCAAATAAGCATGGAACTGCGTGTCAAGCGGCTCATCATTGAGATTTTGAGGCCCGTGCCCCTCCCGCACCTGAATTTTGGTAACACCTGCCACCTCATCAGGATAGATTAAGTGCAGAAAGTTCCGACCTGCAATCAGCGCCTCAGATAACGCTTTACCCTGGGGCAAATCTGCCACAGCCGCAACTACCCGATCGCGACAGGCAAGATATTCGGAGGTTTGGGAGAGGGAAGATTCAAGCACTTTTCAATTGCTCGCCAAGCTGATAAAACTGGTGAATTTCGGCGATGATAAAATCTAGTTCTTCATCAGTCAAAATATAGGATGAGGGCAAAGAAATTCCTCGCTCGTAAGCAGATGTACTGACAGGATAGGTCATACTTGGATCGACCCAATCTTGATAGCAAGGTTGAAGGTGAAGCGGACAGAAAAATAGTCGGGTTTGAATTCCCCGATGGGCTAAATAGTCAGCCAGTTGGGCCCGGTTTTCCGCAAAGAAAGAGGTAAACCAGTGGACGGGCTTACACCGCGGGTCTATAACGATCGGCTGCAACTCCGTCACATCTGCTAAACCAGCCATGTAAGCTTCATAAATTTGCTGTTTGCGCTGAATAATTGCAGGTAACTTTCTGAGTTGGGCAACACCAATGGCTGCCTGCATTTCTGTCATGGAAAAATTAAAGCCGATATGTTCGTGGATAAACGTGCCGCGGCGCGATCGCCCGTGATTCTTAAGCCGGCGGCAAGTCTGGGCAACAGTATCGCAGTCGGTGAGAATAATCCCACCTTCACCACAGGTGATCGTTTTGTTGCCATAGAAGGAAATGGCACCTGCCTCTCCGTCATAGCCGACATGGCGATCGTTGAACTCTACTCCGATCGCCTGTGCTGCATCTTCAATCACCTTCAACTCAAAGCGTTTAGCAAAGGCGAGCACCGCATCCATATCTGCACTTTGACCGTACAAATGGACAGGCATAATCCCTTTCGTCTTATCATTGACCAGCGCTGCGGCTGCTTCTACATCAATGCACAGGGTATCTGCTCTAACTGGGCAAAAGACGGGCTTAGCCCCTGCCATAATCACGGCATTCGAGGAAGCAACAAAGGTCATGTTGGGGACAATCACTTCATCTCCATGACCGATATCCAGAGCCTTGAGGATGCAGTATAAGGCAGCAGTACCGTTGCAAACAGCAATTGCATGCTTTGCCCCCGTTAAAGCCTTAATGCCAGCTTCAAACTCCTCTGTCACCTTATTCTCGGTTAAGTAGGTTGATTCCATCACCCGCTTAACTTCTTGCCATTCACTATCGTCAATCCAAGGTTGAATTTGAGGGATCATATGAATTGTCTTTCTTTAGAGGCTGTTTGTGAAGTAAATCTTCTCAGTCCTACTTCCTTAAAGGATGAAACAGGGATATGGGAGAATTGATCTACCTAAATCATTTAGGTAATCATAATCCCTCTTTTGTGACTTTCGGTTATGACTTTCGGTAGATAATTTTTGGGAACTATTGGTTTGTAAGGCTTTCGCCTTGCGAAGAAGAAATTGTTGAGAATGGTTAAAATCCAGATACGGCAAGGCGAAAGCCTTTTTTTACGGTCAAAATAACCAAACAGGGATTATGATATTATCCGATCGACCGTTCAACGCTGACAGTACCATCCATCCATCCATGCTGGCAAGTCTTTTCACGCTCCGCCGCGATCGAGGTGGTTTAGGTACTATACCAAATCCCGAGCTAAGAAATCTTCCTCTTTTTATTGATTCTAATTACTACCCATGACCGTAATGTCTCATTCTCCTTGGTGGAAGTCTGCTGTTATTTATCAGACTTATCTACGCAGCTTTCAGGACTCGAACGGAGATGGCATCGGTGATATCCGTGGCATTATCCAGCGACTGGATTATTTAGAATGGCTGGGGATAGATGCCGTCTGGGTGACACCATACTATCCCTCTCCAATGGCCGATTTTGGTTATGATGTTAGCGACCATACAAACGTCGATCCTGTCTTTGGAACCCTTTCAGATATAGATAGTTTGATCGGAAATTTGCACGATCGCAATCTCAAGGTCTTGATTGACTTTGTTGCCGCCCATACTAGCGATCGGCACCAGTGGTTTATTGAATCCCGCAGTTCGCGTTCTCATCCCAAGCGAGACTGGTACATTTGGAAAGATCCAAAGCCAGATGGTAGCCTTCCCAATAATTGGCTGGGACGTTTCGACGGGCTTTCTGGCTGGGAATGGGACGATAAAACAGAGCAATACTATCTACACTCGTTTCTCAAGGAACAGCCAGATATCAATTGGCGCAACCCCGATGCTAAACAGGCGATGCTGGATGTACTGCATTTTTGGTTGCAGCGAGGCGTGGATGGAATTCGAGTTGATGCCGCCTATCGCGCTTACAAGGATTTGCAGTTTCGAGATAATCCCGTGAATCCCGACTGGCATCCCGGCATGGAACCATCCGATCGCCTGTTTGAAGTCTTCAGTAAAAATATACCGGAAATTCACGATTTCAATCGGATGCTGCGGACGCTGGTAGATGGGTATGGCGATCGGCTTTTGATTGCTGAGTTATACAAATCACTAGAAGAAATAGTTAAGCACTATGGAGCAAATGACGAATTTCATTTACCGCTCAATTCCGAATTGATGTCATCTGATTTGCAGTGGAGTGCAGAGTCCGTCCGAGAAATTGTCGATCGTTACGAGAGACTGCTGCCTGAAGGTGCATGGCCCAATTGGTCATTAAGCAATCATGACAAACATCGCGTCGCCAGCAGAATTGGGACTGCTCAAGCGAGAATCGGCATGATGTTATTGCTCACCCTTCGCGGTACACCGACAATCTACTACGGAGAGGAACTGGGAATGGAGGACGGCTGGATTCCCTCCGAGCATATCCAAGATCCTTGGGAAAAAAAAGCTCCCGGCATTGGGGTGGGGCGCGATCCCGAGCGCACGCCGATGCTTTGGGATGACTCTGCTAATGCGGGCTTCTGTTCAGAATCAGTTCATCCTTGGTTGCCTATCACTCATGACTACAAAAGTATTAATGTCAAGGCACAAAAGCATGACTCTCGATCGTTCCTCTCACTAACTCGATCGCTGTTACACTTGCGTCGGCGACAATCAGCACTGCAGCTTGGTGACTACACTTCTTTATACTCACCATCACAGTTGTTCTGCTATCGACGCTTTGACGGGGAATCGGATCTCGTTGTGGCTTTGAACTTCAGTTCTGAATACCGGGAATGGACATTACCGGTGGAGTTTCGCAACCAGTCAAAAGTTCTCCTCTCCACATTCATGGATCGCCAGGGAGGGCAACTGGGACACACCCTCGAGCTGCGAGGAAATGAAGGTCTGATCGTCCAGCGCAGCCATCAATCGCAATCACCTCATACCCAAGAAAAAAGATGAGCTATTAATGTATTGCTCGTGTATAATCATCAAAGCTTTGCAGATCCCATCCTCCTAAACTATCCCCACTCCTCCTTGCGATCATGAATACTGAGCGAACGATCGTTTTCTCCACAAAGCATCAAGCAACCATGAAAGATCTGATCACACCAGATATGGGTAAAGATCCGGTGTTCATGGATTTATTTGAGCAGGTAAAGCCTTATACAATGACGAGCGTAGAGGCACTCTTTGCGCTTTATACATCGGTGAACTACGTCCTCGATCGCGAGATACCCGGTGATATTATCGAGTGCGGAGTTTGGAGAGGAGGAAGTGCTTTACTTGCAGCCTTGATTATGAAGGCGCGAAACGTTAGCGATCGCCAGCTATATCTGTACGACACGTTTCAGGGTATGCCAACCCCCACTGAATTTGATGTGGACAAATACGGACGTACCGGCTTTGAAATGATGGAGCAATATGGGGACGACATTGGCTGGTGTTACGCTTCATTGGAAGATGTTCAAGCAGCTTTCTCCGTCCATAATTTTGATTTTAAGATTCATTTTGTTCAAGGAGATGTCATTGAGACATTGGAAAGAATTAAGCCAGAAACCATCTCTGTGCTGCGTCTAGATACCGATTGGTATGAATCCACAGCCGTTGAGTTTCAGCTTCTGTACCCTCGACTCTCCACAGGAGGCGTTTTGATCGTTGATGACTATGGCTGCTGGGCTGGATCGCGCAAAGCCACGGATGACTACTTCCGTGAGGTGCCTGGGCCAATGCTGACACGCATTGATAAGGAAGTGCGCCTGGGAATCAAGATTTAGACTGATGATTTCCCACTAAATCCTGGGGATTTAGTGAAGTCTAAAAGCTTTGCAACCCCCATCATCCTGCCAAACTATTCCCACTCCTCTTTGTTGTTATGAGTATTGAGCGCACGATCGTTTTCTCCACAAAGCATCAAGTGACCATAAAGGATCAAGTCACACCAGATATTGACAAAGATCCGGTGTTTTTGGATTTATTTGAGCAGGTACTGCCTTATACGATGACCAGTAAAGAGGCACTCTTTGCACTCTACACATCGGTGAACTATATCCTCGATCGCAACATACCTGGAGATATTGTCGAATGCGGCGTTTGGAGAGGAGGAAGTTCTTTACTTGCAGCGTTGATTATGAAGGCGCGAAAAGTCAGCGATCGTAAACTATATCTGTACGATACCTTTAAGGGTATGACAGCCCCAACCGAAATTGATGTGGACAAACGGGGAAATGTCGGCTTTGAAATGATGGAGAAATATTCTGACGATATTGGCTGGTGTTACGCTTTATTAGAAGAAGTTCAAGCTACTTTCTCCAGCCATAATTTTGATTTTGAGATTCATTTTGTGCAAGGTGATGTTGTTGAGACATCGAAAACAACTCAGCCAGAAACTATCTCTGTGCTGCGTCTAGATACCGACTGGTATGAATCCACTGCCGCTGAGTTAGAACAATTCTATCCTCGTCTCTCCACAGGCGGCGTGCTGATTATTGATGATTATGGGGCTTGGGCGGGATCGCGCCAAGCTACTGATGAATACTTTAGTAAAGTTCCAGCACCTATGCTGAAACGCATTGATAAAGAAGTGCGGCTTGGAATCAAGATTTAAACTTATGTTTAAACAAGATAATCAAAGCCAATTCGCCATAAAAACCTTAATTAAAGATGTTTTAATCTGTGAAGAAGTCATTGCTTTTCCTTTAGATGTCAGAATGGGAAAAGACATTGGGGGGTTAATTGATAAGGAGTATTGCCAGCTAATTTAGGAAGCGATCGATCGAGATTATTGGAATGAACCCTATCAAGAAATGCCCAAGATTGACAATAAAGAAGAGTTCGGTAGGCAAATTCCTAGTATCGAAGAACTGGTTTTTTTTGGTGGCAGGCTAAACGATCGCTTTGGTCATTTTTTACTCGAATCCCTTAGTCGTCTATGGGCTTATGAAGCATTTAGACAGTTCGATCCATATATATTTTTTTATACCCCAAGGGGTATGCCTGATTATTTAGAAAATTTTCTAAGAGATGGTTTTGGATTGAAGTGGGTATATGAGCCTCAAACCAGTCGTAGCAAGAAAAAACACAAATAGACCTAAAAGTCCTTTGAATACTGGGTTTGAGCCTGTTTTTAAGCTAAGTTATGTCTAAGTTCCGATCGCAACGGACTAATAAAACAACATTCAAAGGATAACAAACAATGAAACTGGTTATTGTACGTCATGGAGAAACCGAGTGGAATTTACAGAACAAAGCAATAGGGCAACTAGATAGTCCTTTAACACCTAAAGGAATCCGACAAGCATCTGCCCTTGGCGATCGCCTGCAACATCTTTCATTTAGTAATATTTATAGTAGTGACTTAGGTCGTGCTGCTCAAACCGCAAATATCACTGCTTCAATCTGTGGAAAGAAAGTTATTTTTGAGTCAGAATTACGAGAATGGAATATGGGAATCTTTCAAGGATTGACAGTTTCAGAAATGCACGAAAAGTTTCCCAAGGAGCGACAAGATTACGAACGGATTTTCTTTGAATATATCATCCCTGAAGGAGAAAGTTTAAGGCAACTTAGACAAAGAAGTTTTCGTGTTCTCAGTGCGATCGCCAAACGACATTCAGAGGAAAATGTTGTGGTGGTGACTCATGGTACTGTCTTGACAGTTTTTTTTCAAGAAGTGCTTGGCCTTCCCACAAAAATTACTTGCCCCTTTAAGCTAGATCATGGAAGTTTCTGTGCTTTTGAGTATGTTAACGAGCAATGGAGCCTTGTGGTCTGGAACGATCGGAGTCATCTCGAAAATATAGAAACTCTCAAAGACAAAAGCATTAGTCTTGTTTGACTTTATATCGGTTTTGAAGTTCACGAATATAAAAGTCCTCAAGTTGTTGGATATGATTCTTGATATTGTATTGTTGAGCACAGACAAAGGCGTTGTTAACGATCGTTTTTCTCAGACGCGAATCGCTTAAGAGTGCTAATATTCCTCGAGCAATTTCCTCGCTGTTTTTGTAATCAACAACCCAGGCATTCTCTTTGTGTACAGCATGATCCAAAGCGCAACCTGCAAGGGTAATTACAGATGGAACTCTAGAAAGCATTGCTTCTACATAGACCAGGCCGAAAGTCTCTTGAAAAGGATTGGTAGGCGCATGGACAAAAACATCAAACAATTTGAACAGAGCAAAAAGGTCTTCTTCAAAGGGGATTTCAACATAGCTATGTTCGGGTAATTGCGAGAGCTTGTCTGTGATGCTGATAATATCCTCGTATTGAGGCGCAACGATGTCTTCTTTACGCGCATTAAGAATTTGCTTCTCCAGGTTGAGACGATTTGTATGTGTCCCTGAAAGAACTAAGATGGCGTTGGGATAAGTTTCCAGAACTTTCTGGTGTGCTTCAATGACGTATTCAATTCCTTTCCATCTCACATATCTCGCAGCTACACCAATAACAGGGCCGTGATGATTTGGTAGATACTTCGATCGCAATTGTTCAATGCGCGAAGTCTCTACATTCTCAAACTCACTGATATCAAATCCGAATGGTATGACTGTGATTTTAGCTTCGGGTATACCGTCTTCTATCATGCCTTGCTTGCATGAGTTGGTGGCACCAATAATATGGGTAGCGCATTCCCATATCAAGCGATGCTTGCTGGGCGCATGACGCGAATAGTATTTAATTGAAGGATGTTCTCTGCTGAAGATGCGTACTGGAACACGAGCATAATAAGCAGCTTGCATTCCCGCCAAACTTCCCGCGAACCAATGAGTCTGAACAATATCGGTCTGATTTGCGATCAAGTGTTCGTAGATAAATTTGACTATCTCTGGGGTATTGCTATAATCCTGATAGGAAGTAACAGTGCAAGGAACATCAATCTGGCTTAAAAAGGAGATCATAGGATCGCCTTCATTAAGAATGATATAGTCAATTGCGAATTTACTCTTATCGATACATTTGGCGACCAATTCAAAGGGAACCCAACGAATATGGTGCGTGAAGATATAGGTAATTTTAATTCTTTGCTCTGCTATGGTCATAACAGTGGAACTGGTAGTCTTTGTATAGGTGATGAGGTATGTTGGGATTTGATAGCCCACTCTGGCTGAGATAGGATCTAGATCTAGCAAAAGTCTTCCTCTTGCAATCTACTAAAGCCGTTCAGTCAAGGGAAAATCTAGTTATTCTGAATTTTACCAGAAGATGCACAATGTGAAGCTAAATCTCCATTGAAATCGACATTCCTGTTTAAAAGAAATCTCCTGGGGGCGTCTTGGGAAATAGTAAAAGAATATCTGCCGGGTATTCAGGTAGAATAATTGGGGGTAAGCTGTGTTGCATCTAGATTGCCTATGGTATTAGAGAGGGAGAGAGGGAGTAGGTCCGATGGGGATCGGATTTGACGATTTTTAATCAGGAATCGAAATATACGATTTAAACGCAGAACAGCTTAGTGCTGCACAGTCAGGATATTAGAACTGGTTTCAACAAGTTAAGGATGCGTTGTAATGATGAATAAAATACCAGATAGCCCCAATATGATTAGATAATTTTTTAGAAAAGAGAGAACTTTACTCCCTAAACTGCATATTATGAGCCGCGCTGTAGGTTTCGATGATTCCGGGCAAATTTAGGTTTTTGACGATCGTGTGCTGATTGCGAAAATGCAAGAGTTCGCTGAAGTTGGGATACTCGTTTCGCAAGACTTTGATGGCGACCGGTTGTTGGTCGCAGAGGCGAGTTCCGCGATAAACTAGGGTGCGAGTACCTGAGTAGATTCGAGCGAGAATTGGATAACCAGTTAGTTTGATCGTAGCAACAATTATGTTTTTATTAAATATTTTTTCTGGGTATTATAATCTAGTACCAATCAGATTCTACTTTTGTATAAATACTGAAAAATACAACTAATTTCTCAGGCCGCAAACAGCTAACCGTTAACAGTTAACCGACTTCGGTTAACCGTTAACAGTTAACCGAATTCACTTAACCTAATTCATTCTGGCTTTCAAGGCATCTCGCGCTTGTTCTCGATCGTCAAAATGGACTTTTTCGGTGCCCAAAATTTGATAATCTTCGTGTCCTTTCCCTGCAATCAGCACGCCATCTCCCGGTTTAGCGTCCATAATAGCAGTGCGAATTGCAGCGGCTCGATCGCACATCACGACCGGCTTTACTGCGGCGGGAATTCCTGCTAAAACATCATCCAAAATGCGATCGGGATTTTCGGTGCGCGGATTGTCGGAAGTAACAACAGCTAAATCGGCTAATTCTGCAACGATTTTACCCATGATCGGGCGCTTAGTGCGATCGCGATCGCCGCCGCAGCCAAACACGCAAATCATCTGACCCGGAATAAACGGCCGTGACGCCTTCAACAAGTTCTCCAAACTGTCCGGAGTGTGCGCGTAATCGACAATAACGCTAATATCTTGTTCCGGGCTAATTTGCACCCGTTCCATCCGTCCCGGAACTCCCGAAAACTGAGATAATTTCTCCACAATTGCGGACAAATCTAAACCCAATTCTAAAACAGCACCGACAGCAGCCAACATATTTGATAAATTGAACTGACCGACTAAAGGCAAAACAAAAGCCGTTTCGCCCTTGGGGGTGTGCAGCATTCCCTTAACTCCATTGGGCTGATACTCCAAATCAAAAGCATACAAATCTGCCGTTTTGTCGCTAGTACTGTAACTCCAAACTTTTTCAGATTTGAGATTTTCAACTATCCGCTGCCCGTAGGGGTCGTCAATATTAACTACAGCGCGATTTTTGAGGTAATCCGAACCAAACAAAAGCGATTTAGCCTCAAAATAATCTTCCATATCGCGGTGATAATCGAGATGGTCTTGAGTCAAATTTGTAAACACAGCAACTTCAAAACTACACCCCAAAACTCGCTGCTGCGCTAAGGCGTGGGAACTGACTTCCATCACGCCGTGTTTGCATCCGGCTGCTACAGCTTCTGCTAATTGCTTTTGCAGGTCAACTGCAAAAGGTGTGGTGTAAAGTGCAGTTTGTTGGAAGCCCGGCCAGCGAGTGTAAAGCGTGCCAAAAAGCGCCGTCGGCAACTGCATTTCATTGAGCAAAAATTCGATTAAATGAGTTGTTGTAGTTTTGCCGTTAGTGCCGGTAACGCCGACAAGTTTTAATTTGCTAGCTGGATTGCCGTAAAAAGCAGTTGCTATTTGACCGCAAACTTGAGCCATATCGGCTGCTGCGATGACGCAGGGAACTTCTTCTAGCCCCTTGCTAAGGGGGGAAGAAACCTCTTCTCGCCCCTCCTTGCTAAGGGGGGAAGAAACCTCTTCTCGCCCCCCCTTGCTAAGGGGGGAAGGAACCTCTTCTCGCCCCCCCTTGCTAAGGGGGGGTTGGGGGGGTGTCTTCTCGGCTGCTTGGGTGGAAATTATGGCGGCAACTGCACCAGATTCGATCGCACTTTGCCAAAAATCTCCCCCATCTACCCGAGTTCCCGGCATTCCCAAAAACAAATCGCCCGCCTGACAAGCGTGGGAATTAGTGGATAAACCCTTGACTTCGGCATCGAGGGCGGGATGTTTGGCGTCAAAGGAAATGTTGGGAACTGCTGCTAATAATTCTCTCAATTTCATCGGAAAAACTCCTCGCTTGAATGTCTTGAATATGACTGGCGGAACACATTTTTTAATCCGCTATCTACAGGCTTTTGCTGTGCGCGGTGCAAACCCTCAGTTTTTTTTATGCGCGGTGTAAAATAGTTCTGCCTAGAGTAAGCTGCACACCGAGTACCCCGAGGTCAGGATTAAAACCTGAGTTTTTGGGTAAATCGTATTATTGTGACGGATCGATTTGCAAATATTTCTGTAACATTTGCTCCAATTGGGCGACACTACAGCGGGGAGAAGGACGGGGTAACAGTTCTTCAGCGGAGAATCCAGCCTCGCCAGCAGAATTCCTTGCCTGTGGCTGCACTTTAAACAAAACTGGAACTTCGTACTGATAAGCTTGAAACCAGTCATCGCGTTCGGTAATATCTCTGACTTCGAGTTGAAACTTGAGGCTTTCAATCTGTTCGAGTTTTTCTTGCAACCCTTCGCACAAGTGGCATCCGGGTTTGCTGTACAAAATCAATCGCATCATAACAGTAAGATTAAACTCGATCTTAAATTCTCAAACTTGCGATCGCAATTTGGCGAACCCAACGCGAGTAAGGCGCAACTCGCGGCTTTATTGGTCGCAACGCGCGATCGAAGTTATCTTAGCATTAGCTGCGAACAGATTACCGCGCTTAACTATCAAAACACTACAACCCCCTCCCTCTCTTTCTTCTCTTCCTCTGTGCCCTCTGTGCCTCTGCGGTTAAAAAATAAATCTAGTTCACCAATCAAAGAGTTAAATTTATTCACACCCACCTAATTGTCAAATTACCATTGACTAATAAATCAAGCTTTAGTACAGTATATAAATAGCCCTACACAAAGGAGGCAGTATGGACTGCACCGAATACGCAGAAGCCAAGCGAAAAGCAGCTAAAAAAATTAGCGCCGACATTCGAGAACGCTGGAACAATCGCATCGTCACGCGAGGATTGCACTTGATGGGAGAAGCGGGGGCCGTGCAGTATTTAGCTGATTACGGGCGCGGCATCGGTACGGCAAAAGTTATTGGTTTTGCACTGTGCGCGGAGTCGGAAGGATACCCGGAAATGGCTTTTGGCTTTTGGAAAAAAGCGTTTGAGTTAGAAACAGGAGAAAAGCCAAAAGCCCTCAATACTCCAAACAATTCTACCGCCGATTTAGCTGCTGTTAAACAATCAATTTCCGCCCCAAAAATAGAAACTGCCAACAATCCCATTGTTGCCGAATTGCCGCCGCACTTGCAGCCGGGAAGGATTGTGACGATGCAGCCGGTTGACGCGCCGAGCGATCGTTCTTATTATATCGAAAATCCCGATTATTGGGGGCAGCCGAAGCGCGACGGCAATCGAGTAGTTGCGATCGCGACGCCAGATAAAGTATACTACCAATCGCGATCGACTAACCTGCGGCAGCAAGCATCGATTGAGATCGATCGCGCATTAATTGACACAGCCGCTAAAATTGGCACCTTTGTTTTAGACGGCGAACTGTATTACAAAAGCTGTACCGGCAGCGAACACCGCACGGGCGCGCAAGCTGCTACAGTTAATATTGAAAGCGGTTTTCCGACAATCCAGCCCAGCGCAATTTATGCCATTTTTAAAAGTTTGTTTTTCAAAGGCAATGATTTAACTACCGTGGCAGAATCCGAACGAATTGCAGCGGGAGTTGAAGTTGGCGAAATGCTGGCGAATTTATCCCCAGCCTTTGAAGTTGTACCGACATTTCGTACCGCCGCCGAAAAACTCGTCCTGGCAAATCAGCAGGAATCTGAAAATAGAGAAGGCGAAGTTTGGGTGTTGCACAACTGCCACTATGTCGGCGGCAAAGATGTTAAAAAATATCCGATGGTGAGGACTAAATACTGTCTGGAATTAGACCTTTTCATTGTGGGATTGACAAATACAAAAGTGGCGGGGCGGCCCTTTAGTGCCGTCAAAGTAGCGCGAGAAATCGATGGCAAATTAGTGCCGGTAGGAACCGTAGGAACCGGGTTTAGCGCCGGGGAAATGCAGGAAATTGCCCGACTCTACGAGGCTAACCCCAAAAGTGTCAAAATTAAAGTGCGATCGCAGGGTTTGACGGAAAGCGGCAAACTGTGGCACGCCCGATTTCTGGAATTTTGTTAAATCTGTAGGGAAACGGCACTGCCGTTTCCCACCCGGGTATGCGATTATTAACCAATAGTGTCAAATAAAAATATCGGAGGAAACATCAATGTTTGTTAGCAAAAATAATTTTTACATTTCCCCTGAAGAGTACCTAGAAGGCGAGCGAGTCAGCCCCATCAAACACGAATACAGACGCGGACACGTTTATGCAATGACCGGGGCAAAAAAACCTCATATTGTTATTTCAGTAAATTTAGCAAGTTTGCTTAACAATCATCTCCGCGAGAGTTCCTGCTTAGTTCTTTCATCAGATATAAAAGTCCGACTGGAAGAGGCAAATTGCTATTACTATCCTGATGTAGCGGTGACTTGCGACGAAAGAGATACAAGTTCCACCGAAGACTTCATTCTCTATCCATCTCTAATTATTGAGGTGCTATCTCCCTCAACTGCATCTTTTGACAGGGGCGATAAATTTGTCGATTACCAAACTTCGCCGAGTTTGCAAGAATACGTACTCATCACTCAATCTGAGATTAAAATTGAGTTTTTTCTACTCAAGGCTGAGGGAAATTGGGTTTCTCAGACTTACGGACAAGGAGATAGAGTAGAATTTGTTAGTGCGAATTTTAGTTGTGCAATTAGCGAAATCTATGAAAAAGTCCCCGGCCTCATATTGTGATGTATGAAACAACCTTTTCCGCCACGGCAGATTTAAATTGCATATTCAGGGCGGGCTAGAAGCCCAACCCCTACTCCTCACAAGAATTTGATGAATTCTTGACACACAATTTCAATGCAAAATAGCTTAACTAACAAATAGAAAAAACAATGATTAAAATCCTACACCTTTCAGATATTCACATGGGAAGCGGCTTTTCCCACGGCCGGATTAATCCAGAAACTGGTTTAAATACGCGGCTGGAAGACTTCGCGGCGACGCTGAGCAAATGTATGGATAGAGCAATTTCTGAACCCGTAGATTTAGTTATATTCGGCGGCGATGCTTTCCCGGATTCGACGCCTCCACCGTTTGTAAAAGAGGCTTTTGCTCGCCAATTCAGCCGCTTGGTTGACGCGCAAATTCCGACGGTTTTGTTAGTAGGAAATCACGACCAACATTCTCAGGGACAAGGCGGCGCGAGTTTGGGAATTTACCGGACTTTGGGGATACCTAAGTTTATTGTAGGCGATCGCCTGGACACTCACCTGATTCAAACCCGCAGCGGGCCCGTACAGGTGGTAACATTGCCTTGGTTGACTCGATCGACCTTAATGACACGTTCCGAGACTGAAAGCCTGTCTATGGGCGATGTTAACCAATTATTAACCGAAAAACTGACGATCGCAATGGAAGGCGAAATCCGCCGCCTCAACCCCGACATACCAACCGTACTTTTAGCGCACTTAATGGCAGATAAAGCAAGTCTGGGTGCAGAACGTTTTTTAGCAGTTGGCAAAGGTTTTAACATTCCCGTTTCCATGCTAACTCGCCCTTGTTTTGATTACGTTGCTCTCGGCCACGTACACAAACACCAAAATCTCAATGCTGCCAACAATCCGCCCGTAATTTATCCGGGAAGCATCGAACGAGTTGATTTTAGCG
Source organism: Microcoleus sp. F8-C3 (assembly GCA_036704825.1). Classification (GTDB taxonomy): domain Bacteria; phylum Cyanobacteriota; class Cyanobacteriia; order Cyanobacteriales; family Microcoleaceae; genus Microcoleus. The sequence continues at coordinate 24,700 of JAUBSN010000069.1, read as the reverse complement.
AAGAGAAAGAAGATAAAGGTTTTGTGTTAGTTAATTTGGAACGGGGGAAAGCAGAGTGGGAATTTTGTGCTTTGCCCGTGCGGGTGTTTCAGACTATTAAAGTGAATGTTTCAGAATCGGAAAACCCGCAGGCGGAGTTAGTTAAAGCTATTGGCAAGAAAGAGATACAAGACGCGGTTGTGAGATTGATTTACCAATTGCGATCGGAACAATTGGATTTAATCGACAGCGCAGAATTGCACGCACTTTTGGGCGAAGCGCACAGCTACACAATCCAGCCGGAATTAGTCAGTCAGCTAGCGAGGCCGCGGTTGCCAGAATTGAATGCTAATAATAGTATAGAACCGTTAGAAGCTTTGAAAACTTATCTGGCAAGTCGCGACGATTTGAAAGATGTTGCTGAGAGTATGTTAGAAGCGGCGCAGGGTTTGTTGGGCGGTACGGAGGAAGTTTTGGTCGAATTTTAGGTCAAGAATCGCGCATCTAATTACAGGATGATTTTTATCCCAAATCTTGTGGGGTGGGCATCCTGCCCGCCCTAAACATACAATTTAACCCCCAAAAACTTCCCCTGCAACCAACCGAGTTCCATTGGCAAAGTCCACCCCAGACTGCACCTTTTTCCCCGCCAACTGCACCTCCCGCAACAATAATAAACCATCGCCAGTTTGGACGATCGCCCCCAAGCCCTTCACAACCTTGACAACTTCCCCATTTTCCCCCGATAACTGGGCTAAAACAGGCCATTCGCGTTCCAAAACCCTCAACTCCGGCGGCAATTGCAGCCAATATTCCGGCCCGACGGGCACAGTAGCTATCACCTTCAAAGAATTGCCGCGAAAAGTCGTCGTGCAATCCGGGAAAAAGCCCCTAACTTGATTGTGAAGGGCGATCGCACTTTTCGACCAATCCAACACAAAATCAGCACTCTTAATCATCGGCGCGTAAGTCGCCTCAGCATCATCTTGAAGAACAGCTTCAACTTCCCCATCCCTCAATTTAACCAAAGTTTCTATCAACAAATCCGCCCCAAGTTCCGCCAATCTGTCACCCAAAGAATCAGCATTATCCAACAGCGTAATCCCCGCAAAAGCCTTCAACAGCATCCCGCCAGTATCCATACCAGCATCCATCAGCATAGTAGTAATTCCCGTCGCCTTTTCCCCGTCAAAAAGACAGCGCTGAATCGGCGCCGCACCCCGATACTTCGGCAAAATTGAACCGTGAACGTTAACGCAAGCCAAATTAGGAATATCCAGTATTTCTTGAGAAAGAATCTGGCCGTAAGCCACCACCACAAAAACGTCAGCTTCCGCTTCTCGCAATTTGGCAATTGTTTCAGCATCTTTCTTGATTCGCTGCGGCTGCCAAACCGGGAGACTGTGATTTAAAGCCACATCTTTTACAGGTGAAGGCATCAATTGATTCCCTCTTCCCCGGCGTTTGTCCGGCTGAGTCACCACACCCACAACTTCAAACTCTGGGTGACTTAGCAAACTGGATAAAGTAGGAACAGCAAATTCGGGAGTGCCAAAAAAGACAATTTTCATAGATTTTTACTTATTTCGTACAATAATAACAACAAAACTACGCCATCAATTCATCAACTGCCACGCTAAATCCTGGCAAAACAACCTGAGTTACCGCCACCTCACCAGGCTTGAACAAAACCACCTGACTTTGAGTAATTACTAACACCCAACTACTCTTAGGAAACAGCAGCCAAACTTCCAAACATCCCGATTCTAAATACTCCTGTGCCTTAGCAAAAACATCATCAGCAAAATCGCTAGGCGAAACAATCTCAGCTAGCAGCGGAAAACTCTGGGGCAAAACTGAAAATTCCCCAACTTGCGCCAACAGTTCAGGAGTAATATAAGATACATCGGGTATTCGCCCTTTTTTCATAGTTTGACAAGTGACTTCCACATAAACCTCGCCTTCTTGGCCGCTTGAGATCATATAACTTCTCCAGTAATAATTTAGCTTTGATTGAATGCGGCGAGTCTTTGCAGTCATTCCCGGTTTCCCCACTACTTCTCCGTTGACAAATTCTACAGGATGTTTGACTATAACTTTACCGTCCGCCCACTCCGTCCCGTCAGGAGGATTTTGCATCCATTCTTCCAAAGTTAAATCTAACTGTTCTACACTAGGAATTATCATCTGATTTACAGTTTTTAGTGTTCATCTCAATCTTATCATATCTGTCAGAACATGGAAAGCCCGTCGAATCTCCTGCTGAAACTCAGCCGCAGCTTATTTGCCGACACCGCCGAACAAGAAAAGTTTATTCACGCCGTTACAAATCCCCAACCTTTTAATCCTGCCATCTTGTGGCTGCAACCAAAACCTACAGAAAACCCATTTATTCTCGAATCTCCAGTTAGTTGGCAACCAGAATTTGTAGACAGACTAGCCTTAGAATCCAAGCCCGGAAAACATTCCTTGCATCAAGCAGGACATTACTACTGTCTCGACTTTTCCTCAATCTTCGCCGCCTCCACCTTATTAACAATACCGCAACCAATCAAACTAATTTTAGATATGTGCGCCGCCCCCGGAGGTAAAAGTATGTTTGCCTGGAAAACATTAAACCCAGAATTGCTGTTGTGCAACGAAGTCATAGGCAAACGCATGGGAATGCTGATCTCTAATTTAAGACGCTGCCAAATTCAACCATCCGCCGCCGCTAACGTCGATTCCAAAATACTTGCCGAAAAAATACCACAAACTGCTAATTTAGTAATAGTAGATGCTCCTTGTACCGGTCAATCACTCTTAGCAAAAGGAGACAAAGCACCCGGCTGCTTTCATCATGTCACCATCAACAGCAATGCCAACCGCCAAAAAAGAATCTTAGCCAATTCTGCTAAAATTGTAGCGCCCCAAGGTTATCTTGCATACATGACCTGCACTTATTCAACCGCAGAAAACGAACAAGTCAGCGAATGGCTGTTAAGCAAATTTCCGGAATTTGGGCCAGTCACTGTTCCTCATTTAGAAAAATATCGATCGCACCTGACAGAAATTCCTTGCTATCGGATGTGGCCGCAAGATAAACTAGGAGCCGGAGCTTTCACAGTTTTGTTTCAAAATACCTCAGAAGGACAGACTAATCAGCTACCCGCAGATTTTCTAGAATTAGCCCGTTTTACCAACCTCTAACTATCCGCGTCCATCCGCGTTCATCTGCGGTTAAAAAAAATCTTCTTCCCCGAATTTAACTAAAAAATGATATTATCCAAATTATCCAAAGCAATTAAAAGACAAATCAAACTAGCCATCGGCATTTTAATTACCTTAAATCTGCTAATATTATTAAGCGGATGTCAAAACAGCACCGCCCCAGTCTCCAAAAACGGCGAACCGATCGAACTCACACTGTGGCACGGCATCAATCCCCCGCCTAATCGCGACGTATTTCAAACCCTGACAGACAAATTCAACAAAACACATCCTAACATCCATATCAAACAAGTTTACATCGGTCAGCCAGACCAACAGCTCCCAAAAATACTAACAGCAATAGTTGGAAATGCACCGCCGGATTTGCTTTGTAATGCTGCCACAATTTCAGGAAAACTAGCAGAACTAAACGCAATCGAACCCTTAGAAAACTGGCTCGACAAATCGCCCCGGAAAGCCGAAATCTACCCGGCACTCTTCGAGTCAATGGAACTCGGCGGACACACTTGGTCAGTTCCCCTAGCGACAAACAACGTCGCCATCTTTTACCGTCCCAGCTTATTTGCAGCAGCAGGAATCAAAGAAGTGCCGCAGAATTGGGCGCAATTAAAGCAAACAGCCCGATCGCTCACCCGAGACACCAACGGAGACGGGCGCACCGACCAACACGGCATAGTGCTCCCCCTAGGCAAAGGAGAATGGACAGTATTTACCTGGCTGCCATTCATGTTCAGCGCAGGCGGCGAACTCAAAGGTGAAATACCTCAAAGTCCTGTACCCCAAATAGACAATCCCGGTTCTCGCGCCGCCTTAGAATTGTGGAGCGACTTGTTAAAAGAAGGTTCAGCAATATTGTCAGCACCCGAACGCGGATACGAACTCGACAATTTCATCGCCGGGAAAGTCGCCATGCAACTCACCGGGCCGTGGACGCTAGCACAGTTGCAGCAAAGCGCGATCGACTACGGAGCAATCCCTTTACCCATCCTCAAACGACCCGCAGCCGTCGTAGGGGGTGAAAACCTATTTTTAATGAAAACCTCGCCAGAACGAGAGCGAGCAGCCCTAGTATTCTTAGAATACGTTATAGGTGAAGAATTCCAAACAGCATGGGCATTGGGAACAGGTTACTTGCCAATTAACTTAAAATCGAGACAGAGCCAAGCTTATCAAAGCTTTGTGGAAAAAAACCCTATTTTGCGAGTATTTTTAGAACAAATGAACTCAGCCAGAGCGCGGCCCATTATATCAGGTTACTCTCGCCTATCAGAAAACCTCGGTCGCGCCATAGAGGCAACCCTTCTCGGCCGCAACCCCCAAGATGCCATTAAAGAATCTCAAGAGCGTTTGACACTAACCTTAGATATGGCAACAGCCAAAAAGAAATAGACAAGAAAAAATATTTTTTTGAGCTGTAAATTATCGGCTTTCACTGTATTTGAGCGAAAAAATTGAAGCCTCGATTGATTGGTTGACAATCTAGTAAAAATCACTACCGCCTGCACTTCTAATCAGAAACCGTGTTTCTTGCCCCAAACTCACCTAAAAACAGAGATTTTACGTCGCTGTTATTGGTATTTTAGGTATTTTAGGTATTATTGAGCACGGTGCAAGATTTGAGGGTGAATTGAGTGACGATCGCCCGACACAAAAAGACACCCGCTGTCGATAGGCAATAAATTTTTAACAAAAACCAAAAATTTACAAACCAATTGCTTAGCCATTAGAGATATATTTACAAAAAAGCGATACTCCCGAAATTCATGGGCAGATTTGATAGAACAAAAAAACCCCTCCCTCAACGGCACCACAAAAAGTTAGCTCAAAAGGTTCTCCCCCTACCTACCACCCATGACCTACCATCACCTAATAGAAACATTTTCTCTACCCTGTGCCTGTCCCGTGCCACATACTGAGACCCCAACCACCGTCCACCTTTTCCCGAAACGACAATGCAGACAAAGTTCCTTAACGCCATCAAAGGACATTCCTGGCGGTACTTCCTCGCAGTAGGCGCGATCGCCTTAGTCTACTATTTGGCGTCGCAATTCGCCGTTTCCACCCTCACCCTCAGTTCAGAAATTTACCCGATGTGGCCAGCAGCAGGAATTGCCCAAGCCGCCCTGCTGCTGTTGGGGCGGCAACTGTGGCCGGGAATCGCGATCGGAGGCTTCCTGTTCAGCATGAGCGTACCGTCGGCCAACATCGGCACGGCATTGATCTCGGCAGGCGCCAGAACCCTGCAAGCGTGGACGGGAACTTATCTACTCCAGGGCATTAACTTTAGCGCCGGGCTCGATCGGCTCAAAGACGTTTTAGGAATAGTCGGACTAGCAGCCTTGGGATCTACCCTAATCAACTCCACCATCGGCAGCATCGTCGTCTGCCTGACCGGTTTATCTAGCTGGAGCGATTTTGGCACGATTTGGGGGACTTGGTGGGTGGGAGACGCTATGGGAATTGTACTCGTCGCCCCGCTGCTGCTGACGTGGCAACAATTGCCCAAAGTCCCCACCCATCGCACGCAGATAGCTGAACGAGCGATTTGGCTGCTGCTGCTACTAGCAGTCGGCTGGCTCGTCTTTTGCTCCCGCACCCGCGCCGCCTACGCCCGCTATCCCCTCGAATACTTACCGTTTCCCCTAGTAGTTTGGGCTGCCTTTCGATTCGGTCAGCGCTACACCGCCCTCTCCAACCTCATCCTCTGCGGTTTCGCCATCTGGGGTATAGCCCGAGGCAGCGGCCCTTTCCTCAAACACGCCAGCAGTATCCCCCAAGCATTATTATCCCTGCAAGCCTTCATCGCGGTGATCGCCGTCACCGGCTTAGTCTTAGCAGCCACCGTCGCCGAACGCCACCAAGCAGAAGCCTCCCTGCGCGCCAGCGAAGCCAGCCTCGCTAACGCCCAGCGCATCGCCCAGCTAGGCAACTGGGACTTAGACCGCAACGCCCAGCAATTGCGGTGGTCAGAGGAAATTTACCGCATCCTGGGACAGCAACCGGGAACTTTTGAACCCAGCCTGGAAGCCTTCTTGGAATACGTGCACCCTGAAGACAGAAAATTAGTCAAAACCTCGATCGAAGCCGCTTTATACCAGCAACAGCCTTACAGCATCGACTACAGGCTCATACTCCCCGACGGTAGCAACCGCACAGTCTGCGAACAAGCCGCCGTCACCTCCCTCTACATCACTAGCACCGTCCAAGACATCACAGAGAGAAAGCAAGCCGAAGCCGCCCTGCGTTCTTCTGAAGAAAGATTTTCCAAGGCCTTTCACGCCTCCCCAGTCGGCATCAGCATCTGCACCCTCACAGACGGATGCTTCCTCGATGCCAACGAAAGCTTTTTGCGCTCATTAGGCTGGCTGCGGCACGAATTTATCGGCCGCACTCCCAGCGACTTAGGAATATTTGTCAATTCAGAAGACGGGGGGCGGCTCGCCCAGATTTTGCAATCACAAAATTCGATCGGCAACCAAGAAATCAAAATTCGCACCAAAGCCGGCGAAGTGCGCGACTGGCTGCTGTCAGTGGAACTGATCGACCTCGGCAACACTCAGTGCATTTTAATCATGACCACCGACATCACCGAACGCTTGCGTTCCGAAGAATTCCGCCGCGCCGCATTAGCCGCCGAAGCTGCAAATAGATCCAAAAGCATTTTTCTCGCCAACATGAGTCACGAACTCAGAACCCCCCTCAACGCCATCATCGGCTACAGCGAGATCCTGCAAGAAGACGCCCGAGACCTCGGTGCCGAAGAATTCATTGACGACCTCCAGAGAATTAACACCGCCGGCAAGCACCTACTAGACCTGATTAAAGATATTCTCGACTTGACCAAAATTGAAGCAGGCCACACCGACTTGCACGTCGAAACCTTCACCATTTCAACTCTGGTTGAGGAAGTAGTTGCCACGATCGCGCCGATGGCAGACAAAAATAGCAATATTCTAGAAATACAATGCCCCCAGGATATTGGCTCGATGCAGACCGACAAAACTAAACTCCGGCAGTCTCTGCTCAACCTCCTCAGCAATGCCGCGAAATTTACTTCCTCCGGCGCGATTACCTTCGCCGTTACCCGATCCGTCGAAACCCCCGCCGACGCTGCAAAGAAAGGCAAAAAAATAGGAGCGTATATAATAGAAGGCGGCCAAGCTGAAAATAGCTTATCTCTGTTATCTTCCCATCGAGATTGGATCGTTTTTACGGTCAAAGATACCGGCATTGGCATGAGTCCCGAACAGTTAGCCAAAATCTTTGAGCCTTTCACCCAAGCCGATTCCTCAACTACTAAGAAGTACGGCGGCACTGGTTTGGGGCTGACGATTACTAAGAAATTCTGCGAAATGATGGGCGGAGACATTACCGCATTCAGCGAGGTTGGCAAAGGTTCTACTTTTACCATTCGGCTGCCAGCTATTTTCACCGACCTTTCGATCTCAACCGAAAAGTCTGACCAATAATATTTTTTTACAGTTATTTTTCAGACCTGCCAATTAGATTTTCCTCCGCCAGTTGCTGATTATTTCGCTAGCATTTAGGTAGATTTGGCAGATAATTGATCGCACGAGCAACTTAGTTTTTTTCCTGGATTTTCTAATATAAAGGTAGAAGATTATGCAGATTAAATAACCATAATTAATACCAATTTAAAAAAAGAATGCAACAGTATTCTTGTTCCCCCGCTATGCAGCGGGAGGGCTAAGGGGGTCGAAGAGTGTTGCACGATTTTAGAAAAATGGTATAATTTATGAGTGTAAGTACGAAAAGCCCTTAAATCGTTTCCGATGGCAGGGGAATAATAATTTTTTCAGTCCAGTACAAGCGTAAGCGATCGTTTGGTGGCGTTTACCTAGTTTTTAAGAGTAAGTTCACTTGATTGATACTCCGAACAGTTTTTCTATTGCCCAATGGCTGATTATCGCTTGAGCGCGATCGACTTTGGATACTTCAATCAAGCTCAGATCCACCTCTGACTTGCATTTTATTCGACTTTTTTATTGTCCTTACCCTGTAATGATTGTAGTATCGCTACCCAAACTGTCCTGAGTATTGACTCGATCAGATGATATTATTATTTTTGAGCGTGCTGCCGACATTCAGAGCATTGGTTTGCGGACAACCCTTAAAAGTTCTGAGAATAAATATAATTAGCCCAGTTTGAAAGATTTTGGATAGCACAGATGCTCCCTCGGCTTCTCAATAAAACCTGTTAGAGACTTCGATCGCGTACTTCTATCCTAACCGTATACCTACGTATATATACTATTAATTAAAAAGATATACTGTAGAAAGTTGCCTACAAAGCGCCAGAAAATATGCACCCCCACCTCCAGCGCCAACTCGAACAGCTAGGTTTAGTCGGCGAGTCTCCCCCTCCCACTGCTGAGCAGTGGCAGCTTTTATTAGAGCGGGTAAGTTGTAGCTATGACCGAATTCAGAGTCAGCAAGAACTTCAGCAGGAAGATGGTTTTAACTTGGAGACGGTGGCGCTCGAGGATTTAACTGACTCGCCCCATTCCCCTCAAAACTCTCCAACAGATTCAGAATTCGATCGGCTCCAGGCGAGTTTCAGCAGTTTAAGGCCGGGATTGTGTATCCTTGACGCGAAGGGCTGTGTAATCTCGGTTAATCCAGAGGCCGAACGCTTGCTGGGGTGGGGAGAGTCGGAACTTGCAGGCGTTTCTCTCCTAGATCGCATCGGAAAGCAAAACAAAGGCAACAAATCCCAAGTTTTGACGGCTCCCAAACAGCCGCCAAGCAAGACTGAAGATGCGGCGATCGCACCTACACTAGATTTACAACAGGCGATCGCTTCCGGTCAACCTTGCAACAATTGGGACGACGAGTTTTTGTGTCGCGACGGCAAGATTTTACCAGTTTCCTATTTTTTCCATCCCGCAGTTGAGGGCGGCGAAATATCAGTCTTGGTGTTTTTTGACATTAGAGAACACAAGCAATCGCTCTCGATACTGCAAGCAGTTCTAAAATCTACAGATGCAGGAATTCTGACTGTTGACAGAAACGGCAATATATGTAATTACAATCAGAAATTTCTAGAGATGTGGGGTTTGTCCGCCAGCCAAGGAAAGTTGAGCCGATCGATCTTCGGCACAGTCAAAAATACGATCGAAACAGGATTTCCCAACGCCCGGGAACAATTAAAAGACCCGCAAGGATTTCTCCAAAACGCGATCGAAGTGTCTGCCGCTCCAGATACTGAAATCAGCGAATTATTAGAATTTAAAGACGGAAAAATTATCGAATTAAATTCGTTGCCATCAAAAGTCGGAGCGAAAACAGTCGGTAGAGTCTGGAGCTTTCGAGACGTTACCAAACTCAAACAAGTAGAACAATCTTTGCAGTATCGAATAGAATTCGCTCAGTTGATTGCCAGTTTTTCAACCCATTTCATCAGCCAGCCCTTATCAGAAATAGACAAAGACATCGATCGAACCCTGGAAGCGATCGCCACCTCGATCGGGTTTGACCGCAGTTACATCTACCTGTTATCATCCGACAAAACCCGCGCCAACAAAACCTACGAGTGGTGCGGCGAAAGCATTCCGGAAGTCAAAGACAGCACCTGCAAACAAATAGACATCGCACAAATCCCTTGGATCGCAGAAAAACTCGCTCGCGCCGAATGCCTTTATCTTCCAGAAATCGGCGAACTCCCGCCCTCAGCAATCGCCGAAATTTCCTATTTTATCGGTCAAAATCCAGCCCAATTCCCGACAAACTCCCCATCCCAAACAGTCAATCAAACAGCAACCGCCTCCATACCTTCGATTGGCGCTTCCCTAAATAATTTAGAATCACAAAAACAGGTAAAAAATATCCGATCGCTGATAATTATCCCCCTAATTTGTAGTAAAAACCTAGTAGGATTTCTCGGATTCGATGGCTTAAAGCAAACAGCAGGTCGAGCAACCGAAATATCCACACAGCTAAAAATGGTAGGAGAAATGCTCGCCAACGTCCTAGAGCGCAAGCGAGCAGAAGCAGCCTTGAGACAATCCGAAACAAAATACCGCAGCATCTTTGAAAACGCAGTCGAAGGCATATTCCAGACAACGCCGACCGGGCACTACCTCAGCGGCAATAGCGCACTAGCCCAAATTTACGGCTACGAATCCCGTACCGAAATGCTCGCCGAACTCACCGAGATCGACCGTCAATTTTACGTTAACCCCAATCGGCGCGCCGAGTTTACGGCCGCATTGGACGCCTGCGGCCAAGTGTCAAAATTTGAATCTCAAATCTACCGCCGAGACGGTAGCAAGATCTGGATTTCCGAAAACGCGCGCAGCATCTGCGACGAAAACGGCAGCGTTTTGTACTACGAAGGCACAGTCCAAGACATCACCGATCGCAAACAGGCAGAATCCGCCTTGCAGTCTGCCCTAGAAGCAGCAGAATCAGCCAACCGGGCAAAAAGTACATTTCTCGCCAACATGAGCCACGAACTTCGCACACCGCTCAATGCCATCATTGGCTACAGCGAAATGCTTCAAGAAGAAGCTGAAGAATTGGGCGAAGAAGCTTTTGTCCCCGACCTCGAAAAAATCTGCAGCGCCGGCAAACACCTGCTCTCGATGATCGACGACATCCTAGATATCTCTAAAATTGAAGCAGGTCGAATGGATCTCTACTTAGAAACCTTCGACATCCATACCTTAATTGAAAGTGCTGTCGCCACCGCCAGGCCGCTGGTCGAGAAAAACGGTAATACCCTAGAAGTGTACTGTCCAGACAACCTCGACACCATGCACGCGGACATGACCAAAGTTCGGCAAGTGCTGCTGAACTTGCTCAGCAACGCTGCCAAGTTCACCCAAAACGGGAGAATTGCGATCGGAGTGGAAAGAATTAAAAATGAACCATTAAGAATGAAAAATCAAGCAGAATCTTCCCAAATTTTAATTTCCAACTCCGAATTTTTAAGTTTCCGCGTCGCCGACACCGGTATCGGCATGACAAAAGAGCAATTGCAGCGAGTTTTCCAACCTTTCACCCAAGCTGACGCCTCGACTACCCGCAAGTACGGCGGCACGGGTTTGGGACTAGCTATCAGCCAGCGCTTCTGTCATATGATGGGCGGCAGCATTGAGGCCAGCAGCACCTCGGGCGAGGGCAGCACTTTCACCGTACTCTTGCCCAGTGCCATCAAACACCCGGAAATCCCCAACAAAGTCCGCGACAGCACTAGCCCTCCTGTCGCACCCGCTGTCGGCACGGTGCTGGTAGTTGACGACGACCCGATCTCGCGGGATTTGATCCAGCGCGCCCTCGCTCGCCAAGGACTGCACGTAGAAGTCGCCGGCGGCGGCGAGCAAGCTCTCCGGCTGGCTAAGCAACTGCGGCCAGACGCCATTACCCTCGACGTGATCATGCCCGGAATGGACGGCTGGGCGGTACTCTCAGCGCTGAAGGCAGATCCGGATCTTGCCGAAATTCCCGTAATCCTGCTATCCTTTGTTGGCAACAAAAGCCTCGGCTTTGCATTGGGTGCCTCGGACTACCTCACCAAACCAGTGGACGGCAAACGGCTGGCTGCCTTGTTGAACAAGTACCGACGCGACCAAGACGGGGTTGCAAGTAACAATTGGACCTGTCAGATTCTAATTGTGGAAGACGACGTTGCCGCGCGCGAAATACTGCGATGCGTACTAGAAACACAAGGCTGGGCAGTAACGGAAGCTGACAGCGGACGCGCTGCTCTCGATCGGCTAAAAGTTGCTCGCCCGCACCTGATATTACTGGATTTGATGTTGCCAGAAATGGATGGTTTTGAGTTGATCGGGGAAATTCGCAAATCCCATTCGGGAGATCCTATACCGATTGTTGCGATCACGGGGAAAAACTTGACACCGGCCGAAAGCCAGCAGCTCAACGGCTACGTCGAGCGGGTACTACAAAAGGGACTCTACAGTTGCGATACTTTGTTGCGCGATGTTCGCTCTATAGTGAATGACAGGTTCGATCGCAGGTACGACTCGAAAGGCAAGGAGAACACCAATGGCTAAAATCCTGTTGGTCGAAGATAACGAAATGAACAGGGATATGCTTTCCAGGCGTCTGGCCCGCAAGGGACACGAGGTCTTTATTGCTGTTGACGGTGCTGAGGGAGTGTCGATGGCGCTCGCGAAAGTACCGGATTTGATTCTGATGGATATGAGTCTGCCTGTGCTAGACGGGTGGCAAGCAACGCAGCAAATTAAGGCTGCTCCTGAAACTAGCAGGATTCCGGTGATTGCCCTGACGGCTCACGCAATGGCGGGCGATCGTGAAAAGTGTCTTGCCGCGGGCTGCAACGACTACGACACCAAACCCGTCGAGTTTCCCCGACTTTTGGGTAAAATTGAAACTCTTCTGAAAGAGGCCCTGACATGAAAGGTGACGAGGGCAGCGTGCTGGTTGTGGACGACAATGAGGTAAACCGCGATTTGCTGGCCCGCCGGCTTCAGCGTCAAGGCCATGCGGTGACTGTTGCTGAAGATGGTCTCCAAGCTCTGGAAATGTTGCGAAGCGTTCCTTTTGATTTGGTGCTTCTAGACATTATGATGCCGCAAATGAACGGCTATCAGGTGCTCGAAAGTCTGAAGGCGGACGAGAATTTGCGCTACATCCCGGTGATTATGATTTCGGCTGTGGACGATATCGACAGTATCGTCCGGTGTATAGAGTTGGGGGCGGAGGATTATCTTTCTAAACCGTTCAATCCGGTATTGCTCAAGGCTCGGATTAGCGCTTGTCTGGAAAAGAAGCGGCTGCGGGATAAGGAACAGGCGTATTTACACGAGTTGGCTCAGGAAAAGGAAAAGTCCGAGCGTTTGCTGTTAAATATTTTACCGAAGGCGATCGCGCAGCGCCTCAAACACGGGGAAATTACGATCGCAGACAGTTTCGCTGAGGTAACGGTGATGTTTGCCGATTTGGTCGGTTTTACTAAGCTTTCGTCTCATTTATCGCCGGCCCAGTTGGTGGAGTTGCTCAACGAGATTTTTTCCGCTTTTGACGAGTTGGCCGATCGCTACGGACTTGAGAAAATTAAGACGATCGGCGATGCTTATATGGTAGTTGGCGGTTTGCCGACGCCCAGCGACAACCACGCCGAGTCGATCGCTGAAATGGCGCTGGAAATTCAAGCAGCAATGACTAAGATACGCACCAAGGGAGGTCAGCCGCTCAGCATCCGCATCGGCATCCACACAGGCCCGGTGGAAGCTGGGGTAATCGGTACCAAAAAATTTACTTACGATTTGTGGGGAGATACGGTAAATACAGCTTCCCGGATGGAATCTCAAGGCGTCCCCGGCAGCATTCAGGTGACAGTTGCTACCTACGAACGCCTGCGGGGTAAGTACGTTTTTGAGGAGCGGGGCGTGATTCCGGTGAAGGGCAAAGGCGATATGATGACTTATCTGCTTGTGGCCCGAAATGCTTAATTAATCATTGGGCATTGACCCGCGCAGGGCATCGGGTATTGGTAACTAATATCAATTGGTAACTAATATCAACAGTCAATCGATTTTAGATTTTAGATTGTTATCAGTCAACAGTCAACAGTCAACAGCCAATCGATTTTAGATTTTAGATTGTTATCAGTCAACAGTCAACAGTCAACAGTCAACAGTCAACAGTCAACAAATCATCAAATGAACGTAAATTCTAACCTTTTAATGTACGCCCAATGGGCGGGAATGCTGACAGCAGCCTTGGCTATTATAACTGTTATAGCATTTATCTTCAAATGGGGTTTTCGCTTCCGATTAGTAGGAGTGACAAGCTTTATGGGCGTAGTCGCTGCAAGTATATTCGGTCTCGGTTTGGGACTGTTTACTCGCATCGAAATTCCCGGTGCGGTGCGCTATTCTTTAGTTTACGATACTGGCGGCGCTCAAACAGTAATTACCGTGCCGCCTACGATCGCCGAATCGGAATTAGAAGCAACGATGCGGCAAGCGGCTGCGGATTTGTACTCTCCAGGGCGCTCTGGAAGGGGCAGAGACTACATGACCATCCGGGTTCGGACAATTGTACATCCTGAACCGGGGCTGTCGCAGCCGCTGTTTTTGGGCGAAGTGAGGCGATCGCTCGCGATTCGTGATGATGACAAAATGGCGATCGAAATCTTCCCCGAAAAAGTTGCTATTCTGAAAAAGTATCAAGCCTGATAAATCCTGTAGGGGCGGGTTTTACCAACAATAATTGCCTAAAACCGACCATCTCGAAAACCCGCCCCCACCAACGAATTATCAATAAAGTGCTCTTCGGCGCACCCTAATAATTATTAATTTTTTAGGAATTTAGTGTCAAGTTTGTATCAAATTAAATAACATTATTGCCACCGCAAAACAATAATTTAAATTTTAACAAGTTTATTGCAATTTTCCAGGAATATAGTCTTTTAAAATTGGTGAGCATAGAAATTATCAAAATAGCAATTACGAGAAATCAGGATATTGGTGAATTTACAGACAGACACTTTTATCAAGAGAGCGATCGGCTAAAACTCAACTATGCAGTCAAGCGAGGTATCACTATTAAAACTACCACAAAAGAAGGTACGGAACAAGGACGAGTTCCTGATGTCAGTGTTATCGATCGTACTTTGTGGCGTGGTGAACGCAAGTCCTATACCGCACTCGAATCGCCGATTCAGTTAGCTGTGGAGGTAGTATCAACTAATTGGGAAGATGATTATGTTGATAAGCTAGATGAATACGAACGATTGGGGATTGCTGACTACTGGATTATTGATTATTTAGCAATTGGAAAAAGAGAGTATTTGGGAAACCAGAAAATTCCGACGGTATTTGTTTTTTCGCTAAATGCTGCAGGGAAATATCAGCGCACTCTGTTTCAAGGTGACGAACAAATTGTTTCGCCTACTTTTCCAGAATTAGTGTTGACGGCGGATCGGGTATTATTAGCTTAGTGGTAGGGTGTGTCGCCATGAAAAATTATTAACTAAATTTCGACAATCTTATAGCGACGCACCTGATAAAATAGTGATTGTAAGGTGCGTCAGTGCCGAAAATTTTAACCACTTACTCAAGGATTTATCCCTGATGCACCCTACGGTTATACTTGGAAAAATAAAAGTTTTACGAAGAGGAATAAATGATGAATATAGAAAACAAACAAACTTTAAATTCCCAACAAAAACAGGAATTGGCTATAATTAAAATTTTGATTAATCTAGATGGACAAACGCCAGAACAAAAAGCCGAATTGTTTTTTTTACAAGGTGTATTGTATGAATCTGCTCAAGAATATACAGAGGCGATAGCCTCCTACGACAAAGCCTTAGAAATCAAACCAGATTATCACGAATGCTGGAACTATCGGGGCGTTGCACTGGTTAATTTAGGCAGATTGTCAGAAGCTATCGCGGACTACGACAAAGCCTTAGAATTAAAACCAAATTATCACGAAGCCTGGCACAATCGGGGCAATGCACTGGTTAATTTAGGCAGATTGTCAGAAGCTATCGCCGACTACGACACAGCCTTAAAATTCAAACCAGATAAATACGAATCCTGGTACAATCGGGGCATTGCACTGGATGATTTAGGCAGATTTGAAGAGGAGATAGCCGACTACGACAAAGCCTTAGAAATCAAACCAAATTATCACGAAGCCTGGAACAATCGGGGTAATGCACTGGTTAATTTAGGCAGATTTTCAGAAGCTATCGCCGACTACGACAAAGCCTTAGAAATCAAACCAAATTATCACGAAGCCTGGAACAATCGGGGCGTTGCACTGGGTAATTTAGGCAGATTTGAAGAGGAGATAGCCTCCTACGACAAAGCCATAGAAATCAAACCAGATTTACACGAAGCCTGGAACAATCGGGGCGTTGGACTGGATTATTTAGGCAGAGTGGAAGAGGCGATCGCCTCCTACGACAAAGCCTTAGAATTCAAACCAGATTATCACGAAGCCTGGAACTATCGGGGCAAGGCACTGGGTAAATTAGGAAGATGGGAAGAAGCGATCGCCTCCTACGACAAAGCCTTAGAAATCAAACCAGATTATCAGCCAGCATTTTATAATAAAGCTTGCTATTATGCCTTACAGAGTCAGATTGACCCAGCGATTCAGAATTTGCAGCAAGCCATCAATCTGAATCCTGACAAATACCGAGAAATGGCAAAAACTGACTCGGATTTTGACAGCATTCGATCGCATTCTCGGTTTCAAGCCTTGATTCAAGAATAGGGATTTGCCCTTGGGCGGGGCGGGTTTATGAGATTGTTGGTTTGAGGCGATTATTGTTGGTAAAACCCGCCCCTACAGCATCACAAACACTTTTCAACGAAGCTAATGGACACGATATAATAGGATAATTAATAGCGAGTTAAAAGATGACTAAACTAAATGTTAATCTAACCAATGACAGATTTCCCGAACTCATCGCCCATGTCGAGGATACTGGAGAACGAATTGTCATAGAACAGGAAGGAAGAGCGATCGCTGCTATCATTACTTATGCAGACCTGAAGCGACTGGAAGCACTAGAAGCTGCCCTAATTGACAAAGCCCAACTACAAGAATATGAATGGCTAAAAGCTGCGACCCGCAATCGGGCTTTTGATTCTCTGAGAGACTCAGCGGAAGATATCTACACTTTAGCTGATGGCTTGCCATTCCACGACCCTGAATGGATTAAAACAGTAGCAATCGAGCCTAATTGTGGTTCTATCCTCGACCCTGAAGAAGACATTTATACGATAGCTGACGGTAAACCAGATCTACCTTAAATATCCCTCTTATTTCTTACTCTGCAAAGGCGGACTTCGCTTGACAAGACGCGGTTTCAACCGCCGATCGCTCACAAAGGTTACGTGAAAATGATATCTTGGATGAGGTTTATCACACCTCAGTACGATCGCCCTTTCCTCTTTTCTACGCAGTCAGCTCAAAAAAATAGTATTAATCTATACCTTCAAATCCCAGCTCTAGAATTATAAGCAAAAAAATTGAAAAAGCTCCCAAATTCGTGTAAAATTGCCATCAATAACCAAATACTCGCGATCGAAAGCACTCACAGGCGAAAAAGATCGCATATAAAAAAGAAAAGAATCAATTAGACAGAAAATAAAGAGGTGAAACCCCTTGCAAAAATTAGCTAGCAAAGAACAGCCGATCGACTCAGGGGAAAAATCCATAGAAGTCAACCCCCAAAACGCTCAAACCTGGTACGATCGCGGCAACGCCCTAGAAGCAATGGGACGATTCCAAGCTGCGATCGAATCTTGGGAAAAAGCGATCGAACTCCAACCAACATTTTATGAAGCCTGGTACAACCAAGGCGTAGCCCTCAGAAAATTGGGACAGCTAGAAGCAGCGATCGCAGCCTACAACAAATCCCTACAAATCAAACCAAACAATCCAGAAGCGTGGTACAATCGGGCCAACGTTTTGCGGAAGCTCAACAGACTCTCAGAAGCGATCGCATCCTACGAACAGGCGATCGAACTCAAGCCCAGCTACCGCGAAGCTTGGACGAACCGCGGCAACACCTTCGTCAGCTTAGAAAAATTCTCAGAAGCGATCGCCTCCTACGAGAAAGCCATCGCCATCAAACCAGACTACTGCGAAGCTTGGTACAACAAAGCATTTGCCCTGAGAAAATCCGACCAAAATACAGCCGCGATCGCATCCTACGACAAAGCGATCGAACTCAAACCAGACTTGCATCAAGCCTGGTACAACCGCGGCTTAGCCCTAGCCGATGAAAAACTCTACCCGGAAGCCGTCGCCTCCTACGACAAAACCCTGCAACTGCGGCCGAATTCCCCCGAAGTCTGGAACAAACGCGGCACGGCGATCGCACAAATGGGACAATTTGAAACCGCGATCGCATCCTGGGACAAAGCCCTCGCACTCAAGCCAAATGACAGCGAAACCTGGTACAACCGCGGCTTAGCCTTCGCCAACTTAAAACGCTTTGAAGAAGCAATTGCCTCTTGGGACAAAACTGTAGAGTTGCAGCCAGACAACATCGAAGCCTGGTACAACCGCGCCGTCGCCCTCAGAAAAATTAAACGATTTACCGAAGCCATCGCTTCCTACGATAAAATCATCGCACTCACACCCGACGATCCAAACCTTTACTATCAAAAAGGTTGCGTTTACGTCCTGGAAAAACAAGCAGGCGAGCTCACAAACAGCCCCGAACTTGTAGCCACCAGCATCCGGCTGGCGATCGAAAACTTATCCAAGGCGATCGAACTCAATCCCGAAAAATACCGAAAACAGTGCAAAAATGACTCTAAATTGCGTACAATACAGGAACAAGTGCGGTTTTTAGCTTGATTTCAGGGTAGCAATGATTGATGGATACGGATGCCGCACTGCAACCGTTGTAGGCAAAACAGGACCATAAACCCCCATCATGCAAACCCTAGACAAAACTCAAGCAAAATTCGCTCAACTAGCAGCCCACCTCAGAGAAGTTAACGACATCGAATCAGCCTCTTCGCTGCTGCATTGGGATCAATCAACTTATATGCCGCCCAAAGGTGCAAGTGCCAGAGGCCGCCAGTTGGCTACACTCAAACAAATATCCCACGAAAAATTTACAGACCCAAAAATAGGTGAACTTCTAGAAGACTTGCGTTTCTACGAACAAACCCTCCCCTACGACTCCACCGCAGCCAGCCTGATCCGCATCGCCCGCAGAGACTACGATCGCGCCTCCAGAGTCCCCGCAACCTTCATGTCCGCACTCTGCCGCCACCAAGCCGACAGCTACGAAGCTTGGGCAGCAGCTAGGGCAGCCAACAATTTCGCAGCGGTCGAGCCGTATCTAGAAAAAACCCTAGAATTAAGCAGGCAGTACGCTGACTTTTTCCCCGGCTACGAACACATCGCCGATCCGTTGATCGATCGCAGCGACTACGGCATGAAAGTATCCCTGCTGCGCCCGCTTTTCGCCAAACTGCGTCAAGAATTAGTGCCGATAGTCGAAGCCATCACCTCCCAACCACCCGCCGACGACTCCTGCTTGCACCAAAACTTCCCAGAATCCCAGCAACTAGAATTCACGCGCACAGTCGTAGAACGCATGGGGTTCGACTTCCAGCGGGGACGGCAAGACACCACCCTGCACCCGTTCATGACTAACTTCTCTATAGACGACGTGCGAATTACCACCCGCGTCTATGAAGACCACCTGGATCAAGCACTGTTCAGCAGCATCCACGAAGCCGGACACGCCCTCTACGAACTCGGAAATTCCCCGGAATTTGAAGGTACGCTTCTGGCAGGCGGCATTTCCTCCGGCGTGCACGAAAGTCAATCGCGACTTTGGGAAAATCTAGTGGGGCGCAGTCGCGGTTTTTGGGAATGTTTCTACCCGCAACTCCAAGGGATATTTTTGCGACAGTTGGGACACGTATCCACTGACGCATTTTACCGGGCAATCAACAAAGTCTCGCGATCGCTCGTCCGCACAGACGCCGACGAAGTAACCTACAACCTCCACGTCGCCATCCGCTTTGACCTAGAATTGGCAATGGTAGAGGGAAAACTAGCAGTGCGAGACCTCCCCGAAGCCTGGAACGAACGCTATCAAACCGACCTCGGCGTTGTCCCCGCCACCGACAGCGAAGGCGCCATGCAAGATGTTCACTGGTACGTCGGTACGATCGGCGGAATGTTCCAAGGTTACACCCTCGGCAACTTGATGAGCGCCCAATTCTACGAAACAGCAGTAAAACTCAATCCTGAAATTCCCGTAGAAATAGAACAGGGCAATTTTACCGTACTCCACGACTGGCTAAAACAAAATATCTATCAGCACGGCCGCAAATACACTGCCGTCGAATTGATCGATCGCGTTACCGGTTCACCTTTAAGTATCGATCCCTTTATCCGCTACATTCGCCACAAATACGGGGAATTTTATGTCATTTGAGGGATAGCAAGTTCAGATTGCAAACTTTAAGATGACATTAAAAAAAGTAGTCGCCTAAAAAAAAGGGCGATACTAATACAGTATCGCCTAATTTCACAGCAACCGTCAAAAATGTTAAATAAGTGAGTATCTATGTCTGAACTTTTTCAGGCTGTTATCGCCAGCGACGAAAAAACCGACTTGCGTCAGTTTGTCAGAGATTTACGCGCTTTGGGAAACAAATATTTACTGCGAAACGACATAGTTAACTCTTTTGCGGCTTACTGCACCAAATACGAAAAGCCCGAACAGTTCCATCAATCTTCTCATTTGAGCAAACTGATTTACTGCGTTCAGGAAATTATTCTTGAAGATGGTAGCCTTTGCGTCCTGCTGCGACCAAAAATTGCTAATACAGAAATAGTGCGAGTTGCAGACGACTTGACAATCGAACCGATGACAGTGCAAGAATTGCTCGACGCGCGCGATCGCTTCGTCAACCACTTTCACCCCCAAGAAGGCGATATCCTCGAACTAGATTTCGGCCCTTTTTACGACTACTCCCCCACAATTCGCGACCCCAAAAACATCGGCAAAGGAGTGCAATTTCTCAACCGATACCTGTCCAGCAAACTGTTCCAAGACCCCAGACAATCGCAGGAAACTCTATTTAATTTCTTGGGCATTCACCGCTGCAACGGCGTACAATTACTAATTAACGATCGCATAAAATCCCAAGAACAACTTTCAGAACAAGTCAAAAAAACCCTCACCTTTGTTAGCGAACTTTCTCAAGAAGAACCCTACGAAAGATTTCGACTGGTTTTGCAAATGATGGGTTTGGAGGCAGGTTGGGGAAATACCGCAGCCCGCGTGCAGGAAACCCTAGGAATTCTTGACGAATTAATTGATGCCCCCGATTCGCAAACCCTAGAAACATTTATTTCTCGCATCCCGATGATTTTCAACATCGTCCTAGTTTCTCCTCACGGCTGGTTCGGCCAAGAAGGAGTTTTGGGGCGGCCGGATACGGGAGGGCAGGTAGTTTATGTCCTCGATCAAGCCAAGAGTTTAGAGAAACAACTGCAAGAAGACATTCATCTTGCCGGTCTCGATAGTTTAGGCGTAAAACCTAAAGTAATTATTCTCACCAGGTTAATTCCTAACAGCGACGGCACGCGCTGCAACGAACGTTTGGAAAAAGTTTACGACACAGAAGATGTTTGGATTTTGCGGGTTCCCTTCCGCGAGTTCAATCCCAAAATGACTCAAAATTGGATTTCGCGGTTCGAGATTTGGCCTTATTTGGAAACTTACGCGATCGATGCAGAAAAAGAATTGCTGGCTGAGTTTCAGGGCAAGCCAGATTTAATTGTCGGCAACTATTCCGACGGCAACTTGGTAGCGTTTTTGCTGTCTCGCAAACTCAAAACTACTCAGTGCAATATTGCCCACGCGCTGGAAAAATCTAAATATTTGTTGAGCAATCTCTACTGGCAAGAATCAGAGGAAAAATACCATTTTTCGCTGCAATTTACTGCTGATATAATTGCCATGAATGCAGCTAATTGTATTGTCACCAGCACCTATCAAGAGATTGTCGGCCAACCCGATGGTGTCGGTCAGTACGAATCTTACCGTTGTTTTACCATGCCGGATTTGTACCGCGTTGTGAACGGGATTGAACTGTTCAGCCCAAAATTCAACGTCGTGCCGCCGGGAGTCAACGAAAGCGTATACTTTCCCTACACGCGGATCGAAGACCGGGTGCAAGGCGATCGCGATCGGCTTAACGAACTGCTGTTTACCCTAGAAGATCCCGAACAAGTCTTGGGAAAACTCGACGACCCGCAAAAGCGCCCTTTATTTTCGATCGCCAGGCTCGATCGCATTAAAAACCTGACAGGCTTAGCAGAATTGTTCGGAAAAAGCCAGGAACTGCAAGAAAAATGCAACTTAATTCTAGTAGCTGGCAAACTGCGGGTCGAAGAAACCGACGATTACGAAGAAGCAGAAGAAATTAAAAAGCTCTACGCAATTATCGACCAATACAACCTTCACGGTAAAATTCGCTGGCTGGGAGTGAGGCTTTCCAAAAGCCTGTCCGGCGAAATCTACCGGGTAATCGCCGACACCCAAGGTATATTTGTTCAGCCAGCCTTATTTGAAGCTTTTGGCTTGACAATTCTCGAAGCAATGATTACCGGCATTCCCACTTTCGGGACGCAGTTTGGAGGCCCGCTGGAAATCATTCAAGATGGCGTAAATGGGTTTTATATCAACCCGACAAACCACCAGGAGACTGCCCAAAAAATTTTAGATTTCTTATCGAAATGCGAACAAAATTCCAACTATTGGTATGAAATTTCAACTCGAGGAATTGACAGAGTTTACAGCACGTATACCTGGAAAATTCACACTACCAAACTGCTGACTCTGGCGCGGACTTACGGTTTCTGGAACTACTCCTCCAAGGAAAACCGCGAAGATCTGCTCCGCTACATAGAAGCGCTGTTTTATCTGATTTACAAGCCGAGAGCCAAGGCTTTATTGGCAGAACACGCGAACCGATAAGTCGCTAGTTTTCCTTTTTATATCAAATCGGTTGGTATCGGAATTATTCATCTCTGTCTTCCCTTTCTCTGTATCCTCTGCGTTAAGAGGAGTTTAATAATTCCGATACAACCGACATTGATATTACGGGGGTATAAAAAAAAACTTCGCCTTTCATATATCAACTTTGTACACAATACGCCTGTAAAGATTTGTGAATGACGGCAGGTTTTGTACCATAAGACTGAGGCTAAAAGACGTGGTTTATACGAAAGTATGGGCTTTGTAACGAAACATCTCGGAATCAACCGGGTTTATTAGGAATAGTGCGAACCGGCCCCTACTGCTAACACGTAACTTCTGAGTGCTGGTGTCCCGATTGCCGAAATTTTAGAGACCGGGGCAGATATAGCAACCGCGCCAGACGCTTAGAACTTTCTTGATGGCTCAAACCAATTCGGTCTATCACCCCTTCTCTCGGACTTTTTGTTACCCGCTCGCGAAGTCGAAAGGCATTCTTCCTTCTTGCTTCTGCTATATGTTTGATAAAGCAGTCCGGGTAATACAATTAGATTGAGAAACTTGAAAACAGGGAAACCTTGTCAAACCTCACTAACAGGATGAAATTTATGCGTGTGACTACTGTTACGATTTTCAGCTTGATTGCTCTGCTCGTTCCCGCCTTGACCCGAAAGGCAACTGCTGCTTTTGACTCCGAACCCCTAGTGCAGGAAGAGTACCGCAGAGACTTTACGGCTCCAGCCGATCCGGGTGCGTCAGCATCGTCCGAGGGAAAGTCCCAAGGAGAGATGTTTAACAAGCCTTTTTACGCGGGCGAGCAGCCCCCAGTGAGAAAGGAAAAAACTATCTCGGCGGGAGCTGACGGGCCAGAAGTTGCAGCCATACAGCAACGGTTGCAGGTGCACAGTTTCAAGGTAGGGACGATCGACGGTTCCTATGGCTCTCGAACCAGATCGGCAGTCCGTGCCTTTCAGCAGTCTAAGGGTTTGCAAGCAGACGGCATTGTGGACAAAGAAACTTGGACAGCTTTAGCAGCAGATCCGGCGTCTGCTCCTGAAACTGTGCAGAGCAATGCTCCAATTCTGAGCAATGCTGCTGTTCCCGGCAATCCTCCAACTCTTCTAAATAAAGGCGCTGTCGGTTCCAAGGTGAAGACGCTACAGGTGCGTTTGGAAATACAGGGTTACGATCCCGGCCCCATCGACGGCATTTTTGGCGCTCGCACTGCTACGGCTGTCAAGAGCTTTCAGCAGTCTAAGGGTTTGACGGCTAACGGCATGGTGGACGAAACAACCTGGAAAGCGCTGGGCCAAAAGTAAGTGACAAGTGAAAAATACGGAAAATTGTTGTGGCCATAACTCATGATTGAACCCGGTGTCCCAAAAAGACCGGGTTTCTAGATGTTGGGCGATCGAGCAATTTGGTCGTAAGCCTGCGGATTTATCAGTGGGTCCCTTTCTTCAATCTAAAATCTAAAATCTAAAATCTAAAATCGATTGACCGATCGCTCTGTTGTGTGCTACAGTCTTTAAATGTCAAAATGCGGATATGGCGAAATTGGCAGACGCGCCAGATTTAGGTTCTGGTTCCGAAAGGAGTGAAGGTTCAAGTCCTTTTATCCGCACTACCCTCAACGCTTTGTATATCAATAGTTTCAGGTTGGTTACGTTATTAAAACTTACGCTTTCGGCTCATCCTTCGCTAATTTAGGTGCTGAGGATTTCTAAAACCACCTCCATATCTGCCAAGTTTGCCCCGGACTTTTTGCGCCGCGCTTTTAAATGGTTGAGTAAGTCGGCCGGCTCTGGAAAGTCTGCGACGATCGGAGCCGAGTTTTTATTTGCATCCCGTGAGCGCCGCGCTTCTTTGAGCTCTTGCTCCAGCATCTGCACCTTCAGCCCCAAATCGCCGTTGCGCTCGTGCAACTGATTCAGTTCCCCGTCCCATTCTGCAAGTTGCTTGTTGGCCGCTTTCAATTCAAGCCTGAGCGATTCATCGCCCGCATCGCTCAGGCTC
>JAUBSN010000068.1:32567-51246 GCA_036704825.1 Microcoleus sp. F8-C3 | reverse complement strand
GAGGGTTCTCACCCCGATCGACCGCTGCCTGGGGGTTGGAAAACTCTCGCGATCGAACGTGGGGGGTAAGTTCCGTTTAAAACATCCTCTATGAAAAGCTCTGCATCGCTTGGGTTGGCACAGCATGAAAAGTCGTTGGATCGGGGCGTTCACAAGTCTTTAAGGCAAGATTAGCTTCACCAGCACAGAACCGATCGAACCGAGAAGACTCATAAAGTTGCCACCGCCCCCCGTGCTGGGTTCCGTAGGCCTTTGACGCGCTACAATCGCTTCGCCTAACTGCTTTGACAATTCCTGACCTTGGGTATTTCCTTGAGCGCCAAACAGTTGGTTTGCGATTGCAGCGTCCCCGGCCGCGCCGGCGAAGTCTCCCAAGTCAGCGCGAGACATACTGCGGGCAAAATAAACGGCTGCTAAATCCGATTTGAGATTCAGGGCTTGATTGTAATAATCAATGGCGTTTCTGTAGTTTCCTGCTTGAGCTTCCAGCACTCCCAATCGGTAGAAGTCTTCAGCGGTGCCGATATTGGTTGGCATTCCTCTAACTCCGAGGAGTTGCGCGTTAGTTAAATTGGCGTTGAGCAAATTGGCGTCGCCCAGATAGGCGCTTCTCAAGTCAGCACCGCTGAGGTTGGCACCGCTGAGGTTCGCCCCTGTCAGGTTGACGCCAAACAGACTAGTGCCACTGAGGTTGGCACCGCTGAGGTCAGCCCCGGTGAGGTTGGCTCGACTGAGGTTAGCCAACCTCAAATCAGCACCTTTGAGATTGGCTCCGGTTAAGTTGGCTAAAACCAAGCCCGCACTGCTGAGGTCGCAGTTGGGACACTGTCGGGTGGCTAGTAATTGTTGCGTGTGTTGGATGTTCTCGGCGGTGGCAGGAGCGATGGGGGCGATCGCGCTTAGCACCGTTACAGCAGCGAGGATTCTGAGTTTCATTTTAACCGTCCAAATCCAAAATATTAAGTCTAAAATAGCTTTTATCGAAGCAATTGAAAATCACCATAACACAAGTTCCCAACAAATCTTTTGACTTGCCGTATGTAGGAGTTCTGTGCGCCTTCAGCACCCTACATTGAAGTTATCCGCCTTACCTGAGTGTCAAATAAACACTTCCCTACCAATAAATTAGGGTAATGAAAAGCTCATTACCCTTTAGCCGCTGTTCTCGGCAACCATAAAAATTAACAAATAAATTAGTCGTGAATCGTGCCGTCGGGCATCGTTGTACCCTTAAGATATACTCCGCTCAGGTTAACTTTTGTAAGGTTTGCTCCCAACAGGTTGGCTCCGCTTAAGTCTGACGCACTTAAAATCGCTTCAGTCAAGTCTGCCCTAATTAGACTCGCCCCCATTAAGTCGGCTCCGCTAAGGTCTACTTTACTCAAGTTTGCGCCAATTAAATCGCATTCTGTGATCACCGCCCTACGCAAGTTTACTCCGTAAAGATTTACTCCGTGCAAGTCTGCACGGCTGAGTGTTGCCCGAGATATGTTGGCTCCAATTAAAGTTGCTTGGATCAGGGAAGCTCCGCTCAAGTCTGCTTTGCTGAGATTTGCTCCCATCAACTCAGCTCGATTCAGGTTAGCTTCAAGTAAAAGTGCTTCTGTGAGGTCGGCTCCACCTAAGTCTGCTTTGCTCAAATTAATCTTGCACAAATTGGCTTTACCAAAGTTGACTCTGTTGAGTTTGGCTTTGCTGAGATGGGCTCCAATCAGGTCGGCTTCATACAGATTGGCTCCAATCAATTCTGCTTCGTAGAGGTAGACCTCGTGGAGGTAGACCCCGCTAAAATTTCTTTCTCCTATTGCATATAGCTTGAGCAGTTCGTCAACGTTCATTGTGGCTTCTCTACACCTTTTAAATGAAGAATACTGTCAGCAAGCTGGTTGCACCGGATGTTATGCAATTTTAGATTCTGAAATATTCACACTCAGGGTGAAACTTCCCTCAATCTGCAAGGTTTGAGTATAAATTAGATGGTTTGGTGACGGTGAAGGACAAAGCTGCATTCTCTTTTCCCTTTGCTTGCAAATTAATATTTAAAAATTTTAACAACAAGTTCGATCGCACTTCCTAACTAAATCCCAAAGATTCTAGGTGGAAAGTCCGATCGAACCCATAACTTTTTGTGGGTAGTTGAGCTTACTGAGTGTTTGTGTGACTAAGATCACAAAACAATGTTAGTAGGATCACATAGAAACTCTCATTTCGATCACAGCAGCCCCGAAGAAATACCCGATACTTATACTGTAATGCTAAAAAATTGACAATGCCACCCTCGTCGTGTTTTACTCAACTGGCGATCGAGCAAGTAGTTTCACAGATAGTTGCCCGCTTCCTGTGAAAGTCGGTTGCAATGTCACTCGGCGCTACCCACTCCGGGTGATGAGAGTGTTGGTGTATCAAGATTTCTCGCCGAAATCCAGAAATGCACTTCTGGGAGTAGGGAAATGTCTGTATAAAAATGCGATCGCTGGTTTACAGATATTCGCCTGTTTGCTAGCAACTAATGAATAAAAATCGCCAATACCTTAGCAAAATTTAGCAGTAAATATCACGAAAACCATGATATATGTTTAGCAAAAAGAGAATAAATGGTATTTTTTAAAATTCCACTATTGCCGCTAATATTGCAGTCGATCGGTTAACTGACATCGGTATTAGCAATGACGCTTGTCTGTAAAATACAAAACAGATCCAGAAACCTGGTTTTTTACTAAACAACTTCGTTGCAGCCTTTGCTCTCGGCAAAAACAAAACCGATTTCTGAGTGTCAGAGTGCATCCCGCACAGAAAAAGTTTAATGATATCGCTTTTCTATTGCTTCATTGCAAACAAAAGGCGAGCATTTAGGATAGGAGCGAATTGCTCCCTTGTCAATTCAAACAAAGGTATTGTAGAAAGGGAATCGTGAGGTAATTGATATGGCAGGAGTATGTAAAATTAGCATCACAGAGACAATTGAAGAACTAAAAAACCTGTTAACGGAACAAAAAACAGCCAGCGGTTTTCAAAAAATTCAAGCACTTTACCTGTTCAAAATTTGTCACGTTAAGACAGTTAAAGAATTGGCAATGACGATCGGAGTCAATCGAATTACAGTGCAGCGGTGGCTGAGAAAGTACCGATCTGACGGACTCGAAGGACTCCTCGAAACAAAGCACAGCGGCGGCCGCAAGCCGGCCATTCCTCCTCTGGCCCGCGCTAGTTTGGCAATGCGCCTCAGCGACCCCCAGAAAGGCTTTAAAAGCTATGGAGAAATTCAAGAGTGGTTGCAGCAGGAATACAGCATTGAAGCTTCCTACAAAGCCGTTTATGCAACAGTCAGATACCAGCTCAAAGCCAAGCTAACTAAAGTCTAGACTGTTCGTACCACGTCCGATAAATCACCGCTCATCTAATTGTTTGCAGTCAATCTGTGAAGAGTTTGAAGACTTGCCTCGTCACGACAAATCAGACTAATTATTTTTTAACAAAACGCGCTATCATAAACTGCAGAGCATATAAATTATATGTTGTGGTAATAGGGTGAAGGGGAGAAGATTAGATGCTTTTCCGGCGTTTGTGAAAGATGCTTAAAAAATTGGTCAGAAATATAACTTGCAAGTTTTGTCTAATTTGCAGGTTTTGTTATGATGTAAAAATTGGCATCGGCTAAGGCAAAAACCGATCCAAAGCCGCTTTCAACTCTTCGATTTCCGTATCGATATTACCTTCTTTAGCGGCTCGGGCAATGCACTCGGTTAAGTGTTCGTCCAGAATGATTCTCGCCACGCGATCGAGCGCGCCTCGAACCGCAGCAACTTGCACGAGAACTTCGGGACAAGGACGGTTTTCTTGCACCATTGTTTTAATGCCGCGGACGTGTCCCTCAATCCGAGACAAGCGATTTACCAGCCGCCGCATGGATTCTTCATCGTGATGGTGAGGGTGTGCAGATTTATCGTCGTGATGGTGGTGGGAATTTGAGGGCAAGGATTTGTCAGTAGAAGTCTCAGATAGAATCATCGGGGTTATACCATTTTAGATTTTAGATTTTAGATTTTAGATTGGGAACGAGTGATTTCGTAATGGTTGGGCCCACGGGCCTAGAGTTGCATTCTTTTTTTGAAAGTGGTATTACTAGGGAATTTTTTAAAGTTAGAATTCAGAATAGGGTGAGTTGGTGCGGGCTCGTGACTCATGTATTGTAACTGTCAAAATATATTTAGGATCTTTATAGTGGCAGATTATTGAGTCCGCACGATCGCACACGTTTACCAGACTAACCCAGACTAACAAAGATTGACGCTATGCGACTATTGAAGTTTTTTCGCCCCGCACCTCGAATCGGTACTCGTTGGTTCGCCCTAATTTTAGGAATGACGAGCGCCCTGAGTGCTTTAACAAT
This sequence comes from Microcoleus sp. F8-C3, assembly GCA_036704825.1. GTDB lineage: Bacteria > Cyanobacteriota > Cyanobacteriia > Cyanobacteriales > Microcoleaceae > Microcoleus. The sequence continues at coordinate 46,856 of JAUBSN010000068.1, read as the reverse complement.
CAATGCTGGGCCCGCTGCCGCCGCGACGTTCACAAATCCGCCCAACTTACAGTTCCAGACTTCCCCAGCCACTCCCCCGAATCGGCAACTGTTAGCGCTGCGGGGCGGGGAACTCCCGGGAGATACCGGCAGTTTTGTGACGGCGGCTGTCGATCGAGTCGGGCCGGCAGTTGTCCGCATTGATACTGAGCGCACTGTCAGCCGCAACCTCGACCCCTTAATGGAAGACCCCTTCTTCCGCAGATTTTTGGGAGAAGATTTACGCAGCCTGACCCCCAGACAAGAACGCTTGCGCGGTCAAGGTTCCGGCTTCATCATTGACAAAAGCGGGATTGTTTTAACCAACGCTCACGTAGTTGACAAAGCCGATCGAGTGACTGTCACCTTAAACGACGGCAGGACATTTCCAGGAGAAGTGCAAGGTACTGACGAAGTAACAGATTTGGCTGTTGTCAAAATTAATACCAAGGAAGTTAACTTGCCCGTGGCAACCCTAGGAGATTCCGACGCGGTGAAAGTGGGAGATTGGGCGATCGCCGTGGGCAACCCCCTGGGATTTGACAACACCGTCACCTTGGGCATTATCAGCACCCTGAAACGCTCTTCAGCAGCCGTCGGCATTCCCGACAAGCGGCTCGATTTCATTCAAACCGACGCCGCCATCAATCCCGGCAATTCCGGCGGCCCCTTGTTAAACAGCAGAGGAGAAGTGATTGGCATCAACACCGCGATTCGAGCTGATGCAATGGGTATTGGCTTTGCGATTCCGATCGACAAAGCCAAGGCCATCTACGCGCAGCTAGCCAACGGAGAAGAAGTCAGCCATCCGTTTTTGGGCATTCAGATGATTGCTTTGACTCCTGAAATGGCCAGAGAGAATAATTCTGACCCCAATGCTCCTTTGATTGTCCCGGAAGTTAATGGAGTGTTAGTGATGCGAGTTGTGCCCAACACCCCTGCTGAGAAAGCAGGCCTTCGCAAAGGGGATGTGATAGTTCAAATTGACGGCGAGGGAGTGACTGAGGCCGAACAGTTGCAAAGTTTGGTGGACAACAGCAAAATCGGTCAAATTCTGAAACTGAAAGTGCGGCGCGGTGCCCAGATTAAAGAAGTAGCCGTTCAAACTGCTCAATTGAGAGATTTTTAGGGAAGAATGGGAAGGGGAGAAACTGTTAGAAACCCTTTCCTTCTTCCTTCCTCTATATGACACGAATTCAACTTGCCTATCCCAAAATTCCAGATAGTAAAAATTGCCCTGACGAACAATGTATAGCTTTTGAAAAGTACGATGGTACTAATTTGCATTGGGTTTGGGAAGTAGAACTCGGTTGGTATGCTTTTGGTACGCGCCGCAGTAGATTTGATTTGGATGAGATGGGAATTGCAGAATTTAATGCTGCACATCCAGGTTTAGAAGCAGCACCTGAAATATTTAAGAGAGATTTTTCTAGTCCGTTAGAGTCTATATTTAGAGAAAACGAACAGTATCACTGTGCAGAAATTACTGTGTTTACAGAGTTTTTGGGCGCTAAGTCGTTTGCGGGAATGCACCAAAAGGACGATCGCAAACAACTGGTGCTTTTTGATGTGGAAACCGATCGCGGTATGGTTATTCCCGATCGGTTTATTCAGGATTTTGGTAAATTAAATATTGCGCGAGTGATTTATCGTGGCCTCCTGACGGGCAAGTTTATGGACGATATTCGCAAGGGGAAATACGGTGTAGATGAAGGTGTTGTGTGCAAGGGAGGCCGCAATGCTAATAATCTGTGGATGGTGAAGATTAAGACAGATGCGTATATGCAGAGATTGCGGGAAGCTTTTCAGGATGATTGGGAAAATTACTGGGAGTAATATCAAACTGATAGATCGACTGTTAGATCGACTGTCACAAGCCAAAGTGGGAGATATCGGCAACCCCCTAGGATGTGACAACACCGTTGCGTAAGTCATCAGGAATTAAAGTATATTGGTCGTAATCAATAGACTGCCCATAAAAAAATCAGGGAAGATTTAGTTATGACACCTGTGGAGCTTGAAAAAAAAGCCATGACTGAAGAAGATGTGGCAAAGTTATGGGAAGCGTTCCAAGTATTTGACGCGGACGGGAGCGGTGGTATCTCATCAGAAGAACTGGGTCAAGTGATGCGATCGCTAGGCCAGAGTCCTAACGAAACCGAGCTGCGCGACATGATCAAAGAAGTGGACGTAGACTTGTCGGGCAGTATCGATTTTGAGGAATTCAAAATGCTGATGGTGTCCCGGCAAGGCGATCGCCACAGTCGTCTCAAAATGGCATTTAGTGTATTTGATGAGGATGGCAGCGGTCAAATCACTAAAAACGAGATGCAGGGTGTGATGAGCCAGTTTGGGCTGACAGAGCAAGAGCTCGATGAGATCGTCAAAGAGGTAGACCATGACGGCGATGCCTCAATTGACTTTAAGGAATTTTGCAAACTGGTACCCGATGAGTCAGAGATCGCAACCGGATATCAAGACTCGCCGGTTCCGGTTGTTAGTTCAGAAACCACCGAGATTTCAGACAGTACAGCCGCTGCGATCGCAACTACAGCAACTGCTATCAACGAGGCAGCTTCTGCCACTATTGAACCTAATCTAGAAGAAGCACCCACCGATAGCAATCCAGAAATAGCGAGACTAAAAGAACTACTCGCGCAACACCCACAAGCTGAGAAAAAGCGCGGTACGTCCCGCTTGCAGATGCAGATTGGTTTGTTTCGTCTGATCCAGGGAGCAGCCTACCGCAGCTTCCGCGAGAGTTTCTCGGCCAACCACGAGACTCACCTGCGCGTGAGAAACTTGCCATACAGAATCGCTGATTTTGTGCAATTTGTCAGGACTGCGATCGAGCTTTATAAAAAATTAGGTGTAGTAGAGTCGGCGTGCAACCCTCTACTGGATGCAGTAGTTAAATCGCTCGATGATGAATATGCCCGACTGCAAGATCGCATCAAAAACTGGAAGACTATAGAAAAAACTCCAGAAATGTTGGCAGAACAAAAAGCCATGTTGGAGGCGCGGGGTAAGTCTGCCTCCGCCAAGGAAAAGTTTGCCGCAGGAGTCGAGTTTGCCATCACCATCAAGAAGAAAAGTCTCAACTTGCGCGACATCGCCGAGGGCGTGCTTGCCGTCAACGAACTCAACCGGTTGAGAAAAATGGAACTGAGTGAGGAAATGGCACCGCCACCAGCCAAATCTGAGGGAGATCCAAAAGAGTACCTGAAGAAGTGGAACCGCGTCATCCTCTCGGATGCCTCAGAGGAAATCGATGGTGCGATGATGCCAGTGGCATATTGGTATGAAGATTTTATGCCGAAGCTGTTGGCTGCCTTCAGCGTCAGCACAGCAGCAGACATCCCCTTCAACACGGTGCCTGACGAAGCAGCTTTAAACCAGTGGTACGAAGCTACCAAGGCGTCAGGGGAATTTGGGCGCTATGGGGCGGATGTTGCAGAAGGCTTTCCCAAATGCGCTCCAAAACAGAAGTTGATGCTTCAACAGGCATGGCGCTTGACGCACAACTACCTGAATGGGGTACAGAAACGGCGCGAACGCTTGGAGTTTGGGCGCGAGTCTGGCGAACTTTCGCAATATGTATCGTTCATCGACGTGTATATCGATCGCAGTGAAATAAAGAATTCACAAATGCGCGTCAGCTTCCCGTACTATATTGGCCCTGCGGTGTGGCGTTTCTTCCACACTACGGCTGAAATCGTCTCTACCAAGACCCCCCAACAGCAAAAAACTCTGGTGGCAATCTTCAAGGACTTTTTCAAGCTGTTTGCCACTATGTATCCCTGCCCCTACTGCCGCCACCACCTCAACGCCTACGTGGTGCAGAATAAAGAGGTGGAAATGTACCCTGTGGAGTACCTCGTGCTTGGGCGCGATCCGCGTCTGAATAACTTTGAGGTATCAATGGAGGCCAAGCTGTCCACCGTAGTAGATGGCGCTTCCCTGCGCTTATTCTTCTGGAAGCTGCACAATACTGTCTCCTCATCAATTGCGCGATCGGAGGAGTGGTATCACAAGGATGAGAAAGCATTTTATACCACTCGTTATTGGCCCAGCATTGACTCTGAGCTAGCACGAGCCAAGGCCCTCAAACACATTAGCATTGCCACCGATCGGATGTACCGCCTCTACGGTATGCTCAAGCCTGCGGCACGACTGACAGGGGTGAGAGCAACATTGCAAAAGCTGTTGGATAAGCGGGATGAGGAAGGCATCAAGGAGGCCTGCTTAGTTGCCCAAGATTACATCAAGGAGTTGGAGGAGGCGATCGTCACCGGACAATTCTTACAAGAGACATATTACTTTGACCCTGACCTTGTGGATGAAGCTCCTGTCTTCACTCCTGAAGAAGAGGAGTTTGCTCGCAGCGGTGTGTTCGTAGAGGTTGCTTAGATATCAGCAAGTAAAAAGTTAAGCTTAAAAGCTTAACTTTTTACCTCTTCAAAATTTCGAGAGAACGAACAGTATCACTGCAATGAAATTACTGTGTTTGCAGAGTTTTTTCGTGCTAACTCGTTTGCCAGAAGGCACAAAAAGGACGATCGCAAACAACTGGTGCTTTTTGATGTGGAAACCGATCGGGGTATGGTTGTTCCCGATCGGTTTATTCAGGATTTTGGTAAATTAAATATTGCGCGAGTGATTTATCGCGGCCTCCTGACGGGCAAGTTTATGGACGATCTTCGCAAGGGGAAATACGGTGCGGGTGAAGGTGTTCTGTGCAAGGGAGGTGGCAATGCTAATAATCTGTGGATGGTGCAGATTAAGACTGATGCGTATATGCAGAGATTGCAGCAAGCTTTTCAGGATGATTGGGAAAATTACTGGGAGTAATATCAAATCTGAAGGCTAAGTTTTATGGGCTACTTTTCTAATAGGTGTGTTGCAGCCAGGTAAGTATAAATTGGATCGGGTGGGGTCTTGATGTGAGAAAGTGGAAAGGATGGGATGGGATGAGTCGGTGATGAGGCAGATTGTAGCGTCAAAGCGTGTGAGGGCATCCAGAAAAGTTTGGCTAAAACCTTGGGTAGCGGCGATGGCGTCTTCGTAGAAGTTGTTGTAAGACAGTCGGACAATCGAGCGGTGATTGTTTACTATACCTCTGAAAAAGATACTTTAGATAATCCTAATGCAGAATTATGGATTTATAATGGGGTTAATGAACCAAGACATTTAAGTCTAGGCAAATTTATTAAAACAACAGGTATTAATAGGATTCGAGTTTAAACATGGATATTACAAATGAAGTAGCCCAAATAATTGGACAGGCAGAAAGCTCTACGCTTGAATATAAAGCGGTTTTGCCACCATCCAATAACATTGCTAAACTAATCAGTTCATTTGCTAATGCTGATGGTGGATACATAATTTTGGGTGTGTCAGAGGGTGGGAAAGGAAATATCGAAATCAACGGTTTAAGTGAAGAATTTCATGCCAACACAATTATTCATAAAGCATTAGATATTCTTTCACACCAACCGCAGGTATCTTACCAATACGTTGTATATAATGGCAAAAAGCTTTATGCAATAAAGATTAAAAAATCTGACATTTTAGTTGCTGTAGAAGATAAAGTTTATAAGAGAGTGGGCGCTCAAATTCTACTTTTAAATCCTAGTGAAATCCAATTAAAAGTGAACGGATATTTAAGAATTAAAATTATAAATAAGCAGCTTGAAGAATATAAAAAAAAGGCAACAAATGCCAAGTGCAAGTTTATTGAACACTATCAAAGTATTTTAAAGATAATAGATGATCTTGCTCTGATGCTTTATCCAATAGATGCAAATACGCCTACAATCAATCAAGAAGGGAAAATACTTACAAGAATATTGTTTTCCTCCTTTGTGGATAACTTTGAAACATATTTGTCGGACTTGTTGTATGAGATTTTTCTAGCGAATCCGGCAACACTAAAATCTAAAAAGGAAGTTACTCTTGAAGAGGTTTTAAATTGTTCAGACATGGAAGAATTTGTAAAATATTGTGCCAAAGAAAAACTTGGTAAGTTGCAAAAAGGTAGTGTAAAAGGTTTTATAAAAGAAAATAAACAAATAAGCGATTTAGGTGTTCTTAATGAATCAAAACAAAATGAAATAGAGAAGATACTTCAAATAAGGCATTTGTATTCTCATAGAAACGGCTTTGTAGATGAAAAATTTCTTCAATATTTTGCTGGAAAATTTACTGTGAATTCAGAACATCAAATGTCTATAAGTGAGATTTGCGATAAGCTATATTATTTGGCTGAAATTACCGATCAGATTGATTCAGCAGCAACAGCTAAATATAAACTGGCACAGATTAATAAATGATTAAAAATTTTTTTCAAAATAGTTAGATTGTGTTTAGCTCCGTTCTAACCCAAAAAGTAATCACTAACCATGCTCCCAAAAGTTAATTTAACACGCGATTGCCTCAAATTCATACCCACGATCCTCAAGCCATCTTGATTCTAACCTCAGTCAAAAGAATTACCTACAAATCAGTATCTACAGGATTGATATCTTCCGGGGGAGGATGACGACCCCCTAATCCCTCTTGTCCCCGAATGGCTAACATAGTTGACCGATTCACATCAAGGGCTTGCACTGTTGCTCGACCGATCGCCCTTAACCCGATAGCTTCCACAGCATTCCAAACACAGTGAGTATTCCATCTCTGTTGACGAGGATTAAAAATATAGACAACCTCTATTTTAAGATCGATCGCCAACTCCACCAGCGCAGTATTCTCCTCTTCAAACAGAACCCAATTAAAAATCACATCAACCTTTAGTTTCATCGATCGAGCAGATAGCAAGCTGATGAAGTAGAGCAGCAACAACGCCCCTTCCGTCTGATTCCGATGCCCCAGAATCCTACACAAAATTAGCCGGATCTTGATCTCGCCGATGCTTCAGCAGAATCGGAGAACCTTGGCCATCACCCACCAAAGCCGCCGTTTCCTCCAACGCTTCCCTCAATCGCTTGGCGGCGTAGATCGACATATCCCGGGGCACATTCACCCGATCGCGCAAATACCGCAAAGCCGAATCAGAACCGGGCGGCGGCGTACAAACTTCGCCAGTCATCATCAAAGTTAAAGCACAACGCAAAGCCTCATCGAATAACTTGTCATCAGCAGGATTGACTCGAACGATATTGCGGTGGTGCTTAATGACGCGGTGAAGTGCTTCAGCGCGGGAGGTTTCCGGTTCTGGATACATCACATCCGGCAATCCAGTCCAAGGCCCATTATCCACGCGGGCTTTATTCAGAAGCATCTGAGGTTCGCCGTTTTCATAACACCCGCCCATCTGAGGCGGTAAATCGTGGACGTGGGTGTGAAAATCGCTTTGAGTGCCGCGATAGGTAGGGCGGGTTTCCATCGCCGCAAACCAGTCAGCAAAGCGCGGGTTTTCTTCCCGCATCGAGTAGCCTTTGTAGTAGTAAAGACTGGCATTCATGCGTTCGACGTAGGGCGTAAAGATGACATCCGCAGTGCCAAATTCATCGAGGAAATAAGGCCCCGGAGTGCTGCCGAGAGCCTTTTCTACCTGGGCGACGACGCTGATAAATTGGTTGCGGTTGTGCTGTTCTACTTTGGCTGAACTTGCTGGGTAGCACAGCCAAGAGCACCAGGCCCTAAACAGCAGTCGCTCTAACCGCCGCAGGGGTATTACTGCCGGGTGTTCCATGCCCAAACCCAAGGGGCCGTAGACTCGTTCCAGGGCGATTAAGATATCATCGCTTTCGGTGATGGTGCGGCCGTCTAGTTCGATCGCCGGTAGCATTCCCGATGGCACTTTGCGCTTGTACCAACTTTCCTTTTCCCCGTAGCAGAACATAGTAACTTTCTCAATGCGATAGGGGATTTGTTTTTCTTCCAGCCACAGCCAGATTTTTTGGCAGTAGGGACACCAGGCGTGGTTATCGCGGTACAGGGTGACTCGCACATCGGATTCGGTTTTGCCGAAGAGGCGCAAGCGGGCTTGGGCGTTGGTTGGCCCGTTGACGCGATCGACTTCAAAGTCTGTGAGGGCTTCTAATTCTGTCCAGCTTAGAGGGGCTGCGATCGTGGCGGTGGATGTCATGGGTGAATTAGTGCTGATGATGGTTGTCAGAAATATAGACTAAATGTATATCGTTTCTTAGTCGCGATCGTCCAGAAGTTAGCCACCCCCTTGATGATTCGGCGGTTTAAAGAGACTGTTGACCTTGTATGAAGGGTATTACCCCTCATACAAAGTCACAACGAATAGCGAGAATGATTGTGCAATCAAAGTCACATTAAATAATCTAATTCAACTTGACATTCATATTTTGTAGTTTCTCTTTTAACCATTCCTCAAACAGAAGATTTTCCAAATCTCGCTTTAAAGCACCTTCTAACACAGCAGGTAGCAGTTGTTCAACTTTCAACAAACAATAGCGTCCCTCAATCTGAAGCGGGCCAATAATTTGTCCAACTTGTGCATTTTCTGTGGCCTTGCGAACCATTTCTGGCATCTGAGCGCGAATAACTGGCCCCATTACGCCACCTACTACCGCATCATCTACGGTGGAGTATTGTTTAGCTAATTGGGCAAAATCTGCACCCTGTTCTAGTTGCGCTTTCAAATTTCGAGCAATTTCTGGATGCTGTACGACAATGCGCGAAAGGACAACCCGATCCAAATTTTCTTTATTTTGCACAAAGTGTTTTTGTACTTTTAATGCTGTGACCTTTTCTTTAAGGTTTTCTTGTTGGATGCGAAAACTCACTTGCTGCTTGAAATCAGCATAAGTAATTCCATTTGTCAATAACCATTTTTGGAAACTTTCAGGGCTGGTTAATTGCTGTTGCAAGCGAAATTCTAGGATAAATTGTTCTACGATATCGGCTTCCGGTTCTGGAATTTCTAAAGCTTTTATTTCGTTTTCTACAAGATACTGCTGGGCAATTTCTAACACAACTGTTGATAATTTACCAGCCGTGCGGAGATAGTCAAGGGATTGCTCTAAAGATAAAGTTACACCGTCGATCGATAAAAAATTGTTGATATCCATTATGAAATGTTGGTTAATGAGGGCGGTTGGAATTGTAAGGGCGGGTTACAACTATCCCTAGTTTACCCGCCCTGCATCGATACTAGGGAACTAGCAACTTGAGCAACGTGGGATTGCCAGCCACTTTGGCAAGCGAGTTGGCGACACCTTTAAAATTGCCATCGCCTACTGCTTTGAAAGCATTGACTAAATCCCCGACACCGGGAATCATGTACATTCCTTCAAAGAAAGCATCCAAATACTTACCCTCTCTTAAGTTAACCGCAGCTTTGGCTAAATGTTCGCCTTCTGGGAATCCAGCAACTTTGAATCCTGTAGAAAGCGCTTTTAGGTAGTCGCTTTGCTGCAAACTCCACGCCATGTCTACCCAATCCTTACCATCTTGGAACTTGGCAATATCAAAGCCAGTCGAGAGTGCTTTGAGATAATCGCCCTCCTTGACAGATTGCACCATATCTAGCCAATTTGTACCATCTTGGAACTTGGCAACGTCAAAGCCAGTAGAAAGTGCCTTGAGATAATCACCGTCTTTAATAGACCAAGCAGCATCGACCCAGCTTTGAATCGTGTGGAAGTTGGAGTTTAAGAAAGCACCGATTGCTTTTCGATTCGCTTCCGCAGTTCCGCGCGTACTTAATGAGGTTGAAACATAGGGCGATACCAGTCCTAATGCGGTCAAGAACAGCGTGTAATCTAACTCTTTGTATTGGAAGGCAGGATTGCTCAATTCGAGAACAGAAAGAGAAGAGAATTTAACGCCTGATGCTTTTTGTTCGCCCTTAATTTCCGCACCATTGAGCACAGCCAGTCCGTGTTTTTCCCAGACAAAAGGATTAGAGTACGAGGAAAGAACGGCTTGACCGGGCAGGAATGCTTCTCCAGCCATTTGGACGATATCGCCAGATACGACGTAGTGGGTTACATTTTCTGGGTTCCCTCCATTGAGGGCAAATTTAAGCGCGATCGAATCATCAATTCCGGGAGAATTAAAGGTGACAGTTTGACCCACTTTATCTGTGAATTCAGCCGCAATTGTTTGAGCTAAGGCACCACCCAAACTGTGACCAACAATATCAGGACGGCGACCTTGTTGATTTTGAGTCGCTAACCAAGCTTCGATCTCATTCTTATTTGCTTGGAATTGACTGTATCCGATGCTAATAGGATTGGCATCTTCCAAAACATCTTTTAACGTTGCGATGCCTTGCCGTTCCGTTGGGCTGCCTCCCGTACCGCGAACGGCAAGAACGGGTGGTTGACTGCCATCAGTTGAAACAAGACCCACGGCATAAAATCCAGTGTTTGGATCGGAAATTACTTTGTCAACTTTGTAACCGGAGTTCAGCACTTCACCGACAGCGAGTTTATTGCCCAAGGGACTGCTATTGTTGAAAGCATCTTCGGCAATAGCAGACACTTCAGGATCTTCGTAGGCAATACCGCGAGCCAGATATTCGTATTGCTTGTGTTTTTCCGGGATAGCTGCGGGGTCTATACTTTGTCCTGGCAACGAGTAATCGTCTGTAATAGCATCAAAAACATTCCCGACAAATGTTCCAGCATTGCCCAAACCAGCCGTTTCTAAACCTGCACTCAAAGCTTTCTTGTAGTCGCCATCTTTAACTGCCCAGGCAACGTCTACAAATTTGTCAGCATTGGGAAATCCAGTGGTTGATAAGCCCGTACTCAGAGCTTTTTTGTAGTCACCATCTTTGATGGCCCAGGCAACGTCTACAAATTTGTCGGCATTATTAAACCCTGTACCCGACAACCCTGCACTTAAAACATCCTTCCAGTCGCCATCTTTCATCGCCCAGGCAACATCTACAAAAGTGTTGGCGACCTTGTTTTCTACCTCAAGCTCTTTGAGGATATCTTTCAAGGCTGTTTTGTAGTCTTTGTTGATAATTCCCCAGCCTACATCTACTAGGATATTGACCAGCGTCTCTGGAACAGCAGAGCCACCGGGTATTATACCTAGCACTCCATTGATAGCGTTCTTGACAACCTGTTTCCAATCTCCTCCAATCAGGGCAATCAATCCTTCGATACCATTGACAACAGTGCCGACAACTGGAATTTTCTTTAAGACATCGAGGACAGCACCAACGTCTATGCCGTCTAGGCTACTCTTGAGCTTTTCACCCACATCCTTAGAAAACTGCTTGACGCTATCACTCAAGCGGTCAAAAAATCCCTTTTTAGCTGCCTGCTGTTTCTGGCGGATGCGCTCTAGCTCCTGTTGTTGCCATGCTTTAGCTACTGCTACGGCTGCCTCATATTCCTTGTTCTTTTGCTGCAAGTTTCTCTCATCTTCTTGTAGCTTGCTCTCAAGAGCAGCAATTTTTGCATCTGATTCTTTCTGATGTTGAGCAATTTCTGCTTTTTTGGCAGCAGTTTGATCTTGAAGCGCTTTTATTTCAGGTGTTATCTGACCGCCACTGTTTTGGAGTGCAGTAGTAAGTTTATTTTCAAGGTCTTTCAACTCTTGCTTAAGCTTTTCACTGTCTTGCCGTGTTTTTTGCTTCTCTGCCTCGAGTTTGACCTTAGTCTCATTAACCTTATTCTGTGCAGCATTCTTTGCAGCCTTTGTCTCTTCCAACTGGCGTTTAATATCCTCGTTCGTAACAAGGATAACCTTCTTAATGCCTCCCCAGGTTATGCTGTATTCAGTTTCTAATGGCCATACCCCTATCGTTCCACTCGAACTAAGAGGCTCGTCTTCAACCTCGTAATGGGAATAACTCTGACCATCAATAGTCGGTAAGGGATTAAGTGCCTGATAGGTATTTACCATTAGATTCGCTGGCGCTTCCGCTATTGCATCTCCTGTAACCCAATCAGGTAACCAGTCTGGCAAACCAGATCGGAAGTATGGTGTTGCTCGAAATACTTCTGTTCGCGTAATATCTGTAGGTCGCTCTGTTGCAAGAGCATCAGCCGAACCTATCCAAACCGAGCCTGTTAGTTTTGCTTCTAGGTCGGAGTAGTAGTAGTAGTTATAGAAGTCAGGCCAATAAACCGCTGGAATGTTGGAGTTTTTGAGCGTATCCTGAACGAGATTAAAACTAGGAGGTGTGTAAACTTGTGGTTCAGTTGCTTTTGCTAAATGAACAGCAGCAGCAATATTCAGCAACCCTAAACCTGTTTGAGCATCCCAACCAGGTGTATTTAAGTCGGTTGCTGTTCGCTTGAGAATGTCGATGACTTGGGTGTAGCTTAAATTAGGATTGGCTGCCCACAATAAGGAAGCTGCACCTGTGACTTTAGCTGCTGCAACGGATGTCCCAGATGCTCCATTGCTGGCAGTTCCTTGTGCCAGAATATCAACACCTTTGCCGTAGTTGGCATAATCTACTTCGCCATAGCTAGAATAATCAGCGCGATTCCACCCATCAGCAGCCCCCACCGTAATGATATTGTCAAACTCTTTAACGGCTTGACCCAGAGCAGACATGGTGCTTCCTTGATTGCCTGTTGATGTCACAATCAAGACGTTATTTTGCTGGGCATAAGCCAAAGCTGCTCGTTCTAAAGAGGTGAGTTCGTAACGAGTAGCGACGCTACCATCTGCATTCGTTTGAGTTAAATCAAAGCTGAGGTTGACAAGAGCATTTGATTCACCTGAAGCTTTGACTGTATCTACATATTCAATCAATGATTGCGCCCAATCATTGGAACCAACGGTACGCCCTAACCACAGAGGTGATTTGTCGTTAATTCCATCAATGCCAATGCCATTCTTACGAGTGCCCGCAATAATTTCTAATATCTTGCTGCCGTGTTCATCACCTTCACCTGGTTGTAGCAATGGGTTAGTGTCGCCATCCACCCAGTCTTTACCGAGTGAAATTCGGGAGCCATCAATATCTGGATGCTCTGCACTAAAGCCTGTATCAATAATGCCAATTAAGGGCAAACCGGATTTGGATGGATTATCAGTGGAGTTATACCAGCGGTTTTCAGGCTTAAAGATTTTTGCCCAAGTATCAATTTGAGCTTCGGTATCACCGGCCCAATCATTCCAAGAGTTTTTAATGGCATTATACTCGCCCCAAGCCTTGCTTAAAACTTGCGAACGTTCTTCATTGCGATCGTAATAATTACTCCAAGCGTCGTTAAAGATAGCATACGTGCTGTTTTCGAGCGCGCTGTATTGACTCCAAGAGTCGTTCAATTGAGTAGAACTGGCGCTGTACTCGCCCCAAGCGTTATTGATTGCGGTTTGCCGAAAGTCTTGGATCTCGCGGTATTCATTCCAAGCGTTATTAAAGACTGTATTGCTTTGATTTTGGAGAGCTTTGTACTGCTCAACTGCTTGGTTGTGATAGTCATATAAGGGTTGCACCTGGTTCCAGGCATCAGGGTATGCTGCTCTATTTGGATACAAAGCATTCCATGTATCGCTGTAATAGCGGTACATCTCGCTGTTAGCGTTTTGGATAGTTGTATGGAGGGGATTTGTGTTAAATGTATCTTCTACTGTCTTGATTCCACTCCAGAGGCTGTTTATCTGGTCAACTGTTTTTTGGTCAGCGCTAGCGATCGTTTCCCAAAGCTGATTTAGGTTTGTTTGGGTCTGAATAAGAGCAGACCCGGTATTGTACAACTGATTAAAAGTGTTGTTTTGGGCGCTATAGATTTCTTGCGCGAGGTTTTCTGCTAAGCCGATCAGGTTGTTATTAATGTTGACAACCTCTCTTTGGAAGCTATCTAAATCTGCATTACCTTCACTTGTAACAGCAGCCAAATCTTTCTTAAATTGTTGCCATTCGTCAATTATAGCAATAGGTGTAGACTCTGGCTCTTTTACTGTTAGCTGGGTGGTAGATGTAGATTTACTATCTTGTGGAGTCGATATAATGGCTCCTATTTTATTACCCTCACTCGCCCCAGTTTCCACTACTGTTAGTAGCGTAGTATATGCAGAGTTATTGTCTTGAGTTAAAGGGGCGATCGCTCCTATCTCCTCACCCTCATTTGCAACAGTCTCCACTACAGTTAGTTGAGTATTAGAGGCGGAATTATTATTTTGAGTTGTGGGCGCGAGCTCATCGGAGTTGCTAGAAGTTACGTCTGTTTCGGTTTTAGCCGGATCGGATGTTGCGGGTGCAGTGACAACAGGGGTGTCTGATTTTGGGACTTCAGAGACGATCGCTCCAGCATCCCCCGTGACGCTAGATGAAGACTCGGTTGTCACAACTGACTGTTCTGACGATACTGG
>JAUBSN010000068.1:30994-32467 GCA_036704825.1 Microcoleus sp. F8-C3 | reverse complement strand
GAAGTTACCGCTGCTTTATCTGTGACAGGGGATGTTTCCTCAACGGAAACTGATGGTTTCTCGATCGCTGAATCGAGATTTTTGGGCGTCTCGGAGACGATCGCTCCAGCATCCCCCGTGACGCTAGATGAAGACTCGGTTGTCACAACTGACTGTTCTGACGATACTGGTGCGATCGATCCAGAGTCAAGAGGTGCGAGCGCTTTATTTTCACTCTCAGAAGTTACCGCTGCTTTATCTGTGACAGGGGATGTTTCCTCAACGGAAACTGATGGTTTCTCGATCGCTGAATCGAGCTCATCGGAGTTGGTGGAAGTTACCTCAGTTTCGGTTTTAGCCGGATCGGATGTTGCGGGTGCAGTGACAACAGGAGTGTCTGATTTTGATACTTCAGAGGCGATCGCTTCTGTTTTGCTAGCGTTATCTACCTCGTTATCTGTATTGCCGAAAACGCTATCATACAACTCATCTGTGACCAACTCCCCTACTTTGGGATTCTCCGGTGTTACATAAGCTTTAGCATACTCAGTCAACGCTTTCCCCAAGTTAGTTGGACGCCAATCTTTGTTTGAATCGATGACGCTATCTATACTAACTGCACTTCCCGTCGCACCGCGCACCTGGAAGATTATGTCGTTGTAGTCCCTATCAGTATTTGACTTGTCTACCCGCAAATCTTCCATCACAAAAGTATTTCCTACACCCGTGACATCGGCAATTTGCCCAGTCATAAAGCTGCCATTTGGATTAGCCATTGGCAGCGAAAATAAAGGTCGCGTGTCATCGCCTGTAGCAGAATTGTTGGCGACTTGCTGTAAGTTAGCTCCGTTAGGGACTAAGATGAAAGCAAACGTATCCCCGGGAAGCATTGTTAAGGTTTTAACGCCTTTATACTCGCCTTGATTACGGTTGATATCGTCAGAAAGAGCGCCACTAAATCTCGATCCTTCAGTAGCATCATTAATGACGACATAACCCAAATTAGAATTACTTACCGCTCTGCGTGCAGCCTCAGTAATAAAAGCATCGGAGTTTTGAGCTAAGTTCTCCATCCCCTCCAGATTAAAAATCCCTAACTCTCCCTCATATCCACCTCCGTCAAATAGGTAATCAATCCCAACCTTGCCAGTTTCACCAACTTTAAATACCCCCGTATTAAATGCAAAGCTTTGAGATGTTAGCTGGGTGATATTCTGGGCGGGTGTGCTGGTTATGGATGTTTGAGTTACGTCAGCAGTGGTTGAATTTATTGAATTTTTTGGGGTGTGACTTGAATCAGTTATATCTGATGTAGATGCGATCGCTCGATCTTCACTCTCAGAAGTTACCGCTGTTTTATTTGTGACAGGGGAAGTTTCCTCAACGGAAACTGATGGTTTCTCGATCGCGGCTGCGAGCTCGCCGGAGTTGGCAGAAGTTACCTCTGTTTCGGTTTTAGCAGGATCGGATGTTGCGGCTGCTGTAGTGACAACG
>JAUBSN010000068.1:0-30894 GCA_036704825.1 Microcoleus sp. F8-C3 | reverse complement strand
GGGGTATCTGATTTTGATACTTCAGAGGCGATCGCTTCTGAATTATTATTGGTTGCTACTGCTGAATCGGGATTTTTTGCAGGGTTGTCAGATGCGAGCTCGCCGGAGTTGGCAGAAGTTATCTCTGTTGCGGTTTTAGCAGGATCGGATGTTGCGGCTGCTGTAGTGACAACGGGGGTATCTGATTTTGATACTTCAGAGGCGATCGCTTCTGAATTATTATTGGTTGCTACTGCTGAATCGGGATTTTTGGGAGTATCAGATACGATCGATCCTGCATCCCCCGTGACGCTAGATGAAGACTCGGTTGTCACAACTGGCTTTTCTGACGATACTGGTGTGGTCGATCCAGTGTCAAGCGGTGCGATCGCTACATTTTCAGTTGAAGTAATGGAAACGTCTGGCGTCCTAGATTGACTTGTTGCTGGCGTAACGTTTCCTTTTGACTGTTCAGTCTTGTTATCAGTCTTGTTATTTGTAAAATCGATATCAGTCTTAGTATCTGGTAAGATGCCTGTTAGTGTTTGGCTTTCAGAAGCAGAAGGATTCGTTAATGAGTCCGGTTTTGAATTATCTATTACCCCTTCGTTTAATTTTAAGCCTGTTAGGGGATCTATTCCTGTATCGGATATACTAGATTTATCTGTTACATCATTTGAAAAAATACTTGTTTGAGTGGTACTAAATTCTGGTAAAATTATATTGTCTATCTCCTCGTTTTTTAAGCTTAAAACTGTTGGTAATGTATCTTTTTGAGTCGCTGAATCGTTAGCAATAACTGAATTGTTTACAGAGTTAACACTGTTTATTTTATCTGATTTTAGCCCGAGTGAATTTGTCGCTCCTATGACTGCATCTAGGTTGCTTTTTTCATTATCCAGGTTAAGTGTAGCGTTGTAATTAATTAATTCGCTCACGGTAGATGCCCTCTGATTTATCTGCGTTGAATGGGTGATTTTAGTGGATTTATCCTTGCCTGACTTTCAAAAAGTAATTTTTTAAGCATTGCAATAAAATTAAGCAGCTCTTGCAATGCCCATTACTACCTGATAAGGAAACTGCATTAGATATGCACGCTTTTGATAGCTACTACTCTTAAGTGTGAACTTGACTAATTAAATCTATCTTGTTCAGTAATAGCACTGATGCGCCGATCGCGTCTGTGAGTAAAAGTTATAAATAGTTATATCGTGGCTGCAAACTATACCGATTTTTTAAGTATAATTGGCTAAACACCTGCAATTGGGGACAGGAACCACGACCCTTGCGCTAACACACCCGATTATTTTAGATAAATGACTATTGAAGAAGCACTGCTTTTCCTCGACTCAGTTCTTAAACAGGAGCATCTCAACGATATTCACATACTGGTATTGCGGCAGGCTTGGGAAGGACGTTCTTATCCAGAGATTGCCAAAAGCGCTGGTTATGATGCAGAGTATATTAAGTTTGTTGGCTTTCAGTTATGGCAAGTTCTCAGTCGGATATTCGGAGAAAAAGTCACTAAGAGTAACGTTCAGTCAGTTTTGCGACGGAAAGCGCAACAGGCACAAGTAACCGTCGCACTACCAAATAGCCAAATTAGTCACAATATAAGCCAACAAATCGATCGCAGCGATCCGATCGCCGATCGAGTTACAACTGACGTAACAAAACTCAACAAATCGATTAATTGGGGAGAGGCAATAGATGTTTCTATTTTCTACGGACGTGCAGAGGAAATAGCTTTATTAGAAAAGTGGCTAATTGGCGATCGCTGCCGCCTAGTAACGCTGTTGGGGATGGGTGGAATTGGCAAAACTTCTCTCTCTATTAAGGTAACAGAACGCATCCAAGAACAATTTGATTATATTATTTGGCACAGTCTCCGCAATGCTCCATTAATACTTGACTTATTGGTAGAATTGATTCAATTTCTATCGAACCAACAGGAAACGAATTTACCGGAAACTGTGGATGCTGGAATCTCGCGCCTGATGCACTATCTGCGACAGCATCGGTGTCTTTTAATATTGGATAACGTCGAGTCTATTCTACAGGAAGAAGAACGCACGGGTTGTTATCGAGAGGGATATGAAGGATACGGTCAACTTCTGCGATGCGTAGCCGAAATAAATCATAAAAGTACCCTGCTACTAACCAGTCGAGAAAAACCGATCGGTTTAGCAGCTAAAGAAGGCGAAACTTTGTCTGTTCGTTCATTACAACTGACAGGTTTAACCACCCCAAGAGCACGGGAGATTTTTCAACGCATCGGTTCTTTTCAAGGGTTAGACTCCGAATGGGATATTTTGATATCCCACTATGCGGGAAATCCCCTAGCATTAAAAATGGTCGCTCCAGCCATTCGCGAATTTTTTGACAGTAACCTGACCAAATTTTTAGAACTTTTAAATCAAGGAACTTTAGTATTTGATGATATTCGCAACCTATTAGACCGACAATTCAATCGTTTATCAGATTTAGAAAAAAAGATTATGTATTGGCTGGCGATCGATCGGGAGCCAGTCTCGGCGGCAGAATTACAACAAGATTTAGTGGCAAAATTAACTGTCAAAGAATTACTAGAGGTTTTAGGTTCTCTCCTTAGACGTTCTCTCATCGAAAAAACCTCAGACGGCTACACTCAACAGCCTGTCGTCATGGAATACATGACGGAACGATTAATCGAACAAGTCTGCACTGAGATTGCAACCAGCAAAATCAATATTCTCAAAAGCCACGCTCTTCTCAAAGCTACAGCTAAAGAATACATTAGAAAGACGCAAGCTGGTCTGATCCTCAAACCTATTGCCGATCGCCTTTTTTTTTCTTTTGAACGCCAGCAAATCCTCGAAAACCAACTCAAACCTATTCTAACATCGCTGCGCGGTAAACCCACACTAGAAACTGGCTATGTTGCAGGTAATATTATAAATCTATTGTGTCAAATGCAGAATGATTTAAGTGGTTGGGATTTTTCTAATTTGACCGTTTGGCAAGCTTATTTACCAGATCCGAATTTGCATTTTGTCAACTTTGCTGGGGCAGATTTAACTAATTCTGTTTTCGCTGAAGTTCTGGGCAGCGGTTTGTCCATCGCTTTTAGCCCGGATGGAAAACTTTTAGCAATGGGCGATACGAATAGTGAGGTTCATTTGTGGCAAATGCCAGAAGTTAGGAGGCTGAGAACTGGCAAAGAATATGGCAGCATCGTGTTATCCGTTGCTTTTAGTCCAGATGGAAAAACCTTTGCTACTGGCGGTAGTAACGGTACGATTAATTGCTGGGATGTTAGCAGTTGGTCGATTCGTCAAATATTGCAGGGAAATCATAGCCGTGTATTGGGAATTGCTTTCAGTCCAGATGGCAAGATGCTTGCTAGTGGCATCGGTGATGGAACTGTGCGTTTTTGGGATTGGAGTCACGGACGGTGTTTGCTAACTTTGCCGGCACACAAAAGTCAGGCTTGGTCGATCGCATTCAGTCCTCAAGGTAAGATTTTAGCTAGTGGCGGAGATGACGGAATACTTAAACTGTGGGATGTTGCTACGGGACAATGCCTGAAAATGTTTGAGAGTGACTGTCGTCAAATTCGATCGGTTGCTTTCAGTTTAGATGGTAAAACGGTAGCCTGTGGTGGTCATGATGCTTTGATTCGCATCTGGGATATTAGCACGGGTGAAGTCTTGAGAATTTGCTCTGGACACTCACGAATAGTGGTGTCTGTTGCCTTTAGTCCTGACGGTCAGATTTTAGCAAGTTGCAGCGAAGACAGCACCGTGAGATTGTGGGAGGTGGCATCGGGTGAGTGTCTAAAAACACTGCAAGCACACACCAGTCGAGTTTCATCTGTCGCGTTTCGTCCAGATGGCAAAATTTTAGCTAGCACTGGTGAAGACTGTACGGTGAGACTGTGGGATGTTAAAACAGGTCATTGTCTGAAAACAGTATTTGGGCAAAGCAATCCAGTAAATTCGGTAGTTTTTTCACCCGACGGTCAAACTTTAGCCAGTAGCGATCGCGCCGTGAGATTATGGAATATCAAAATCGGGAAGTGTTTTAAAAGCATACAGGATGGACATACTAATCGATTGAAATCGATTGCCTTTAGTCCGAATGGGGACTTGTTGGCGAGTGGATTCTCTGACACTACTGTTAGGTTATGGGATGCTGTGACAGGAGAATGCCTAAAAAGTTTAGAGGGTCATTCTGCTTGGGTTTGGGGAGTTGCCATCAGTCCCGACGGTAAGACATTGGCAAGTTTCAGTGAGGACCAGACGATCGAACTATGGGATATTAGCACAGGGCAATGTCTTTATACTTGTACCGAGCATGAGAGTTGGGTGATGGCAGTTGCTTTTAGTTTTTCAGGTGATATCCTGGCTTCTGCGAGTACCGATAATACAGTGAAGTTATGGGATGTCAGTACAGGGAAAGTCTTAATAACTTTGATGGGAAATAGCGGTTGGGTTTGGTCTGTTGCCTTTAGCCCTGACGGTAATATCTTGGCAAGCAGCAACAGTGACGGTAGCATCAAGTTTTGGGATATCAATACCGGAGAATGTCTGACAACTTTAGAGGGACATGACGGTATTGTGTCATCTGTAATCTTCAGTCCTGATGGTACACTCTTGGCGAGTGGCGGTCACGATCGAACTGTACGAATGTGGGATGTGAGCACAGGTAGATGCTTGCAAATTCTCGAAGGACATGACAATTGGGTATGGTCAGTTGCTTTTAGTCCAGATGGTCAGATGCTTGCTAGTAGTAGCCAAGATGAGACCATTAAGCTTTGGGATGCAGTGACGGCTAAGTGCATCAAAACCTTACCAGTTCCCAAACCTTATGAAGGAATGAATATTACAAGTGTTAAAGGTTTAACTGAGGCGACTGTTGCGACGATCAAAACACTGGGTGCAGTTGAAGTAAATTGATCGCGACTTATACCAAATCCGGGTTTACTACCCCTTTTTTTTGTATTATTTGTCATTGCGAGGAAGGAAGCAATCGCTTAGTCTCTGCTATTGCTTCCTTCCTCGCAATGACGGAGGGTTAGTCATGATATTAAACCCGGATTGGGGATCGGGCGACTACATTTGAGGGGGTGGGGCGTCTTGAATTTTAGCCAGTGCTGCTTTCATTTGGGGAGTAGCCAGGAAGTTTTGGGTGGCTGCGATCAAACGATCGCCCCAGAGGTTTTCTTTGAGATATTCTACGGTAGCATAGCGTTTGTCGAGTTTCAGAGCTGCTTCTCCCATCGCTAAGCCTTTTGCTTGGTCGCCTTTGCCGTAGAGTGCCACTGCTAGAGCTAGCATTGATTCTGCTGCTTTGTCGTCGATCGCGATCGCCTGTTCCCAGCGTTTGATGGCGCTATCAACATCTCCCATTTCGTATTTGACTAATCCGATATTATTAATAGCCGGCCACAGGTTTTTTTCTAAAGCAAAGGCTTTTTCGTATTGGGCGATCGCCCGATCGAACTGCTTCAGCTTATAAAAAGCATTGCCTAAATCAAATAATGCACCCGGAGTGTCTGGTTTTAGTTTTAATCCTGCTTGCAAATATTCGACTGCTTTCTCGTAGTTCGCTTTCCGAAAGTGAGCTTCTCCCAAGACAAATTTAATTGATGGATTTTCTGGCGACAGAGATTGAGCTTGCCCTAAAGCTTCAATGCCTTTGTCAAACTGCTCGACTTGAAGGTACAAGCTGCCTAACAAAGTCCATGTTTGAGCATTCTTGGGGGCTAACTGTGTGGCTAGTTCGGCTCTGGGTACGGCAAGTTCGTACTGCTGGAGTCTGGCTAACTGGACGGCTTCTTCTGCAAGGCTCAAGGCTGTCTGTTCGAGTTGGGCCGAGTCAATTTTCAGGGTGTAAGGCAGGAGTGCCTGACAGGCAGCCGGATCGGGCATTGCCCCCAAACCGAGTGCGAGTAGCAGAGATATTAAAGGAATGCGATTAGGCACTGTACAGCCCCAGCAAAAAATATAAGGGTTTCTCGATCGCCTATAATAACTCATATTTTTGAGTTTTGATATTTCTTCTTGACTCACAACACTTCGGGGTTTTCATTTAAATACTTCTGAAATTATGTTTACACTCTGGATAGCCGTTTTTCTTCACTGTTTTATAGACGACTGAGAACCTCACTATAAATATGCACATTTATAAGTTATTATCAAGTTAAATTATTTAATAAATAACGTTTTGCGGTTGACAGTTGCAAAGTCTCCATATTCTGTCTTTTCTCATAAATAATAGTTGATTTTTATTGCTAATAAACGAGTTAATTCCTCACTGCCACCTGGTAAATTTTTCATTTTCAGGAACTTGAGTGAGTTAATAAAGTCTGTTGAATTTTGTCTAATAATTGTGCTGCCGACAAGGAAGAAGGCAAAATTTTGGCAGATACTTCTTGCAGTAGAAAGTCGATCGCCTCGGATTCGGAATTTACAGAAGACCGATAATCCCAGACTAAAATTGGCAGTTTTACTGCCATTTGCCGCAAGTTCGACAGCGCCTGCAACATAGCGGGGGATTCTGAGGGAGCATCTCGCAAACACAGCAAAACTAAGTCAACGCTTTGATATTGCAACTGCTGCAAAACTTCTTTCCAGCTCTGAGCGATCGATCCTCGAAATCCTGCGGTGTGGATGTACTGAATCAAAGCTTGAAAGTTGGGAGTAGAAAACTGGGAATTAGGCAGGGGAATCTCGGCATTTGTCGATCGATCGCCATGTTCCAATTCTTCCGTCGGGTCTCCCCCAGAAGAGGAGTGCAAATCGGGTAAAGTCGAAATGTCGGCAAATAAAATGCTGGGCTTCCAACTCATGCCCGCAGCCACTTGAATTACTTGCCACAAAGCACTTGGCATTAACCCGGTTGGTGAAGTTTCACAGTCGTCGGGACTGCTAGTGGCTAAACAGGGAAATACCGACAATCCTTTGACTTGATTTGCCAGTTGCGTAGTTGGAGGGTCTAAAGTCACCAAGGGGAGAGAACCCAAATTTCGAGACCGACTTAACTGTTCGAGAAAAGCTAAGGGGTTTTGCAGTTGACTCGTACCGTCTAAGACGATCGCGTCGGGCCGCCAAATTCTGGCCACGAGTTCTGCTTGACCGAGGTCGTCTGCTTCTAAAACCCGGCAGTAGTTGGGGTTGAGCAGTAAAGCGGAACCTTGAGAGGAACCGTTTTGCGGGCTGAGCCACAACACGGTTAAAGAACTCCTTACTTTGGCGCTACTAGAATTACCGTGACCGATCAAGTCTGCCAGCAGCCGCCGCAAAGCGGGTTCTTCCACCGGCAAGCTCAAAAAGCCTTCGGCCCTGTTGACACTGGCCCGTTCTTTTTCGCCTCTGGTGGCCGTGACAATCGCCGGAATCGATCGGGTATCCGGGTCGCTCTTGAGCAGCGTCAGCACGTCCCAACCCGACAGCAGGGGCAGCAGCGGGTTGAGGAAAATCGCTTCGGGACTAAACCTGCGGGCTTTTTCTAGGGCTTCGGTGCCGGAACGGGCGACTATTACTTGGTAGCCCAAAACTGAGATGACGTTGGTTAAATCTTCGATATATTTAGGAACTGCTTCGACTATTAATACTAAACGAGAGCGAGAATTGGCGATCGGAGTCGGATATTGGGGTTTTAATAATTCTTCCTCGTCGGCTCCAGATGCCGGGACTTCTTCGCTGTTTCCCGGAGGATTTGGCGGCAGCAGCAGGGTAAATTCAGAGCCTTGATTTTCTGAGGAAATAAACGAAACGTCGCCGCCGTGGAGCCGAGCTAGGCGTTGAGTCAGTACCAGTCCCAGTCCGGTTCCTTGAAAGCGTCTGGTGAGGGGGCTTTCTAGCTGTTGGAATTTCTGAAAGATCAGGTGCTGTTTGTCGGCGGGGATGCCGATGCCAGTGTCCCAAACTGTGAATGCGATCCAGCCTTCCCAAACATTTACTTTCAATCCGATTTTGCCGCCGAGTTCGGTGAATTTTAGGGCATTGGAAAGGAGGTTAACCAGCATTTGCCGCAGTCGCAGTTCGTCGGCAATTAATTGGCTCAGTCCCGGTTCTATTTCGAGTGTAAATTCTATTTGGGCGGAGGGTTCTGCGTTTGCTGTACCGTCCGTTTTGCTCGGGGTGGGAGGGTTTTTTTCTTCTTGCTGTTGCAGTTGTTTTGCTTGTTCAAAGGCTCTTTGGCAGGTTGATGCTATTTCGACTGCTTCGGGAATTAGTTCTAGCTGCCCGGTTTCCATCCGGGTCAAGTCTAAAATGTCGTTCACTATTGTCATCAAGTGCCGCCCGCTTTTATGGATTAGTTTGGCGTAGCGTGTTTGGCGGTCGTTGAGTTCTCCGATCAATTTATCTTTGAGGAGGCTGGACAAACCGAGGACGGCGGTGAGCGGGGTTTTTAGTTCGTGGCTGATGCAGGATAAAAATTCGTCTTTGAGTCGGTTGAGGTGGATTAAATCTGCGTTTTTCGCTGCTAGTTCTTTGGCGACTAAATGTTCTTCGGTGACATCTTGTCCCATTACTAAAATTAGCTGCTCTGAGAGCGGTTGTTTGACAAATTGCCAGATCCGTTCTTGGCCTTTTTGTACGGGGCACTCGCATATGTAGGTATCTGGTTTGCCGGCGGTGGGGCACCAAGCTGGAGCGGTTAAGGTTGAGGGGGAGGCGGCGGCGTACAAGGGCAGCGGGCAACTGGTGGCTGCGGTTGCATCGCGCGCGGCGAAGCTATCCTGCTGGGAATCGCCTGAACTACGTGCTGCTACTAGGCTCCTGCATTCTTTGGTGATGGCCTCTAACTGCACGCTCTTGTATTCGCTTGTTAAATGGATGGGTTTGCGGGGCGAGTGTTTGCCCAAATTTGCTGCTGGTTCTGGAACTGGTTCTGGGCCTGCTCCCAGCAAAATCCGCCACGCTGCGTTTTGACTGACTATTTGTGCGTTAGGGGTTTGCAATCTCAAGGGCAGGGGCAGTTGTTCCAACAGTTCAACTAGGGAGTTGAGGTTTTCCGAAGGTTTCAATCCTGCTTCTAGAAAGCGCACTTGAGCGCCTAGGGCCGTGGCGATGGCTTCGGAAACCGGCCTTAATTCTATTTCTTTGACGGCTGTTGCCTGGTCTGTGAGGCTGCCGGTCGAGCTGCTGTTGAGTGCGGCGAATTGCAGCAGGCTCAGGCTGTCTAGCATTCCTAAAAATTGACCGCTGGCATCTGTGAGGGCGATCTGGTTTTTTGATGAAATGCCTGTGGTTTGGCGGTCTGACCGGGCTGGGGTGTTCAGTTCCTCTGTTTGCAGGTACTGCCAGAATTCGCTGACGCTCATCGCGGCGGGTAATGCCCTGACTGGTTCGATCGCGATCGAGCTTTCTGACAGAGGTTGCTGCCCGTCGTTTGTGCGATCTGTTCCCCAAGCCCAAAGGCTGCGGAGGTACACTAATCCCAGCGGCTGTAGCTGTTCGTTGACTACTGCGACTCGATCGCAGTTGCAGGAGCTGAAAATTGACTGCAGCGATTCTAGCGCACCCGTTTGGAGGCACAGTGGCACTGGCTCGATAAAATTTTTGAGACTGGGGGTGGTGAGTGGCATAACAAACCTGAGATTCTGCTCGCGAAAGCAGTAATATTTTTGATGCTCAATGTAGCTGCAAATTTCTGTATCTTATTTGTTTTATATCAGTTCGCTATCAGGCTCGGTATCTGCACCGAGACCGGGGAGTTCGATGCCTACGCCTGATTTGAGGCGACTAGCAATTATTTTAAGGCTTAAGCTTAATTGCAGAAATCACGCTCAGGGTGCTTGACACAAAAACCGCGGAGTACACTTTAATTCTTTCTCTGGTAGAACCGCATCACTTATTTTGCGGTTAAGATTGGTTAAAATAAATATTGAGATGATTGTTAAAATGTTAAGTTTTTTGTAAAGGAGATATCAACTCTGAGCGATCTAGCACTTTCAGGCAACTTAGGTGGTGTACCTACAGCTTTGCTTCCTCAACTTTCAATCGGTATTTTTGTCCGCTCTGAGGAAATTGCAGCCTCTGCGATCGAGCTTTTGAGAGGCGAACGCTATAGTTTAACGCACATTAAGTCGGCAGTGGAGCTTTTGGGGTTCCTCAAGCACAATTATCACGTTGATTGTTTGGTTTTGGAGGTGGATGGGGCTGTGCGATCGCTTCTGGGCAAGCTGCAAGAACGATCGCTCTTTTTGCCTGCTGTGATTTTTTCGCCTCACGCCCAGGTAGATGGCAAGTCCGAAGCACCATATTCAGATGGTTTTGAGGCCGCAGCCTGTACCGCCAACAAGAGTCAAGACGAAAGCCGTGCTTTTTTTTATCACCCTGCTGAGGTCCAACTGGCAATCGCTGGCTCGAGCGAAATAGCTGCCGCTATCGATCGGGCGATCGCACAATTTCTGAAACTTTCAACTCCGGTTCCTGTCAATTACCAATCCGTAACGGTCGATGCGACAGCCCAATTGACTGCTCAAAGTTTGCTCAGCCGACAGCAGCGGCGGCTGGCGGAAAAATTACGGGAGCGATTAGGATACTTAGGTGTGTATTATAAAAGAAATTCCCAGATTTTTTTGAAAAATCTGTCGGGACCAGAGAAGCAAAAGTTTTTGGAGCAACTCAAGTCAAGTTATCGCGACATCGTTTTGAATTATTTTTCTCAAGATGCTGCGGTCAACAATCAAATAGATGAATTTGTGAATTTGGCTTTTTTTGCTGATGTTCCCGTGACTCAAATTGTAGAGATTCACATGGAATTGATGGACGAGTTTGCTAAACAGCTAAAATTAGAAGGGCGCAGCGAGGAAATATTGCTTGATTACCGTTTGACCCTGATTGACGCGATCGCTCATATGTGCGAAATGTATCGGCGATCGATTCCGAAAGAAACCTCTCAAAATAGAATGTAGAAGCGATTCCACATAATTTAAGAAATAAAAGGTAGAAGGTAGAATAATCTAACAAAAAAGAAAGGAGCCGGCAAAGGGCCGTGCGAGCGCGAGGCTGAAATTATTATAAAATAACAAAGAACAGCGGATGTAAGACAAATAACAACTACAACTAACATCTGACAACTAATACTCAACATTTAAAAAACTTCATGAGTCCTCTGAAGAAAACCTACGTTCTGAAGCTGTACGTTGCGGGGAATACTCCCAACTCAGTGCGAGCTTTGAAAACCCTAAAGGACATCCTAGAACAAGAATTTCAAGGCGTCTACGCGCTGAAAGTCATAGATGTTCTCAAAAATCCTCAGCTAGCAGAAGAGGACAAAATATTGGCAACCCCGACGCTTGCCAAAATCCTGCCACCGCCGGTGCGAAAAATTATTGGCGATTTGTCCGATCGCGAGAAAGTTCTGATAGGATTAGATTTGCTCTATGAAGAACTTCGCGAAGAAGACCTGAATTCATAAGATAATCAGGTAAGAGTCAGTCGATTTTAGATTTGAGACTTCGGTTTGGCGTGAAACGTTCGGCGAGCGCGAGCGTCGAAGCGTCGAGTCGCGCGAGCGTCGAACGATTTGAGATTTTAGATTTACTCAACAGATGAATCTGGGAGGTTGAACAAAAGTCTAAAATTTTTATCTTTCCACGACAGGAGTAGGTGGCACGGTATCGGTTTTTGCGCGGGGTCATTAGTCAGCAGTCAGCAGTCATTAGTTATTGAGCAAGAGCCAAAACTAAAAGCTGGGTACAAAGACTCACGATCTGCGGTTAAAGAGTGACAACTAAAGAATACTGAGAGTTGACAAAAATCGACATGAATGAAATTAGTCAAACGGTTAAACGAGAAGGATTGGCAACGGCAGGAGTTGAAAAAATTCGCACGATGATTGAGGGTTTCGACGACATCAGTCACGGCGGAATGCCACTCGGCAGAACCACCCTAGTCAGCGGCACATCAGGAACCGGAAAAACTTTA
Source organism: Microcoleus sp. F8-C3 (assembly GCA_036704825.1). Taxonomy (GTDB): domain Bacteria; phylum Cyanobacteriota; class Cyanobacteriia; order Cyanobacteriales; family Microcoleaceae; genus Microcoleus. The sequence continues at coordinate 18,991 of JAUBSN010000068.1, read as the reverse complement.
TTTGCGGTACAATTTCTCTATAACGGAATCACCCATTTTGACGAAGCTGGAGTGTTCGTAACTTTTGAAGAATCTCCGACAGATATTATTAAAAATGCTTGCAGTTTCGGTTGGGATCTGGCACAGTTAATCGATGAAGGGAAGCTATTTATTTTGGACGCTTCCCCCGATCCGGAAGGTCAAGATATCGTAGGAAATTTTGATTTATCAGCCTTAATTGAGCGAATTCAGTACGCCATTCGCAAATACAAAGCCAAGCGGGTTTCTATAGATTCGGTGACAGCCGTATTTCAGCAGTACGACGCTGCATCGGTGGTGCGCCGAGAAATTTTTCGTTTAGTTGCGCGCCTCAAACAAGTAGGAGCAACTACAGTTATGACTACGGAACGGGTGGAAGAATACGGCCCCGTGGCCCGGTTTGGAGTGGAAGAGTTTGTGTCGGATAATGTAGTGATTGTTCGCAACGTATTGGAAGGAGAACGCCGCCGCCGCACCATCGAAATTTTGAAGTTGCGGGGTACAACTCACATGAAGGGCGAATATCCTTTTACTATGACTAATGACGGAATTAATATTTTCCCGTTGGGGGCTATGCGATTAACTCAAAAGTCTTCAAACGTGCGGGTTTCTTCGGGCGATAAAACTCTCGACGAGATGTGCGGTGGCGGTTTCTTCAAAGACTCAATTATTTTGGCTACGGGTGCAACGGGCACAGGCAAAACGCTATTGGTGAGCAAGTTCTTGCAGAATGCTTGTATGAACGGCAATCGGGCACTGCTTTTTGCCTATGAAGAGTCGCGAGCCCAGTTGTTCCGCAATGCTTATTCTTGGGGCATTGATTTTGAGGAAATGGAAGAGAAAGGGCTGCTGAAGCTGCTGTGCACTTACCCGGAATCGGCGGGTTTGGAAGACCACTTGCAGAGTATTAAATCAGAAATTGCTGAGTTCAAACCTTCTCGAATTGCTATAGACTCGCTGTCGGCGTTAGCTAGGGGTGTCAGCAATAATGCTTTCAGGCAATTTGTGATTGGAGTGACGGGTTTTGCGAAGCAGGAAGAAATAACCGGCTTTTTCACGAATACAAGCGACCATTTTATGGGTTCTCATTCGATTACAGACTCCCATATTTCTACGATTACTGACACGATTATCATGTTGCAGTATGTAGAGATTCGAGGAGAAATGTCGCGGGCAATTAATGTGTTTAAGATGCGCGGTTCGTGGCACGACAAAGGAATTCGAGAATACACGATTACTGAAAGAGGCCCGCAAATTAAAGATTCGTTCAGTGGTTACGAACGGATTATTAGCGGTTCTCCTAGTCGGATTACGATTAATGAGAAGAGTGAGCTATCGCGGATTCTCCAGGGTGTGCAAGATCAAGACGATGAGGATATTTGAGAGTTAGCAGCAATCCATCATTAAAAGTAGGTTGGGTTGAGCTAGGAAACCCAACTTTTTTAATTTGAGTAGTTTGCGAACATTTATAGCAAATGCGACAATGTTTGGGAGGTTCTTAATTGCTGAAATATGAGCTTTTATTGCCTTCTTCATCACCGCTTTTTGCTGTAGCAATTCAACTAAATAGGTTGCGGTAAAAATCTAGGGGGTAAGCTGTTGTGCCTCTAAATTGTATATTTCAATGACATCTCAAAAATTATCAAATCCTGTGCCTATCCGATTCTTGAAAATACTAGAAAATCTTTCTGACTTAGCAGCTTAGTGCCGCGTCGTGTCTATCCCTACTACCTCTAGATTAGCGGAAATACAGGGAATTGCCTGTACAACAATAGTAAAATTAATTTTAATGTCAAAAATCATTATTTACACCTCATTACCAGTATTGGCTTCTCCCTATATCCAGAAGATGAAATGAATTTCGATAGCTCGCTCAAAAATGCGGATATTTCCCTATATAGCCTTTTTCAGAGATATGAGGTACAATTTTAGATTTTAGATTTTAGATTGGGGGATTGGGGGATTGGGGGATTGAGGAATTGTTAATTAATTAGTAAATACCTCATCTTTATGAGAAGCGCTATATTACGTTAAGGACTCGGGCCCAATACCTGTAGTTTTTGCACAGCCACAATACCTTGGGCTAAATCTAATACCGTGGCGATCGCAAATCTCTTGAATTGTCCTGGGAAAGCCAATACTTGCTGTACGATCGACCTCAGCTCGATTGGCAAACAGGTAGCCTTGCTGGTGTTAAAGTTATAGTAGGAGGGTATTCTCCTGAACTAGGTTGGATTCATCGCCATCGATGTATTCCCATCGCCGAAAAAACAGGATTGATTTTGCCCGAAGAGCAAATTGATTTTAGAGCAAGCTTGTGGGCTATATTAGCAATGGCTAGCAGCCCGACTAATTCTGCCTAATATCGCGGTGAATATGTCGGCACGTCAACTCAGCCAACCGATTTTAATCGCTAAGAGCGATCGCATTGTCGAGCGCACCGAAATGAAACCGAAATATCTCTAGCTATGGATTACGGGAACGGCAATGATGCTTAATGTTGACATTACCTACCATCTTTTGAGCCAATTATCAGAGCAGGGTATTGGGATTTATGTCGATGATTTTGGGACTGGCTATGCTGCTGTTGACAACCTGAAAAATTTTCCGCTGAAGTCGCTCAAAATCGATCGCTCATTTGTGGCAGATTTAGCCACAAATGAGCGATCGCAAAATTGCCAACCAAAGCCATAGTTGCAATCCCAGATGGCTTAAATCTGAGCATAATTACCGAAGGAATGGAAACTCCTGTGAAATGGGAATAGTTACAAGCGAGCGCCTAGGAAATCCGGCAGCGTTATATGTTGAAGAAGGCGACCATTGCTGAGGTTGCCATTCAATTAATCCGACATCCTGAATTGTTGTCTACCACTATGTGGGATCGGCAACCTTCCCTCATGAAAGCGCGCAAAAGTCTTATAATCAATTTAATGCTCGTGTCCCTCAAATGTCTAAAAATATTTTTCTGAGAAATAATATAAAAGTGTTTGGACAAGGCATCCAGACGATGATGTTTGCTCATGGATTTGGGTGCGATCAAAATATGTGGCGTTTCGTAACACTGGCCTTCGAGAAGGATTACAAAATCATCCTATTCGATTATGTAGGTTGTGGAAAGTCTGATATTAGTGCCTACAGTTATGAACGTTACAGCGACCTCAATGGGTATGTTCAGGATGTCCTCGATATTTGTGAAGAATTGGCGTTGACCGATGTGGTTTTTGTCGGTCATTCGGTCAGCAGTACGATCGGCATCCTGTCCTCTATTCAAGCTCCTAATTACTTTTATCGCCTGATTCTCCTAGGGCCTTCACCCTGCTACATCAATGATTTACCAAATTATTACGGAGGGTTTGAGCGCAAAGATATTGAGGATCTCCTGGATATCATGGAGAAAAATTACATTGGTTGGGCAAGTTTTCTGGCGCCAATGGTGATGCAGAATCAGGATCGTCCTGAGTTAAGTGAGGAACTTGAGACAAGTTTTTGCTCCACCGATCCGGTGATTGCAAGTCGCTTTGCTGAAGTAACTTTTTACTCTGACAATCGCAGTGATTTACCCAAGGTATCAGTACCTTCACTGATATTGCAATGCGCTGATGACGTAATTGCTCCCGCCGAGGTAGGGGATTACCTCCACCGCCACCTACCTCAGAGTACGCTACGGCTGATGAAAGCTACGGGACATTGCCCGCACCTGAGTCATCCACAAGAGACGATCGATATGATCGAGGAGTATTTGAGTGTACCTCATACTACCTGATTTGTATGGCAAACATGACCTACCAGATAGACGAGCTACTCAACACGTCACCCTGTGGATTCCTCTCGTTTGCTGATGATGGTACGATCGTAATGGTCAACGCCACATTACTGCAATTACTCGGATACGAAACCGATGAACTGCGGGAACGGAAAATGGATTCCATTCTGCCAACGGCCAGCCGGATTTTTTTTCAAACCCATTTCTTCCCCCTGTTAAAGCTCGACGGTAAAGTAGAGGAAATTTACTTCTCATTAAGGTCAAAGCAGGGTAGTGATATACCTATGCTGATCAACGCTGTGCGTCGGAGTCAGGGAGGAAAATTCGTCAACGATTGCATTTTTATATGTATCCGCCAGCGTATCTTGTACGAAGGTGAAATTATTAAAGCAAAAAAAGCAGCAGAGGCAGCTATTATCGCCCAAAAGCAAGCGGAAATAGCTCTGCGGAAACAGTACGAAAAGGCGATATTACTTCAAGAAATTACTCAACACATCCGTCAATCTCTTGATTTGTCTACAATTTTTGAGATTGCTTCGCAGGACATTCGCCTGTTTCTTGATGCCGAGCGAGTCGGCATATTTAAGTTTTATCCTGATAGTAAATTGGGATATGGTGAGTTTGTTTCAGAATCCGTAGGCGAAGGATGTAAATTGGCAAACACAAATCAATTTAATAACTCGTGTGGTGGTGAAGCATATCCTGATTTGTATCAAGAAGGGAGAATGAAAATAGTTGAAGACATCAATAATATTGACCTTCTACACTGTTACCGCGCTCTGTGGAAACAATTTCCGGTTCGGGCTAATTTAGTTGCGCCGTTGCTCAACGGACAAGATTTGTGGGGCTTGTTATGTATTCATCAATGTTCTGATCCTCGGCAATGGGAAGAAGTTGAAGTCGATCTTGTTAAACAGATTGCTAATCAGTTAGCGATCGCCATTAAACAAGCGGATATTTTTCAGAAGTTGCAGAAGGAATTGGCAGAAAGACAGCAGGCCCAAGCGCGCATGAGAGAAATTAATCAACAACTGGCACTCTCTAACGAAGAACTAGCCCGCGCTACTCACCTCTTAGAACAAGTGGTAAATATTGATGGGTTGACTCAAATTGCTAATCGCCGCTGTTTTAATGACCGCTTAGAGCATGAATGGCAGCGGCTATACCGCGAACAAAAACCTATTTCTCTTTTGTTGTTTGATGTGGATTATTTCAAACGTTATAATGATTGCTACGGTCATCAAATGGGGGATGATTGTCTGTTCAAACTTGCTCAGACTGTGCAAGAGGTGGTGTACCGTCCGGCGGATTTGGTGGCGCGTTACGGCGGAGAAGAATTTGGCATCATTTTGCCGAATACCGATCTTGAAGGAGCCAGTTCGGTGGCCCAACGGATTCACGCTGCTATTCAAGCTTTACATATTCCTCACAAAACCTCTGATGTGAGCGATGTAGTTACTATTAGTATGGGTATCGCCAACTTGATTCCGATTTCGGAACTATCATCGGCTGACTTGATTGCGCTTGCAGATCGTTCACTCTACCGTGCCAAGCAACAGGGGCGCAATCAGTCTGCGACCTGCGACTACAGCGGCGATTCGATTTTTGACACTGACGCTTAAATCACAATAATTGAGACCCAGGGTAAAAATTTGTCCCAGGTTTCTCAAAATCAGTCATTTTATAAATTTCAGCAAGCACGGAGGGATTTGAAATATCGGCTACGTTATCTGCATTAGTTCCGAGGTAAGGATTCAGGTCAAGGGGGTATTGACAAGTGTGACATCTGAGGTGGAGTATCACAATTATGAAAAAAGACCTGCCTCTTAAACTAGAGCGTGAAACCCTTCCTTCTCCAGTTGGCTCGCAAACAACTGGTGGAAATCATTGTCGAGCTGGCGCTACAAAGAAACTAAACTTCATAATTTTATAACTAGAACAAGAAGTAGAGAAACTCAAGGTCAGTAGAGATTTAGATAGTAAAACATCGTCGGGGCCTGGGGCAGTACACAAACGCGATCACTGGTGGCTACCCACAACCAATATTTGATACCATCAATGCAGTAAGTTGTTTCATCTACACAGCGCACTCCCGGCTGTTGCACGTAAGTGATACCATTTTTTTAAAGTTATGCTAGACTTATCTGCAAAGTAAAGGAGAACATTAAAATGTCTGGTCGTCCTCATATAACGATTACCGAATCTGTAGAGGTATTGCTAGAGATTCGGAAACAACTTGCAAAGAATCTTAGCATATAATAAAGTTCAAATGCTTTATTTATTTCAGTCAAAACAAGTAGAAACAGTCCGAGAAGAATCGTCTATTTTGGGCAAAAGTGAAACTACAATTCATCGCTGGCTCTTTCAATATAAAGAGGGTGGCATAGAAAACTTGTTAAAAAATCGACAGATTTTTGGCAGACCCAAAAAGTTTGACGTTGAAGTAGCGGCTTTAGTACAACAAGAATTGAGAGACCCCGAAGGGTTTTCTAGTTACAAGGAAGTTCATCTCTGGCTCTGGTTAATCAAAGAGATACCTAGTAGTTATCAAGCTGTATACTCCTTGGTCAAAGGGGAGTTAAAAAGTCAATTAAAAATCTCAAAACCCCGGAGTAGTGAACAAAAGGCAACTGCAATTAATGAATTTAAGAATAGCCTATATTGTCAGATTAAAGCATTGCTGGAGCAAGCTCCTGACCGAGTAAAGAAATACAAGAAATTTAGTTTTTGGTGTAGTGACGAAACTCGGTTGGGACTACATACAATTCAGAGACGAAGGATAACATTAAGGGGTGTAAAACCCGTAGGTAAACATCAATGGAAATTTAAATGTTTCTGGCTCTATGGAGCTGTATCTCCATCTACTGGAAGAAGTTTCTTTTGGGAGTTTTCCCATTTAGATAAAGTTTGTTTTCAAGCATATTTGGAACAATTATCGCTTCAATATCCCGATGAATTGCAGATCATTCAAGTCGATAATGCTCCCGGTCACCTTTTAAGCACCTCTGAATTGCCAGACAACATTATTTTACTATTTCAGCCTCCTCATTGCCCTGAAGTAAATCCAATAGAAAGACTGTGGGAATACATCAAAGAATTTTTAGCGTGGTTAGTCTTTAGTAATCTTGATGAACTCCGTGTAAAAGTTCAGGAGATATTATCATCTTTAACGAATCATGTCATTGGTTTTCTCACAGGATGGTCTTGGATTTTACATTCTTTATCTCTAGCACATATTTAAAAAAATGGTATGAGCCATTGTTGATAAATTGGCTGCAAACTTTGCTGAAAGTAGCGCTGCATTTTGGCTAAACTTCCTTGAGAGATAGGTACTCCCAAGACGCGTTCTACAAAATATTCTTGTTTTCTCGCCTTGTAAGTTACCACCATATCCCAGCCAACCTACCACGCTACATAACCTGCCACCGTAGCTAAACCCTTCGATGACGGAGGGATAGAACTGTTTGATGAGTCGCGATTTTTCAGATTGTATAGTGCCTCTTTTAACTGTTCGATCTCCTGTTGTTGTTCTTCGAGCAGCTTCTGTTTTTCTGCCAGTTTTCGAGGCGTTGCTGTTTGAGCTGCTGTTGTTGCTCGAGCAGCCATTCTCTATCGGACAGCATTGTCTTTGCCATCTGCTCTACTGCAATGGTTATCTCTGGTGGTTTGCCGGTCAGTGCTGATGTTTTGAGCATGAAACCTACTATACTCTATTTGCATTTGCGCTGTTTTTGCTCAACTCCTTACGACGCTGGCTCCTGTCGCCCGATCGACCGCTATTCTTAGCAATACCGCAACAGCGTTGCGGTGAGCAGTTACTATTATTTATCATAGCTTTCCAGGAAAAAGACCGATCGCCTTTTACCTCTTAATTACTGCCCACTGAGTCACCGGTGCAAGCGGTTTCCAGCCCTGAAAAGAGCCGATCGCCCCTACTCGCTGAATCCCTATTCTCATTAGTTCCCCGCCATAACGATCGTGCCATTGCAAAACTTTAAACTCGCTCTCAACTGTCACCGCATTAACAACTAATCGGCCGCTTTCACCTAAAGCATTCCAGCAAGTTTCCAGCACAGATTCTGCGGTGACACCGCCGCCGATGAAAATAGCATTCGGTTGAGGCAAATTTGTCAGGGCTTCCGGCGCTTCTCCCGCCACGATTTCGAGTTCGGGAACGCCGAAAGTCGAGGCATTTTCGCCGATGTATTGCAGTCGAGTCGGATGGCGTTCGATCGCGATCGCCCTGCACCGAGGATGACTCCGCATCCATTCGATCGCGATCGAACCGCAGCCAGCCCCCACATCCCAAAGCAACTCTCCCGGAATCGGTGCTAACGCTGACAGAGTAACGGCTCGAACCTCCCGCTTGGTAAGTTGTCCGTCGTGGCGATAAGCAGCATCCGGCAAACCCCCAGTTCGGGGAAAAAGCAGGGTTTCGCGATCGGCTGCAACTGCGATCGCGATCGCGTTCAAATCAGCAACATCCGCTGCATTCCAGGCTGCTGCTACCCCTTCGCTCCGGCGTTCCGATCCCGCCCCCATCCGCTCGAACACGGTCATCAAACTGCTGCCAAACCCCCGCTGCGTCAACAATTGTGCCACCTTTCCGGGCGTGTGTCGATCTGCGCTCAAAACCAGCAAGCGCGCGCCCGGATAGAAAGCAAGTGCGATCGATGCGATCGGGCGATTTGTCAAACTGAAAGTCTCAACATCCGCCAAAGCCCAACCCAAACGGGCGCAAGCAAGACTAAAAGCCGATGCTGCGGGAATCACAGTCATTTCGGAAATGGGAATCTGCCGCGACAGCGTGACGCCGATGCCGTGACACATCGGATCGCCGGTTGCGAGTACGCACACAGCCTGTCCCCGGCGGCGGAGAATGTCGTCAACTGTTGTCTGCAAAGGCGATGCCCAGAGCAATTTTTCGCGGGTGTCGTCGGTTGGTAGCATTGCTAAGTGACGGGCGCCACCAACAACGATTTGAGCTTGCTGCAGCAGCGTAGAGGCGATCGGGCCGAGCCCCGAAAGTCCGTCTTCGCCAATTCCCACCACCGAAAGCCATTTCTGCATTGCGTCCTGACTGCTAATTACGACCGATCAATTCTAAAGAATAATATGGCATTTTCATTGACAATTCTTTCTTCTACTTGTCTCATGCCGAGTCTTTCTGCTACTTTTTGCGACTCGATGTTTGAGCGATCGCAGCTTGCGACAACATACTCAAAGCCAAGTTCATCAAAACAATACTCTATTATTTTGGTTGCAGCTTCAGTAGCGTAGCCTTTTTTAGTTGCTGTTGGCAGCAATGCGTAAAGTAACTGGGGCTGTTCTTCTTCAAAAAAATACCACAAACCCACAAATCCAATGATTTCTTGCTCGGTGTTGGTCTCGATCAACCACAAACCGATTTTTTTTTCTTCAAAAAGCTTTTTGTTTTCTGTCAGCATTTCTTCTACTTGTTGCAGCGACCATATTTCGCCGTCACACAGATATCTCCTGACATAGGAATCAGTGAAAATTCTGTGGAGCGTGTTGAGGTCGCCATCCAAAATCTGTTTCAAAACCAATCTCTGAGTTTTAAGTATCATGTCGGTTCTTTTTTGAGGATAACTTATATCATGCCCGGTCGATTGACCGTAATAACCGGCTTAGGAATGGTTTTCTGGATAAGAGTGTTTGTATTGGATATCAGGACAAACCCGCCCCTACAGTAATCGTCGCAACCGAGCGGACATGATATTACCTATATTCTTCGATTTTTTTGTGCATTTATTATTATATTACCATTAGCTGACCGCAATGTTATACTTGGCGATTCTACTTGACAATACCTGTTGCATAAAAATTTGATATGTCAACCACAGATTTAATCCAGATGCAACACAAAGTAACGCAGATATTTTTAATAAATGTGAGTGAATGAATGCTATTCGATCTGCTGTGAAATCACAAATCTATTCCGAGATACTTTAGCGCAGTATTCCCACTGTGAAAAAATAATATCATTTTATCGATCTCTGTGCCACTTTTCTCGGTGGCATACAAAGCTAAAGCGCTCGGCCCACTGGTTCATAAAGTTATAGATCAAAAAAAACAATATTAAATATGAATAACAAACAAAAGGAATTTATCGAGTTCGGCGGCCTAACTGCGATCGTCCTGTTATTCGGATTCATAGGTATTACGGTATGGAATATTCTCAGCCTTCTAAGTATATTTGACAGTTCCGCTTGCCTGAAATACAATTATTGGGAAGTAAAGCCTTTAATTGTGGGTCAAACGACTAAGCTAAAAATAAGGATGACCGATTTTTAAGCGTGCCTGGCAGCAGATTCTACGCAGTCCGAGAAACATTGGGTATGGTCGTCTGACAATACAGGAATTGTCAAAGTTTCCCCAGAGGGAATTGTGACGCGTATTGCGCCGGGAAAGTTTGCCGTGTTTGCAAAAAAAGGTGGAGAAACACTCTCTATCTCGAGTATTGTTTACCCGCCTGATTGGAAACTTCGGATTCTACCACAAGTGGCAACCGTGCGCGTGGGCGATCGTATTACCTTTAAAATCATTCTCTCCGATTCAAAGGGGAGATTGCTTGGACCAGTGACTTATTTCCGATTTTTGACTCCCTACTATCAGCAACCGATACCTGGTGTACCCAGCAAATCTGCAATCCGGAGCCGTTGCTGGCTCAAACGCAATCAGCGGGAGGATTTCAAGCGCTGCGGCCTGGAACTGTTACTATTAGTGGGGAGGCATTGCTGAACTAGGGTATGATGAAGTGGTCGTCGGAGCGTCACAAATCACACACATTTAAAATAAATATTATGCAATGCCCGGAATGTCAGTCAACTCATATCAATAAAAATGGTCACAAAAAAGGCAAGCAGAATTATATTTGCGTCAGATGTAAAAGACAATTTATAAATGATTATCAATCTCATAAAGGCTACTCCGAAGACGTGAAACGCGAATGTCTAAAAATGTATGTTAATGGCATGGGTTTTCGAGCCATTGAAAGAGTCAAAAATGTGCATCATACTACAATTATTAATTGGGTAAAACAAGCTGGAGAACTATTGCCAAAGTGTTACGCTCAAGAAAGGAATCCAGAAGTGGGATAATTAGATGAATTACAAATATTTGTCGGTTCAAAAAAACAACAACAAAACCTGGCTGTGGACAGCGGTAGACCATTTTAAGCCAGGTCTTTTAGGATGGCCGTTAGGCGACCATAGATCCAAAAATTTTGAACCACTATGGGAGCTTGTTAGTAAATGTAACTGCTATTTTTATGTGACAGATGACCCGAAAGTTTACCCAGTTTTTATGCCGGAAGGAGAGCAAATTATTAGCAAAACTTATATGACTTGCAGTTGAGGGGGGAAATACAAGGCTCAGACATTACTTGGCTCGGCTAAAAAGAAAAACTCTTTGTTATTTTAAGTCGTCACAAATGCTAGCACATTTAATTAAATTACTAATTCATTATCTGAAATTTGGAGATGTTCCAATTCCCCATCAAAATCCCAGAAATCATTTTCGGCTCCAATCTCGCATTTTTTCTCGTCTCATACCCTGATTCAGCAACGCCCCTCCTAGAGTCAAATCGTTTTCCCGTCTGCCATAACAGGTAATTTATCTGCGGTTGAACTCAGTACCGTAGGTATTAGGAAAGACGATCGTAAAATCATACTGTAAAAACTTCGCCTAACACGTAAACAATGTTGCCAAATTTCTCGAGCAAAGTGCAAATTTATACTTGTTGCCTAACAGTCTTGGTGTTGGGCGGCTGCCAGCAGCAGCTACAGCAACAACCAAACTTGCAGCAGCCGCGCAGCAAACAGGGCATGGCAGTTTCGGCTCACCCTCTGGCGAGCGCTGCGGGGCTGGCGCTGCTGCAACAGGGAGGCAATGCAGTGGATGCGGCGGCTGCTACGGCTTTGGCGATTTCGGTGGTGGAGCCTTTTTCGGCGGGTATTGGCGGCGGGGGTTTTTTGCTGCTGCGGCGGGCCGAAACCGGGACTGTGCAAGCGCTGGATTTCCGGGAACGAGCTCCGAAACGGGCGGCGCCGGATATGTACCTCGACAAGCAAGGCAAGGTGCGCCCAAGGGCAAGTCTGGACGGGCATTTGGCGGCGGGTATTCCGGGTACTGTTGCTGGACTTTATACGGTGCACCGCGAGTATGGTAAGTTGCCTTGGGCGGCGGTGGTGGCCCCGGCGATCGCCCTGGCGGAAAAAGGCTTTCCGGTAAGTTCGCGCTTTACTGCGGCTACCGAGGGACGACAGGATGTGCTCAAAAAAAACCGGGCGGCACGGGAAGTTTTTACTCGCGGTGGCGTTTTATACCAGCCGGGCGAGCTTTTGGTTCAGCGGGATTTGGCGCGGACTTTGCGACAGATTGCACAAAATCCGCAGAGTTTTTATACCGGGGACATTGCGCGGGCGATCGCCGCCGATATGGCTAAAAATGGCGGTCTTATCACTCTGGAAGATTTGAAAAACTATACGCCGATTTGGCGAAATCCGGTTTGCGGCAACTTTCGCACTTACGAAATTTGTGCCATGTCGCCTCCTTCTTCCGGCGGCGTTCATTTGTTGCAAATCTTGAATATTCTGGGAGATACGGATCTCAAGAGGTTGGGGAGGCAAAGTCCAGATACTTTGCACTTGCTGGCGGAGAGCATGAGGATTGCTTATGCTGACAGGGCCGAGTATTTGGGCGACCCGGATTTTGTGAATGTACCGGTCAAAGCTCTGACTAACAGCAATTATGCCAAATTGAGACGATCGCAAATCCAAATGTCAAAAGCCAGACCCTCTAGCGAGGTAAAGGCTGTTGATGCTGAAACTTTGAACCGTCTGCTATGGGAGTCTCCCGAAACTACCCACCTGACGGTAGTTGACAAAGAGCGCAACGTAGTAAGCTTAACGTTTACGGTGAATGGGGGTTTTGGGGCTGGAGTCGTGGCGGCGGGTACGGGAATTTTGCTCAACAACGAGATGGATGATTTTGCAGCGGCGCCGGGAGTGCCGAATTTGTTTGGTTTGGTGGGCGGGGAGGCAAATTCGATCGCCCCGGGGAAAACTCCTTTATCCAGCATGACGCCGGTCATCGTGACCGAAAATGGCAAATTTCGCCTCGCTGCGGGGGCTCCCGGAGGCAGCACGATTATTACCACGGTGCTGCAAATTGTGCTGAACGTGTTGGTTTACGACATGAATGTCGGCGATGCTGTGTCTGCACCTAGAATTCACCACCAGTGGCAGCCCGATCGCCTGATGGTGGAACGGGGAGGTTTTGAGGCTGCGACGCTTTCGGAGTTGCGGCGGCGGGGACACCAGATTGTCGAAGCTGACGGCTGGGGCAATGCCAATGCGATCGTCCTGACTGCTGACGGTTGGTTGGAAGGGGCTGCCGATCCGCGCGGGGAAGGAGAAGCAAGGGGATTTTAGTCATTAGTCATTAGTCATTAGTCATTAGTCATTAGTCATTTTGGAGCTTGCAAACGATATCACAACCCGGTTTCTTTTGTCTCCAGTGCGTAAGTCCTGAAATTATTAGTCTCTGTACGTGTATTTTTGCATCCGTATTTTTGCGCTGAGGTTTATAGCCTGACTAATTGCCAAGAACTACCAAAAATAATAACCGCAGAAAGCGTAGATACACTTATGTGTAAAGTTATTGTAAAGGCACTAGACATTGATACTTATATAATGTAAAAATTTAGTTGTGCAGAGAATCAGGTTTGTATCTTCCAGGAAAAATTTATGATAATTACTCACAAAATTGCTGCCTTAACAGCTACATTAACTACTGCTCTGAGTTTGTTGGCAGCGCCAGCAATGGCATTTTCGGTAGGGGCAACTAATAACACCGAGACTTTAAAAAATAATTTATTGGGGGCTAATACAGCCGGGTTAAGTAATTTCTCTGTTTCAATTATCGGTAATTCTGCTGCTTTTGGTACTTTCACTAATGACCCCTTCGGTTTGACATCAGGTGTTGTTCTGAGCACTGGTAGAGTAGCCGATATACCAGGGCAGAATCGGAAAGATAACTTCACGACACAGGACAGCGATTTAAACACGGACTTTGGTTCTAAGGGCGAACAGGGGGATTTGACTCAGCTAAACCTCAGCTTTTTTGCTGATAGCACGGTTCAAAAGTTGTTCTTTCAATATGTATTTGCTTCTGAAGAGTTTCCTGAGTTCGGCGGTTCTCAATATAATGACGATTTTGAACTGCTGCTGAACGGCACTAATTTGGCCAAATTGAGTGACGGAAAAACAGTTACGATTAATAATCTTGTTCCCGATCCATATAATCGCTCTAAAGATCACCTCGACTATATTGACAACCCAAGTTTTACAGGTATTGCTGCTAACATCATTAAGCTCGACGGTTTTACTAAAGTTTTAGGTTTTGAGGGTTTGCTCAAGCAAAATCAGACGAATGTTCTCAGCATCCGCATTAAAGATGTGGGCGACGGTAATTTAGATTCTGCTGTACTTATTAAAGGCGGTTCTTTGGGGACGGTTCAACCCGAGCCGGTTCCCGAACCTATGACTGTGGGGGGTTTGATGGCGGGAGGCGCTATGCTGGTTGCTGGACGAAAGTTACGCAATCGCAGTGGCGGAACTAATTAATAACGGAAGGAAGTTCGGCAACGAGCAATGTACGGGATGTAACGGATATAACGGATGTAAAGGATAAAAGGAAGAAGGAAGAAAGAAGAAGGAAGAAGGGAGAAGGAAAAAACTGAACAGGAACCATTTTGGTGGTTGCTGTAATATGAATCTCGATTAGCCGTGTTGGAGACAGAAGCGGGGTTTGATGAACGAAAAGACCTTGTTGCAGTTCTTGAACCGGGTAAAAAAACTAGGTTTGTGCGATCGCGATCGCGTAATATCATGTCAAGTAATTTAATCATTATGAGTCCGCAGCAAAGAATGCAAATCCTCCTACAATTCTGACGACGAATGCCCTCACTACGAACCAATTTGATTGCGCTTGTTCTAGCGGATACTATATAAGTTTTTATCCCTAATTCGCAAAGGGCGGATTTTTTTTTATTTGGAGTGGCCGCAAAATATTGGGGTAAAACCCGCGTCTACAACCACTGACTAAAAACTCAATAATTTAGCTATGAACAGTACCGTCGGGTAAGATTGTACCTGTTAATGTAGTCCGGGTAAGTTTGACCATAACTCGATCGCCGTAACCGATTTTCGCTCCTGTTAAGTCAGCACCGCTCAAGTCAGCACCGCTCAAATCGGCTCCGATTAAGTTGCTTTCTCTCAAGTTGGCATTGATCAAACAAGCTCCTAACAAATTAGCCCTGAACAAGTTTGCTTTGTGCAAATTCGCGCCTGTGAGGTTGACGTTGTGTAAAAAAGCATCGCTTAAGTCGGCTTCACTCAGGTTTGCATTGCTCAAGTTTCTTCCTGAAAAATCCTTTTCTTTTAAAGAAGCTCCTTTGAAGTTGGAACCGCTCAAATCGGGAGCTGGCGGCCCAGCTTGGCGGTAAGACTGAGATGGCGACGGCTGCGATTGGTAGCGGGACGCATCTGAATAGGGCCCTGCAGGGTTTCCCCCATAGTTTCCCGCATAATTTCCAGGATATTTTCCTGAAGAGGGTTCAGAAGAGTAGCGGGGTTCTTTTGGGTTGGCCGGTGGTGGCTGGGTGTTTTGGTGCTGGGTGTTTGGATACTGACTATTTCTGTACTGATTGTTTTGGTACTGAGTGTTTTGGTACTGAGTATTGGGTTGCTGAGTGTTTTGGTACTGAGTATTGGGTTGCTGGGTATTTTGTTGCTGAGTATTGGGTTGCTGAGTGTTTTGGTACTGAGTGTTTTGATACTGAGTATTGGGTTGCTGGGTATTTTGTTGCTGAGTATTGGGTTGCTGGGTGTTTCTGTACTGAGTATTTTGTTGCTGGGTATTTTGTTGCTGGGTGTTTCTGTACTGAGTATTTTGTTGCTGGGTGTTTCTGTAATGAGCGTTTTGTTGCTGGGTATTTTGTTGCTGAGTGTTTCTGTACTGAGTGTTTTGGTATTGGGGGTGTTTGTGCTGAGTATGTTTTTGCTGAACGTTCTGATTCTGACCTCTTGGTTGAATCGATCGCAATTGTTCGCGAGCTTGATTAATTTCCTTAATCTTTTCTTCAGCTTTCTGCAGTAGTCTGGGATTGTCTTTGGGGATGCGATCGGGGTGCCAAATGAACGCTAAATCCTTGTAGGCTTGGGTAATTTCTTCTCTGGAAGCTCCCGGCAACAGTCCCAGCACTTTATAGTATTGGTCGAGGTCGTTCATTGTACCACCTTTCGCTTTAAGAAATTAAGAATTAAAAATTAAGATCGGAGCAAAAGCCGTTCTCAAAGCTTGCTTGTCCGATCGTACATTAGATGAACAATAACTCAGCTAAGCCGCTGCTGGCAAAAATTCTCGAATTCGCTGCAAGTATGTTGCGGCATCCTCCAGCATCGGAAAGTGAGCCGTATTGGGAATTATAACAAATTCTACTTTTTTGCTGAGGGAGGCTGCTTGCTGTCCCATGATGGCGGGGATAATTTGGTCAAATTCTCCAGCCACCAGCAGTGTGGGAACACTCAGCCGCGCAAATTCTTGGGGCATTTCCTCGGCTGCTCTTTTGCTGACCGCCGTCACCATTGTACCTATAGCAGCTTGCTCGTCTGCCATTAAAAAATCCTTGAGAAACGCCAGACTGAGCTCTCTGGGCAGGGAACGGCGCAAAAACCGGGCCATAAATAGCCGATCGGCAAACGGGATCGATGCCAGCCAAGAGGGTCTAAATTTTACCACATAGCCACCGAATTTGTGAAAAGTTGTAAAGGCTTTCTCATCGTATTCAAAAATCCCGCTGCAAGTGAGAATAGCTTTTTCTACTTTTTCGGGGTAAAGGTTGAGAAATAAAGTAGCAATTGAGGCACCTGTAGAGTGAGCATTGAGAAAGACGCGGCTTAAATTCAGAGATTCTAATAATTCCGCTAAGTCGCGGGCGTAGGTTTCGAGTTCGTAGCTGGACTCAGGAGGCTCTTTTGGCAAGGGCGATCGACCAAAACCTCTCATATCGTAAAGCAAACAATCAAAATCATCAGCAATAGCCCGTGCCGTGCTTTCCCAGTAGCGCGCCGATCCCGCCCAGCCGTGCAGAAATACCATCACTGGTTTCCCGCTAGGTTGGGCACTGTTATCTGCCGTTATCCACTCGTAATAATGTTCTACACCGCGAATTGAAATGAAAGCCATGATCTTGATTTTAGATTTTAGATTTTAGATTTTAGATTTTAGATTTTAACTCATAATTGTTCACTAAATATCAAAATTCCCGACTTCTTTAATAAATCGGGAATCTCAAGACTAGATATATCAAAAAATCTGCGTTAATCTGCGTCAATCCGCCCGCATCTGCGGTCAAAAATTACCAACATAGGAACCAATCATAAATCTTAAGCTGCAGAAGCAGCCAGCCAAAATAAACCGTCTACCAAAAGCGTGCTTAACACCGCGCCGCTAAACGCGCGCCAGTGCAGTTCCGTGCCGCGCAAACTCAGCAAACCGACTGTTAGCAACACAGCGATTAAAACTAAAGCACAGCCTATGCCCCAAGGAGTTTCGATTTGACCGATCGCACTTTGAAAAATCGGCATAGCTAATTCCGGTTCCGCGCGCATCACTTGCCGCCAGTAGGGCATCAACCCAGTTAAATAAAAATATAAATCAGTAATGGCAGTACCGAATAGCGAACCTAAATAAAAATAGCCACCAACTTTCCCCCAAGATTTGCCCAAGCACCAAATAGCAAAAGGCAAGCCAATTGATTCTATAGGTAGATGTAAAATTGGTTCCCATCTGAACCAGCCCCAATAGATAGAACCTGCGAGCCAACATCCGGCAAATCCTAATAATAAATCTCCCCAAAGTTGGGTTTTGGGGCGGAAAATTAGAAGTAAACTCAGAACGAACCAGGGAATAGTTGATAGCAAACTGATGGTTGGATATAAACGCACTAACGGTGCTTGCACGAAGACTGGAATTGATACTAAAAATGCTGAGGCACTAAATATCAACCACTGTTTGATTGTGTTTGTTGTGCCTGAAGTGACCGAATTGTCGAGGCGGCCGATGGTGGCAATAGGTGCGATCGCGGATGATACTAAATTAAAATTAAACAACTGATTGGACTCCGTACTGTTTCAATAGGTGGACTAAAAATTTTGCTGCGGTTGTGGGTGCGACAGTCTCAACGCCGGCGGCGGTTTGGCAGACGTGCCAGCCTTTTGCGGTTTGAGGAGTTCGCCACAAATCCAAATGTTCGATCGGCGGATCTGCATAAAAGCTTTCTCCACCGCCACCGAGAATTGCCGAACTCCAGTGCGTAAAGCGATCGTGGCTGATGCGGTGGATGGGAAAATTGCCCCCCAGGGGTACTCCCCAACCGTCTAAGGCAAAAAATGCCCCGACTTTGCCGCCGAGTTGCTGCCACATCCAAACCGCCCCGATCGCCCCGGCTACTCCTGCCGAAAAGCTGACAAATACTAGATTTTCTCCTGCCAACTCTTCGCACCACAAAAAATGCAATATGTCAAGAGCTGAAAAAGGGGGATGTTTATGAGCGGGAAAAATCTTGACACGATCGACTATTTGCGGATTTTGCCGGGATTCTGCGTCTCCCCAAACTTCCGAAAGTCCCTCTAGGAAGCGATCGGTTAGTTTTGGGTCATGGATTCCGGGGCAAATTACCACTCTCATCGTGCTTCAAGAAAATTAATTATGAGCTTAACATAACTTTACTTTATTGTACACCGTAATTAATTATATGCTATGCAGGGGGATAGGGTGTTAAACTAATAACAGAGTCGTGTTTGAATGATATCCCCCCAAAATAAACGCTGGGAACGGTCCGAGACACCGAAACCGGAGGCAAGGTGAGGAAGTCTTAAGAAAACATAAAACTTAATGCCCTTTGTCCCAGACCCTGCGGCGTATTCTCTTGCCTTTCCTATCAGATTCCGATCCCCCCAGCCCCCCTTCTTAAGAGGGGAGAAAGAGTCTCAAAGTCCCCCTTCTTAAGGCAGGGCTGTTTCATTCTCACCAAAAAACTCAAATGATGAGGAGATGGGGGGAGAGGGGGGATGGGGAGAAGGGCAGTATAAGGGATGACTCAAAAGCTCAAAAATTAATCAC
>JAUBSN010000067.1:0-51836 GCA_036704825.1 Microcoleus sp. F8-C3 | reverse complement strand
TGGTGAATACTAAGCACTTCAAAAACTGGTTTACAAACTGCTGCTACTGTACTTCATAAACGTGGAATCCGCTGTATGCCGGTCGTCCACTAGCAAAATCCGAATCATATAACAATCCTCGCATCAATTAGCGTCGGTAAAACCGCACTGCATTATCATTTCTTCAGCCTCTTAGAGAGGGACAAAAGTTTGTATAGACGCGGTTGAAACCGCTGATTCCTATATGTTTTGAGAGGGCAAAGAAACCGAAATCCGGCAACCGTTTCCAGACTTGCTGTAAATCGCAAATTGACCGCCTGCTGCAGCCACTCGTTCGCACATTCCCTGAAGTCCGAATCCAGTGGTATTTTGTGCGGGATCGAAGCCTTTGCCGTTGTCAGCAATCGACAAATAAATCTGTCCTGCGTGTTGCTGCAACCCAACATTCACCATCGTTGCATCAGCGTGTTTGTGAATATTTGTGAGCGATTCTTGCACAATTCTGTAAAGTGCTGTATTGATTTCCTGAGATAGCAGAACTGGTAAGCGAATCGAGTTGGAAACTTCGATCGCAGTCATGCGCTGAAAGTCTTGGAGAAGTTTGTCGATCGCACTTTCGAGCGACAATCCTTGCAAAGGATTCGATCGCAAAACCGAAACAGATTTGCGAATTTCTAACAAAGCTTCCGATCCGAGTTGTTTCGCCTGTTTCAGAAACTCCAGCGCTTTCTCATCCTCCGATTTCCAGAACAGTAGGGCATTATTGAGCTGAATCGTTTGAGCCGCGAGGGTGTGTCCGAGTCCGTCATGGATTTCGCGGGCAATCCGATTGCGTTCCTGCAAAGTTGCCTGGTCTTCAATTCGCAGTGCATAATGGCGGAGTTGTTCGTGAGTTACGGCTAATTTATCGTGAGCGATTTCTAATTGCTCTCGGCTTTGGCGTTCCGCAATCAACGCATTAATTAACAATAAAGCGAACACTAATGTCAAGCCAAATAATAACACATTGCTGAATCGCCATTCCCAAACAGTTGCAATGACTTTTTCAGGTAAAATAGGTTTTAATAACAGTAGCGAGCTATAGGATAGCAGGGCTAAACCCAAGACTGTCACCTGTCCGGGCTGGCGAAAGATCAGACAACTCCGCATCAGCAGCACGAGAAAAAGCAAAAAGCTCGATCGGCTCGATAACCCTTCCCGGGCAATTGGCAGCAAAATCAAGCCAAATTCTAGGGCTGTAAATAAAACTTTTCTACCTAACCGAACGGTTGGCAAACGCAACCCGATAGCGCCGAAAAGTGCGATCGCGCCAACCCGTAACAGCGGCGACCATAGCGAATGAAACGGGTGCAGCACTTCCATCAAGGCTGCCGTGGTCAGCAGCAGCCACTCCAAATAAAGCAACAAACGAAAGGACGGATAGGTCAAGCGAATCATAGAACTTTTCCCCATCAAAAGCTGGAGCGATTCAAGCAAGGTCGCTGACCTAATTGTAGAAGGTATCTTGGAGTCAAAAAACACGTTACCCCCTTATGTTCAGAAGGCAGTAGGCAACGCGCAGTGAATCGGGATTTAACGGATGAATGTTGAGGGAATTGGAATTAGTCATCGGTCATCGGTCATTGAGCAATTCTCCCGCTCTCCCACTCTCCCCCTCTCCCGCGCTCCCCTTTTGCCATAACAGACAAGTTATGTGTAGCAGCTTAGCGAATCTGCCAGCGATCGCGCTAGAGCCTTTGCGGCTGATTTTGGCATTTGGGACTAGGAAAAAAGTCACAACTGCAAAGTGCTTTTTGACTGGTCAAGTTAGGAATCTTGGGTCATGCGCTGGCTGATTTTAGCCTATAAGATTTGGTGGTGAAGGTTAATTAGAGGCAGTGAAGCATGAAAAGAACAACGATCGCACCAGCATTTCTCCTCGTCGGTGTACTTTTGGTAGGCGGTTTGTCTGCTTGTACGCAATCCAATGCCTCCGAAACTACCCAACCTGACACGACTGCGACCAATCCAGTAAGTTCAGACCAAGCGAAGGTCGATGCTGCTTCCTCCCAAGCTGCTGAACCTGTCGCGGCGACTGCAACTCCAAGTTCAGCGCAACCGAAAGCAACGGATGCAGAACGCGCACAAAAACGCGAGGAACTTCGCAAACAAGTCGAAGCGGTGTTGACGCCCGAGCAGGTACAACAGTTGGAAACTAAAGTCAAGGGAGGTGAAAAAATGCGGAAAGCTTTGTCCGAGCTAAATCTCACCGCCGAACAAAAGACAAAAATTAGAGACATTCTCAAGACTGCTTATCCTCGGAGAAAAAATCATTCTCAAACAAATTCGCAATAACCTTCCGATCGGGCAACTTGCAGTGCGAAACTGATACAAAACTTCTGCGGGTTCTCCGGCCTGTGAAGCGAGAAAATTGATGTGTTGTGGAACAGGCCAGAAAGCCTGTTCTTGAGAATGATAAATGATACAAGATGTTAGTTACAACTGAGATGTTGCTTACCTTTTGCACCATTGTTAATAAGCCTTTTACGAACAGGCTTTCCGGCCTGTGAAGCGAGAAAATTCATCTCCTGCAGAACAGGCATATTGCTTGTTTTTGAGAATAGTGCAAGATGTTAGTTACAAAAGAGGTTTGTGATGATCGAGGAAATTATTAGTGAAAGTCGGAATGGCACTCGCCCTAAAGTTTCTGACGAAAATCTGAAGCTGAACGAGCAACCGACGCACAACGTAGAAATTGTTAGTGAAACTCCGAAAGACGCTCTCCGCGAAGTTTTTCAGGAAGCTCCAACATTGCCGGAGAGCGAACCGGTGGAAAGTGTTGCAGCCAAACAACCGACGGAAAAGGTGCTGGCGAAAGGGCGGATTGCGCTGTTTCTGTTGGGGTTGCTGCTGGTGGGTGGGTTGGGATTTTTGGTTTGGGTGCGATCGACTGCTCCTAAAGCGGAAAAACCGAGCCGCAGCGGCAGACTGCAAATAACTCCGGTGACAGTGGCAACAGTAACGAAAAAAACGGTTCCGATACAGTTGCAAGCGATCGGCAACGTGCAATCGAGTTCTACTGTCTCGGTGACAGCACAAGCTAGCGGGCGGATTACAGGGGTTTATTTCAAGAAAGGGCAAGAAGTTAAGAAAGGACAACTGCTGTTTTCGATCGACGATCGCTCTCAAACTGCCTCGATCCAGCAAGCTCAAGGAATCGTAGCAAAAAGCCAAGCACAGGTGCAACAAGCCACAGCCAACCTTTCTAAAGACGAAGGAGTTGTCGAACAAGCCAGAGCAACCCTTGACAAAGACCGAGGAATGGTCGAGCAAGCCAAAGCCACCCTGGAAAAAGACCGAGGAATTATCCAGCAAGCCAGAATGACTCTTGCTAAAGACAAAGGAATTGTCGAACAAGCCAGAATGACTCTGGAAAAAGACCAAGGCGCAGTCAAGCAAGCGATCGCCACCTTGACTAAGGATCGAGCGCAAGCACAATATGCCGAAGCCCAAAGTCAGCGGTACGCAGAGCTTTACAAACAAGGAGTAATCAGTCAAGACCAAGCCCAACAATACGCTACCAGCAGCCGAGCCGCTGCGGCAACGGTCGATCTTGACCAGCAAGCGATCGCCAATGCTGAGACGGCGGTGAAGAGCGATCGCATCGGGATCGCCAATGCTGAGGCAGCCGTCAAAAGTGATGAAGTGGCGATCGCCAATGCTGAGACGGCGGTGAAAAGCGATCTCGTGGGGATTGAGAATGCTGAGACGGCGGTGAAAAGCGATTTAGTGGGGATTGAGAACGCTCGGGCTGTCGTGGAGGGCGATCGGGCTGCGATCGAGGGTTCTCAAGCGGGGTTGAGTGCAGACGGCGGTGCCTTGAAAAATGCTCAGGTGGAATCATCCTATACCAAGGTCTATGCGCCGATCGACGGGCGCGCCGGAAATATTCTGGTGACAGAAGGCAATGTGGTGCAAGCAAGCACCGACAAACCCTTGGTGACAATCTCCACAATTAATCCCATTCAAGTTGCCTTTTCCGTTCCTGAATCCAACCTGCCGGAAATCCAAAAATACGCGGACAACGGCAAACTTAAAGTTGATGTCACCTTTGCTGGGAACAATCGTCCGATATCGGGAACCTTGTCATTTGTGAACAATACGGTTGACAATGCCACTGGCTCAATTCAACTGATTGGCGACTTTAATAACGCAGATGGGAAACTATTCCCCGGTCAATTTGTTAGCACAACTCTAACATTAAGTCAACAACCAAATGCGATTGTTGTTCCCTCACAAGCAGTACAGACTGGGCCGAACGGACAATTCGTATTTGTCGCCCAAGAAGACGATACAGTGGAAAATGTGCCTGTAGTTGTCAGCAATACAATCTACGGCTTAACTGTCATCCAAAAAGGTCTGGAGGCGGGTGATGAAGTTGTCACCGACGGACAAGCAAATCTGGTTGATGGTAGCAAGATTCGCATTAAAACCGCAGCGGATGCTAAAGATAATTCAGATAATACTAAAGGCAATAATAATTCAGAGAGAGCGGGATCGGAAAAGTCCGGTGCACAATCTGGTGCTGAGTCCAATTCATCGGGAAATAAGTCAGGGAAATCGCGCCAAAATCCCTAGGATAATCTGTTTGAAATTTTAAATGTGACGATTAGGCATAGATCCCCCCTAACCCCCCTTAAGAAGGGGGGAACCGGAAGCGATCGAAGTTCCCCTTAAGAAGGGGGGAACCGGAAGCGCTCAAAGCCCGCCTTAAGAATGGGAGAATCGGAAGTGCTCAAAGTCCCCCTTCTTAAGGGGGATTTAGGGGGATCGAGACTAGGAAAAAACGAAATATATCAAATGACGGCAATTCTCTTCTAATCTTAAACAGGTGTAACTAAATGAATCTCTCAGAACCGTTTATTCGCCGTCCAATTATGACCACCTTGGTGATGGCGGCAATTCTGATTTTTGGTTGGATGAGTTATCGCTTATTGCCGATTAGCGATTTGCCAAACGTCGATTATCCCACGATTCAAGTCAGCGCTTCCCGGCCCGGCGCCAGCCCGGAAACGATGGCGGCATCGGTGGCGCGCCCGCTAGAAAAGCAATTTTCTAGCATTGCTGGACTCGATACGCTAACCTCAACGAGTACCAGCGGCAAAACTCAAATTACGCTTCAATTCAATCTCAGCCACAATATTGATGATGCGGCGCAAGATGTGGAATCGGCAATTTCCTCGGCCTCGGGCCAAATGCCCAACGATTTGCCAAATCCGCCTACCTACAGCAAAGTCAACCCCGCCGACGGGCCGATTCTTTACCTTTATCTCACTTCACCAACGCTTCCGCTTTCTGAGGTTGATAAATACGCACAAACCTATCTAGCGCAAAAGCTTTCGACAATCGCCGGTGTGGCGCAAGTGCAGATTTACGGTTCTCAAAAGTATGCTGCTAGAATTCAACTCGATCCGCAACAGTTAGCAACGCGGCAAATTGGCATCGATCAAGTGCAAAGTGCGATCGAACAAGGAAACGTCAACTTACCCACAGGAAGCCTTTCCGGTAGCCATAAAAACTTTACCGTGCAAACAAACGGACAACTTCAGGATGCTGCTGCATTCCGCCGTTTAATTGTGACGTATAAAAATGGACAGCCGATTTATCTCGAACAATTAGGACGAGTCATTGACAGCGTAGAAAATACTCAACTTGCTAGTTGGTATAACAACGATCGCGCAATTATCCTCACGATTCAAAGACAGCCGGGTACAAATACTGTAGAAGTTGTAGAGACGATTCAAAAATTACTGCCCGACTTAAAAACTCAGATTCCGAGTTCGATCGATCTTGGGGTGATGTACGATGCGTCTCAATCGATTCGCGATTCGGTTGACGACGTTCGGTTTACGCTCGTTTTGACGATCGCCCTAGTCATCTTAGTAATCTTCTTATTTTTACGCAATCTGTCTGCAACAGTCATTCCCAGTTTAGCGCTGCCGGTTTCGCTGATCGGAACCTTTGCCATCATGCACTTATTGGGCTACTCGCTAGATAACTTGTCAATGATGGCCCTGACGCTCTCTGTGGGCTTTGTAGTCGATGATGCGATCGTCATGCTGGAAAACATCGTCCGCCACATAGAAGAAGGAGAAACCCCCCGAGAAGCGGCGCTAAACGGGTCTAGGGAAATCGGCTTTACGATTTTATCGATGACGCTTTCGCTGGTGGCGGTGTTTATTCCGATGTTATTTATGAGCGAGTTGCTGGGGCGCTTGTTTCATGAATTTGCAGTGACGATTGCAGTTTCAATTTTGGTTTCAGGCTTTGTATCTTTGAGCCTGACACCGATGTTGTGCAGCCGTTTTTTGCGTCCGGTAAATCACGCCAATCAAAGCCGGCTTTATCGAGCTTCAGAGTATGTATTCGAGGTATTTTTGAGCTGGTACGATTGGAGCCTCAAGAAAGCTTTAAAATATCACCGCACCACAATGATTTTGTCCTTCGCAATGGTGTTTGTCACAGTTGGATTATTTATCGCGGTTCCCAAAGGCTTTATTCCCAGCCAAGATACCGGACAAATAACGGGCATTACTCAAGCTGCACAAGATGCCTCTTTTGATGAATTAGTTCGCCACCAGCAAGCCGTTGTCAGCGCGATTCGCCAAGATCCAAATGTGGAAGCAGTTAACTCGAATATCGGGGCAGGAGCGAGTGCAAATGGCGGCGGGGCTGCAGTTGCCGGAAATTCCGGAAGCTTGTTTATTCGGCTGAAACCGCGCTCGCAGCGGCAGATGGGAGCCGATGAAATTGTGCAGAATTTGCGATCGCAGCTAGCAGAAATTCCCGGCATTCAAGTCTTCTTGCAAAATCCTCCGGCAATCCCGCTAGGCACTCAACAAAGCACAGGATTGTATCAACTCGCGCTGCAAAGTTCTGATGTAATTCCGCTGCGGGAGTACGTGCCGCAACTGGTAGACAAAATGAAAGCAATGCCAGAAATTCAGGATGTTAACAGCGATTTGCAGATGACTTCTCAAATCAAAGTTGATATCGATCGCGACAAAGCCTCAGCATTAGGAATTACTGCCAGTCAAATTGAAAATACCCTGAGAAATGCCTACGGCGCTTACCAAGTTTCCACGATTTACGGTGCGAGCAACGAGTATCAAGTTATTTTGGAACTAGAACCGAAGTATCAAAAAGATCCCAATGCTTTGATGCAGCTTTACATCGCGACAACAAGCAGTGATTCGAGTGATGCTTCTGGCGACCAAACACAAGTACCGCTAGCAACGTTTGCCAAAATTACTCCGGGAATTGCACCGTTAATTGTCAACCATGTCGGGCGGATGAATGCTGCGACAATTTCCTACAACCTCGCTCCTGGGGTGGCGCTGGGAACGGCAAATAGCGCGATCGACAAAATCGTGAAATCGGTAATTCCTGACAGCATTTCTACCAATTATAAGGGCGCGAGTCAAGTATTTCAAAGTTCGCTGCCGAGTTTGGGGTTTCTGTTGGCCGTGGCAATTTTGGTAATCTATTTGATTCTCGGTATTTTATACGAAGATTTCATCCATCCGATTACAATTCTGTCGGGATTGCCTTCGGCGGGATTTGGCGCGTTATTAACGCTGATGTTGTTTGGCGTTGAACTCAACGTTTATTCATTCATCGGCATCATTTTGCTGGTAGGGATTGTTAAGAAAAACGGCATTATGATGGTGGATTTTGCGATCGAAGCCCAGCGCGACGACGGCAAAAAACCAGCCGAAGCAATCTATGAAGCCTGCTTAGTGCGATTCCGACCGATTATGATGACCACAATGGCGGCACTAATGGGAACATTGCCGATCGCCCTAGGAGTTGGTGCGGGTTCGGAATCTCGCCGCCCGTTAGGAATTGCCGTTGTCGGCGGACTTTTGTTTTCACAAGTTTTGACACTGTATCTCACGCCCGTATTTTACATCTACATGGAATCGTGGCGGAAAAAGCTCCATGAGGTGAAGTTTCGGCAAGTTTTTTCATTTAAATGAGACGGTAAAATAACCGTTTTAAGAGGACACGACAATGCCGTTTTCTTACCCCAAAATAATCGATTATCCTTGCGAGAAGGACACCGCACCATGCCCATAGCTGTCAACTTGTCAGACTCGCAGTCCGGCAGGGGTTGAAACCCCTGCCTCAAAGCTAAAGTCCTCTCAAGAGGACTGAGAAGAAAAATTTTAAACTCATTAGTCCTCTTCAGAGGACTTTAGCTATTAGACAGGGGTTTCAACCCCTGGCGGACTAGCGGACTAGCGGACTGACCCCTTAAGTTGACACGCCTCGATCACTGCCGTGTCCTCATGGTTCGACATCTCACTACCAACCAAGTTTTATGAACCTTTCAGAAATTTTTATCCGCCGCCCCGTAATGACCACCCTGGTCACAATCGGCATCTTAATCTTCGGTTTGATGAGTTATTTCCTGCTACCAATTAGCGCCTTACCTCACGTTGAATATCCCTTTGTCAGCGTCTCCGCTAGCTTACCCGGTGCCACCCCCGAAACAATGTCATCCTCAGTCGCCGCGCCGCTAGAAAGACAGTTCACTGAAATAGCTGGCCTCAATTCGTTTAACTCCACCAGTTCCACCGGTAGCGCGAACATTTCCCTACAATTCGACTTCAGCCGCAGTGTGAATTCTGCTGCTAAAGACGTACAAGCTGCGATCGCCGCCGCTGCAGGTTCATTGCCATCGGGAATGCCCAAACCGCCAACCTACCGCAAAGTTAACCCTTCAGTTGCGCCGGTTCTATACCTTTATTTGTACTCCAAAACGCTGGCAATTGCAGATGTAGATGAAGCCGCAGAAGTGACGATCGCACAACCCATCTCAGCGATCGACGGTGTGGCGCAAGTGCAGGTTTACGGGCAGAAACAATATGCAGTGCGGATTCAACTCGATCCGCGAGAATTGACATCAAGGGGAATCGGATTAGATCAAGTTAGAACCGCTGTTACGCAAGGAAATGTAAACTTGCCAACCGGAATCCTTTCTGGCGATAACAAAAGTTATTTAATTCAGGTAAACGGTCAATTAAATAAGGCAGCCGAATATCGATCGCTGATCGTTGCTTACAAAAATGGCGCAGCAGTGAGACTGCAAGATTTAGGAAACGTGATTGACGACGTGCAGAACAACAAAGTTTTGAATTTGTACAGCGATAAAAATGTTACAAATCAACCTGCAATTTTGCTAGCCGTCCAGCCTCAACCCGATGGAAATACTGTCGAAATCGTCGATGCGATCGTGCAAATGTTACCCGCACTCAAACAACAAATTCCCCAATCGATCGAAATGGGAATTATGTACGATCGCTCTCAATCAATTCGGGCTTCTGTAGACGATGTGAAGTTCTCCTTAGTTTTGTCGGTGTGTCTGGTTGTCTTAGTAATTTTTCTATTTTTGCGGAACCTCACAGCGACGGTAATTCCGAGTTTAGCTTTGCCTGTGGCGATAATCGGAACGTTTGCAGTGATGTATCAGTTGGGATACTCGTTAGATAACCTATCTCTGATGGCGCTGACGCTTTCAGTGGGGTTTGTGGTGGATGATGCGATCGTGGTTCTCGAAAATATTGTTCGCCACCAAGAAATGGGACAAGCACCGCTCGAAGCAGCATTAAAAGGGTCGAGAGAAATTGGTTTTACAATTCTATCAATGACGCTTTCATTGGTTGCCGTATTTATTCCCCTTATGTTTATGGGTGGATTAATCGGTAGATTATTTCATGAATTTGCGGTTACTATTTCGGTGGCAATTTTGGTTTCGGGATTTGTTTCTCTGAGCCTGACGCCGATGTTGTGCAGTCGATTTCTCAAATCGTCCCACCACCAACGACAAAGCCGCTTCTATCGCATTTCTGAGCGCGGATTTGAGCTGCTGCTGCAAGGATACGAAGGGTCGCTAAAGCCTGTTTTGAAATACCGTTTTGTGACGCTGATTGTTTCTGTAATTCTGCTAGTATTGACGGCTTATCTGTTCGTTCTGGTTCCGAAAGGCTTTATTCCGACTGAAGACACCGGACAACTGATGGCTAACACAAAAGGAGCCCAAGATATTTCCTTTGAAGATATGCTGCTTCACCAACAAGAAGTCGTTGATATCATTCGGAAAAATCCCAACATCGCAGCGTTGAACTCAACCGTAGGTGCGAGCGGGCCGAACGCATCGGCGAACAACGGACGCATTACGATTAGGCTCAAACCCCGATCGCAGCGCCGCCTCAGTGCCGACGAAATCATCCAACAACTCACTCCTAAATTGCGCGGAATTCCGGGGATTCAAGCTTTTTTACGCTCTCCTGCTGCGATTCCGATCGGCGGTCAACAAACAAATTCGCAATATCAGTTTACGGTGCAAAGTTTAGACTTGCAAGCGCTGCGTCAATCGGTACCGGAATTGTTAGCTAAAATCAAAACGCTACCGGGATTGCGCGGTGTGGATAGCGATTTGCAACTGAGCACGCCTCAGCTTCAAGTTAAAGTCGATCGCGACAAAGCCGCAGCCGTCGGCGTTAGTGCTCAACAAGTGCAAAAAACCCTCAGCGCAGCTTACGCTTCAGGACAGGTTTCGACGATTTATACCCCGAACAATCAATTTACGGTTGTGTTAGAGCTCAAGCCTGAGTATCAGCGCGATCCGAGTGCTTTGTCGATGCTTTACGTGCGATCGAACAGCGGACAAATGATATCGCTAAGTGCGATCGCAAATGTCACCCAAACAGTCGGGCCGCTAACCGTCAATCACCTAAGTGGATTGCCCTCTGCTACAATTTCCTTTGACACTCTCCCAGGCACATCGCTGAGTCAAGCAACCGAAGCTATTCAAAAAGTTGCCAAGGATGTTTTGCCGCCGTCAGTGACAACAAGTTTCCAAGGTGCAGCACAAGTATTCAACCAATCTTTTAACGATCTAGGTTGGTTGTTGCTGGTTTCTATTCTGGTGATTTATTTGATTCTGGGCATTTTGTACGAGGATTTCATTCACCCGCTGACAATTTTGTCAGGTTTGCCGTCAGCGGGATTTGGTGCGCTGTTAACGCTGGTAATCTTTCAGGTTGAACTGAATCTCTATTCGTTTATCGGGATTATTTTGCTGGTGGGAATTGTCAAGAAAAACGGTATTATGCTGGTAGATTTTGCGATCGAGAAACAGCGCCAAGAAGGCAGAAGCGCGTTTGATGCCATTTACGAAGCTTGCATCGTCCGCTTCCGTCCGATTATGATGACGACGATGGCGGCTTTAATTGGAACTTTGCCGATCGCCCTGGGAGTTGGTAGCGGTTCCGAATCGCGCCGTCCGTTGGGAATTGCGATCGTCGGTGGATTGCTGTTTTCGCAAGTTTTAACGCTGTATCTGACTCCGGTATTTTACACTTATATGGAAGCGTGGCGCAAACGGCTAGGTAAACCAAAAATTAAGCTGTCTGAATTTTTCTGGCGTCCGAAAACTCGACCTTCGACCCGCAATTAAAATTGGTTCGTAGGGGCGGGTTCACCAACAATCCTCACCGGAAACTGACAATCCCAAAAACCCGCCCTCACCCAACCAACAATCATCACCAACATCTTAACATTCGAGCCAAATTTTAGGTTGATGTGGGTTATTTGTGGGGTGGGGGCGGGTTGATTTAGATGGTTGATAATTGTTAGATATAGTTGGTGAACCCGCCCCTACCAAATTTCAAATTTTATGGTTTTACCAACTATAATCTCCAAAAACTCATGCTAACACAACTTCCGATGCGAACCCATTTGATATTAATCGTAATCGGGGGATGAATTCCTTTTTCTGTCTCTGCTTTGATTGCTGCTATTTGCTCTTTTTTTCTGTCTACCTTTTTTAATCTGTTCGCTGATCTCGACAAACAAATCTCTGCGTAAATAAGGATAGTCGCTCACCCATACGTCGCGGCTGGGAATATAAATATCTGAAACTTTGGCAATTCTGCCTAAATCTTCTTGATTTGACATAATTAACATTAAAGCAGCTTGGCCGGGGACAATTCCTTGGTGTTCTTTCCGCAATGGAGCTCGAAGTGTAGTAGTAAATCCGGTTTTGTCGCCAACTTCTAAGTTGATGCGCGGTTCTAGGTTGTCAACTATTACGAGTTGTCCTTTTTGATTGACTGTTTCTTCTTGACTGGTGACTTCATCTGTAATATAGATATCCAAAACTCGTCCTTGCCAAAAACCGCAGTATTGATATTTGCGACATTCTGCATTCCGCAAACTCGCCCACAAAATCGGCGCCCACAGCCAGTACAAACCGGCTATCAATCCGGTGATTAAAACTAGCGGCGCGACATCGGAACCGGCGAATTTGTAAACTACCAGAAGGAAAACTACGCTAACTGCAGAGATTAACATTCGCCTCAAAAAATCGGGCGGTTTTCCCCAGATATATTTGTATTGCGCTCCCGTGGCGACGGCGGGAATTAGTTCTTGAAAGGTTTCGCGGGTTAAGGGAAGTAGCATGGGAAGAGGGAAGAAGGAAGAGGGAAGAAGGCAGAAGGCAGAAGCTAATTAACCGTAAGGTGCGTCATGGGGAAAGTTATTAGTCTGTCCTCCAAACATTCAGTCCTGACGCACCCTACAATCATAACTATTAGGGATCGATCCTCCCTAGCCCCCCTAAAAAAAGGGTGGACAAGATTATTATCAAAGTCTCCCTTTTTTTAGGGGATTTAGGGGGTTCTAGATGTGGCTGTAAACGGGATGTTGCAACTAATGGTACGCAGTGTACACCTACTTTAGCCTTTGTATTTTATTGTTTTGATTTTGCATTTCATCGCTGAGATTTTGCGATCGCTCTTCGGGAACTTTCGCGCTGATAGACTAATGACTACAAGATTTTTTCCAATCCGTAAACGAGCGATCGCAATTCAAGGACTTTGCGTACAGACAGCAATACTCCTGGCATATAACAAGCTCGATCGCTCGTATCGTGCCGTAAAGTATAAACTTGACCTGCGCCGCCAAAAATTACCTCTTGGTGGGCAATTAAACCGGGCAAACGAATGCTGTGAATGCGAATCCCTTCATCCGCCAAAGAACCCCGAGCTCCGGCTAATTTTTCAGTTTCATCCACCTCGGGGGGATTGAATGTTTTTCCCATTTCTGCTAGCATTTGGGCAGTTTGAATTGCCGTACCGCTGGGCGCATCGGCTTTTTGATTGTGGTGCAGCTCGATAATTTCTACGTGTTCAAAATACTGAGATGCCGTGACGGCGGCTTGTTGGAGCAAAACCATGCCGATCGAGAAATTGGGTACGATCAAACACCCGATGCTCGCTTTATCAGCAAATTCAGCTAATTCTTGAATTTGCTCGCTGCTCAAGCCAGTAGTGCCGACTACCGGGCGAATGCCGTAAGCTATCGCCGATCGCACGTTTTCATAAACTGACGAAGGGTGCGTAAAATCTACCATCACCCCTAACTGCTTTTCCTGAGCTGCTAATACCAGCATTCCTTGCAAGTCGTCCGTGATGGGAACTTCTAACGGGCCGCATCCGGCTAATTCCCCGGCATCGGCGTTGAGGCAATCGGGAGAGCGGTCTACAGCCCCGAATAGCGTCATGTCACCAGCATTTGCGATCGCTTTAATTACTTCGCGGCCCATCTTGCCTGCTGCACCGTTAACAATCACCGGAATCGGAAGTTGATTCGCCATCATCTCAAAAATATCCTGAAATTTCGATCGACTAAATTTTAACGCTTGTGCGAATTTGGGGAAACAAGGAATTAAAGACAGGACTTGTCGGTAACTCTCGAGCAACCCGGTTTCCCCTTCCAGAAATACTTTGTCAAATCGAGTAATTAGCTTAAATAAACTCGGTTTGGGCCCAACTTCTGAAAAAATTACATTCAATCTCATAATAAGCTCAATTCTGTAAGAACAGACTTGTGCGAAACGAATTTGCACCGATATATTTTTGCTGTGACTGCCCAATTCTCTCGAAATCTTCGTTCTGTACTGTCTCTGGCAACTGGCCTGGACCTGAGTTCTCAAAACCGACGGGTCAGGATTTTGCCTGCAATGCTTGCGGGCGTGACTGTAACGCTGCTGAATACGGGAGTTCGGCAGTTGGGAGGCCTGCAAAGCTTGGAATTGGCGAGTTTTGACTCGTTAGTGCGCTTGCAGCCTGATTCGGGTGCCGATCCGCGACTGCTGGTAGTGGGAATTTCTGAGGCCGATATTCAAGCTTTGGAGAGATTTCCGATTTCCGACGGTGCGATCGCTCAAACCTTGACAAAACTGCAAAAGTATCAGCCAAAAGTCATCGGTTTGGATTTGTACCGGGATTTGCCTCAAGCGCCGGGACACCAAGAATTGCTGGCCGCGCTGAAAGCACCGAATGTTGTGGCGATCGAGCAATTGAGCGATTCAGAAAATCCGGGAGTGCCGGCGCCTCCGGGGATACCGCCCGATCGAGTTGGTTTTAACGACTTCGTGCTCGACCCTGATGGCGTTGTACGCCGCAATTTGCTCTCAGTCTCGCAACCAAAAAAGACTAATGCTTTCTCGTTTTCTGTGCAAGTAGCTTTGCTGTATCTCAAAGGCAGATTGCAGCCAGAAAATAGCCCTGTTCATCCCCACCAAATCAACTGGGGAAAGGCAGAATTTGTACCTTTAACTTCTGACAGCGGCGGCTATGCAAATATTGACACCAAAGGCTACCAAATTCTGCTCAAATACCGTTCTGGTAAGGAGGTGGCGCGACAAGTCAGTATCAGGCAGGTATTGAATGGGGAAATTGACCCAAGGTGGGTTAAGGACAAGATTGTGTTGATCGGGACGACGGCACCGAGTACCAGAGATGTGTTTTTGACCCCTTACAGCCCGGTTAAAAAGCAAAGTCCGAAAATGCCGGGGGTGCTGGTGCACGCGCAAATGCTCAGCCAAATATTGAGTGCGGTTTTGGATGGGCAATCGCTGTTTTGGGTGTGGCCGGAATGGGCGGAAATTTTGTGGAACGGTGCTTGGGCGACGGTTGGCGGGTTTGTGGCTTGGCGGATTCAGCATCCTGCGAGGGCGGGATTGGCTGGGGGTGCGGGATTGGTGGGACTGTTGGCGATTACTTATGGGATTTTTACTGGGGGTGGGTGGGTACCGTTAGTGTCGCCGACTTTGGGTTTGGTGGTGACTGGTGTGGGTGTCAGTGCTTACAGGAAGCTTTACGATGCTTTTCACGATTCTCTAACGGGTTTGCCCAACCGGGATTTGTTCGTCGATTGCCTGGGGCGGGCGATCGCCAATACTAAGGGCCGGCGCAGCTATTGGTTTGCGGTGCTGTTTCTGGATTTAGACAGGTTTAAGGTGATTAATGATTCTTTGGGTCATTTGGTGGGGGATGAACTGCTGATAGGGGTGGTGCTGCGGTTGAGGGCGATTATTGGATCGGGGGATACTGTGGCCCGCGTGGGAGGCGACGATTTTGCGATTTTGGTGAGGAATGTTGATGTTGACAGTGCCGTGGATTTGGCCACTCGAATTCACCAAGCTTTAATTGTGCCTTTTGAGTTGAACGGGCAGGAGGTGTTTGTGACGGCAAGCATCGGGATTGCCCTGGGGGGCGAACCCGCTGCTACTGTCAGGGAACAGCCGGAACACTTGCTGCGGGACGCCCACACGGCGATGTACCGGGCGAAGGCTTTGGGAACGGGAAGGTATCAGGTGTTTAATGCTTCGATGCACGCTTTGGCGGTGGAGAGGTTGCAGTTGGAAACTGATTTGCGGATGGCCCTCAAGCGTCAGGAGTTTTTGCTGCACTACCAGCCGTTTGTGTGTTTGGCAAGCGGGAAGATTATTGGGTTTGAGGCTTTGGTGCGTTGGCAGCACCCGCTGCGAGGTTTGATTTCGCCCATGAAGTTTATTCCGGTGGCTGAGGAAACGGGGGCAATTGTGCCGCTGGGCGAGTGGGTGTTGGAGGAGGCTTGCCGGCAGTTGGGGCTTTGGGAGGAAATGTTTGGTTTGGATCGAGCTTTAACTATGAGTGTAAATTTATCTGGGAAGCAGTTTGCTCAGCCGGATTTGGTCGATCGCCTGAAGGTGATTTTGGAAACAACGGGTTTGAGTCCCGAGAGTTTGAAGTTGGAGATTACTGAGAGTGTGGTGATGGAGGATGTGGAGTCGGCGATCGCGGTTTTGAAGCAGATGAAAGCGTTAAATGTCAAGTTGGGAATTGATGATTTTGGCACTGGTTATTCGTCGTTGAGTTATTTGAGTCGGTTTCCTACGGATACTTTGAAGGTTGATAAGTCGTTTGTGGGGCGAATGGAGATCGAAAGCGAGGGGGAGAATGTGGCGATCGTGCGGACGATTGTAGCGCTGGCTCATGCTTTGGGTATGGATGTGATTGCTGAGGGTGTGGAGACGGCGGCACAATTAGCTAGGTTGAGGTCGATCGGCTGCGAATACGGTCAGGGTTATTTTTTTGCTAAGCCGTTACCGAGCGAGGCTGCGACTGCTTTAATGGCTTCCGATCCGCAGTGGTAGTTGTGGGTAATTAGTTATTATAGCGGTTCGAACTCTCCTATGAGGTACGTAGTTGGGATGCGATCCCTATACGTTTAGGGTTATGTAAGCTGTCAATCATACCTCATCTTTTTGAGAAAGGCTATAGTTATTGTACGTTAGAGCTAAAATTGAAAGTCGATCGGGTTCCCAAAGCGTATCTCTAATATGTTAGGTGCTAAAATTACTGCTAGGTCAACAAACATGAATCTGAAAAAAATGTCAGCATTCTCGTTATCGCTCCTCGAAAATTAACAGATTATCCTCTTAATTTAGATAAGGCTCTCGGTAGCGATAAAGGGGAGCATCTCATATTTGTAAAAACACTTATTCTGGCTCCTGCCTTCTTCCTGTTTCCTTCTTCCTTCTGACTCTTTCCTCCTGACTCTTTCCTCCTGACTCCTAGCTCCAATTTCAAGCGGAGGGCTGCTTTCATTGAGATGCTCCCCGATAAAGCTGTAATATTTCAGCCTCGTTTAGGATCAAATCAATAAAACTATGACTTACTGTTAGCACAAATTTCAACTAAAACTCTTGAGGCTGAAGCAATTACTTGTTATTCTACAGATATGGATCGTTGCCCGATCGCCCTTAGCTCAAAATGGTGTTTCTGCCTGTAGGTATAACCTTTCTCCTAACTGCGGATGCTCAAACGAAAGTTCCCGCGCGTGCAAGTGCAGCCGATTCGCAGCAGCCCGACATCCGTAAAGCCGATCGCCCAAAATCGGTATCCCCAACCCTCGAACATCCGCTGCATGAACCCTCAATTGATGCGTGCGTCCCGTCAGCGGCAACAACTCGACGCGATCGCAATTTCCCTCCCTCGCCATTAGCTGAAAGCGAGTAACGCTGGGTTTTCCGCACTCCCAATTGACTTGCTGGTAAGGGCGATTTTCTGGATCGCCCCAAAGTGGGAGTTCGATCGTCCCTGCGTCAACATTTACAGTACCCGAAAGCACCGCTTCATAAACTTTGTGAACCTGCTTTGTTTCAAATTGCTGTCTGAGTTGAATGCTAGTTTCTTTGTCCCGCGCCAATAGCAAAATACCCGATGTTTCCCCATCTAAACGATGCACAACAGTCAAATTAAAACCATCCGGTAACAAGTTACGCAAACGACTGAAAACGCTATCTTGATTTTCCAGATAACGACCCGGAACAGACAGCAATCCAGAGGGTTTCTTGACGGCAATCAACCATTTGTCTTGATAAATAATCTGTAGCATTTGCGTAACGGGCAAGATGCCCTTTTCACAAGAAAAATTATTACTTGTGGGGAGTAGGGGTTGGGCTTCTAGCGAGCCCGTCAAACCCTGATTTATATTAAAAACATTCGGATTTTGAGCCAATCCTGACAGTAAAAAACCCATCAACGGCTGACACCGATCGCCACAAGCGCCGTAAAATTCTCCCTGTATCTTATCGCCCGACGGCGGCCCCCACCAAAACTCAGCCATTGCCAGCGGTTTCAGATTGTTTGCTGCAGCGTAGTGGAGCAATTTTGGCGCGCAACAGTCGCCGGTGCCAGTGGGAATAGAATTGGTTGGCATCAATGAGGATAGCGAGATCGATTTCCCCAAAAAATTCACCAGAGTGTAAGCCGCGTGCATTTGCGTCTGAAGTTCGCGGGAAAGTTCTTTTCGCTGCTGTTTCAGCGCCCGCATCCGCCGATCCGCAGCTTCAATTAATTGTTTTAGCGGCTGCAATGTTTCATCCCGCTGCCGTTTCAATTGTCTGCGTTCAATTTTCTCCAAACGGCTTTCTTGATTCAGTTGTTCCAGGGCAATTTCTAGTGTTTCTCCTGCGAGAGTTTGACACAGTAACTGGCGTTTTTCGTCTCGCTGCTGCTTGCAATTGCGCTGCCGATCGCTCAAAACTTGCAATTGCACTTCAAACTCCCGAAATAAGGCTGCATACTCTTGTCGCTGCGGGAGTTGATTGAGTGCAATAAGTTCCTGTTTCATCGCCTCCAATTGAGTTAACGTGCGCGCTTCCTCGAAAGCAACTCGATCGCGTCCCGGAATCGGCGGCACCCAGCCTTCAACAATGCTGCAACCGTTCAGCAGCCCGGAAAATGCTTTGAGTATTCCCTGTTCCCCCGAAGGCATTTCCACCAGTAATATGCCGTACATCTTCCCTTCGCGATCGTAGAAATCGTCAGCAGCAAGGTACTGCATCAAACCCCGCGCGAGCTCCTCGGACATTCGAGTGCGCGGCAGTCTCAGCAGATCGCCGCTTTGAGGACAACGGCCTTCGTACCAATAATTTGGTTGCGAGTCGATCGACTCCCAATGACAGTCCGTGACATCTAAAAGCGCGTGTAATTGTAACATATTAAATTTGATTTGAAATCTGAATTAGGACATATCTGCTTGTATCCTGGATGCTTGATTGTCAATCGAAAATCGAAAATCGAAAATCGAAAATCGACTGACCGTATGTTACAGCGGTGTACCGAAAGCGGCAACGGGGCATAATTTTATACCGGCTCGAATTAAGTAAAAAGGATTTGTCGCACCAAGCCTGATATGCTAAATTTGTTTCAAAACAGCAGCGATATTAAGAAAAGCATAAGTTAATATATAAGACCGCAAGCTTGTTATCCCACTAAATTTTTTATGTGCAAGGCGTATGCCAGACCTCTCGACTTCGGCTCCTGAAAACTCCTCAAACCCCCAACCAGCTCTGCTGCCGCCGATTTTAAGAATTTTTGCAGCATTTCCAGATTACGATCGGGGCAATAGATTGTACGCATCGGGAAGGTACGAAGCGGCAGTCCTTTGCTACGGAAAAGCGGTTCAAATTAAGCCGGACTGGGCCCGGGCGTGGCTGAATCTGGGCAAAGCTTACAAGCAACTGCATTCCTACGCAGAAACCGTAGCCTGCGCCGATCGAGCTACAGCAATTAATCCCGAAGAATACTGGGCTTGGATGCTGCGCGGGACAGGGCTGTTAAGTTTGCAAAATCACTCAGAAGCGATTGTGGCTTTCGACACTGCAATTCAAATCAATTCTGAAAAGCACGAAGCTTGGTATCAGCGGGGCCGAGTTTTAGAGGAATTGCAGCAGTGGGAGGCAGCCGCAACCTGTTACAAAAGAGCAACCCAACTTCATCCGAATTTGCCCGCCATGTGGTACAGGCAAGGCAACGTGTTGCTGCAAGCTGAGCGCTATCCTGAAGCCGTGGCGGCTTTCGAGCGCGCCCTGAAACTCGTCCCGACTAATTGGGAAGCTTGGCTGAACCGAGGTTTGGCTTTGATGAAAGCCGAACGCTACGCTGAAGCGGTAACTTCTTACGATCGCGCCATTCAACTGCAACCGCAAAATAGTCTGGCTTGGTTCAATCGGGGCATTGCTTCAGCAAAATTGCACAGATATGCAGAAGCGGTGACAGCTTACGATCGCGTACTGCAAATGCAACCGAACGACTGCGAAGCTTGGTTTTATAAAGGAATGGCCCTCAAACACCAGTGGGCAGACGCGGCAATTGCTTGTTTCGATCGGGCAATTCAAATTAATTCTTTTTATCCCGAAGCATGGATCGGGCGCGGTCAAACACTGTCAGAAACGAGAGATTTTGAAGGGGCGATCGCTGCTTTTGACCAAGCCGTTCAAATTAATCCGAATTTTCCCGAAGCTTGGCTGGGTAGAGGCATCGCCCTGGCAGGATTGGAACGCTACAAAGAGGCAATTATCGCTTACAGCAATGCCCTACAAATTGAAGGTAATTTTCTAGAAGCTTGGAACTTGCGAGGCGAAGCTTTGGAAAAATTGCAGCAGTACGAAGAAGCGATCGCCTGTTTTGATAAAGTAATCTCTCTGACTTCAGAAGCAGAAATTACATCAAAGGTAGGGTTGCAGCAAGGCGCAGCGCTGGAAAAATTGCAGCAGTACGAACAAGCCGTCGCAGCTTACAATCGCGTACTAAAAATCGTACCCGACAATTTTGAAGCTTGGTTGAAACGCGGCAACGCTTTGTCAAAATTGCAGCAGTACGAACAAGCTCTAGCATCATACGATCGAGCAATTACTATCTGGCCGGACAACTATCAAGGCTGGGTGCAGCGAGGTTTGATCCTAGGGGAAATGCAGAGGTATTCCGAAGCACTCGTCGCTTTTGACCAAGTGATTCAACTCAAGCCAGACAACTGGGAAGCTTGGGCGCAGCGGGGCGACGTTTTGCAAAAATTGCAGCGAACTCAAGATGCCATTAGCTCTTACGGAGTCGCCCTCGAAATCAAACCCGATTACTACGAAGCTTTAGTCAGTCGAGAAGAATTGAGACTCAAGGGCGCGATGTCAGGAAAGTGGTAAGGGGAAATTAACAAAAATTTTTGAGTTTTGAAATTGCTTTGTTCTTCGCAACGCTGCGCTGGGGTAAAGTTTTAACCGGAGCTTCCCCTGCAAATAAGCTAATCCGCATTTAAATTGCATGGTAAAAGAAATTTTCACTCTTGTGAGGTGGGCATCTTGGCCGCCCTCAACATAGAATTTAAATGCACAACAATTAACAATCGAATTAAGTTGATTATGCGACAAAAACAGGGATTTTATAACGCCAGATAACTTGTGATAAGCTGATGCACCTCAGCTTAATATCATGTCTGATAGATTGACCCTAATATCCCGGCAGGGCGGGTTTTTGAGATTGTTAATTATTGGCAGATATTGTTGGTGAACCCGCCCCTACCTGATTTGGGGTAATCGACCGGACATGATATAATTCTTACTTTTTTATATAGAATTACTCGGAAATCTCTGCTTCAAAACAGGCATTACCGGACAAGGTTTTTGCTCCTGCAAATTCTCCGGTTTGTTCCAAGTAAAAGGTCCTTTTTTCTCCGCCGCCATCCACAGCAAGCTTTTTGCTCGCGTCATCGCCACGTACAGCAGTCGAAACTCTTCTGCTGTTTTCAAATAACCTGCTTGTTCCCAGGCTTTGCCTAGATTTGGTAAAGGATATTTTTCGTGCAAACTTGCTCGAATTTGCGCTCTCGCTACCTCTGCTAAAGTGAAATCTCCTAAGAATCTAGCTTGCGGCAAAACTCGCAAATTTCCGGGGATTGTTTGTTCGTGCAGAAACGGCAAAAATACGCAATCCCAATCCAATCCTTTAGCTTTGTGCATGGTAATAATTGTGAGTTGACCTTTGCTGGTGTAGCGTTCTTCTATTTTGTCGTCTGCATCCACAGGTTCAAATCTTTCGGAACTGACAATTTCGCTAAGTACGCCCAAAATATTACGCATTGAATTGTTGCCGGCTGTTTGGATTGCTACCCGTTCTGCTAATTTGTCGGCGGTGGCTAATTCTGTTTGGTCGTATTGCAGCGCTAAGGCTAAGAAGGAAATGATTTGGTAGGGCGGCAGTTCTAAGCTAGCTTGCAGCAAACCGCAGCAAAAATAGCGGCATTTGCGAACGGGGTCTGACTGCTGCGGGTCTAGCGGGCCTGGGTAAAGGAATTGCTCGGGGCTGGTAGCAAAAGCATTGTAGTCTTGTTTGGGGATGAGTTGCCGATCGCTCAAAATCTTTAAGGCTGCTTTCAGGTAATCTGGAGAGTGCGGGCGATCGAGAAATTGCAGTAATGTTAAGATTTCCCAAGGCACTTGAGAATGTCTGTCGCGTTCTCCCACATCCTCAATTTTAATCCCGTATTTCCGCAAATCAAAGCTTAATCCGTGTTTTTGAGGATTTTCCAGCACTTCTTTGATAAACTTGCCTTGTTTGTTTTCCCGCACCAAAACAGCCATCGACTTCAGATTTTCTAACGGCAATTTAGCGCTATTTTCCCCCTCGCTAGCTTCCGTGCCTGAATGGATAGCTTTTTCATTCCTTGCGAATTCAAAATCGGCAGGTAAAAATTCCTCAACTAACTCAATTACCCGCTTGCCAATCAACTCAACTGTATGGTAAATATCGCGGGGAGTATGCAATTCTAAGCCGCGACCAATGGGAGCCGGATTGGCATTCTGCTGCGGGTCATGGCTGGGTACTGGCTTAATAGTTTGGTCGCGAAAAGGCTGTTCTGTTCCCGCTAATTTTGAGCTATTTACCCATTGCAATATAAAGTTAGCTGCATCGATAATTACTTGGGTGCTGCGACCTGCGCCGTCCATTGTCGCTAACTTATTCTCTACTTCGCACTCATCGCAAAATTGGTTAAAATAAATCGGGTCTGCAGGTGTAAAAGTAGAATTAATTGCTTGATTTGGGTCGCCAACTCTGATAAAATTGGGGGGTAAGGTAGGACAATCGGGATCGATCGCCAATGTTTCCAAAAGCCGAGTCTGCAAAGGTGTCGAATCTTGAGCTTCGTCCTCAAAAACGGCAAATACTTGCTTTTGCTCGATCGCCCTCGCCCTCGGATTGTCCAACACCCGCAAAGCTGCTAAAATCATCTCGTCGTAATCGATGAATTCCCGACTCCTCAACAAAGCCTGATATTTTTGATATAAACCCCCAGCTACTGCTAAAATCTCATAGCCGTCCCCAGAATCAAGAGCGCTCATTTCTAACAACTGTTCGGGCAATAAACCCGAAGATTTTGCCTCGTGAATCACTGTTTTAGCTACCTGCGGCAAAATTTCCGTCCGCAAAACCGATTGTCGCCGCAGCCTCTCCGTTTCCTCTCCGTCGAATTGCTGTCCTTCCAACAAAACTTGATATCTGCGGGGATTTTCCGCAATCCAAAGTTCTACACAGGTGCGAATTAATCGGTGACTTTGAGTGGGAGTAACTAAAGTCGAATTTTCTAAATTTAAACCCGACAAATCGGGATGGCGCATCGCAATATTCAAAGCTAAACCGTGCAAAGTGTGCACCGCAAAACCGCCTTGAGATAAAGACAATTGGGCCAATCTTTCCCGAATTTTAGCTTTAATATTAGCAGCAGCCGATCGCGTAAATGTCACGACAATTAACTGGCGGCGGTTGTGAAGCCCGTTGCGGGCGATCGCAATTGCCGACGCAGCAGCCATTCCCGTAGACTTCCCGGCCCCCGGAACCGCCGAAACAGCAAGGGGGCCGCCTTGCCAGTCCGCCATGTCCTGCTGCCCCGCACGCAAGCTTTCGCGAATTTTAAGGCAAGCTTGTTCTCGCACAACTGCGGCAAACCCTGATTCTGAAAGCGCTGAGGCTACATCCGGGCGATCGATCTGGGTTGTCGATCGCATAAAATCAGTATCAAATTCATCAGTCATTCGATTTTAGATTTTAGATTTTAGATTTTAGATTAGAAAAATATTTGTGGCGTTCAGCCTTTTCAAACGGTATCAGAAAGCGAGGAGCTTTTTTCTCCCTCCACGGATGAATCCGGGGACTTGCGACCAAATTGTTTTCGGTCATCGCACCGATATTTATTGGCTTTCATCTGCGTTCATCTGCGTTTATCTGCGGTTAAAAATCCCAAAGTATTCAACCTCTACCGTTTCCATTTCGGTATCGGCTAAACTAACACTATCTATTGAAGCTTAAATTGAAACCAGCATAAAATTCAATACCCAAGCCTTTTTTATAGGAGTCACCCAAATGAAAACTCACCTCAAAACCAATTCCCCGCCACACAAGCCAAACCCAAACCCAGCCAACAAAAGCACAACTCGTTTTGCTGTGGCGTTATTCTTAACTTTATCTTCAGCCGTTGCTTTGCCTAGCTGCGGAGGAGCTCAAACGTCCAGCAGCGCACCAGGCGGCGCAGGTTCATCCAGCAGCCGTGAAAACCAAGTTGCCGCACCGGCTCCACCACCCCCACCTGCACTCCCAGCTATACCAGCACTCCCAGCCTCAAAACCTCGTGGTGTATCACAAAAAGTAGCAGAAACTCCGGCAATCCGTCCCCAACTGATTAAAAAAGCCGAACTCAGTGTAGTTGTCAAATCTATTGACGCCAGCACTAAATCTGTTACCAATATTGTTGAAAAACAGCAAGGCGATATCTTGGGTTTTCAAAATCAAAAGCCCCCAGATTCGAGTGTCCGCCAAACGGCGTCTGTGGAGATTCGCGTGCCTCAAGACCGGTTAGAAACTACTTTAGACGCTTTGGCAAAACTCGGAACTGTAGAGAACCGTTCTCTGACGGCTGAGGATGTTACGGATCAATTAGTTGACAGCGAGGCTAGGCTGCGGAATCTCCGCAAATCGGAAGAAATGGTGTTAAAAATTATGGAGCGATCGGGTTCTGTCGGCGACGTGCTCAAAGCTGCTCAAGAGTTGAGCAATATTCGGGAGTCGATCGAACGCATTGACGCTCAGTTAAAAAGTTTGCGAAATCAAGTAGCCTATTCGACTATTAGCTTAACTCTAGAAGCTGCAGTCTCGGCTCAACAAACTCAGGAACCTTCTCTAGGTTTGCGGGTGCAGGAAACTTGGGGGAAAGCGACTCATTCTGTGGGTGAATTGACGCTGGGTTTGTTTGCTTTGGGTATTTGGCTGCTGGCTTACAGCC
The DNA here is from genome assembly GCA_036704825.1 of Microcoleus sp. F8-C3. Lineage (GTDB taxonomy): Bacteria > Cyanobacteriota > Cyanobacteriia > Cyanobacteriales > Microcoleaceae > Microcoleus. The sequence goes on along the minus strand of JAUBSN010000067.1, from coordinate 26,870 downwards.
CTTATTTGCTGTTAATTGGGGCGGCGGTTTACGGGTTTAGTAGATTTAAGAAACAGCATTCCGATCCGACAACTCCAGAACCTAAACCGCCTCAGTAGTCAATAGTCATTAGTCATTAGTCAGTAGTCAGCAGTCATTCCACCCACGTAAAATTTATGTATTGTGGAACGGCCGGAGAACCCGTTCTTAAAACCAACGACAACTGACAACTGCCAACTGACTACTGACTGCTGACTGCTGACTACTGACTGCTGACTACTGACTGCTGTCAACTGTCAACTGACTAATCATCAATTTGCCATCCATCTTTGGTATAGTCTTCATCCACAATTTTTTTCGGACGCATCACCAGAACAACTCGCCCCAAAATAGGAATATCTGGGGATTGTTCAAACCAGTACATTTCTAAATTGCCAGCGTTATCGGCGAGGAAATAACTGTCAGCATCCCACTGTCTTTGGGCTCGATCGGCAATAATCAAAACTTCTTCAACTTTGCCTTGCAGCGGTACCGGCAATCTATCGCTCATTTCCAAAACAGCCACCGGATCTTCAGCGTTCAAAATTACCTGCCATCCGGGAATCGCCACCCAAGCTCCGGCTCCAGAAAATTTTACTATTCGGAACGGTTCGATTTCCTCCGGCAAAGGCACTGCCAGCAAATCTGTCGTAGAAAGCGGCAATTTGCCCACAACCGGGACAATCCGGGGCAATTGTTCCTCGGTATCGAGCCGGTAGACGGGCAAGCGGGGCGCTTCCCGTCTCGGAACTACGGTAAAATCTACGAGCAACTGCTCGATTTGCGCCCTAGCAGTTTGGCTGCTAGCTAATTTTAAACCGCGAGCAATTAGGCGCGATCGCTCTTGCAAATCGCTTTTCTGTCTTGCTAATTGCCAGCATTGGTAAGCTACAGCATCCCCTGGAGTGTCTGTGAACCCTTGGGGGAGACTCCCGAAGTGCGAAAACTCCTTGATCGCTTTAGCAACTTGGCGAGCATCGTCAACATCCAAATTGTGTGCTAGCATCAAAGCCGCCGCCCCAGCCCGCTCTACTTGAGAGAGAATCCGAAACTCGTACAAGATATCGCTACCTTTGCCCAGGAAGTGCGATCGAACTTCTTCTGAAGCCCCAGCATTTACCATGCTGGTGTAAACTTGGGCTGCGACGCTTACTTGATTTTGCTGAATTGGCTCAAAACCAGTTTCTTCAAAAATCCTTTGAGAGTTGTAGCCAGCTTTTAGCAGTGCTGTGCAGGCCTGTCCCCACTCTACCCAGGTGCCTTCTTTTCGGCGGAGCGATCGAATTAACTTTTCGACATCCACAGCATTTGTGGAGGGTGCAGATGCAGGATGGGATGAATCTTGCGGTGTATCAGTCATAATTGAATCAAAAACTAGCGCTAAGTTATGTGTGATTGGATACCGGCAAGGCTCGTGTCGCGGCAGAGCGATAGATTAATAGTAAGTGAGTTATGAGACTATTGTTACAGAATAGTTGCTCGCCTAAATTTACAAAGGGGAGTTTATCGTATTGTTATGGATAATGCCTTTTCAGAGCTAGATCAAATTAAACGCCAGCTCATGACCCTACACAGACCGAAAAAGCCCAAAATGCTGGTAGTAGACGACGAACCAGACAATCTGGATTTACTCTACCGCACTTTCCGACGAGATTTTAACGTGCTCAAAGCTGAGAGCGGAATTCGCGCCTTGGAAGTCCTCGGCATCGAAGGCGAGGTCGCCGTCATCATTTCCGACCAGCGGATGCCCGAAATGAAGGGAACGGAGTTTTTGAGCAAAACCGTGCCCCAGTTTCCGAATACGGTCAGAATTATTTTGACTGGTTTTACGGACATTGAAGACTTGGTGGATGCGATTAACTCAGGACAGGTTTACAAGTATATCACCAAGCCTTGGGACCCGAACGAACTGAAAATGGTGGTGCAAAAGGCGGCCGAGACTTATGAAGTTCTCAAGCAGCGGACTGAGGAATTGAATCGCGCCCAAAATCAAATACAACTGTTAGCAACAATCATGCAAACGGCTGTAGATTATCCGAGTTTGGAAGCAAGTTTAGATCCAATTGCTACTGCTATAAGTGATAATTTTTTGGCGGATTCTTGCATTTTGCAACTGGTGGAAGGAAATGTTTTAATACCAGTCCAAGGCTGTCACACCACTGGTTCAACTGTGGAAAATTGGCTGGCAGATGACCCTCTGGTTCGAGAAGCAATTACTTCTCAAACTATTCAGGGTGCTGTGAATATTGGGATCGACACAGGCTTAGCGAGCCTGCCGCACTATCAGAAATCCGGCATTCAAGCTCACCTGACCGTCCCGGTGATTCACAAAGGTCGATCGATCGCCCTGATTTCCATGCAGTGGAAGCAACCTTGTTCCCTGCGCCCCGACGAACTCACAACAGTTCACCTCGCCGCTCAAGAAGTTGCTTTGGTATTGACGAGTTTTCAGGGTCATTAGTCATCAGTCAGTCGATTTGAGATTTGAGATTTGAGATTTGAGATTTACTTGCAGCGCAGTGAATCTTGGATCTTGAAAAAAGTCTAAAATTTTGGAATCTCCACGACGATTTTCGGGAGCTTGTACCTGTTTTTGGGCGGGGTCATCAGTCATTAGTTGTCATATCAAATCCGTTAGCATCGGAATAGTAAATTCCAGTTCACTGTTGACGGTTGACTGTTGACGCCGCGAACAGTGAACGCCGTGAACAGTGAACCGTCAACATCATGTATGAGTGTAACCGGAAATGATATCAGTCATTAGTTATTAGTCGGCTATATGTCTTGAGTTTAAAATAATAGCAAACGAAGGATTCAAGACAAAATCTCGCGGATAGCTAACACTAAAAAGCATTAATGACTGGCGACAGCATGACATGAATGGACGGATCAATTATTTTTACGTGATGACAAACTAGCAATTACCAGTTACCAGTTACCAGTTACCAATTACAAATAACCAACCACCAATGACTAATGACTAATAACGCAGAACAAATTAAAACTATATTTAATCGAATTGCACCAGTTTACAATCAATTGAACGACTGGTTGAGCTTTGGGCAACACCGGATTTGGAAGCAAATGGCGGTGAAATGGAGCAGTGCGGGCCCCGGAGATACTTGTTTAGATTTGTGCTGCGGCAGCGGGGATCTAGCTTTGCTGCTGGCCAAACAAGCAGGGCCGACCGGTTGCGTATTTGGAGTAGATTTTTCCGCCGAACAATTGGCCGTTGCCGCCAGGCGCGCGAGACCTTTTCTCGTCCCTGCCAGTCCCATTTCCTGGGTAGAAGCTGACGCCCTAGACTTGCCTTTTGCCGACAATTACTTCGACTGCGCCACAATGGGTTACGGCTTGCGGAACGTGACTGACATCCCCCGCAGTCTTCAAGAATTGCACCGCGTCCTCAAACCCGGCGCCAAAGCAGCTATTCTCGACCTCCACCGCCCCAGCAATTCCCTAATGCGGAGCTTTCAGCAGTTTTATCTAGACACTCTGGTAGTGCCCGTTGCTCAGCAATTTGGCATGACTCAAGAATATGCCTACATTAATCCTAGTTTAGAAAAATTCCCGATCGGCCAGCAGCAAGTCGCGATCGCCCGCCAAGCCGGATTTGCCGCCGCCACCCACTACCCCATTGCCGGAGCTATGATGGGAGTATTGGTATTAGTCAGTTGACAGTTGTCAGTTGTCAGTTGTCAACAGTTAACAGTTAACAGTCAACTATCAACAATTCCCAATTCCCAATTATTGATGAATCCGTCTGACATTTGGCTGTTGTTGGCCCCACCAGTAGTGGGAGGAATTATTGGCTATTTCACTAACGATATAGCTATCAAAATGCTGTTCCGCCCCTATCGACCTATTTACATCAAAGGGCGGCAGTTGCCTTTCACTCCAGGCTTGATCCCCCGCAACCAAGAGCGCTTGGCAAAGCGAATTTCTGACACAATTATGGGTTCGCTGCTGACGCCGGAGGAACTGCAAAACTTGGCGCGCCGCCTCCTGCAAACTGAGCGGATGCAGTCGATAATTCTCTGGCTGTTGCAGTTGGCCCTGGATCAGGTAAAAGCAGACGCAGAGCAAAAAACCGCTAAAATTCTCGCTAACATTCTGCGAGATTTGCTGGGGGAATCTGTGCCGCGAATTCTCAAAGTTTTGGCGCGCCGGGAAGATTTTTTAGAAGCTCAACTAAATCAAATTTTCGATCAAGTTTTGCTGGAGATTCAGCTAACGGAATCTCAGGCGGCTCAGCTTGCTGATTGGTTGTTGCAGGTAGTAATACCCCCGGAAGTGCTGCGGCAGGCTTTAATTGACTTTTTGACGGATCGCAATATTTCGATCATCGATGAAGGGTTTCGAGAAAAAACCAGCGGCACTTATTGGGTAGTAGCAAATTTGTTTGGTTTGCGGAACACTTTAACTCGGCTGCGGACTTTTTGTTTGGACGAGAGAGAAGCGACAAACCAGCGGTTAGCAGAGTTAACTGTTTCTTTGGGAATTCGCGGGCGCATTCAGGAATGGCTGCAAAATTTGTCGATGCAAAATTTACCGGTTTCGACTGTGAGACAGTTGCGAAAAACTATGCGCGACAGCGTTCGCAGCTACGTTCAACAGCGGGGTTCAGAGGTACTTGAGGGGTTGAGCAAATCTATTGATTGGGAAAATATTTCGCGGTTGATTCTCAATCGATTGCAAACTTCTGCGGTGATGACTGCTTCCCTGGAAATGGTTAGCAAAGAACTGGCTTTGGTTTTAGAGCGCTATTTAGAGCGGGATTTAGAAAATATTGTAGCTCAGGCTATCCCGATTTTGGATATCGACCAGGTGATTGTCGATCGAGTCAAAGGTACTTCTCCTGAAGATTTGGAGTTAGCAATTCAGGGAATTGTCAAAAGCGAGTTGCAGGGAATTGTAAATTTAGGAGGTCTTTTGGGAGTTTTTGTCGGCTGTTTGCAGACAGTTGTGCTGTGGATTCAGCGGTGATTTATTTCGGCAGTTGTGAGATATTTGTTGTAGTCTAATATTCACTCGACTTGCGCCCACAGTACCAAAAACGCGGTTTGGCGGCCGTATTTGCCACCTCAGCCAGAGGGTTTTTGGTAGAAACTGGGTTTTTGTAGCCCCATCCTAATTTACCTATTTCCTAAATCTATGCCAGCCCCCAATTCCGACGATCGCACATACATCCCCAAAAACCCGCGCAACCTCAGCCGCCAACAATACGATCGTTTAACCGCAGAAATGTCAACTCCCTACCGGCCTCTGCGACAGTTTGTTTACGTAGCTTGTGGCGCTTCGGGCTTTATCGGCGGCTTGGTTTTCCTCGCTAAAATTGCCTCTGGCCGGGAAATTGGTTCTGCTTTGCCCAATTTTGCCCTCCAAGTCGGAGTTGTGGCACTGATGGTGTTCCTGTTTCGCTGGGAACAGCGCGCCCAGGGCCGATCCCCGAAGTCGAAGTAACAAAAGTTTATAAATCGAGACAAAAATCTATATGAGGCAAGGAAAAGTTAAAAATATAAAGAAATTATTATGAAATTCTGGTTTGTCAGCGATCCCTGTCATTATAAGGATGTGGGTTAAATTGGGGTCAGCAAATTTAAAGGCCCTAATCATAAACCGCTTGTAACTCGTTCAATTGGGGTCAGCTTTCATAAAGACCCTAAATATATAAAACCAATTTAAGCCCAGCGCCAGCCTTCACTGATAGAAGAGCTGGCGTTCGGCATTTGGCGAGGATCGGGAGATTCGGAGATAGAATCAGTAGGGTGCGCTTAGCAAGCACACAGAAGCCCGTACCAGCGCCGCGAACCGAGTTTTGTGCCTAGCATCCGGTATGGGTAATACCTGTTCCCAAAAATCATGCAACTCTAGGCCGATGCTGGAAACCACGATCGCCATCAGTTATTCGCAAATCTAAAATCTAAAATCTAACATCTAACATCTAAAATCTAAAATCTAAAATCTAAAATCTAAAATGGTATAAGTGCTGGGGCGATCGAATAATTTGGCATTTCCCGAAGACCTTAGCCCGTGCAGTAAATGATGAGATGTGTCACAGTCGAAGTAGAAACCGAGTTTTGTGCCTAGCATCCGGTATGGGTAATACCTGTTCCCAAAAATCATGCAACTCTAGGCCGATGCTGGAAACTACGATCGTCATCAGTTATTCGCAAATCTAAAATCTAAAATCTAAAATCTAAAATGGTATAAGTGCTGGGGCGATCGAATAATTTGGCATTTCCCGAAGACCTTAGTCCGTGCAGTAAATGATGAGATGTGTCACAGTCGAAGTAGAAAAAGATGTTGGGAGGTTTAACTATGGGTCGATCGTTTTTCCAAGGGCGGTGGACGTTATTTTTCGCAGCAGGCGCGGGAATTGTATTTTACAGCAATGCGGCGGCGGCGGCCGAAAAGGTAGTGCTCAAATACAGTGCGATCCGAATGACTTTACCCGTCAGCGAATTAGAAATTTTTGCAGAAACTGGGAAAATGTCGCCCGGGTTAGAAATGCTGCTGGGAAAGGCAAAAAAAGAGCCGGAAGCTGTTCGCAGCAGTCTGACGAGACCGGTAAAAGTCAGTCAAAGGTTTTTGGATCAAACCCTCAACAGCAAGGTTGGGGAAATAATTCTCGATGAAGTGGGTCAGGTAATTCGCACTCCTTCTGGGAATGCAAATCGAGAAGCTTTGCGCTCTGCCTTGGTGCTGTCTGCAACTAATGATAACGAGATTACAATGCTGGAAGCGATGAAGAATTATCCTACTCCAGAAGTTTATGTTGAGGGCGATCGCTTAATTGAAGCTTACGGCAAACTTGTAGCTTTGTCAGAACAATTGGGCGGCGTTTCAGAACGGCTGCAAGACATTTTGAACAAGATTCGTCTGCCTAGATTGTAGTGGATTTGGTCGAGGACGGTTGATTGCTTCAAGCCATCGCGCTTGGGTTGCTGAACCTGTCTTAATTACAGGGTAGTCACATTTTTTGTGCAAAATTTGCCTGATTTTGACATTTATTTAAAAAAAGAATTCAACCGCAGACAAGCTCCAAACCTGACCAAGATTTTCAAAGGTGGTATCCGCCACGCGATCGATCTGTGGAATCAATCTCAAATCTCAAATCTCAAATCCTCAAGAAAGAGAATTTATCCCTGGGGTCAATCCAAAATCTCAAATCTAAAATCGCGCAATCGAATGACGGTAATCCATCATTCCCAAATCTCAAATCTCAAATCCTATAACTTGGCTGTAAAATCTATATCTGGATATATTTTAGACCCTTTACAAAAACTTTAGAGGAGTATCCGTATTATTTGCGATAAAAGTATTTAAACCCAGAAATCTGGGCAAGAGCTTGTTTATCCCCCACAAACTGATATATTATGGGGTGGACATTGCAGATTATTTATATTAATATAAAAAAACGCTGTCTGAGTCAGGCGCTTGGGGAAAAACGGCTGGTCATTAGTAAGCTCGTGCTATAATAAATGCCAGGGCGCAACGCATTGCCCAAAACTTTTGAATAAAGAAAATTGAAAAAAAGGTGAGAGACTGCATTAATTAACAGGATCTCAAATCCAAATAACATATTATTGCTCAGGGGTCTACACTTTCACTCGCTCGACTCTATTTACCTGTTAAGATTAGCAACATGAACAACAATCCTATTCGTTCAAAAGACCGTTTTTTGGTTTTCGGCGCTCCGGCGATCGAAGATGCTGAAATTCAAGAAGTGGTGGCAACCATGAAAACAGGTTGGTTGGGTACAGGCCCTAAAGTCAGGAAGTTTCAAGACGAATTCAATGCTTACAAGGGTTCCCAGTACGCGATTGCAGTCAATTCGTGTACGGCGGGACTGCACTTGAGCGTCCTCGCTGCTTGCTTGGAACCGGGGGATGAAGTCATTACTACTCCGATGACTTTTTGCGCTACAGTTAATGCCATCATCCATGCAGGGGCAACACCGGTATTGGCGGATGTAGATCCGGTGACAATGAATATTGACCCGGCTCAAGTTGAAGCTAAAATCACTTCAAAAACTAAAGCAATTTTGCCGGTTCACTTCGCGGGTCGTCCCTGCGATATGGATGCGCTTTGCGAGATTGCTCGCCGTCACAACTTGAAGTTAATTGAAGACTGCGCTCACGCGATCGAAACAGAGTACAAGGGACGGAAAGCAGGCACATTTGGCGACTTCGGATGCTTCAGCTTTTATGTTACCAAAAACATTACGACGGGCGAAGGAGGAATGATTCTGGTCGCCAGTCAAGAAGATACCGACAGGCTCAATATTTTAGCGCTGCACGGTATGAGCAAAGATGCTTGGAAGCGCTTCAGCGACTCGGGTTACAAGCACTACCAAGTGGTGGGAGTCGGTTTTAAATACAATATGATGGATATCCAAGCTGCGATCGGCATTCATCAAATGAAACGAATTACTCCTTATTGGCAGCGGCGGGAGCAAATTTGGCAGCGCTACAACGAAGCATTTGCGGATCTGCCGATTACTTTGCCCGCCAACCCCGAACCGGATACAATTCATGCTTATCACCTGTACACTATTCTGGTAGATGAAGCCAAAGCAGGAATCAGCCGCGACGAGTTTCTCAATGCTATCAATTCTGAAAATATCGGTGTCGGCGTGCATTACATGAGTATGCCGGAACATCCTATCTATCAAGAAATGTTTGGATGGCAGCCGGAAGACTATCCGAATGCTGCTTACATCGGGCGGCATACAGTTAGCTTGCCGATTTCGGCAAAATTAACAGATGCAGATGTGGAAGATGTGATTGCTGCTGTTAAAAAATGTTTGGCGATCGGTCAAGCTAAAAGTCCAGTTTTGGCAACAGCAGACTAAAGTTGTGAAATAGGTTGTCGTTAAAACATCCTAGCTGTTGTTTAATAAAAGCAACTAGGACGTTTTTTAACTCCATAACGCTCCGTTAATTTTTAGGAGCTTGCCACTAATTCTACTTAAATGCTATCGTTTTACAGTACAATCACTCTCAGGTTGCTGAATCTGGTTTTAAATAAAACAAGATAAAACAAGACAGCTCTACAAACTGAGCAATCCTCTCCTATGTGAATAGGCCTCTTGCAAAAGTCCTTTTTATCACTTTATTGACCAGGCGGGACTCCCACTCCACAAGAAAAAATGATTCTTGTGGGATGGACAGGAGAACCCGTCCCAGTCATGATTCAAGAGGTCTAACGTTTAGATGAAAGCAGAAAAAATTGAGTTGATTGAAAATTAATGCTATGTTAAAATTGAGTGCTTTATTGCCATTTCATTGCAATGACCGAGCCATCAGCCACGTATTTTTTTCAGTGTGCAAAGAATGGCAAGGCCCCGATCTGAAGGCACTTATGGTTGTTCCGAGTTGCGATCGCTCGTGCCGCGACTCAAATATAGTGGAAGCAATTCCGTCATTTCTGACACAATTGTATTACCGCAGCCCTAGTCTTCCCAGAATCAAGGCAGAGAAGCGTTTTCTCAAAGATATCAAAAACTTTGATGTTGCCTACTTGTGGCCCGGTATCTCATTAGATACTGTAAAGAACGTTAACAAGCAAAGTAAGCCAATTTTTTGGGAGCGAGTTAATAATTGTCAAAGGGAAGCTAAAAGTATCCTTGACGATGCTTACTCTCGCTTGGAATTGCAACCTCAACACGATATTACCCCTGAAAAAATTCAGATTGAAGAGCAAAAACTCAAGGTAGTTGACTTTCTGTTTTGTCCTAGTCCGATAGTAGTAAAATCGTTTCAAGAAGCCGGAGTTTCTGAAGAGAAACTGCTGTTAACGACTGAAGGTTGGTCGCCAGAGCGTTTTCCAAATTATCAATCCCAAAAACCGCCCTCAGAGGAAGTTAACGTCCTTTTCCTGGGTTTTGCCTGCGTCCGCAAAGGGGTTCACCTACTCTTGCAGGCTTGGGAGCGAGCTGGGATTAAGGGATCGCTGACAATTTTTGGCAAACTCGAACCGGCGATCGCTCAAACTTGCAGCCATTTGCTGGAACGTTCTGATGTAGTTCACTTTGATTATGCTTTGGACTACAGTTCTGCGTATCGCCAAGCTGACTTTTTTGCCTTTCCCAGTCTTGAGGAAGGTAGCCCACTCGTCATCTATGAGGCGATGGGTCATGGTTTGCCCATTCTCGCTTCACCGATGGGAGGAGGCGGTGTTGTGCGTGATGGCATTGACGGCATAATTCTTCCTCCCTACGATACTGACGCCTGGGTGGAGGGACTGCGCCAACTATCTAATTCTCCTGATTTGCGGGCTAAAATGGGAGCCGCCGCCCGCCAGCGAGCTTTGGAGTTGACTTGGCCACAAGTTGCTGCTAAGCGCGGAGAGCAGATTCTGCAGAAAATGAACACAAAATGAAAACTAAATAGGGCTTGCTGAATAAGTGTGAGCGAGTGAATTTAGAGTTGAGACAGCGCCGATATTTGGCAGTTTAGTAGGGAACGGTCAAATTTACCCAGCGATGTCCGAGGTGAAAGTGCAAGGGTTTTGAGCTTATAGAGGTGATAACCTTGCACTTAATTGGTCAAAAAAGGCTCAAAACCCTTGTGATGGCCGTTGGTGACAAGTTATGACTTAATTGCATTTGTCAATCAGTAATATTACTTAAAAAAACTGCTGTTTGAGGAGTGGAAAATTTACGATTTGATAGGGAGTAGCTATAAATATCACCCTCGGCACGATCGCCCAAATCTCAGTTTTGGGCCCAAAATCCGAGTAAATCTCGAGCATAATTGCTGGTTGACAAATGCTTTCTTAGCTTAACTTGTTACCAATGCTCTAGCACTGTTAATTTTATTTTTGTTCAGCATTGTTATTAAAGAATTTCGGCAACAGCCAAGTCGATTGATAGCGGCTTCAGTCGCTTTGTCTGGGGGGGTTCAGGCTAATTTTCTCTTGATTTCTCTGAGAGTCTGTTGTAACTAGAACGCGGGAATTAATCCCGACTAAGTAAGGAGAAATACTGTCCCCTGCAATTTGAGATCCGAAGTTCCGATCGACACTCACTCTCGACACTTACTGTCGGCACTCACATAACATATTGGAGGGGATGCCAGCAGAATTTGGCTATAAAATTCAGAAACCGTGACAGTATTTGGTTTTAGGGCACTCAGTAAGCCAAAGTTTCTAGAGTTTCCCGCAGATAGGAACGAACCTGCTGATCGATGGTGGCATTTTGCTGCTGACGCTCAAAATTGAGTTCTAGCTGCCAGCGTTGAAATCCTGAACTTTCGCCGATCGCGGATTTGAGACTGCCCCAGATTTCAGAATCTTCGCACAGCTCGATCGGCTCTGCGGCTTCAGGTTCTTCTGCGAGCGGTAGATAATTCGCCATATTGTTATACCTCTGTTTGAATCCCTTGTAAGGATTGAAAGCTGACATTGACACTCTCTATTATAGATTCTTCTCTCCAAAGAGCCAACCTAAAATGTCCACAACCTGCGGTTAAAAATTAAATATTAAGACTATTAATAATCTCTATCCCGAGAGGGGCCTTGCCTATTTTTTTCATATCATACATCTGTACAAATTAAAGTAGCTTAAACTACAATTGTCTCCCTCTTAATTTTTTCTTTCACTTTTTTTCGCTCGATTCTTCGGGTAGAGATGTAGCGCCGTTGGTGTCAGCAGGTTTTGGGTTGACAATACTGCCGGCTGACGAATTCCCCATGCCGGATGCTGGGTCAATTAACTCTGCGGGTGCAGCCACAGCGGCAGTTGTCTCGGCTGCCAAAGCCGGCAAAAGCCGATCGACTTGCCAAGGCGCGATCGTAAAATCCTGCCGAATTTTTTCTAAAACATGAGGTTTTGTCGCTGCAAATTCTGATTCCGGCGTCAGCAAAACCGCCATGACACTAGCAGACACCTGTAAAAACAAATTGCTAGCTAAAAAAGCAGAAGCTGCCAACAACAATCCAGCCCACCGCCAGGAAGGAGGAAAGGGAGCCACCGAAGCCGCGAGGGGAGCCAATCGGTAGATTTGCCACAAAATTAATGCCAGCAAAACAGCGACAAAAAGAGCGATTCCTTGATTTAACTTAGTTTTAAACCTTGTCAGAAGCCGGTGCTGCACAGAAGTTAAATTCTGGGGTTTTACCGCCACAACTAAAATACTAAAAATGTAAAAAGGGCGGAACCACTGCATCCACAGCACAGGAACAATACCTGCTACGGCCACTAAAAACATTTCTAACCAGACAGGGAGCAGGGGAGAACCCACTGCGAGTCCCAGCAAGCACAGTCCCAGGAAAATCGGCAGTGTAGCCGCCCCAGAAAGGTGAATCCACAAAAAAGGATCTGACCAAAAAGAACGCACTTTAATTAATTATTAGTTATGAATTATGAGTTTTGAATCTTGGATTTTGAGATTTTGGGATGCACTCTTGACTCTGAAATCCGATGCGAGGAGTAAATATTTAGCTATCAAACCGAGGACTTACAAGCAGAAATCTGGTTTATTTCGGTAATTCTAATTGGAGTCAGCCAATTTTCCATGTTAAGCAAGGATAAAGACGATTAGGAAGTTCTTAATTCCTTCTTCCTTTTTCCGACTTCCCTTTTCCTTCGGTCAACCCAACGACTGCGATCGGGGGGCAAGCTGTCAACTCTTGCTTCTTCTTTCTGTCAACTGTCAACTGTCAACTGTCAGATGAATTTGGGAGTATTGAGTGAAGAGAAGAGTTGCGAGCGAGCGGCAATTTAGTTGCCTTCACTCAATACTTCTCTTCCAACTCAACACTCACAAATCAAAACTATTGAGAGAGAGTTCGGCGCTTAGTAACCATTCGGTAGGCTTCAATCATATCGCCCTCCGCCCAGTCGCTAAACCCGCTCAAAGAAATGCCGCATTCAAAGCCAGCATTGACTTCCTTGGCATCTTCCTTCATCCGTTTTAGGGAATCTAAGACACCTTCGTAAATGACATTGTTGCTCCGGCGCACCCGCACCTTACAGTTACGGATGACTTTGCCAGAGAGTACCATACATCCAGCCACAGCCCCGCGACCGATCGCAAAGACAGCGCGCACTTCTACTTGACCCAAAGGTTCTTCCACCAATTCGGGTTCCAGCAGGCCTTCCATCGCCCCTTGAATGTCATCCAAGAGGTTGTAGATGATGCTGTATTCCCGCACGTCTACCCCCGCTTGGTCAGCCGCGAGGCGAGCGTCCGCTGCCATAGTAGTATTGAACCCGATAATTACAGCATTACTGGCTGCTGCGAGGTCAATATCTGTTTCTGTAATTTCCCCAGGAGCAGATAGCAGCAGTCGGAGTTGAACTTCTTTTTGAGGCAGTTGAGTCAGAGCGCCGACAATTGCTTCGAGGGAGCCTTGGACATCTGCCTTCAAGATCAAGTTTAGTTCCTTGAGAACGCCTTCTTTAGCTTGTTGAGAGAAGCCGCTGAGGCTGATCCGGCCGCCTTGCAGCAGGCGGGAATCTCGTCGGGAGGTAGCTCTTCCGCTGGCGATCGCCGCAGCTTCTTTTTCGTTTGCGAAGACATCAAATTCGTCTCCGGCGCGAGGAACTTCCCGCAGCCCCAGGACTTCCACCGCGAAGGATGGAGTTGCTCGGTCTACGCGATCGCCCCGGTCATCGATCATGGCGCGCACCTTACCCAAAGCCGAGCCTGCGACCACAATATCGCCCACTCGCAGAGTGCCGTTCTGCACCAGCAGAGTTGCCACAGGTCCCCTTGCCTTGTCGAGGTGAGCTTCTATCACAGTACCCTTAGCCGAGCGGTGCGGGTTGGCGTTGAGGTCTTCCATTTCCGCCACTGTCAGAATCATTTCCAACAGAGTATCCAGGTTTTCGCCTCGGATAGCGCTGACTGGAACCATCGTGATATCGCCGCCCCAGTCATCTGCGACCAAGCCGTACTCAGTCAGCTCTTGCTTAACCCGTTCCGGCTGAGCGCCCTCCTTGTCCACTTTATTGATAGCCACCACAATTGGCACTTTCGCCGCTTTCGCGTGGCTGATAGCTTCAATTGTCTGGGGTCGCACGCCGTCGTCCGCCGCCACCACCAAGATGGCGATGTCCGTAACCCGTGTTCCCCGAGCCCGCATCGCTGTAAAGGCTTCGTGACCGGGCGTATCCAAAAATACCACCTGCTGGCTCTTGCCTTCGTGTTCCACATCTACGTGGTAAGCACCGATGTGCTGGGTAATGCCCCCAGCTTCTCCCTGAGCCACCTTGGTTTTGCGGATCGAGTCGAGCAAGGTAGTTTTACCGTGATCGACGTGACCCATAATCGTTACTACTGGGGGACGGCGTTCGAGGTATTCCAAATCCGCTTCGTCCAGCATCTCGATCACTTTGATAGCTGGGGCTACTTTTTCTGGGGTTTCCACCTCTACGCCCATTTCTTCGGCTACCATCCTCACCGCTGGAATGTCCAGGGTTTCGGTAATATTTACCGCAATTCCTTTAGAGAAAAGCCGCTTAATAATTTCGGTTTCGGGAACAGCCAGAGTAAGTGCTAGTTCTTGAACCGTCATCGGCCTGCTCAGCAGCAGCTTTTCTGGACGTTCTACCTTAGATTCGGCTGTTTTGCCCCGGTTGCCGCGTCCCCCGCTCGCACCTGAAGAAGAACTTTTCTCGTGAGAAGGGCCTGGTCTCTTATTTTTTCCGCTGCTTCCGGGTGCGCCCGGAGTTGGTGTTGACTTGGGTGCTGCTTGTCCCTTCGCTTTAGCTGGGCGGGCTAGGGACAGGCTGACCGTGACTGGTGCTGGCAGATCCAAGCCGCTTTCTAACTCATCGTCATCCTCGTCTATGGGTTTGAGGCGAGAACGTTTTGCCTTAACAGCCTTAGCAGCTTTAGCAGCATCTGAGTTTTCGTCATCATCTTCTTCCCAGATGACCGATGTCTTTTTGGCAGGACGAGGGAGAGTTGGCCTGCTCAGGAGAGGAATCTCCAGCAACGGCGTATTATCTTCTTCATGGTCATCAGTGTCATCCCCTAATGCTCCGGTGTCACCGCCCCGGCTACGCAGCCCGGTAGCTGACGTTGCCGGGGCCAGGCTCCGGCGCGGGCCACCGGGCTGAGGTCGATCGGCAAGTTGAGTTTTGACTGGGCCGCCAGCGCCTTCCCGGCGCGGTCTTTGCGCGTCGCGAGATTCGGTAGCCGATCCCGGTGCAGGTCTGCTGGGGCGGCTCGGTTTAGCCGGCGCTTCCAGAGTTTCTGACTGTCCTGATTGCTCTTGCTCGGTTTTTGCAAGCTTGAGTACCGGCTTGTTTCCCAGATTTTGTGGGGTACGGCCAGCAGACTCGGACGCGGCTCTGACTGGCGGCGACGTGAGTTTTGCCGAAGGCGCGGTAGGGGCGATCGGCTGTTGCTGGGTGCGTTCCGGAGCCTTTTCCGACGGCGGTTGAGGTGGCGCAGGTGCCTGCGCCTGGGCGGTTGTTTCCGGGGCGATCGCACCTACAGCTTCCGACACTCTTTCTGACGGAACCGCCGGCACGACATTTGGCTTCGACAGTACAGGTCGATTGATATTCGGTTTAACTGGAGGCTGGAGTTGTTGAGCAGCAGGCGACTTGGGAGGAGTTGCCACGGTTGCTGCTGTCTGGTTTTTTTTCTCCTCGTTGCCTGCTGGCTGGGAGGAGGCACCAGCCGGCCGTACTTTTGGACTGCGTATTTCTAAAATTTGCTGCTTTTTTTGTTGGTCGTTAGGGTGAGGGCCAGATTCTCTAGATGGCGCTGCTGCTCTTTCGGGTGGAGCTGGCTTGCCGGGGGAAGAGTGGCTGCTGGCTACGTATTTTTCCGCCGTTTTGCGAATGCGCTCTGCTTCGGATTCTGTGATTGTGCTGCTGTGGCTCTTGACTGAAATATTGAGCCGCTCGCAAACTGCCAAGATGTCTTTATTATCCAAATTTAGTTCCCGTGATAATTCGTAAATTCTTACTTTGCCGTTGTTCATCCACTCTGCCCTCTTTTGTGCCAACCAGTTTTTACATTGTGATTTTTTGTTCTAATGACGACATCATTCGCTGTGATTGATTCAGTGTCAGGAATCGGGGTTTTGGTACTCGCTCAGCAATTTTATCTAAAAGATGCAACTCGCTGAAGTCGGCGGTTGAAGAATTCTCAAGTCTGTTTGGGAACTTGGAACTCCGAAGTCTGAGTTTTGGCAAAACCCACTCTCTCAAGCTTCAAAGTTTGCCTTTCCACCTTGAGGATACCTCTGCTAGTACCCTGCCCTTATCTAATCTGACACAAATCTTTCCAGACTGGTGGGCAGATCGGATTGGGGTTTTATAGCTGGCGCTACCGGTAATTACTGGTAGGGCTGCCAAGAGGGTTTATACAGTCGATGCCGAACTACTGTCGGTTTTTCGTCCGGCCCGGCCAGAGTAAGATGTACAGTCAGATGTGGCTAAACGCTGCCAAAGTGTTTGGTACAGGTCGTCAGACACAGGCGCTTTGAGCGATCGCCCAAGTCGATTTTTTTTCTGAGCTGCTTTGAGGCACTCGGCTTCCCGACAAAGGTAAGCAGAACGGCCCATGCCACAATCTAATTGTACCTGATGAGAAGGATAGAGCCTGACTACTCGCCAAAAAGCTTCCTTTGGAGCTATTTTTCGACAACTTGCACAGCACCGATAGTTTGGTTTCATTTCTTGTGAGAGGGGGAGAGGGGGAGAGGGGGGAGTCTTACAAGTGTAGGTTTTTTACAATTAGGAGGTGTTAGAAACAACAGGGCAACAAGAGGGCCAAGATTGAGGAAACAAGCGCCCTAGAACAATCGGCTGACCATTGAGCAAATTAGCCACCACATTGAGTAAGCCCTGAAGAAAACAAGATAACTGACGCCCACGATCGGAGCGTCGGGAACGCTGTTTGGCAATATGCCCTTGAGGAAGTTGTTCAAATAGGGATTCTGGGGGAGCTGAATCTGCCCCGCCTCCAACAGTCACCATCCAGAGAGTTGCTACTGCCATTGCCAACCAATGGCGCTCAGCTCGCAGTGGGTCACGCAAACGAGTTTTGTGCCATTGCCAACCATCAGATTTAAAATCTCGGTAAGAACACTCAATCCAAGAGTGTAAGCCATACCAAAGTGGATTGCCAACCTCTGGGGCCTCATCAGTCACAATCAGCCACGGATCTTGATAACCAGGCTGCCAACAAGCTAACAAAGTACACCCTAGAGGATTGGTTTTAAAGCAAGTCACGGGTGCTGAATAACTCAGCCGAGGCTTGTCAACAACATCGGCCAGACGCTGCCATTGTGTCTGCTCGTCGAGCTGGTATGTACCTTGATGATTAATCCGTAAAAATGGATGCCAACCCTGGCTGACAATCTGGTGATATAACCAATCGGCATAAAGTCCTCGGTCAGCACAAACTATGACCATCCACTCTGAGGAAACGGCTGGTTTGATTGACTCAAATAGCTCTTGCCAGTGTGGCTTCCCTGCTCCTTTTTCTGTGCCTCTGACCACTTTCCAGGCGACAGGGATGGCACAACTGCGATAGAGAACATTTATTGATAAAACCGTGAAGGTTTGTCCGATATTGGTCGCATCGATCGCCAAAGGTAGCTGTTTCACATGGCTCGGCCATAAATTCAACACCCACCGCAATAATTGGGCAAAATATTGGCTCACTTGTAGTTCAGCGCGTTTGTTTCCTCGCCGAACTCCGCTCTTAGCTTGAGCTTCCTGATACCATTCTTTCAGCCTTTGCCGTACCGTGTTGAATTTTTCTTGGTGAGCGTGTGGCAATGAAGTGGGACACTCTTGTCAGGCTACTCGATTGCGTCATTACCATCCCAAAACTCCAAGTCGCTAGCCCTGATGCTTGAGGTAGGGTTAGCTCTGGCAGATGATAGCTGACAATGCTCATCCACTGTTTCAGGTAGTGATTTTTCAGCATAAGTCTCAAAGCTAGATGATGGGCTGACCCGTCCAGTCTCTATATCTGTTGTTCCTCTTCATTGTAAAAAACCTACACTTGTAAGGAGGGGGGAGTAGGGGGATAAGTCCTCCTGGTCTCCCGAAGACCGAAAATCTTGCAAATGTCACAGTTTTTAGACTGCGGCCTCGGTTTCCTCCGTGGGGGCTGCCTCCTCTTCCTCAAATTCTGCTGCGATTTCCTCGTCGCCGTCGTAGTTGCCTGCTTCGTCTGCGTCGTAGTCGTCTGCTAGTTCTTCGAGCCTAGTTGCTTCTGCTGCCAATTTGCTGTCTTCGGCCGCGCGATCGTACTTAGCAATATCTTTGATATCTATTTTCCAACCGGTGAGGCGGGCTGCGAGGCGCACGTTCTGACCTTCTTTGCCAATGGCAAGACTCAGTTGGTCTTCAGCGACCAAAATGTGAGCTCTCCTGCCTTCTGGAGCAACTAAACGCACTTCATCTACTCTAGCGGGACTCAGAGCGTTGGCAATATAAGTTGCGGGGTCTGGAGACCAACGGATCACGTCGATTTTTTCGCCGCGCAATTCGTTGACTACTACCTGAATCCGCGATCCCCGCGCTCCGATGCAGGCTCCTACAGGGTCTACGTCGCGATCGAGAGTATCAACTGCTATTTTAGTCCGGGGGCCGACGTGCCGGGAGGGCGGATTTGCCTCCCTGGCTACGGCGACAATCCTCACCACCCCGTCTTCTATTTCTGGTACTTCGTTAGCAAACAGGTAAACCACCAAACCTGCGTCGGCTCTAGAAACAAGTAACTGCGGCCCGCGAGTTGAGCCTTCGCCTACTTTTTTGAGATAAACCTTGAAGGTAGCGTTGGCCCGGTAATTGTCGTTAGGCAACTGTTCGCGCTTAGGGAGTTCGGCATCTACTTCTGGCTGACCGAAGCTGCTGGTGACTGCTAAAATCACCGACTGTCTCTCAAACCTGAGTACTCTTGCTTGAAGAACAGTTTCTTCTAAATCTTTAAACTCTTCTTGAATCATTTTGCGCTGTTGGTCGCGCAGTTTTTGAGCGAGAACTTGTTTGGTCTGGATCGCGGCCATGCGACCAAATTCTTTTTGATTTGGTGTTACGTCTACGAGCACGATGCTCCCAGGCTGAGCTTCCGTGGCTACTTCTTGCACTTCTAAAAGTGAGATTTCGTGATCGGGATTGGCGACTTCTTCGACAATAGTTTTGTTGGCTAAAACGCGGAAACCTTCTTGTTCTGCGTCGAGTTCTACATCAAAGTTGTCGAAGTATTCTTCGCTGAAGTGATCGAGCTTTTGGGTGCGGCGGTAGCGTTCGTATCCTTTGAGCAGGGCTTCTCGTAAGGCTGCTTGGACGGCGTGTTTGGGTAAATTGCGTTCTTTGCTAATACCTTCGACCATTTCTTTTAGTCCGGGCAAGGGAACCATTGACATATAAAACTCTCCTTTTTTGCGTTGGTAATAAGTAACTGCTAATCGGTAATTGGTACTTGGAAATTTTTGAGAAAGAATGATGGCAGAGGAGTGACGAGTTACTGGATAGGATTAGGGGATCGGGGTGCTGTAACAATTTATTTGTTGTTCTCATTCAACCCGCTGCTACAGATGCGATTGTTAAAAATTAACTCGCAGCCAAGCGTTTTCAGCTTGCTGCGAGGCAATCTCAAAACTCAAAACTCAAAACTCAAAACTCAAAACTCAAAGTTTCCCTTTACATCTCCTTTCCTTCGTCTAGTTCAACTTTGACAATCTGAGGGCGGGGAATTTTAACCTGTCGCCCTTTTTGATTGAGATAAACCGCTGTGTCATCCCGGCCCAGGAGTAGTCCTTTCCACTCTTTGATTCGCGAGTCCGGTTCGGTGGTTTTGGCGGTCACGGGGAAACCTTTAAAGGTAATAAATTCTCGATCGCTGCTGAGCAATCGGGATATTCCGGGACTGGAAATCTCTAGCACGTAGGCATCGGGTATGATGTCGGCTGCATCTAACTCGGCATCGAGGGCTGTGCTCATGCGCTCGCAGTCGGCTAAACCAGTGTCTTGTTGGAGGTTGCGGATGTCTACCCGCAAGACGGGAGGATTTTGGTTGGTGTGAAACACTGCTCCCACTACTTCCAATCCCAGTGTTTCCGCAACGGGGGTAGCTAAGTCAATGATTTGTGGGATTAGGGGATGAGTCATATCGAATACTTAAGTTAAAACTCCTAAACTCGGACACGGGCAAGGAAACATTTGGTGTTGAGATTGCTTGGCTTTGAGGTGGTTTGATTAGGTGGCTGCGACTTTCGTCTTCAACTTTGGGACTTACCCAACATCCCAGCAGGGGATCTCAAGCGGGGGGTACCCCTACTAAATCAGTCCTCAACTTGCAAGTCAGACACCTGAGATCTTTTCCTGCGACTAATGCAACAAAAAAAGTGGGCTTGACCCACTCCTAGGTAAAACAATTTCTTCCAAGAAGTTTGAGGGCTTCTTCCGATCGAAGGGAGACCTCAGTTCTCAGTTTAGCTCGATCGCCCGCCCTGTGACCAGAGAAATGGGTACAAGCCTCATCCTTCTAGGGGGACTTTCAATGAAGATGTCTTCAGTGAAGACTCTGAATAAACAAGCTCCTATTTATTCAGAGTCGCTGTATAATGGTTGTATGTTGAATCTAACCTACGAGTACAAGCTCATTCCCACCAACGCGCAACGCGAAACATTCGACCAGTGGCTGAACATCTGTCGCAAGGTCTATAACTTTGCGCTGCGGGAACGGAAGGATTGGATCAATTCTCGCAAGTGTGATATCAACTCGTGCAGCATCAAACAGGAATACATCATCCCTGCCGATGCACCGCGTCCAACCTTTGCCCGTCAATGCAAATCATTGGCATTGGCAAAGAAGTTAATTCCTGAGTTGAAGCTCCCTCACACCCATGTCTTGCAGCAAGTGTTGCGCCAGTTAGAGGCGGCGTTTGTGGCAAGGTGGGATCGCGGACACGGCTTTCCTAGATTCAAAAAGCGGATGCGCTCATTTGTGTTTCCTCAATTGAATCTAGAATCTGTTAAGCGCTTTAATGGCATCCATTGGGTCAACTTGCCCAAGATTGGAAGCGTCAAAATGCACCTATCGCGCCCAATCCCTGAAGGCTTTGAGGTCAAGCAAATTCGCGTTGTGAAACGGGCATCTGGCTACTGGGCCATGCTCACTTTACAATGTGATGTGGAAGTGCCTCAAGTCTCGGCATCAGGGCATGGATTGGGGATTGATTTAGGGCTAGAACATTTTTTGGCAACGTCTGATGGTGAATTGATTGGTAGACCTAGATTCTTTGTGGGTGGACAACGCAAGCTGAAATCGCTGCAACGTCAACTGAAACGGAAGAAGAAAGGCTCTAGGAAATTTCGTCAGCTTCACCATCAAATTGCCAAACACCACGAGTACATCTCGAATTCTCGGAAAGACTTTCACTTTAAGACCGCTCATCATTTGTGCGACGGAGCCGAGACAGTCTTTGCCGAAGACTTGAATCTCAAAGCCATGTCAGCCGGGATGCTCTGTAAGCACACCCTAGATGCGGGGTTTGGGCAGTTTCTCAACATTTTGAGTCATATCTGCTTTAAGCGAGGTGTGTACTTCGCCAAGGTAGATGCTCATGGTACTAGCCAGACCTGCCCAAAGTGCCAAACCCATACAGGTAAAAAGGAACTGTCTCAAAGGGTGCATAAATGTCAAACGTGTGGCTATGAAACGAATCGAGATGTTGCAGCCGCCCAAGTGGTTTTGCAGCGTGGATATACAGCGGTGGGGCACATCGCAGTGAATTTTGGGGAGGGCAAGCTACTTGAGTAGTCCCCATGAACCAAGAATCCCCTCGCCTTTAGGCAGGGGAGTTGTCAAAAACCGATCGCCATCGGGGGAGTGTCCGAGGGCAGAAAGGGATAGCTGACAGGGGGAATCAGCACGACTCATCGCGGTTTTGAAGCGGGGTGGGGCGAGGGCAAATTCCTGGTTGATACCGAAGCCGGCGCGATCGATCCTAGAACAGGGGGGAGCGGCACTCAGGCGTTCTAGGACTTGCGACACGGGAGTTTCTTTGGGAAATTCTAATTTCTGTTCAAACAAGCCCTCTGCTTCTTGATAGGGGGTGAAGAGCTTGACAGTGATGGTGATTGGTAGATTAGACATGGGCGATCGCAACATTAATGGTATCCAGCCTTGCTCAGTAACATGAGGCGCTCATAGAACTCCGTGGTCTCCGTGGCCTCTGCGGGCATAGGCACAGGGCTCGCTCCCATACCTCACAACGCTTGAGAACCGCTATATTGACAAAACAGCCAAACTAAAATTAACCCTAAAAAATCCCCTTTACTAATGCTGGATTGGAAGCTCAATTACAAACTCTACCCCCCTTTTGGGCAAAGAAAAGCAAGTCAGCTTACCACCATGTTTTCGTTCTACGATCTCACGGCTAATAGACAAACCTAAACCTGTCCCTTTACCTAATGATTTAGTAGTAAACATCGGCGTGAATAAATGCTGCATTACTTCCTGACTTATGCCAACCCCATTATCAGCAATCCGAATCACTACTCTGTCAGCCCGAAGCATTTCAGTGGCGATCCGAAGCTGTGGACTGTCATTGCTCTGTTTCTTTTCCCCGCACAGCGGACAACTAATCATAGACTCTTCTAAAGAATCAATTCCATTCGCCAATATATTCATAAACACCTGATTGAGTTGCCCCGGATAACACTCTACTAGCGGCAATTCGCCATACTCTTTAATCACTGCAATTCCTGGGAAACTTCCTTTAGGTTTCAGTCGATGCCCTAAAATTAATAAGGTACTATCTAGCCCATCGTGAATATTCACTGGCGTTAGTGCCGATGTATCCAAGCGAGAGAAATTACGCAGTGACATAGAAAGATTGTAAAGTCGCTCTGTTCCGACCGCCATTGAATCAAGAATTTTGGGCAAATCTTCCACAATAAAATCTAACTCTATCTCCTGGGACTTCTCCTCAAATTCTGATGTCGAATTAACAACGTCGTGCTGGCAAAGCCGAGTCATCCCGATCAAATCGGCAATATATTCCTTGGCAATAGGGATATTATTGGAGATAAAACTAACTGGATTGTTAATTTCGTGAGCCACCCCAGCTACAAGTTGACCAAGGCAAGCCATCTTTTCACTTTGAACGATTTGTACTTGAGCTTTTTTAAGATTATCCAAAGCTTGAGAAAGTTCAGCAGTTCGTTCTTCCACCCGTTTTTCTAACTCCTGCGCGAGCTGATGTAACGCTGCTTCTGCTGCGAGTCTGTCTTCAATTTCCCGTTTGAGGAGCTGATTTTGGTCTGCAAGAGTTTTAGTCAAAGAACGCAGCTTTAAATGGAGGTTGACGCGAGCTAACACCTCCTTTTGTTCAAAGGGCTTAGTAATGTAATCCACCGCCCCTAGATTAAAGCCTTTGACTTTATCTCCTATGTCAGACAGAGCAGTCATAAAAATTACCGAAATTTCGTTAGTCAACGGACTTGCCTTCAGGCGGTGGCAGGTTTCAAACCCGTCAATTCCCGGCATCATCACATCTAAAAGAATCAAATCAGGCTGAGTATATTCAGCCTGTTCGATGGCAGTTTCGCCATCAGTTGCTACCAATATCTCCCATCCCGAATCCGCTAAAGCCTCAGAAAGCACGTCCAGATTGCTAGGATTATCATCGACGATTAAGATGCTACTTGTTTCCATATTTGCTGCCTTCATTCTTTTTCTATTCTGTGGGATGTAATAAACTCTTTGATTTTTTTGACTTGATAGCCTTGGGCTAACTGGCGCAGCTCAACAGCAAAGGGCACAAATTTCCCATCCAATTTCTCTAGGTGTTCACTGCGCTTCACAATTCCTTTCACGTTGCCTCTCATCGCCAGTTCAAGTAGGAGTTCAATTTCTCCGGGCGGGGGAGCCACTACAGATTTCGATTCAGAAAGTGATTGAGGATCGGAGGAAAAGGGAATATTGCTGATTTTTTCATTTTTTGCTTCGTCATATATCCATTCCAGTTTTAAATACTTTTGCAAAATCTCAAATAGCTCTTCTGCCTGCACTGGCTTACCGAGAAAATCGTTGGCTCCCCCCTCCAAGCTTTTATGTTGGTCGGTAGCAAATACACTGGCAGATGAAGCAATGATGACCAGGTCTTTATAGTGTGGCAAATTTCGGATACGGCGCATCATCTCAAAGCCATCTAACACTGGCATCACCAAATCAGTGATAATCAAATCGAACTTAAACTCTTCTACTTTTTCTAAACCTTCTTGACCGTTTTTAGCTTCGGTTAGCTCAAAGCCGAGGGGTTCTAGGAGATTGACAATGACTGAGAGATTTTCCCATTTGTCATCCACAACCAAAATTTTCTGCTTTCTA
This sequence comes from Microcoleus sp. F8-C3, assembly GCA_036704825.1. Taxonomy (GTDB): domain Bacteria; phylum Cyanobacteriota; class Cyanobacteriia; order Cyanobacteriales; family Microcoleaceae; genus Microcoleus. Next base: position 2,526 of record JAUBSN010000067.1, on the reverse strand, counting down.
CCTTGGTAGCCAACCAGTTTTCGTTGCTTGGCAATCGTGGCTGTATTTGCCCACTCTGCCGCTTCCCGTAAATCCAAATCCAGCCAAAAAACACTGCCTGCTCCTGACTGACTTTTTACTTGAATTTTACTACCCATCATTTCGACAATTTTCTGGCTAATGGTTAAACCGAGCCCGGTTCCTTCCGCCTGACGGTTGCTGTCTCCTACCTGTTCAAAAGGCAAAAATATTTTTGCTAATTGTTCTGGTGTCATACCAACGCCAGTATCTTCTATTTGAAACCGAATTTTGTGAATTGGTGAGGCTGGCTTTTGGTCATTGCTTTGTACCTTTTCACCTTTCCTCTTTTCCAGATGTTCTATCTTAAAAGTCACTCGTCCCGAGTCTGTAAACTTAATTGCATTGCTCAGTAAGTTAATTAGTACCTGTCGCAAGCGTTTCTCGTCAGCGTAGATTCCAGCAGGAATTTCCGAACTGGGTTGATAAACAAAAGCAATTCCTTTTTGTTCGGCTCGGATGCGGCAAATTTCTGCGACTCCCTGCAAAAAGGAAGGAAAATGGAAATCTTTCGCGTACAGTTCCAATTTCTGAGCTTCAATTTTAGCGAGGTCTAAGATGTCATTGATCAGGGTTAACAGGTGGGAGCCACACTGGTGAATAATACTGATGCCTTGGAGTTCCTTCGGAGCCATCGTTTTCGATCTTTCTAGGATTTGAGCGTATCCTAAAATTCCATTGAGTGGCGTTCTCAATTCGTGACTCATATTCGCTAAAAACTCACTTTTAGCTTGGTTGGCAGTATCAGCGATTTGTTTGGCTTCCGTCAGTTCGGCGGTGCGTTCTTCTACTCGGAGTTCTAGCTCGGAATTGGTCTTGGCTAGCGCCTCAAAGGATTCGCGCAACTGTTGTGCCATGAGGTTGAAAGACTGACCCAGAACTTCTAGTTCTTCTACGCCTTTTACCTGCACACTTTGGTCTAAATTTCCACTCGCGATTGCCCTAGAAGCTGCGCTCAAACGGAGAATCGGGCTGGTAATCCAGCGCGCGGTTAATATTCCCAAAATGGTAGCTAGCACCAATGCTCCCAAACACAACAAAATGGTAGTCTGGGTATTGGCGTTAATTTGATCCATGAAATCGCTTTCAGGAACTACGACCACGATCAACCAGTCCAAACCGCGATCGTCTTTATAAGGCAGTGCTTGTAGAAATTGTCGTTTGCCATCGAGCCAGAAGTCAAGCTGTTCTCGCTGGGCAATTTGTTTGAGGTCGCCAAATTGCTGTTGTAATTGCTTCGTAGCAGAGCTTAGTAAGGGATCTGTGCTTTTAGCTGCTTCTATGCGTTTAGCTTTCGCATTTTCCACTAAAAATGGCTGCTCCAGGGTAGAACTGGCCACGATGAGTCCTGAGCGCTCGATGATAAAAGTTTGCCCTGAACGACCGATTTTTACGCTCTTAAGAAAGTTACTAATTTGTGTTAGAAAAAAATGGTCTGCGAATACCCCAATGACTGCTCCGCTACTATCATTGAGAGGAACGCTAGCAGGCAAAACCATTTCTGGGAAAGCGTGATAGGAAAATATTTCGCCCCACACTGGTTTGCCTGCTTTCACTGCTGCCACGTACCAGGGTCGTGCCTCTATCTTGAAGTCGGGCTTTTCCTGAATTAGCCTGATACGCTCTCCGTCTTTAGTCATATCATAAAATCGAATACTTCCCCCTGTAGCTTGGCCTGCCTCCATGATTTGTAAGGTATCTTTTTTGGGTTTTAATGCCCCAATAAACCCATCATATTTTTGACTCCCGAACAGAATGGAACCTGCCGTCGGAAATAACTGTACCTGCTGCAAAAAGTGGCGCTCTAGGCGTGGCAAGTCTTGAACGTCAATTTGGCCTAGGCGAACAGCCTCAAGATTGATTTGATTGACTAGGTGGGGAGCCTCTAAATATTCGTTAAGCTTCTGATTGATGCGTTCGGATACTTCACTGCGGAGTTGAGTCGCAACATTATTGACAGCTTCTTGTCCGTTGCGTACCGACACCCAAGCGGTCAGCCCGACGGCAGCAAATATTTGCAGAACGAATGGGAATACTAAAATCAGGCGCAGGGACACCTTTTTTTTAGAAGGGTTTGACAGGAAAGTGGTTGCAGAGGTCTGTGACATTGATTGGTGTTACTCCTGGGGTAACGAGTTGGCTGAAAAATCTCAGTGGATTGAGTGAAATGAGGCTGAGGAAATATATATTGAAAAGCAATCTATAATAGTTAGTGAAAAGTTTGAGACAGTAACTTGCTTAAACAATAAGGGCTACTTACGTATTTTTTATGCCATGGGTATAATACTATCGGACTAAAGATACTAACGCGCCTTATTTTTTTATAGAATTGGTAAATTATTTTAGCCTTTAGGAAACCAGTTAGCATTCATATCTAATAGATTACTTGGTTTGTAAGGATTCAGGTCTTTGATTGAGGAATAAGAGAAGGCATCAATAAGTCACAAGAATGGGCAGATATAGCTTCAC
>JAUBSN010000066.1:13281-51900 GCA_036704825.1 Microcoleus sp. F8-C3 | reverse complement strand
CGCTTCCCAGTTAGTTTTTTATAGACCATCATATTTTCGACTTTTTGTCAACCTCTTTTACTGGACTGGCGCTCTAGGGCCCCTACTCCCCACAAGACTTTGATTTTTTTTGACAGACTATTTAAAGGCCGCAACAGCTTAAACAATTAAGTTATCAATATTTTTGGGGTAATAATTATCTGTAAAAATTCAGAGGGATAGATCGCTCCTTCTTAAAACACACTCGATCGATTTAACAATTCCAACGACAAAAACTCGGTAAACAATGGCTAAACTTTTACGAAAATTTAATGTAGCAGCAGATTGTGATTTAAGCCCCACATATATATGATGCAGGGCGGACGCTTCCCACCTATGCCGACCTTGCCACGATAGCGATCGAGTATCAAACAGATTTCGCATCAACCCGCCTGCTGCCTCACTTCATTTTAGTTTGATTTTTTTTCATTAGACTAACTATTTTTGTAAGTAAAAGCTCTTTCAACTACGATGAATCCACTTACTATCAAGCAACTTTTTCCCGTAGGTTTCCTAAATATATTCTCAAAATTAAAGCTACCGATCGATGGTTAGTCCTCCACAGATTGTCTGCAAGATTAGGGGTCTGCAATCAGTTTTCGATCGCTCAAACCAAAGCTGTTTTAACACCGGATATCTAAGAACAGAGCTAGCAGTAAAGCCTTGCCTGAAACAGGCAGAAGCTGTTTGTTTGCTCTGCAACAATTGCAGGTTTAACCCAGGCAGTCACGGGGGAAAGGCGCCACCTTTGAAAAAGTTGGCAGCATCCAAATTCTAAAATCGAAATGCGCCTACCTGCGCCCGAATGATAATTGCCGTGATATTGTCGTGACCGTTGCGTTTGTTGCCCAGTTCGATCAATTGGGCAACTCCTTGGTCGAGATCGGCTTGGGGGTTGAACAGGGGTTCGAGAGTGTTTTGCCAGTGAGTTTCCAACAAATCATTATCTGTCAAGCCGTCGGAAGCCAAAATTAATAAGGTATCTTCGCACAGGTCTAAAAACTGCACGTCAGGCTTGAGAAAATTACTGTCTCGCGGGCCGATGGCTTGAGTTAGTTGATAGGCGTCGGGACGGGCATAAGCAGTTTCCGGGTCAACCCCGCGCTTAATTTCGCGCTGGCCTACTTCGTGGTCTGAGGTAATTTTTTCTAGGGTTTGTCCCTTTCTCAGTCGGTAGAGGCGGCTGTCGCCGACGTGGGCAACGGCGAATTGGGTGTCTTGAACTAAGACTGCGACTAGAGTTGTACCCATGCGGGCGCTGCCGGAGCGTCCGTCCTTTTGATTGATTTCAAAGATGACTTTGTTGGCTAGCAGGACTCCCTCGCGGATGGTTTCTGCTGGAGGTAGTTGATTTTCCCAACGGGTTTGAAAAAATTCTCTGAGGGTTTCAGCGGCTAGTTGACTGGCTACTTCTCCCCTGTCGTGTCCGCCCATGCCGTCGCAGAGAATGTAAAGCCCTTTGGTTTGAAAAGTGCGACCGAAGGAGCTTTCGAGTTTGTTGAGCTGAGTCCAGATGCTGAAGAAGTCTTCGTTGTGGTCGCGCGTGCGGCCAACATCGGTGAGGCCTGCGTCTTCTAAGCTGTATATCTGGAGTGGCATGGGCTGGGTTAAGACCTCGCCCGCGTCGGGGGGTGACTCGTCGGGGTTGGGGTAATGCCTGCGTGTCGGGGTTGAGCTTGGTGAAGGTGGGGGTTGGAGTTTCAGGGGAACTGTTTCTAGGCGCGATCGCAATTCTTCGATCGTGTTAATCTCGCCTCTGTACATTTGTTGCAGCAGTTCGAGCAATTCGCCACACTCAGTGCGCGAGGACTGGCTAAATATCACCTGCCACAGTTGCCCCAAATCTACCAGTTGCAGGTTGGAGCCAGCGGGTTCGGGATAGAGGTATTGCAGCCGCAAAGAGGTCAAGGAAAAGGAAGAGTCGGGGTTGACTCGCAAATTTGTCAGTTCCAACAAGCTTTGCCGACAGCGCCAGGGTTCTAGGGCAGCCCACAGTTCTGTCATTTCGTGCAGCCAGTATAAAATTTGCTGGGTGGAAGTTTCGGGTTGAATCCAGCGTTCTAGCAGCAGCGGCCATTGGGAGCAGTCTTCTAGCAGGAGCACTGCCTGTTCGTTGTCTGACCAGCTATCGTGAATGACTGGCAGGTTTTGAGAAAATTGCCACCGGAGTGCCAGATAAGGTTCAGCTATGCCTCGGCAAAGCTCTGCTAAGGCGGGATTGGTTGAATTTTCTCCGCCTTGGATTGCTGCGGTGTAGGGGGATGTTCGTCTGGCGACGCTGGCCGAGTTGGCTGCTAGCATGGCTTTGAGGGGTGACATTTCCAGCGGCTGACAGTCCAATACTGTTACTGCTACTGTGTCTGAGCGTTTTCTCGGCGGCACGGTTTCTAGGAGTTGGTAGCGCTGCTGGGTGTCTAAATAAGCTCCTGCTGGCTGGGAAGGGATTAAATATTCTGAATTGGGGACGGGGAATTCTGGAGATGGAGGGGAGGTGTCAGCTACGATCGGGCGGTCTGGGTTCTCGGTTGCTTCCTGGATTTGTTGAGGCTGTGGTGCGGTTGTAAAAATCGCCTGAGATGGGGTTATTTCGCGCTCGGGTGCTGTAGTAGAGCTTTTTTCTGTTGTTTGAAAGGATTCTGGTGCGATCGCCCCCACGGCGTCCACAGCGTCTATGTCGGCGCTGCTGAATTCCCCGTCGCCGGGCTGTGGAGAAGTTGGTTCGACGGCTATTTGGGGTGCGTCAGCGGTTATTTCTGTTTTAATGCTGTCTGCGATTGGTTCAGCAGAGTTTTGGGGCGATGTAGTTTGTGGAACGATGTCTGGTTGTTGCGGAAACTCGGCTGGAGGTAGGGTGGACTCGTCTGGATCGACTGCTGGAAAGTTCGATCGACCGCAGATAATCGCCCGCCACACTTGACCTGTTGCGACACCGCAATTCTGACATAATGCGGCGCTAAAAGCGACTCGGGCACCGCATTCGTGGCAAGGTTTGTAAATTAGGGAATTTCCGCATTTTTGACAAAACTTGTTTGGATTGGGATTTTCAAATTGGCAGCGGGGACACAGAAGCATAGGGGTTTAAAATAGGAGATGGGCGATCGAGTGAAAGCGATGGGGAGTTTTGGGTTTTGGTCTGTGAGTTAGGAGTTATGAGTTTTGGGCCTGACTCGCAACAGATAACTCTCATTGCCCTATGCCTTATTTTATCGGGATGAATTCAGAAGTAAGATATTTCTTAGAACTGAGATGTTGCATCCGTGTCAGGAATAGGTCTGTTAAGCCACATCTACAACAACCTCTCTCGCTTCTGGGTCCAAAAAGCCAAGTCCACCGACGGCAAGAGCGTGCGGGCCCTACAATAAAAGTTATCTCATGAGTGGAACGCGCATCCTGTCTATGCTTAACAATGGTGCAATATGTCAGTTAGAACTCATGTTTTACACAATTCTCAATCAGAACAGGCTTCCCTAGGCTGTTCCACAACAAGTGTATTTTCTTGTGGGGAGTAGGGTTCCGGCAGGAGAACCCGCCCTGAGAGGGATTATCGATCGCGGTTCAGTATCTGAGTTAGAAGGGATTTTCTGTAGAATCTTCTTGGAAAACGGTCTCTCGGGCGATCGATTGAATGGTTGACAGAGGTACTTCACAGAAATATTTCCGCCGGAATTGTTCTTCGGAGACTGCTGCTAGGAATTGCGCTGCAAAACGGGCGGCGGTGGGGGAATTTGGCACTGAGAATTGAAGGGATTTGCTATCTAATAAGGGTTGGGGGATTCGATCGGGCGCGTCTTGCTGCTGTGCTGTTTCGGGTTGTCTCGCGATGTGAAAAGCTCGATCGCGATAATTGATTTTAAAACCCAGAGATGTTAGGGTTTTGAACCCCAGTTGCAGGGATGTGTCGCTGATGCCGAGTTTTTCGCGGAGTTGCTGTCTGGTGACGGGTTTTTTGGTGCGGCTGAGGTATTTGGCGATGCCGATTAGCTGTTGGCAGATTTGCTGTGGGGGTACGAGTGGAGGTAATGTGTAGGCGATCGCCAGTTTTTTCTGAGTGTGCTGTGCTTGCCGAAACCAGATCCGCAGTTCGTCCCAGCTTGCGGGGCATTCTTTGAGGACGATCGAGTTTTCGCGATCGACCTTTTCGGAATTGTCAACTAGATTGTCGATCGGCATTTGAGGTTCTAAGTTTGTGCTGGCTGCTAACAACTCTTCATCGTTATTTCTATGGCGCCAGTCTACGATCCAATCTATTTTAGTCTGGGAATTGATTTGGTTGTTTTCCGTGCGTTCCCGCACTGCTACCAGACGCACTTCATAGCGCGATTTGTAAGTATTAAAATCGAGTTCGACGGTGACATCGCAGCGGCCTTGGGGAACTTCATTTTGATTGTGTCCCCACCAAATGCCCGGAAATCCCGTATGACTAGATTCATCCCTAAGTGTAAATTCTGTTTTGATATATTCTATTTTTTGTCCTTTCAAATCCTTGATTTTTTGATTCCAGAGATTGTCAAACCAGCAGTTTTCAATCAGCAATTTGGGGGCGGGGTTGCCCATGCCGCAGGGTTCGAGCAATTTTAATTCTTGAAATAAGTCTTTGCCTAATTCGGATACAGTAATTTTTAGGTCGGCTTCAACGGGGGCGGCTGTTAAACTATCTGTACTGTATTGTTGCCGCAATTGCTGATTTACCGCATCGGTAAATAAAGGGATATTTTCAACGGGGAGACTCAATCCGGCAGCGAAGGGATGGCCGCCAAATCTGTCCAATAAATGCGCTTGGCCTTTGACTAATTGGTAAAGGTCGATTTGATTGGCGGAACGGGCGGAACCCCTGGCAATTTTGGGTGGGGAAAGTGTTTGTGATTCTGGATCTAAACAAGAGGTAAATTGCGTTTTCTGAGAATTTTCGTTAATTTCTTCGCTTCCTTCTGTGCTGAATAAAATCACGGGGCGGCCGTATTCTTGGGCGATTTGTCCTGCTACTAATCCTAATACTCCTACGGGCCATTGGGGGTCGCTGAGGACGATGACGCTAGTAGTTGAGAGGTCGAGTTTGGCTAATTTGTGGGCGGCATCTTTGGCAACATCTTTTTGTAAGGATTTGCGCCGGGAGTTGGCAATTTCGGTTAAATTTGCTAGTTCTTCGCAGCGTTTTTTGTCGCCGCTGGTGAGGAGTTCTACGCAGAAGCTGGCGTCGCCCTGAATGCGGCTGACGGCGTTGATTCGGGGCCCGATCCCGAAGGAAATGTCGGTGGGGCGATCGCCCGATCTTTTGCACAGTTCAAGCAATTTTGCAACTCCCGGACGGGTGGGATTTGCGAGCTGTTTTTGCAGTTGTTCGATTCCGAGTTGTGCTAGGTAGCGGCAGTCTCCTGTAAGTTGGACTAAATCGGCAATTAAGCCGATCGCCACTAATTCTAATAAATCCGCGAGCGGGCGCTGCGAAATATCCGGCAATGTGTGATATAATGCTTCGATTAATTTGTAGGCTACGGCAACTCCTGAGAGGTTAAATAGTTGGTGGCTTGGGGGGAAGTAGCGGGGATTGATAATGGCTGTAGCTGGCGGGCGATCGTCTGGTAATGTATGGTGGTCGGTGATAATTGTATCGATGTTTAAGCTGGTGGCGTATTCGATTTCGGCGATGTTTGTACTGCCAGTATCGCAGGTAATAATTAAGCTAATTCCAGATTTTGCTAAGGCATCTATTCCCGGGATATTGAGTCCGTGAGATTCGGTTAAGCGGTTAGGGATGTAATAAATTAGTTGGTCGTTTTGAGCAAAAAATTCTCCCAGCCCGTCCCAAAGTACGGAAGTTGAGGTAATGCCGTCGGCGTCGAAGTCTCCCCAAATTGCGACTTTTTCGCCGCTATTTCTTGCTTGCTGGATTCTTTCTATCGCCCAGTTCATTTCTAGTCCGAATTCAAAGGGACTTGCTGGTTGGTAAAGTTTGGGATTTAAGAAACCGGGTATTTGTTCGGGATTTTGAATTCCTCTATACCACAGAAGTGCGGCGGCATAGTTTCCGGGGAGTTCGGGTGCGTGGTTTCTGACAGCTTGGATCAGCCAAGCTGGGGGCTGGGATAGGGGTTGAGTTGGCAAATTTTGAAGTAGTTGTGTCATAAGTTATTTCATTAATTCCTGTAGGGCGGGTTCACCAATAATCTTTCATTCACATCCACAATATCTATAAATCCGCCCCCACCTGGCGACTAATAGTTGGCACAGTAAAAGATTTGAATTAAATAGAAATTTCCTCAATAATAGCAAGATTTGGCAGCCAATCTGTGGGAGTTTCTGCGGAAAGATTGGGTGAAGAATCTGTGTTGTCTGCTGTGCGGTTGCAGCGAGTGGCAAATTGACAGGAATCGCAAAGATTGGAACTAATATCTACTTGGGGTAAGAATTCGCCGCCTTCAGTATAGCGCTGTCGCCAGTCGGTTAGCTGCTGCAATAGGTGGGTTAAATCTTGTTTTGTGCGATCGTGTTTTGTTTGGTTGTAGGGAAATGTGAGTTTTTGCGGCGGTTCTTCTCCTTGCAATTGTACGAACCAGTATGTCATGGAAACTTGTTCGGGGGAATAGTCGCTGGTTTCTACTAAGACGTATAAATAGAGGCGAGTTTGCCAACTTTCGGCTATCCATTTTGATTTTTGAGGGCGGGGGTAGGTTTTCCAGTCGAGAATTTGGGCGGCGTTTGGTTCTGCTATTAGCAAGTCATAGATAACAGTGAATAGGTAGTCTTGGAAAATTAGGGTGCGCGGGTGTTCGGCTTGCCGGAAAATCTTGTCGCTATTTTCTGAATTGGCGAAAAGTTCGGGTGCGGTGTTGATAAATGCTGCCACGCAGCGTCCCAGTTCGGGGTCTTGTTGGATGATGAATTCAATGGGAAGTCCGAGTTCTCTCTGCTGCATTAATAGGTGAAAGTGGCTTCCCCATGTGAGTTTTTCTTTGTGTTCTGGGGAGGCGGTGGTGGCTAGTAGTTCGAGGTAGCTGTGTTGGAATTTGCGGGGGCATTCTTCGAGGATTTTGAGTTGGGTTTGGGATAGTCTGAGCATTTTTTTTTATTTGAAATTTTATATTTTTTATGATTGTAAGGGGTACGATCTTTTTTTTACCGCAGATGTGGGCAGATGGACGCAGATGGACGCAGATAAAAAAGGACGATCGCGTTTTTGGAAGAGAGTGCGAGCCCTACACTTACAATTATATAATAATTGATACCCTTAACGGCGAAGCTAATGCGTTTTGATACCTACATCCAGTCAATTCAGAGCAATCTACTGCGGGGAAGCGAGCGCACCCATTACCAAAGTATCAAAAATTTACTCGATAATCCGGCTGCTAGTTTGGCAGCAATCATAGAAGAAAAAGGTAATCAAGCTGGTGTTCCAGATTTTACTCTCAGGCGCAGAAATTTACTCGTCGGTTATGTGGAAACTAAGGATGTCGGGTTAGATTTGAATCCTGTTGAAAAAACAGAACAGTTGCAGCGATATCAAGAATCGTTAAACGGTAACTTAATTCTCATGAATTATCTATAATTTCGATGTATGTTGAGTGGAAAGTCAGATCGATCGCAGTTTGAGCCGAAAGAACAGGTAACGAGATTACTCTCTGCAATTCTGACAAAACTCTTGAATTAATCGAGGATTTTCTTAATTACACTGCTACTCCGATTAACAATTTAGAAGATATAGCAAAACAGATGGCGCGATTAACATATAGCATTTCGATTTTTGGTTCGGCTTTGCCTGCCATGCTATTATAATAGTAAGCTTTTCCCTAGGTGTTTCGGCCACTTTTTATTAAAAAATAGCAATCAATAACAGCAATAATTGTCTGCTTGTGATTCAAGGCTTTGTTGATTAAATATTGATTAAATTATGGATTTTTTTTTTTAAGTGACGGCGGTAGTTTTTTTCGCTCAAACAACTCTAACGGCTGAGATTCGAGAAGTTAACCTTTCCATACACGAGCAAAATAGTGGAAAATAAAATTAGTAAAAATTTATTTTTGGGTTGACAAATCCCAGGGATTTGTTGTAAAGTTGATTCAATAAAATTCCCAAGGCAATATGTTAAGGTGGTAGTTTTTTAGCTTAACCTAAAAGAGTGCATTTTTTCTGTTTTGTTTGGGTTCAGATTGCACTCACTTTTTTCGCTTCTGTGCTTTATTGCGATCGCATCCCTAATTAAAAACTGTCCGGAGTATTGATGCTACCAGATGTTTGGTAAGTCGATCGCTGACAGGGAGACGATCGCGCTGCGCGATAATTGTACGTACGCAATATCCGTAGGGAAACAACGTTGCCTTGTCCGGTGCGGGGATCTGTGTGCCGGCGATCGCAAGGAAGACTTTACGCGATCGCGCCAGCAGGGCTCTTGACCGAGACAGATGATAGGCTATACAACATAAAGTAATTCAATATCTGTAGCTGTCGCTCAACAAACCACCACCAACCTGTGACGAATCAAGCGGGAGCCTTCAAGGGGAAAGAAAGATGAAAAAATTAGAATTTTTGCTACAGAAAGAAGGCGATCGCGCCTGGTTGCCCCTAGAAACCTCCGACGTGGAAATCCTAGAAGGTAAATACCGCGTGGTTGCTAGGATTCAGCACCCCAACACCGACATCGAAATTCGCGTTACCCATACCTCCTTCGAGCCAGGGGCGCTGCGGAAAGTCCAAAGCCGATCGGCCCGCACCAACCCCGAAGGATTAGTGGTGATCATTCCCTACACCAGGCTCAAACCTGGACTGTGGGAACTCTCCTGCTTGCCAGATCCCAAATCAACACCACTAAAACCTTGGCAGTACGGCGTTCAGTTGGAAGTATTGCCCGCCGAATCGGAAACCTCCGAACCCCTACCGCCGCTCGACCAAATCGAACCTGCTGCTTCCACCGCAGCCCCACAAATCCCAGCACCAGTCGATCGCGCAGCCCCACAAATCCCAGCACCGGTCGATCGCGCAGCCCCACAAATCCCAGCACCGGTCGATCGCGCAGCCCCACAAATCGCAGCAGCCGATTCAGCAGCGCAGCAGACAAAAATCTACCAATTCCCAATTCCCCAAACCTCCCAACCTAAACCGGGCGTCAAACTCGAACTCGTCCTCGATAGAGAAACCTTCGTCACCCAACTCGGTCGCCCCTTAATCATTTCCGGCAAAATCGACATTCCCCAACAGCCGCAACAAAGCAGAAAAACAGCAACTCTCATCCCCGAATCCGAAGCGCTAGAACTCAAACAACTAATTGGTTCAGCACAACTGCAAATTTACCTGCGCGACCCCCAAACCTCAAAAATTCTCGCAGAAATTCAGCAGCCGATGCCAGAACAAGTTCCCCCCTGCATCTTTGCCTGCGTCACCTACATCCCAACCGAGTGTAAAAGCCGCCTAATTTTAGGAGAAGCAATTCTCAGCAGTGGCGGCGTCACCCTAGCCACCAAACTATTCACAATTACAGCCCGTTTAGAACACCTTTTAGAGGAAATTAAAGACAATTTCATCGAAGAAAAGCATCAAGCCGAACCCTCCCCAACAGCCTCAAAACAGCCTGGAAGCGCCAAAAATCTATCCTTCCTCAAGCTAGTACAAAAATCCTTAGACCCTCCCTCCCCCGCCGAAGCCCCAAGCAAGGAAGCCCTACCCCCTCTACTGGCTTCGCGTCAGACTCCAAGTGCAGGCGGTTTAGAATTGCCCGCATTCGGCAACAAACTGCCCGACAGCAGCCGATCGCAATTGCTTTCGGAGATATCCAATTCGCCTGGAACTGCAGCAGAGTCGATCGACCCGCAAACCAAACCCTCAGACATCCCAAATCCCACTAAAACAGCCGAAATCGGAGCGATCGACCAAAAACCAGAAAACAGCCCCGACTTAGAAACAACAGCCCCAGAAACCCAGCCAGCACCCACAAAACAGGCATTTCAAACCTTAAACGTCGAAAGTCGATTTTGGTCGCGACTGAGTTCCCTAGCCAGCAACGGCGAATCCCCCGACTGGCTCAAAGCAACCACCCTATCGCCAACTTCAAAAGCCGCCGCCAATAGCAGCGACGAAATTGCCGTTGTGGAAGAAAGCAGCCCAACCCAGCAGCAACCCGGAACCGGCGAAACAATTTCCGATCCCAAATCTACTAGCCCCGAAGCCAGAGAATTTGTCGTTTTTGACGATCCCCCGCAGCCGAAACAAGTTGCTCAAAAAACTGCAACTGTCGCAGCAGAAGACACTCCCCCGACTCCCTACGTTTTGCCAGAAGACGAGTTAGTACCGATGCCGGTTTTGGAATTGCCGCGCGCCGAAATCATTGCGGGCCAGGCTGTAAAAGTGCAAGTGCAACTCCCGGAATTAATGCCCCGGATTTACGTGAAAGTTTGGGTGTACGATCGGCAAACCTACCTGATTCTCGACGGGCCGCGCTGGATTACCGAATTTAAATCTAACGGATTGGGAAACGTCCGAGCAAGTATCGAGTTAGAGATTCCCTACGGCTGCATGGAAGTCGAATTTGAGGCGATCGCCGTCGAAATGCAAACTCAGCGGGAAAGCCATAAAATAAGCATTCACCGCCAAGTTTTACCCCCAGCCGGGCCAACTTTACCCCTCCAAGGGTAAGCCCAAATCCGCGTGCATCCCCGTTCGTCCGCTGACATCTGCGGTTAAAAAATCCTACTTACTTCCGGGCCAACTGCCGAAACTTCTTCTTAAACTTATTCTTATACACGTAGATCGATCGCTGCCAATCCTCAAATTGCAGCGACATCTCGGCCGCCAAACCCGTGCGGTTCCAAACATCCTCCTGACACTTGCGGCGGCAAAAATTCATCGGTTCCGAGTAAACTTTCCGACTAGATAAACTCGGCTTAGGCCCGCACCAGTGAATCACAGTCGCCTGAGTGCGATCGACCGCAGGCCCGCTTTCTTCCACCGGAAACTGCTTTTTCAGCAAATCCCGGTCAAAATCCGGCACCAACAACTGCATATCCACATTCTGCACCCGCAGTCGATTTTCTTGCGCCGCCCGGAAAATCATAAAGTTCAAAAACCCCATTTCTCCGTACTTAAATATCCTCGGATTTGCCGCCGTAAAATCTAAAATTTCTACGTATTCTTCCAAGCTAAAAACGCCGCGTTTTGCAAAAAAAGTACCGGTGCAGAAATAATTTGCTCGATCTTTCGACCAGCTAAAACTGGGAAAATGCTTCTCAACGCCCGGAATGTCAAAGAAATATTCCGAAATATCCGCATCCGGGTAATCGTAACAAGGCTTGTCTACAATAAAATCAAAGTCTTTAAAATTAGCCAACTTGAGAACATCGCCCCAAACGATCGTATCGGCATCCAAAACCATAAAATTTGACCAAGGACTTTCCCAGAAAGCAATCATTTTAGTTTTGCCCCAACCAAAACTTCTTTTTCTGAGAACCTCTTCAGCAACGGTTGTGCGATCGATAACTCGCACCCCGTAGGACTTTTCCAAAGCACTCACAGAAAACGTACCGTCAATCAACAGACAAATCGGCACATCTCCCAGAAAATATCGGATGCTAGCACAGCAACCCTTAGCAAACAGATAATCCTGGTCGCAGCAGGCAATAATAATACCAAAATCTTCCATAAACCCTCACTCTTTTACTAACTTTCCTTGCCACAGCGTTTCGGTTTTTCGTTCTGAAAGCAGCTCGATTTTCAATTTTTGCATTTTCGCCAGCTTAGCACTAAAATTCTGCGATCGTCTGTAGGCAAAAACATCACAAGCGCTAAGAATCTCGGGCATAGTTGGTCGGTCAAGCAAGTGAGCTTTCCCTGCGCCAACAGCGGGTCAACGACCACCAGTTGCAGTGGCACTCAAACCACAGAAAAGTTGTGTTAAAATAGCGGGAAATTAAAGCCGCCGACGGTTAATCTCAGAAAGGGCGATCGTTTTGGCAAGTGCCGACTCCTGGGAACCTCAGAAAACCAAAATTGGTCAAGTCTGAAATTGGGTTCGGACGAGGTAAATTTACGATCCTCGATCCCTCAGTTCCCCAGTCATGGCCGGAAAATAGGCACTGCCGGGTCGCGAGGTTTAAAGTTAGGTTAAAAAGCTTGACATTATAGGATATAAAGCTGTATAAGGGATGCGACAATCAGCCACAATCCTACCTATAACTGTCTGTTAAGTCTGGCGTAACCGAGGACTCTGGGCAGTTGTCAGTTAGAGGCAGATTGTGGTCGAACCCGTAGAACCAGTTGTCGATCGCCCGCAGAGCAATTCAAGCAAGTCGGGCGATCGAGAGATGAAATTAGCACGTGATGGTATAATCAACTGTAATGTAATGTGGGCTTGACCTGAATTGATGCCGGGGCGGTATAAGGGCTCGGCCCCCTACGTTCAAGCAGAAGAAGTAGACACGCCTACTGTGAATCACAAACAGTGAATCAACAGTTATGTATAGGTTCTATTTTGGCAGTAATTGTCAACAGGCAAGCAACCACAAATTAGCAGTTGGGAATTGCTGCTCGTCGAGTTGAATAGAGTGTGAAGGTGTGAGGAAAATGAACAGAACTTTTTGGAATTTACTGCTAGTATCCCCGACAATTCTGGGGTTATCATCAGTCGTCAGTGCCGCTGCGATCGCTGCTGAAGTGACCGCAACCGCTGAAGCTAACCAGCTAGCTACAGCTCAGTCATCTGAGTCAAAAATTGCAGAAATAGCTGCAGAAATAGTTGCAGAACCAGTTGCAGCAGCCCCTGCTGCCCCAGAAAAGCTGGCTTTAAACAGCAGCGCTGAAGCTGCCCAAACCCCGGTCGCCAACTCCGCCGACGCCCAAAAACAGCCTGAAAAACTGGCTGCAATCGAACCAGACACCAGCGCAGCAGCACTCGAAACCACAGCGAGCGAAATCGACTCAGCAGCCCCAAGCGCTCCCGCCAGCACAGCAGCAGCGACTGAACCCGTAGCAGCAGCCAGCACAGTCGAACCGTCGTCGCCCCAAGCATCAGACTTGGCCTTACAAAGCAGCCAGACAGACACCGCTGCGAAAATTGAAGTGCCAGCAGTCACCGCTGCGAAAATTGAAGTGCCAGCAGTCGGCAGCACCCCAGCTACTGCCCCAGCTACTAAGGTAGAAATTGCTCAGACAGTACCCGGAGGAATGGGCGGCCCGATCGTCCCTGTCGCTCCCCAAGCACTGCCGGCCCAACAGTCCGGAACCATGTCCCAGGTGACATCAGTCACTCAGCTCTCCGACGTGCGCCCGACAGATTGGGCATTCCAAGCCCTGCAATCCCTAGTCGAACGCTACAGTTGTATCGTAGGTTATCCCGACGGCACCTACCGCGGCAACCGCGCCCTGACTCGCTACGAATTTGCAGCCGGCGTCAACGCTTGCTTAGACAACATAACCCAACTAATTGGGTCAACAGGTAACTTGGTCACCAGAGACGACTTAGCCATCCTGCAACGCCTGCAAGAAGAATTTGCTGCCGAACTCGCTACCCTGCGCGGACGGGTAGACGGCCTAGAAGCTCGCACCGCAGAACTCGAAGCCAACCAGTTCTCCACCACAACCAAACTGGCAGGAGAAGTCATTTTTGCCGCCAGCGACACCTTCGGAGATGCAGTTGGCACTCGCGACGACAAAACAGTCACCAACTTCGGCTACCGGGTGCGCTTGAGCTTATTGACAAGCTTCACCGGTCGAGATTTGCTCAAAACCCGCTTGCAAGCAGGCAACATCGCCCGCTACGACAGAGCCACGGCTACCGGTACCAACATGGCTCGCCTAAGCTATGAGGGGGGTGAGAGTAGCAATTTCATACTTGAGGAGCTGTACTATAGTTTCCCGACGGGTAACGCTACATTCATTGTCGGTCCTCTAGGACTTGACCTGGATGAAATTGCAAACACAGCTAGTCCCTTTAAGTCTACAGGTACAACTTCAATTTCCAGATTTGGATCTCGTAGTAACCCGGCCGTATTCCGCGGGCCGCAGGGAGCTGGCGCAAGTATGACTTACAACTTCGGCAACTTCCAAGCTACCGCGGGCTATCTGGCCGGCGAGAGCGATGCTCCCAACCCCGCAAACGGCAGGGGGGTTGCCGACGGTTCTTTCAGCGCTCTGGGTCAGATAGGCTTTTTTAGCAAACCGTTTGATTTGGGCCTGACTTACACCCGGAAATACAATCGCGCAGGCGATGTTAACATCTTGAATAGCACCGGCAGTTCTTTGGCGAACCAGCCCTTCGGTCTAGCACCCACTGCATCCGATAACTTTGGGGTGCAGGTTAACTTCAAACCCAGCAGCCGCTTTCAGATTGGCGGTTGGTACGGTTATACGAAGGCTGAACAACTGCGGGGCGGCAACAATGACGCTACCATCCAGAATGGTGCTATCACTTTGGCCCTGGCAGATTTTGGCCGGCAAGGCAACCTCCTCGGCTTCGTCTTCGGTGTACCGCCAAAAGTTACTGAGAGTGATGTCGCCAGAAACCGCAACACCTCTTATCACTTAGAGGGTTTCTATCGCTTCCAAGTCAATGACTTTATTGCGGTGACACCGGGCGTTTACGTGATTCTGAATCCCGAACACAACAACAGAAACGACGATATCTGGGTCGGACTCCTGCGGACTACCTTTAGTTTCTAAGGTTTCCAGACATAGTTAGAGCTAAAAGCGGCAGTTTCCTGCCGCTTTTAGTGTTTGGTTATTTGTGATTTGTGATTTGTGATTTGTTACTGGTTATTGGTTATTGGTTATTAGAACTCAGATATTGCACCATTCTCAAGAACAGGCAAGATGCCTGTGAAGCGAAGAGTGAATTTTCTTCTTGTGGAACAGGCCGGAAAGCCTGTTCATAAAAAGCTTATTGAGAATGGTGCAACATCTCAGTTAGAACAAACAACAAACAAATAATAACTGACTACTGACTACTGACTACTGACTACTGACTACTGACTGCTGACTGCTGACTATGAATTTTGGCGGCAAATCCCGAATACGGAGGTGTAGCCGTGCAGAAACGTGCTGCCGCCGACGGGGCCGATTTCGCCGTTGCAGAAAAAGCCGCTCAGAGGGATGTTTTTGAGGTATCGGCCAAACAGTCGGGAGTCAAAGTTCGATTGGCCGTAAAGTCCTTCACCGCGCCCCAGACAAGAGAACATCAAGGCCCCGGCACTGGATGTACCGCTGTACTCGGCGGCCCGCTGATAGCGATCGAGCAGCATTTCTAGGTCTTCTGCGGAGGTGCGCGCGTCCCGCAGGTGAAATTGGATGCGCTGTCCGGGACGGACTCGATCGCCGATCGCAATCGCTCCCACTTTCGGATCTACTCCCAACAGATTGCGGATTAAAAAATCTCCCGGCTCTAATTTCAGCTTGAATTCATCGCTGACTAAGCCTACAAATAACGAATGCTGAGCTAATTCTCGGTCTTCTTCGCTCAAAGTTTGAACTAACTCCCGCAAGGCCTCTAAGGGCGATCGCTCGATGCCCCCGCTGCCACTATCGTCGGTTTGTTCTTCCAGCTTCAGCAAAATATTCCGCTCTCCTTCCGTCACCCGATAAGGATGCCCGATCGGCCGGCAGCCTTGAGCGACGATCGTTTCCAACACTATATTGCCGCTCAAAGCTACCCCAACCGTCCCTTCTCGGTAAAGCTGATAGTCGCAAAACAGCGCCGCGCCCCTGCCCGCACCGTCCCCGCCTGCGAGTCCCCCTACCTTGGCTGCGCCCGGATAGGCATAATCTAGCCCTTGCAGCAAATCGTTAATTTTTGCGGAAAAGGGGTCGGCCAAGATGATGAACTGCGGTTCTTCCCGGGCCGGCACGCCCAAGAGATCCACCCAAGTATCCGGGGGACTGTCTAAGTCTGGCAGTTCTTCTGCACCGACGTGAAAAGTTCTGACATTCACGCCCGGCAAACGGGCCAGACTGAGGCTGACTGCGGGAGCTCCCTCGACTTCTTCGGTGAGGCCGCCCCGGTTCGTGCCGATGACTCCTCCCCCGCCACAGCCCAGGATCGCGGGCACTGGCAGCATTTCTCGGAGTAAAGGCATCAGCCGAGAATACTCGCTGGCAAAGGCAGAGGAGATAAATATCAGCGCTAAATCAGCCGGGCCTTCTAGGTTGCGATCGGCTTGTTCTATAACTTCTTTGAGGGCGGATTCCAAAGAGGGACGGGTTGATAAAGCGCTGACCCATTGCATTTGGTTTTGAGTGTACATAAGGCAAACTTCTCTATAAAACTATCTCTATACATTAGGCTAACTGGGACTGGCCGCTGGCGGGACGCTATTCTCGGGCGATCGATTCTCCATCGATTGCCGTTCTTGTGTTAACATAAGTTAACATGAGTGTCCCATTAATCTGTTTAGTGTTAAATGCCGTATTCAGCTAAATCTTAAAAGATAAAGCTCAATACAGTTTGACACACCAACTTCGTGTAATGTTTTCATCAAAAGTAAGGTCAGCTCGACCTACATTGATGCCTGTGGACTCTTCCCCCGCCGACGGGGTAGAGTAAAGCAGGAAGTAAAGACGGCTGGTGCGATCGCAGTTATGGATGGTTTCTCTCTCGGCTGCTGCAACAGCAGCGCATCTCAAGCTATTATTAGCTGGGGTCGCCAGACCGAAACAGCAAATCCAACCCAAACAAACATCCAAAAAGAAAACCTTTCTTACTTAATAAGGTCAACGACCTAGGTCTAAAGACACGCTAGCTTCTAGCCTTTGACTTAAACCACAGTTGACCGGCCGCATACTTTAGAGGTCTAGGTTTTTTTGAGTGATGACACCAAGCGGATGCGATCGCTAATCTCTTGCTCTGTCGTTAACGGTTAAACATCTTTATTTGGGTTAAGGATGTGCCGTTAGCCGAACAAGCTCACTAAACAAAGGCGCGTGCTAAGATTACCTAGAAATAGGTCGGGGACAACCATATTCTCCTACACTTTCTTACCAACAAGTTTTATGACAACAACACCCTCCGCCAACATCCAAGAAAAAATTGAACAAGAACTAGAAAGCGCTCGCAGCGTCTGTGACCTCAAGGGCTCTACTTCCGGGGAATGCGCGGCCGCGTGGGACGCAGTTGAAGAACTGCAAGCAGAAGCTTCCCACCAAAAGCAAGTCAAACCTAAGAATTCTTTTGAAAAATATTGCGACGACAATCCTGACGCTGCTGAATGCCGCATCTACGACGAATAAGCGAGTCATTTAGCTATCTGCCGAACCTCCCGCGCCGAAATCTAACTTTTGGCGCGGGAGAATTTTATTTTATGGGTTGAGCCTTTAGGTAATGGCGAGATTTGCCCTCTATCCCAATACAGTTCAAATCCGCCAGCTTCCCTCTAGCCCCCGCAGGGGGACGCAAGAATTGGCTCTTGGGTCCCCCTGCGGGGGCGAGGATGGGAAGGAGATATCTGAGGAATAAACATTTTTAACTCAAGCGTATTGCCGTCTATCATGTCTCAAGTACCCTTCAAAGCGCGCCAAGTACCTTAGAAAAGGTAGCAGTAACAAAACCTTAAGACCCTGTTCCGGTTGCTGATTTTTTAGCATTTTTGTAGTAAAATTTGTGACAAATAAGTGAGTATATTTTCCCAAAGATGTTGAGTCTTTTATTGGCAGCCACCGGGCCTTGGTTTCAACCGCTAGTCTGGATGGATTACCGGTTGTCTGTGTTATTAACAATTTCGATCCCGCTGGTAGTGCTGATTTGGGCTGTTGTGGCAAAAGCTGAGGCGATCGTCCGTTTGTCGATTATTTATTGGCGGGTGGCGAGTTTGCTGGCAATTACACTTTACCTGATGATGGCCGCGCTGCCTGTGAGCTTTGTGTCGTCGGTGATTGGGAGGGCTTTGATTCCTGCTAGTCTGTGGTTTTGGGAGGATTTAAACGAAGAAATTGCCGATCGACCGCAGTCGCCCCTGAAACTGGCTTTTACAGCTTGGCGGTGGGCGATTACTGTTTACAGCGGTTTGGGCGCTCTAGCTCAACTTCCCTTCTTAAGCTGTGCTTTTAAATCTCAAATTCAGGTAATTGACGAACCTTTTTGCCGCGTTTGGTTAGATCCACCTTGGCTCTACAAACAAATGTTTCACCCTACGGCAACCCCTCAATTTTTGGGATTGTTGGGTCTGATAGGTTTAGTAATCTATGTAATTTACTTGTCATACTTTGTGTTGATTCGACTAGGAAAACAGGGGAGGTCAGCTACCGGAAATTAAGTTAATTTAAAGGTACGTATTTGCGTCCAAAATAGCAGCTAAGGTCTTTAACAAAACACTCAAAAATCTCAAGAAAAAAAACCGGGGCGCATATACGAAAGAATCGACATAACAGCAGAGTAGCTGACGCGACGCCGCCCAAAAACGGATAACGTGCGATGTACTCCAGTCGTGGATATCTAAAAATTTTAGACTTAAGGTTCAAGCTTCCAGATTCATCTGTGGAAAAAATCTAAAATCTCAAATCTCAAATCTCAAATCGACTGACAGCAATGTTATTGGGAAAGACTGTGATGGATAGCAAAGAAGCCTACTTACAGTGCTTAGAAAAGCTGATTTGGGCGATCGATCGCCTGGAAGCAAAAGTCGAACCAAGTGAACTCGCTCGGATTGCCGAACTGATAGTTCAGCCGATGATGGGGCCCTGGCGATTTTTTCACACTCCCGAACATATTTTTGATGTGGGGGGAAACGAAGACGCGATCGAGGTTTTGGCAGCTTTATTTCACGATACCGTCTACGTGCAAGTCGATCGCAGTATTAACTTTAACGTCAGCTACTACATCACTCCTGTTGCAAAAGAGGTTAACAAACAACTACAAATTCGGGATAAATCTGAACTGTCTGCGGATGCTACCTTCGAGATGGTAATGCTGGTATTCAATTTTGAACCGGGCCAAGTCCTCAATCCTTTCGCCGGACAAAACGAATTTCTCAGCGCTGTGGTAGCAGCAAAAGCTCTAGAACCATTTCTTAAACGCGAGCAATTGCTTCAAATTGCAGGCTGCATTGAAGCAACAATTCCGTTTCGCGCCGCCGATTCGGGAGTAACGGTAAGCCAGCATCTTTATGACCGCTTGCAAGCAACAAATAGCCTGTTTAACCTCAGTTTGACTGACGGGGAAATGCGGGAAACGGTGAAAAAAGCTGTGCGAGTCTCTAACCGGGATGTGATGAGTTTTGCTCACCATAGTTCAGCCCATTTTTTGGCAAATACCTGGAATTTACTGCCGGAAACCAATCACAATCTCATCTGCTGCGGTTTTTACACGGTTCGCGACTACCGAGTTGCTTTGCTCAAGATGGAAGGTTTTCTGAGTTATCTCAAGCCAGAAATAATTTTCCGGCAGTTTGAGGGATATCCAGACGATCGCACCTATCAGCGCTGGGAAACTACTGCTAAGTACAATCTCGAAGTTGCGAAGCTTTATTTGGGGTGCAAACTGTCTGCCCTAGCCCTGCTAGAAGCTCTTTCTTCGGATTTGGGGATTGAGGTTTCTCTGGCGATGATGATGGGAGGAATTCCGGCTCAAGCTCCTAAATGCGTGCGCCTGGAAAGCTTTTTTCCCGAAATAGAGAAACCTTATAAACCTAAAATTAGTTTAGAAGCGGAAGTATTGAATTTATTAGAAAAGGGGCGGGCTAAAAGCACTTCTAATACCGATTTGGAGAGCTCGCCCCTGACAACGTTTGTGGTAAAAATTGTTGGGTTTGACGAAATGCGCTATCAGTGCGATCGAGCTAAGGAATTTTTTATAGAAAATCTCAACGCCGACGACTTTATTTCCGGCTTTAACCCGATAGTTACAGAAATTGTCATTGATTCAATTATCAAGTTGTTTGACAGCCGCAAATCTACTATCTACCGATTCTACGATATCACTTCTAAGTTAAAGTCCCAACCCCAGAGCAATTTTCCCGATCGCCCTTTTCGCTCAAATGGTTAACTAGCTTTAAATACAGTATTTTTGCCTCCTCTATAGAAAAGACCCTTACTCAGCTTAGACAACAGTGGATCGATTACACCGTGACAGGATCGATTATTCAGCAAGCCCTACGTCAATTTGCCTATCCATCCCGGCACTAACAGCCCTACAGGTATGGTGTGGGACTTCCGGCAAAGATGCTAAAAATTGATAAACAATGGAAATTCGCTGCTGTTTGCCTTTGAAAATTACTTTGTACAAAATGGATTTGATAGCTGGCTGTCACTCATCTGAGCTACCCCAGATAAGCGTCACTATAAAAAGCGACTGTTAAAGCACTTCCCCCCACAGCTACAACTGGGGAATAGCAAGTTCAAACAACTTGCCAACCGCTAATCCCCAATCAAACCATGCAAACCACAAATTCAATTTACACTCAATTGCCTCTTTGCTCTTCACTGCCCACACTGCAACGAAATAATAGCACCGCTGCCAATAAAAACGTGCGCTATCTCCAACAATCCTTAGTTAAAAACGGATATCCCGTCACCACTGATGGATTCTTCGGCCCAAAAACCGAACAAGCAGTCAATCGATTTTAGATTTTAGATTTTAGATTTTAGATTGACTTGCGCGAGATAAATGCTCTTTCTTGAGGAATTTCCATTTTCGATTTTGGCTCGATCCCACCGATCGATCGCGTGGCGGGTACCATCAAGAAATTCTTGGTCATCAAATTTAAAAAGGAAAATAAGATTGCTGTTGATGGCATTGTCGGCCCTCAAACTTGGAATCTATTAGGCGCTTTTTATACAGGTGAACCCGGATGTTAAATCCAAGTTAACTAATTCTAGGCGCACGGGTAGCAAGAAACTGGGTTTTTTCACAGCAATACTTTCTTTACTCCCCCATAAACGCTAAAAAACCTGGCGGTTCAGCGAAGCCGAAACCCCGTTTATGCCCGTCAAAAGTGCATCCAGGACTATTAATTAACATCTTTTCTGCGCTGCCCTGCTTTGAAACAACTTGCAAACAATCAATGGAGAATCAAACCATGCAAACCACAAACGCAATTCACATGGAATTACCTTCCTGCCGTTATTTTCCCCTACTCAAACGCAACGATCGCGTCACCCAAAATGAGGACGTTCGTTAACTTCAGCAGCTCTTGAACGCCAGCGGATTTTCTTTAAATACTGATGGAGGATTCGGCCAGAAAACCCAACAAGCAGTCATCAATTTTCAAAAGCAACAACAAATCGTTGCTGATGGTATTGTTGGCTCTAAAACTTGGAATAAATTAGGGGTTTGTACAACTATATTTTAAACAGAGTAGGGCGTGCAGTGTGCGCCCTATTTCTCCGTCGAAGTTTCGACCCCAGACCACCCCTCCGGCGCTCCGTACATTCGATACTTGCGAGAGCGTTTGAAATACAGCATTGCTACCCGATCGTCTGGATTGATTTGTAAAATGTTTTGAAATACTTTTTGGGCGGCAACAAATTTTTGCTCGTAGTAAAAATTGAGAGCTTCTTGAAAAATCTCCGCAGTTTGCTGCTTAAGTACAATGCTTTCCTCTGTTTCTGTCTCGTAAATTTCAAACACCGACACAGGATTTGTCTTTCCTTTCACCATTACTCGATCGACAAATCTGTACTTATATTTTTCTGGATCGTCTAGGCGATCGATAATTGCACCGCTAACTAGAATTCCCGAGCCGTAAACCTTAGTCAATCCTTCCAAACGAGAGGCGAGATTCACCGCATCAGCAATCACGGTACTTTCCATTCGTTCTCGCTCGCCAATTGTACCCAACATCAAATTGCCTGCGTGCAAACCGACGCCGATCGCGATCGGAAACAAGCCATTTTTTTGTCGCTGCTGGTTGTAGATATTTACTTCTTTCTGCATATCAATGGCTGCTCGCACACCATCCTCCGGAGATATAGGAAACAGTGCCATGACTGCATCCCCAATGTATTTGTCAATAAACCCGTTATTTTTCCTGATGGCAGGGCTCACTCTTCCCAAATAAGTATTAATAAATGCAAAATTTTCAGGCGGGGTCATCTGTTCTGAAAGCGCAGTAAACGAGCGAATATCAGCAAACAGCACTGTCATATTTCTTTCCTGATTTTCGCCTAATTTTACTTCAATAATACTCGGCTTTTCCAGCAAGTTTAGAAAATCGTGCGGCACAAATCTGCCGTAAGCTGCATTCAGTTTAGCAAGGCGAATTTGCGTGTTAATTCTAGCCAACAATTCCTTTTTGATAAAAGGTTTAGTTACATAATCATTTGCTTCTAAGTTAAAAGCTTCTACCAAGTCGGTAGTTAGATTTTTGGCCGTCAGCATCAGAATAGGCATTTCTAAAGGCGAGTATTTTTTGCGAACTTCTCGACAGACTTCATAACCAGTCATCTGAGGCATCATTACATCGAGTAAAATTAAGTCCGGCTTAAATCCTGATTCAATCAGATTTACAGCTTCTAAACCGTTGCTCGCTTGAGTTATTTCGTAGTTTTCTATAGAAAGACTGTTGATGATAACCTGAATATTAATCGGTTCATCATCGACTACCAAAACTTTGATTTTTTCACTTTCTAGCAAGTCGCTATTCTCTGATACCTGAGAATTTATTAGAGAGGATTGACGGGCTAGTTCAGGAGTGATAAAAATGGGATATCCCTCGCTTAAAGGCGGCTGCCTGTTGCTAAAATCTGGCTGGGTCTCAGATACGGGCAAAGTAAAGGTGAATTGGGAACCGACTCCTACAGTTGAAGATACCCAAATTTTACCTCCGTGCAATTCCACTAATTGCTTGGCAACCGTTAACCCTAAACCAGTGCCGCCATATTCTCTAGCAGTGGAACCGTCAGCTTGTTCAAAGGATTCAAAAATTCGCTCTAATTTATCTTCGGGGATGCCGATACCGGTGTCGGATACAGTAATGGCTAATTGGGAATTAGGGAGTGATTGCGCGTTGCCCGTTACCAATTCTGCTGAAATTTCTACTCGGCCGCTTTCGGTAAATTTAATCGCATTGCCGATTAAGTTGTAAAGTATTTGCTGCAACCGATTCTCGTCGGCTGCTATTGGTGGCAAATCAGGGGCAACTGAGTTAATCAACTGCAAGTTTTTTTTGCCTACTAATGGCTGAGACAAAGTGAGAATTACAGAGACTATTTCTCGAATACCGATGGACTTAATTTGCAGTTCGAGCTTTTTGTGTTTGAGCTGAGAAAAATCCAGAAGATCGTTAATTAAAGAAGACAATCTTTTTCCAGACGATGAAATCAAAACTAAGTTAAAATTTGTTGATTCTGGTAGTTGTCCGGTAGCACCGTCTATTAAAGATTCTGCAATCCCAATAATGCCGTTGAGGGGAGTGCGGAGTTCGTGAGAAGTATTGGCTAAGAATTCGTCTTTGAGTTTGTCCAGGCGCTGCAATTCGGTATTTTTAGTTTCTAAGGCACTAAAAGATGCTTGCAGTTGTTGTGCCATGCTGTTAAAAACAGTGGCAAGTACGCCCAACTCGTCGGAGCGATCGAGCTTGACAGTTTGGTCAAATTGTCCTTCAGACAAAGCTATTGCTGCATTTTTTAATTTTATAAGAGGTTTGATAATCCAGCGAGAAGTGAGAAGTCCTAACACACTTGCCATGCCCAAAGCTGCCAGACACAGTAACACTGTAGTTCGGTTGCCCGCATTAATTTGTTCCATAAAGTCGGCTTCGGGAACGACGACGACAATTAGTAAATCTAAACCCTTGCCGTCTTGGAATGGCAGGACTTTTAAAAATTTCTGCTGACCGTTTATCTCAACATTTATTTGCTGCGATTTGGTAATTTGGTGCAAGTTTTGAAAGTGAGTTTCTAAATATTTAGCTGTAGTTTGCGTTACTGTATCGCTGCTTTCTGTAACTTTAAACAGTTCTTTTTTACCGTTTTGAGTGCGGAAAGGTTTTTCAGGTGTCGAAGTTGCCAGCAGCGTGCCGTTTCTTTCGATAATAAAAGTTTGACCGGATTTACCTATTTTGAGGCTGTTTAAAAATTGACCGATACTGTCGAGACGCAAAGCAGCAATTAATACTCCTTCTAGCTGTTTCTGGCTGTTGTAAACGGGTTGCAGCGCGCTGAGGATCAAGGTGGGTTCTAGGAAAGATATATAAACTGAACTCCAAGTTGGTTTGGCTTCTAGAGCCGCATAGGAGTAGGAAGGGTGCTGTCGGATGTCGAAGTTTTTGACGTAGGCTGCTACTGTCGTGCGATCGCCCGCATCATTAGTATTGTAAGAATAAAAATCAAAATTTGTAGACGGGCCCGAGGCGTTAATCAATAAAGTGCCGTCAGACATTTTTTCGCCAGTGCGATATTCTCCATCTTGATTGGCGATCGACGTAAAATTGATATAAGGATATAATTGCACTTGCCGCCACAGATACTTTTCCCAAGCTGACAAGTCTTTCATGTTCACAAAACCCAGTTTCACTGCATCCAGCTTGCTTTGATTGATTTGGTGCGGAGTTTGCAGATAAGTCCTCAAATTTTGCTCGATGCGATTGCTCACCTCCCCCATCAACTGAGCCGCAAGGTCATTTACTGCTTTTTGAGAGTTCCTAAATGATAAATAGCCTACAATACCCACTGCTGCAAATACTTGCAAGACAAACGGAACTATGAGTACGGTTTGCAGCGTTGCTTTTCTTGAAAGTTTTGCCACTAAGTGCTTGATAGAAAGAGTGAACATAACATTAATTTAGGTTGAAAAACCCAGTTAATACTTGGAGCTAAGGCTTAGCGATGGTCAATCGATTGCGCGATTTTAGATTTGAGATTGAAGAATTGACTTGCGCGAGATAAATTCGGGGGGCAAGTGTCATCGGATACAGATTTTTTATTTCTGGACGGATGAATCCGGGGCCTTGTATCCTGGATGCTTTCGGTCAGTATTATAAACCATTTTGTACTTAAACACAACTTACGCAAGGAAGACCCGATCTCGTTTCTATAATCCTCAATCTTATACCAAATTATTAAAAGTCAAAGCGAACTGTAGGGAGATGGGGATGCCCTGTCCTACTCCCCGCGCCGGACACTCCAAAAGCCGTATCCCTACTTTTCATCCAAAGCTTCTATCCCCGACCATCCTTCTGGCACTCCATACATTCGATTCTTCAGAGAGCGCTGACAGTAAATTGCTGCTAACTTATCTTGAGGATTTATTTCGCAAATATCCTTGAATATTTTTTGCGCTTTACTAAATTTGCGATCGAAATAAAACTCCAGACCCAGTTGAAATTCAGCAGCAGTTTCCTGTTTTAGTTCAATGCTTTGTTCTGTTTCTGCATCATAAATTTCAAACACCGACACAGCAGATGTTTTGCCTTTTACTGTGACTCGATCGACAAATCGGCACATATATTTTTCTCGATCGCCCAAACGCTCTAAAATAGAGTCGCTCACTAGAATGCCCGCCCCGTAAACTTTAGTCAGTCCTTCCAAACGAGACGCGAGATTCACCGCATCAGCAATTACTGTACTTTCCATCCGTTCTTGCTCGCCAATCGTACCCAACATTAAACTACCCGCGTGCAAACCGATGCCGATCGTAATCGGTGCGTAATTGCTGAGTTGTCGGTGCTGGTTGTAAACCATAACTTGTTTTTGCATTTCCACCGCCGCGCAAACAGCATCATCTGCCGACTCGGGAAATAGTGCCATAATCGCATCGCCAATATATTTATCGATGAAACCTTGGTTAGCGCGAATTACCGGACTCACTCGGCTGAGGTAGCTGTTGATAAAATTAAAGTTTTCTTGAGGAGTCATCGCTTCGGAGATAGTCGTAAAGGAGCGAATGTCAGAAAATAAAACTGTCATTTCTTTCTGAATTTGATCGCCTAGTCCGACATCAACAATACTTTCATGTCCCAAAAATCGCAGAAAGTCGTGGGGGACAAATCTACCGTAAGCTGCATTGATTTTTGCCAGACGGATGTGAGTTTTGATTCTGGCTAGCAATTCATTTTTGACAAACGGTTTAGTTAAAAAATCATTGGCTCCTGCATTAAAACCTTGCACTAAGTCAGATACTTGATTTTTGGCAGTTAGCATCACAATTGGCACTTCTATAGCGGTGAATTTCTCCCGAATTTTCTCGCAAACTTCGTAACCAGTCATCCGCGGCATCATCAGATCTAGCAAGATCAAATCCGGCTTGTAGCCTCTGTCTATAAGGGCTAAAGCTTCTCTACCGCTGGTAGCTTTGGCGAGCGCATATTTTTCGAGAAGTAAATTGTTAGCCAATACCTGAATATTCACAGCTTCGTCATCTACAATCAAGATTTTAACCCGACTGTTTTCCTGGCATTCTTTATCATCGCTCAAACTGTTATCATTAAAAGTTGGTGCAGCAGTTGCATTAGTTATTAACTTGCGATCGTTGGTTCTTGAAACTAAAGACGGTCGAACCGTTGCTGGCAAATGCTTGCGGTCGAGATACTGATTTTGAGAGATTGGCAAACTAAAGGTAAACTGCGAACCCATACCTACTTTTGAAGATACTTGAATTTCGCCGCCGTGCAGCTCGACTAACTTCTTTGTAACTGCCAAACCTAAACCTGTTCCTCCGTATTCTCTAGAAGTGGAACCATCTGCTTGTTCAAAAGATTTAAAAATTCGTTCTAATTTATCTTCTGCAATGCCAATACCAGTATCGGATACCGTAATTTGCAGTTTTGACCTGACAATTAAAGATTGAAGCTGGCTTGTTAATGAACTTTCTTTTTCGGTCAAAGGCGGCGAGTCCAAGCCGATCGCATTAGCCGAAATTTCTACAGTACCATTGTCGGTAAATTTAATCGCATTTCCGATTAAATTATAAAGAATTTGTTGCACCCGATTTTCATCCGCATCCACGAGGGGAATGTCGGGAGTGACTGAATTAATTAACTGCAAATTTTTTGTACCAATTAGAGGTTGAGAAAGAGTCAGAACAATATCGACAATTTCTCGGATGCCAACAGGCTTGATTTGCAGTTCAATATTTTTGTGTCTCAGCTTCGAGAAATCGAGAATGTCGTTGATGAGATTGCACAGTCTTCTGCCGCTAGATGCAATAATTTCCAAGTTGGAAATAGTCGCTTCTGGCAATTGTCCTGTGGCCCCGTCGAGCAAGGATTCAGTTAAACCGATAATTCCGTTGAGCGGCGTGCGGAGTTCGTGAGAAGTGTTGGCTAAAAATTCGTCTTTGAGTTTGTCAAGTCGCTGCAATTGGGCATTTTGATGCTCTAATTTTGTGAAAGATACTTCCAATTGATTTGCCATGCTGTTAAAAGCATTAGCTAATTTTCCGAGTTCGTTTGATGTCGCAATATTTACCCGAGTTTCAAACATTCCGCTAGTCATTTTAGTAGCGGCAGATGTTAGGGATTCCAAAGGATGTGTAATCGATCGAGCAAAAGCCACTCCCAAGCCCACGGCGACAAGGGCGCTGGCGAGGGTAACTGCACCCATGACGTATAGGAGGTTACGCACCGGAGCGTAAGCTTCGGCTGTAGGTAGCTCTACAACCACCATCCACTGCACCCTCCGCACGATCGCACCCGTGCCCATTACTTCTTCCCCGCGCAAGCCTCGATAAACGATCGGAGATTGAATCCCCGAAGCTAAAGCTAATTTGGATAACTCTCGCACAAAGGATCGCCCTCGCAAATCTTGCAGTAAATACGGATTAATCTTGCTTCCGGTTTCTGAAATCAGTACGGAGCGGTGATCGAGAACGTAGCTGTATCCTGTTTTTCCAACTTGCGATCGGGCGGCAATTTGAGTTAAAAAATTGAGACTGACTCTGGCAAATAATACTCCGGCAATTTGATTGTTATTGTCGCGAACAGGCACTGCTAAGTTAACAACTTTAACCGCTGTTTTTAGATCTACATCTACTGGACTAACATAATTTTGACTTTGCCGAAAAGTCTCCCAAAACACAGGTGCTTCTGCTGAAATACCTGCTAAATTTAAGCTGTAGATAGAGCAGGATTCGTAAGGCGACATCGCCTGCAGGATTTGACCTTGACTGTTAAAAATTCCGACCACTTCGTAGGCGCTGTTGCTGTTGACCAATCCTTCAAGAATGCTGCGCTGAGTTTCAGGATTAAATTCTGTTAAACCGCGCAATTCTGATAAATAATTGAGTTGGCGCTGCAAGTTATCCAGATCAGCGCTAATTTGGACAGCAGCAGCCTGCGATCGCTCGTACTGAAGCTGTTTTGTCTGTTCTATTTGTCCCCGAAAGCTGAGGTAAGCTAAGGTACTTCCCGCCATCAATACGCTTGCCACAACAATCGAGACAAAACCGTAACGCAGTTGATTGGCAATTGAGGACATTAGATTCTGCCACTTAACAGTTTGAACTCACTTTATAGGATACACCCAATTTCACATTTTTAAGACTTGCGGAATCGCGATCGTTGATTTCTTGTTACCTTTTCCTAAATTATGGTTTTATATATCTAATTTTTGTTTCCAGATAACATCTTCAATCCAAATGCGATCGGGAAGCAGTCCCAACCGAAAGAAAATTTCCGCAATCCGCTGCTGTTCTTCAACAGCCCTGTCTTGAATTGGCAGCACATCGTAGCGGCGGCTTTTTGTTAACATGATAGCTGTGGCTATTTTCATTCCCCTTCTAGCGCTGATAAATTTTGCTGCTGCCTCGGGATTTTTAGTTATCCAAGTAGCCATCTGTCGCGTTTCTCCCATCACTATTTTAACAATATCGGGAAACTCGCTAGCAAAAGACCGACTTGCTAAATAGAAGTTTCTATCATTCATCAGTCTGTCGCTGTTAGTCAAGAAATGAACAGGCATCGTTTCCTGTAACTGAGCTAGAAACGGCTGCCAAATAGCCCAAGCATCAACCTCGCCTCTCACAAATGCTTCCCGAGCTTTTGGCGGAGGCAAATCGACCAATTGGGCATCTTTTAACTGCAAGCCACCTTGAGTTAACGCCCGAATTAACAAATAGTGACCTGCGGTTTTCTGAGTTGCTGCTATTTTCTTGCCTTTGAGATCCGCTAGAGTCCGAATTGGAGAATCTTGAGGAACTATGATGCCAATGCTTCCAGGTAAAGCGGAATCATTAGCAATATAAACAAAAGGTACGCCGTCTGATTGGGCAAAAATTGGCGGCGCAACTCCTGCATAACCCAGATCGATTTTTCCTTTTCCTATTGCTTGTAAAATTGGCGGCCCTGCGGCAAATTCCGTCCATTCTACAGACCATCCAATTTCTGCTAAACGGGTTGCCAAAGAGCCTTTAGCTTTGAGATAAAACAGCGCTCCGAAACTCTGATGGCCGATTCTTACCACTCTTGTTAAGTTTGAGGGTGCATTTTTAGTTTTGGCTGCTGTAGATTTATTTATTAGTTGTGAGTTGCAGCTTACGAGAGCTGAACTCAAGCAAAAAAACAGTATAAATAGCAGCGAATATCCCCAAGCAAAACCCCGCTTAATAATATGTTTGTGGCAATGAAATAATTTCAATCTAGTGTTTTTATGCTTCATAAAAAATATGAAAACTAGGTTGGGCAGGAGTAAAATATTTCTGATATTTTTTATACAACTTATATTATGTCCGCTTAATTCCTGCTGTTAAAAAATGTCTAATTAAAAATCTAAATTGAGCGGGCTGCCCCTGAAATTAGCCGCAAAATTAAGCTATATTATAGCAGATTTCAGGAAAGTGAGATTTGCTATGGCTGACTCTATTGCTCGTCGCTTGGAACAATACACGGTAAAACGATCGCGCGAAGTTTTAATCGTCAAGGCCGAAATTGACGGCGAATTCGATGAAATTGCTATTTTTAAAGGCTTTTCTAGCTCTTTGACGCGATCGACCGCGAGCGATCCAGAGGTTCCTGTTTTGCCGTCGGGAGCAAAAATTGTCAGTGTCGATCGCCTGGAGAGCCCCTACAATCCAAATAACCCCCGCTATCTTCAGCAGGGGTTATCTTGGGAAACAGTGCAATCTCTCTTGTCTGAGGCGGGAGTTTAGCTCTCGCATTAGGGACACAGCGCGAGAAAAACAGCAGGGACACAACAATGTTGCGTCCCTGCTACAAAAGCACTATGTCCTCACCCTTAGAACTAGAGCGTGCCGCCGGCTGCTTGGAAACGAGCTCTCGCGCGTTTGATTGCTTGCTTGGCTTTAATTTGCTCTTGCTCAGTGCCGCTAGCGGACTTTTCCAAACGAGCTTCTGCTTCGGTGTAAGCAGTACGAGCAGCTTCTTTATCAATGGTTTCGCCTTTTTCAGCGCCGTTGACAAGAATAGTAACTATGTTTTCTTGGATTTCTGCAAAGCCGCCCATCAGAGCAATAGACACCCATTCCTTGCCGGGACGGACGCGCATCACTCCGGTATCCAAAGCCGTCAACATCGGAGCGTGACCGCTCAATATACCCAGTTGACCTGTGGTGCTCGGCAGAATTACTTCTTCAGCATTAGAATCCCAAACAGTTTTGTCTGGGGCCACTACGCGCACAGTTAATGTCATAAATTGTCCTTAGTCATTAGTCATTAGTCATTAGTCAGCAGTCAGCAGTCATTAGTAATTAGTCATTAGTCAGCCCTCGGCCCTCATCAGTCACTTAGTTGTTAACTGTTAACTTTTAACTGTTAACAACTAATGACCAATGACTAATGACTAATTACTAAAATTACTTGGCGTCAGCTTTCATTTTTTCAGCTTTGGCGATCGCCTCGTTGATATCGCCCACCAAATAGAAAGCTTGTTCCGGTAACTCGTCAAGTTCGCCACTCAAAATCATCTGGAAGCCCTTAATGGTGTCTGCCAGCTTGACGTACTTGCCGGGGGCACCGGTAAACACTTCGGCCACAAAGAACGGTTGAGACAAGAACCGTTCAATTTTGCGAGCGCGAGAAACCGTTAAGCGGTCATCTTCCGACAGCTCGTCCAAACCCAAAATCGCAATAATGTCTTGCAATTCCTTGTAGCGTTGCAGAGTAGACTGCACCTGACGAGCAACACCATAGTGCTCTTCGCCGACCACGCTAACTTGCAACATCGTAGACGTAGAATCCAGCGGGTCAACAGCCGGATAAATCCCCTTCGCAGCCAAACCGCGAGACAACACAGTTGTAGCGTCCAAGTGAGCAAAAGTCGTAGCCGGGGCCGGGTCAGTCAAGTCATCCGCAGGTACGTACACAGCTTGAACTGAAGTAATCGAACCTTCGGTAGTCGAAGTAATCCGTTCTTGCAAGTCGCCCATGTCTGTACCGAGAGTCGGCTGATATCCCACAGCCGAAGGCATCCGACCCAACAAAGCCGATACCTCAGAGCCCGCTTGCACGAACCGGAAGATATTGTCAATGAACAGCAGCACGTCTTGCTTGCTGACATCGCGGAAGTATTCGGCCATCGCCAAAGCCGACAGGCCCACGCGCATCCGAGCACCGGGCGGCTCGTTCATTTGACCGTAAACCAGAGCAATTTTTGACTTGCTGCGGTCTTCTTCGTCAATAACCCCCGACTCGATCATTTCTTTGTAGAGGTCATTACCTTCGCGGGTGCGCTCGCCCACACCGCCGAACACGGACACGCCACCGTGAGCTTTAGCGATGTTGTTCACGAGTTCCATCATAATCACGGTTTTGCCGACGCCTGCG
The DNA here is from genome assembly GCA_036704825.1 of Microcoleus sp. F8-C3. Classification (GTDB taxonomy): domain Bacteria; phylum Cyanobacteriota; class Cyanobacteriia; order Cyanobacteriales; family Microcoleaceae; genus Microcoleus. The sequence continues at coordinate 20,266 of JAUBSN010000066.1, read as the reverse complement.
CCGCCGAACAAACCGATTTTGCCTCCGCGGCGGTAGGGGGCAAGGAGGTCGATTACCTTGATCCCGGTTTCAAACACCGAAGGCTTGGTTTCGAGTTCGGTGAAAGTCGGCGGGTTGCGGTGGATGGGCATACTTTCGGAAGTATTGACCGGGCCGAGGTTGTCTACGGGTTGACCGATGACGTTAAAAATCCGCCCCAGAGTTGGGGTTCCGACGGGAACTTGGATCGCTTCCCCGGTATCTACTACTTCCATGCCGCGCACCAAGCCGTCGGTGGTACTCATGGAAACTGCACGCACTTGGCTGTCTCCGAGCAGTTGCTGAACTTCGCAGGTAACGGCAACGTCTTGACCTGCTTCGTTTTTGCCGGAAATTGTGAGAGCGTTATAGATTTGGGGCAGTTTGCCGCCTGGGAATTTTACGTCTACAACTGGCCCGATGATTTGGGTGATGTAGCCTACGTTCGTTTTTTCTGCAGTGGATACCATGAATAGTGCCTTTGTTAGGATGCTATTTTTCCCGTTGTGGAAAAAGTCTTAACATTTAGAAATGCTATTCCTCAGATTACCACTGAACAGACGCACTATTTAGATTTGTATGGGGCTGGTTGAGAGTCATTTTTATGGTTGCTGCCCTCGCTTTGTTTTCCTGCTAGCTGCAGCCATTGCCCCGATCGCCAGCACGGTCCCGAATACTGTAACTGGTTCGGGGACTGGTTCGGAAACTAACTCAGCCGACACGGTGAAGTCTTGGAAGTCGCGATCGTTTCCTCCTCCAACATCGTCGAAGGAGATTTTTGTGCCCCTAGCCAGTTGGGCCTGTGTCAGCGATGAAAATTGGTCTGGACCTTTACCGCCGTTGATGTTGGTAAATGAGTCGGTGGAGTTGTAGTTGAGCTTAAAGTCGCCAAATACAGCTTGCTGACAGCCCGCCACCAGACAGTCATCTCTCCGGAACTGGGTGCCGGCGGCAAACCATTGGGGGCTATTCATGAAGGTGCTTGACGAGACGTACTGCTCGTATTGTTGACCTGTGCCACTGTCGCTCCACAGCAGCAGGGCATACATTTGATCCTGCAAAAATGTGACGGTTTGGGTGATGGAGCCGTTTTCGGAGGTGACTGCGTTGCCGAAGCTTCCCTTCCATTCATTGGCGGCGCCGTTATCTGAGGGTTTAGCCTCGTAAAACAGTCGGGCGATGTTGGTGTAGCCAGTGTTGCCTGACTGAGCTTGGGCTACCCACAAGCTGGACTGGTAACTGCCGTGAGATTGGTCGAATGTAAAGTTTATATTGGTATCTTGCTCGAACTGGATGCCGCCAGTGCCAAACATGAAAGCTCGGACGGGCGGGCAGATGCTGAGCAACATTGTGGTTGCCAAGCTGGCGACTGTAAAAGATGTTTTTTTGACTAGCGTTAAGGTAGTCATAACCCTGATTCCTCCAGTATTCTTACGTAGTAAGGCGGAAAATGCCCTAAATGCCATGTTGCCGTGATGCGAATAGACGATCGCGAGCCTGCGATATTTAGGACGATCGTCAAACCTAAAGAAGAGGCTCCACACCAGTGAATCTACATACATATCTCACTTAAGGGTGGTTTGGAGTAAATGAGTGCTTCTTCTAAGAGTTTTCACTGACACCAGATTGACATAGTTTAATCTGTAACAGCAAGATTTTCATCCTGCCTAGACTTCCAAGTTACTACATTTACTTCGTTTTAGTAACTGTCTAAAGTTGAGTGCAAGACTTGCCTATATTGGCTTTCATCAAAAATACATAAAATTTTTAGTCGAGGTTTATGAAGTTTTGGTAAAGTTGAGCCAGAAAATATAAAGTTTTTGAAAGAAAGTCGGCTGTTCGGTTAGTTGCTCCTCAAAACGCGCTGCAAGCTGCTCGCGGGATGCAGAAAGAAGCGGCGGCTACCGCGATTAGGGATTTGAGCGAGTTGTTGACCGCTCTAAGCAAGCTGTATAACAGGCGAGCGGTATTTACGTAGTTTTGACTAAAATTCCGATTTTTTTAAACCCCTAACCCTCGCATTTTGCGCCATATTTTTACCAACTGTCCCGGACGCATTAACCCGGTTTTTTAAGGTAATTGGGTCAGGGAAACAGTGAAAGTCGAAACAATAAACCAAATTTCATTTCCCGCACCTGATTCCTAGTAAACAAACTGTTTCTACGTAAATCATAGTAATTAAAAAGATACATTTTTTAATTATTCGGCAAGCAAAAATATGCCGTTCCTATTGACATGAGGAATTTTTAGAAGTAAAGATAGAATACATAAATACGATCGCACTTTAAGCACAATCTTTAAACACAATGACAGCCAACAGACTGCATTTCCTCGGATGGTTATTCATTGTTAGCTGGCTGAGTGCAGCGGCGGGTTCGGCTTCCTCGCAACCCATCGCCCCGGCAGCCGACGGCACTAACACAGTTGTTACTCCCAGCGGCAACCGCTACGATATTTCCGGGGGGGCGTTGGGCGGAGATGGGGCTAATCTTTTTCACAGTTTTACTCAGTTTGGCCTCAGCGAGGCTCAAACGGCTAACTTTCTGACGAATCCCAATATTCAAAATATTTTGGGACGGATTACTGGAGGTAATCCTTCTTTAATCAATGGCTTAATTCAAGTTACTGGCGGCAATTCTAATTTATTTTTGATGAATCCTGCTGGCATGATTTTCGGGCCGAATGCCAGTCTCAACGTGCCGGGATCTTTTAATGCTACTACGGCGACAGGGATTGGTTTTGGGAACAATCAGTGGTTTAGCGCGATCGGCAATAATAATTGGGCAACTTTAATCGGGGCACCGAATAGTTTTGCATTTACCAATTTGCCAGGGGGAAGCATTGTTAATGCAGGCAATTTGACGGTGGCACCAGGTCAAAGTTTAACTTTGACGGGAGATACGGTTGTCAACACGGGTCAGCTAACTGCGCCTAATGGCAATATTCTCATCAGCGCCGTACCGGATAGCAGTTTGGTGCGAATTAGTCAAGCTGGAAATTTATTGAGTTTGGAAATTGGGCCGACAGGAAATCAAAGTTCGCTGCCCAACAATTGGACGCAGCCAGTGTTATCTTTGCCGGAGTTGCTGACTGGACAAGGTGCGGCACAGGCGACGGGTTTGACGGTAAATCCCAATGGTGAAGTTGTGTTGACGGGGAATGCTGCTGTGCCGGTAACTGCGGGAACTGCGATCGCATCCGGGACTCTCAAAGTCTCTGGCAACACTGGCGGTACTGTAAATATTTTAGGCGACAAAGTAGGAGTTATTGCAGGCAAGATCGACGCTTCTGGGATTAACGGCGGCGGTAATGTACTGATTGGCGGAGATTATCAGGGTTTGGGTACGGTGCCCAATGCTTTGCGGACTTTTGTCAGCAGCGATTCGACGATTAATGCTGATGCTGTTAGTAATGGGAATGGCGGGCGAGTTATAGTTTGGGCGGATGAAACTACTCGCTTTAACGGGAATATTACGGCGAGGGGTGGCTTGTTTTCTGGGAATGGCGGCTTTGTGGAAGTGTCGGGAAAGCAATCGCTGGATTTTCAAGGATTAGTTGATTTGCGATCGATCTTTGGGATTGCTGGCACCTTATTATTAGATCCTACTGATATCACTATTAGCGCAGGTGCGGATGCAGGCGGCACATTAGCAGGGGGAGCATTTACGCCCTCGGCGGGTACTTCTACAATTAATAATGGGACGCTGCAAACACAGCTAGGTTTGGGAAATGTGACTATTTCCACTGCGTCGGGTTTTGCGAGCCAAGGCGATATTACAGTCAGCGCTCCGATCTCTTGGGCTAATAGTAATTCCCTGACTCTGACTGCTAATAATAATATTAATATTAATAATACTAATATCACGACTCAGGGAGGCAATATTACTCTGAATGCTGATAGTGATAACCTAAACGGTGGTGCTGTCAGTATTGTAGATTCGACGATCGCTACTAATGGTGGTAATTTCCTGAGTAACGGTCAGGGGAATCTTGGGTTGGGGCCGGGAATCGAGTTCAAGAACAGCACACTTAATGCTGCAGGTGGAAACATTGACCTGAATGGTATTGGAGGAAAGGCGACAGCAAACAATCACGGTATTTTGATTTCGGGTGCTAGCACACTACAAACTATTGGCAGCGGAAATATTACTCTCAACGGTACTAGCGGAACCAACCTATTCATCCCCACCCCCCATGAAGGTATTGTTGTTACAGGCGCGTCTAAGGTGACTTCAGCTAATGGAAATATCACCCTGACTGGCACAGGTAACGGAATTGGAAGCGACAACAACGGGATTGACGTTAATACTACCAGCAGCGTGGAATCGATCGGAACAGGAAGTATTACTTTCAACGGTACTGGCGGGAACGGGACGGATGGTAATCAAGGGATATCTATTAGCACCAGCACAGTGCGGGCGGGGACAGGAAGCATTACTTTCAACGGTACTGGCGGAAACGGGACATTTAATAATCCAGGGATATCTATTGACAGCAGTACAGTGCGGGCTGGGGGAAATATCAACCTGACTGGTAACGCTGCTGGGACTTTAACCAACAACACCGGCGTTAGAATAGTCAACTCTACAGTGGAGTCAACGGCGGGGAATGGGACTGTCACCATCACCGGGACGGGAGGAAATGGGACGGATGGCAATCAAGGGATAACTATTGATAATCCCAGCACAGTAAAGTCGCAGAATGGAGATATCGCCCTGACTGGAACAGGCCAGGGAACCGCGGGCAACAACACGGGTATTTCGGTGGAAGGGCTGGTGGAGTCCGCAGGCACCGGGAATGTGACTCTCAGCGGTGTTGGGGGCAATGGGACTGATAGCAATCAAGGGATATCAGTTGGGTTCGGCGCTGTGAGAGCGTCTTCTGGAAATGTCAGCCTGACTGGTACAGGCGGTGGGGCTGGGACTACCAACGAAGGCATATATGTAGATAGTGGTGCTACAGTCCAAACCGCAGGCTTGGGAAAGGTGACTTTGACGGGGACGGGCAGCGCAGGGACGGGCAGTAATTCCGGGATCTGGCTCAACTCAGGTACGGTACGATCGGAGAATGGAGATATTGCTTTAACCGGTACCGCTGTAGGGACAGCATTTAACAGCTACGGGATTAACTTCGCCCCGGCCTTACCGCCGGTAACGGTGCAAGCTACGGGAACGGGTAATATTAGCCTTACGGGAAAGGCTAACAACAATTCCATTCCTATTAACCTCACTGACGGTGTGATTGATGCGGCTTTGGGTGGCAATGTCACTTTGGCTGGCGATGAAATTCAACTGTTAGGAACGACTCAAGTCAATGGCACGGGCACTATTACTTTGCAGCCAGTGACACCGAGTTTAGGTATTCTGATAGGCGGTACTCAGAACACACCTGACGTTCCTCCTTTGAATCTAATCCAGACGGAACTAAATACGTTAAAGGGGTTTTCCCAAATGGTGATTGGGGATGGAACGGGGAATATCGCAATTGACCCCGCTGGTGTTACTTTTAATTTCCCCGTCACAATGCAAGCTGCCACAATTGCAGTTAATGGAAACATTACAGGTGCAAACAACGCTTCAATTACTTTTAGTGCTCCAACGACTAACTTAAACGCAAATATTCTTACCAACGAACAGAATATTACCTTTGGTGAGCAAGTCTCTCTCGGTACGGGTTCTAATGTCACTCTCGATACTGGGTTAAATAATGCAGGCGACATTAGTTTCGGAGGAACGGTTGACGGCGATGGCAACCTAGTTTTGACTGCGGGAACAGGCGTTATTAATGTCAACGGCCTCATTGGAAATACAGTACCTTTACGTTCCCTGACAACAATCAATGCTTTCGATGTTAAGAGTCCGATCGATTTTTCGATTAAAACTACAGGCAATCTTACCGTTGCTAGCATGAGAAATCCCGGAGGCGCGATCGCCCTTACCAGCACTAATGGCAATATTGATACGACGGCAGGGGCAATTGATACCACATCCACTACCGGAAATGGTGGCCCGATCGCACTCAGTGCCAACAATACGATTAACGCTAGCAATCTTAACTCTAGTTCCACTGCTGGTAATGGCGGAAAAATAGATATCACTAGCACAAATGGCGATATTATGGCAACCCCAGGAGTAGTTTGGAATTCTCGTTCTACTTCCGGTGTCGCCGGAGATATTGCGATCGCAACTCCCAATGAAGTGGGGATAAATAGCATTGATGCTAATGGATTGCCCGGTACTGGAAACATTAGCATTAAGGGCAATGAGATGGGCTTTTCGGGAATAGCAGATTCCGTCAAGAGTCAAGGTACTTTGTCTATTCAGCCTTTTTCGCCCAATGTTGGAATTCGCTTCCAGGCTGGACTTCCTGACGATCCGCAGGCGATCGATTTAGGAACGCCGTTTTTATCGGCATTGGCTAATGGATTTAGTAAAATTGTTTTGGGAACTAATACTACCACCGGCAATATCACTGTAGAGAATTTGCCGATAATTTTCAAAGATCCTGTGACTTTCAATACTCAAGGCACTATTTCTGTAAATCCCGATAGCTCGATTTTGGGAACTGATAATGCTTCAATTACTCTCAACGCTACAACTAATAACTTAAGTGGCAATATTACCACCCAATCTCAAGATATCACAATCAACGGCAATACATTAGTTGGAGATAGCGTCTCAGTCAGCAATGGCAATTTAGCGGGTGGCAATATTCTGTTTAATAATAACATTGATGGCAGTGGCAATCTCACTTTAGAAACAGGTACTGGAAAAATTGAGGTTAAAGGTTCGATCGGCGACGCGACAGTATTAGGAAATCTTACCGTCAACAGTTCTGGTTCAACTACATTTAATGCTGTCAAGGCTACCAGTTTTACCACAAATCTTGGCGGTACAACTCAACTCAATGGAAATGTCACTACAACTGGCACTCAAATTTATGGAGATGCAGTGACAATTGCCAACAA
>JAUBSN010000066.1:9573-13181 GCA_036704825.1 Microcoleus sp. F8-C3 | reverse complement strand
GGTACAACTCAACTCAATGGAAATGTCACTACAACTGGCACTCAAATTTATGGAGATGCAGTGACAATTGCCAACAATCCGATTCTCGCAGGCAGCGACATTACTTTCAATAATACTGTAGACGGCACCAGCGATTTGACTGTGAAGGCGGCTAGCGGTAATCTTACATTCAACGGTGCAGTTGGCAATACCACAGCATTAGGAAATATTACCGCTAACTCTACAGGAACAACTGCATTTAATCAAACAGTCAATGCCGCAAGTTTAACCACAGATGCTGCTGGTACAACTCAACTCAATGGAAATGTCACTACAACTGGCACTCAAATTTATGGAGATGCAGTGACAATTGCCAACAATCCGATTCTCGCAGGCAGCGACATTACTTTCAATAATACTGTAGACGGCACCAGCGATTTGACTGTGAAGGCGGCTAGCGGTAATATTACATTCAACGGTGCAGTTGGCAATACCACAGCATTAGGAAATATTACCGCTAACTCTACAGGAACAACTGCATTTAATCAAACAGTTAATGCCGCGAGTTTGACGACAGATGCTGGCGGCACAACTCAACTCAATGGAAATGTCAATACAATCGGCCCTCAAACTTATGGAGATGCAGTTACAATTGCCAACAATCCGATTATTTCAGGTGACAGCATTACTTTCAATAATACTGTTAACGGCAGCAGCGATTTGACTGTGAAGGCGGCTAGCGGTAATCTTACATTCAACGGTGCAGTTGGTGCTGCAAGTCCGATCGGCAATTTAACAGCTAACTCTACAGGAACAACCGCATTTAATCAAACAGTTAATGCCGCAAGTTTAACCACAGATGCTGCTGGTACAACTCAACTCAATGGAAATGTCACTACAACTGGCACTCAAATTTATGGAGATGCAGTGACAATTGCCAATAATCCGATTCTCGCAGGCAGCGACATTACTTTCAATAATACTGTAGACGGCACCAGCGATTTGACTGTGAAGGCCGCTAGCGGTAATCTTACATTCAACGGTGCAGTTGGTGCTGCAAGTCCGATCGGCAATTTAACAGCTAACTCTACAGGCACAACTGCATTTAATCAAACAGTCAATGCTGCGAGTTTGACTTCAGATGCTGGCGGCACAACTCAAGTCAAGGGAAATGTCACTACAACTGGCACTCAAATTTATGGAGATGCAGTGACAATTGCCAACAATCCGATTCTCGCAGGCAGCGACATTACTTTCAATAATACTGTAGACGGCACCAGCGATTTGACTGTGAAGGCGGCTAGCGGTAATCTTACCTTCAAAAGTGCGATCGGCGAAACATCTCCTCTGACAAATTTAACTGCCAACAGCAAGATATCTTTAGGCGGCAATGTCACTACAACTGGCAGTCAAACTTATGCAGATGCTGTCACTGTTGCCCCAAAATCGATTCTTTCAGGCAGCGACATTACTTTGAACAAGACAGTTGACGTAGCTGGCAATCTCGGTATTGCTGCTGATAATGTCAATCTCAAAGGAACTGTAACAACCACCAATGACGGCACGCTTACAATCACCAATAAGGTGAATCTCAATATTGAGAACAACCTGAATTTGGACGGTGCATTTATTCAAAATGGCGGGGGAAATGTTGCGGTTAGCGGAAATATCACTACAAATAATGAGGACATTAGTTTTAGCGGACCGGTGACATTAAAAGCTCCTGTGAATTTTACACTGGGGGATGCAACGATTGCTTTCGATTCTACTTTATCCGCAGGTAGTAACCCGCTGAATTTAACAGCAGGTGAAATTGATTTTTCTGGTAAAGTTTCTGGTACGGGCGCGCTAACGCTGCAACCCGCAACAGCAGGACAAAATATTGTTGTTGGCGGAACTGATAACAATACTAGCGCTTTAGATTTGACTGCATCGGAAATTAGTTTGATTCAAAATGGATTTAGCTCGATCGCGATCGGGCGATCGGATAGCAGTGCAAATGTTAGTATTCCCTCTAATCTTACATTTTTAGACCCCGTAAATATCCAAACGGGAACAGGTACGATCGCACTTGATGGCATTCTTACCGGCAATGACAACAGCAGCATTGCTCTCAACGCTGCCACAATTAATTTAAATTATGGCATCAATACCAATAAAAACCCGATCGCCCTTAACGGCACTGTCACACTCGGCAATGATATTAATCTCAGTACCAGCGGCGGAGATATTAAGATAACTGGTGCGATAGACGGCAATCATTTGTTGAACTTAGATGCGGCTACAGGCAATGTGTTGGTGCAAGGAAATATCGGAGATACAACGCCCTTATCTGTTTTGAATGTTACTGCGTCAAATGCCGAAATTATTGGAAACGTTAACAGCAATTCTGGTTTTAATGTTACGGGCTTAAATACTAAATTAGGCGGTAATGTTACGACGAATAACGGCAACATCAATATTAGCAATGCTTTGGTTTTGACAAAGGATGCGGTATTTAGTACCGCTGGGGGAAATATTGCTTTTGGTGCGATCGACAGTGACAGCATTAATGCCCGCAGCCTAAATCTGGATGCAGGTAGCGGCAGCATCACTTTCAACGGTGCGGTGGGGGCCACCAGCAAGTTAGGAAATCTTGCGATCGCAAATGCTGGCAATGTGACAGGAAACTCGACAATTAACGCGCAACAATTAACAGCATCAAACACGGAAAAAGTCAACTTATCAGGAGATGTCACCGCCGGTAAAGTCGATATTACTGCCGAGGGCGATATAAATGTTAAAAATATTGCTACTAATGGCGGAGAAATTCTCTTTACAAGCGGTAACAATTTCACATCCGGTAATTTGAATACATCGGGAAACAGTGGCGGTAACATAACTGTTAAGGCGATAACTTCAATTACGGCGGGACAAATTAACTCTAGCGGTATAGTCGGAAATGCCGGCAATGTGTTCTTAGATCCGATCGGCGACATTCAAGTAGAGTTTATCAATGCCCAAGGCGGTACAGGCGGCACCGGCGGCGATGTCACAGCAATAACAGGCAATTTTTTCCGGGCTACGGGTGGTTTTTCAACACCTTTTTCGCCGACGGGATTTGCTAGCATTTCTACTGCTGGCGGCACAGGTGGCGGAAATATCGAAATTACACACGCTGGGGGAGATGGAGGAACGCCGATTCAACCGTTTGCGGTGGGGGATGCTGCTAGCAACGGTACGGCGGGTGCAATTACAACGGGACAATCTACCATTACATCGCAGTCGTTTCCGCGTTCTAGCAGTGTTGGTAATATTGCGTTTTCGACTGACGACGGCATTGACCCGACGCCAACGCCAACTCCAACTCCGGTAGTAACTCCAACTCCGACTCCAGTTGTCACTCCGACTCCGGTAGTAACTCCAACTCCGACTCCGGTAGTAACTCCGACTCCGACTCCAGTTGTCACTCCAACTCCGGTAGTAACTCCAACTCCGACTCCGAGTGTCACTCCGACTCCGGTAGTAACTCCGACTCCGACTCCGAGTGTCACTCCAACTCCGACTCCGAGTGTCACTCCGACTCCGACTCCAGTTGTCACTCCGACTCCGGTAGTCACTCCGACTCCGACTCCGGTAGTCACTCCGAC
>JAUBSN010000066.1:0-9473 GCA_036704825.1 Microcoleus sp. F8-C3 | reverse complement strand
GTCACTCCGACTCCGACTCCAGTTGTCACTCCGACTCCGGTAGTCACTCCGACTCCGACTCCGGTAGTCACTCCGACTCCGACTCCAGTTGTCACTCCGACTCCGGTAGTCACTCCGACTCCGACTCCGGTAGTCACTCCGACTCCGACTCCGGTAGTCACTCCGACTCCGGTAGTAACTCCAACTCCGACTCCGGTAGTAACTCCGACTCCAATCAATCCGAGGGAAATACAAGAGCCCGCACCTGTCCCCACACCAACATCGCCCACAGCCACAGATATACCCGCACCGGAACGAGAATCTTCAACCCCTGATTCAGAAGACTTTCAACGCCGCAAAATTCCACCGCTAGACAATCCCGGTGTAGCGGCCGATCGAGTTTTAACTATCGATCGAAGTATCACCAGTCAATTACCCGCCGGCATCGCAGCATCTTCACCAGCATCCAAACAAGCACCAACAGTCAACCCTACTTCTAATTTAGTTCTGGGATACGCCCCGTCTCCCGATCGGCTTTTTGAAGGTAACGATATCCAGAAAACAGTCTGGGGAATCGAAGAAATGAGGAATCAAGAATTTGGAGAATACCTGGGGGTAGAAACCAACCTCCCAGATGAAAAAGTCTTAATTTCGACCTTCCAACAAACTTTACAAGATATCGCACAGCAACCGGGCAAGCGGTCTGCTATTATCTACATAGTCTCGCGAGACGAACAGTTAGAACTAATTTTAGTTCCTCCGGTGGGGCGGCCGATTCACTACAGCGTTCCAGAAGCCAACAAAGCAGCCTTATTCCCCACCGTCCAGGAGTTCCGCGCTGAAATCACCAATCCCGCAAAACGCGGCACTACCACTTATCTAGCCTCCGCCCAGCAATTATATAAATGGGCGATCGCACCCCTAGAAACAGACTTACAAAACTTAGGAATTCAGACTTTATTACTGTCAGTCGATCCGGGATTGCGGAGCCTGCCCTTTGCCGCTTTGCACGACGGTAAAGGCTTCTTGATTGAAAAATACAGTTTCAGCCTAATTCCAAGTTTTAGTTCGACTAATACCGATTATAAAGCTGTTAGAGACGCCACAGTTCTAACAATGGGAAGGTCGGAATTTGTTGACCAACAGCCCTTGCCCAGTGTGCCGATCGAATTGCAGGCGATTTCGGATCAGTGGCGCGGGCCATCTTTCCTCAATTCCACTTTCACCATAGATAATCTCAACTCGCAACACGCCAAGGGAGGATTTCGGATCGTTCACCTAGCAACTCACGCTGAATTCAAACCGGGAAAACCGAGCAATTCCTACATTCAACTGTGGAATTCCAAATTGCAGCTCGATCGCATGGAGAGTTTAAATTGGCGCAATCCGCAGGTAGACTTGTTAGTATTGAGTGCTTGTAGAACTGCTGTGGGCGATCGGGAAGCAGAATTAGGTTTTGGAGGTTTAGCGGTAAAATCCGGCGCGAAATCTGCTTTAGGGAGTTTGTGGTATGTTGACGATGGAGGCACTTTGGGGCTGATGAGCGAATTTTACCACCAGTTGCGAGGAACCACAACTAAGGCAGAAGCTTTGCAACTGGCTCAACAAGCAATAATGTCCGGTAAAGTGCGGCTGGAAAACGGACAGTTAGTAACAACAGGCGGCAAGTTAAATTTACCTGCTAATGTACAACAAACAAACCAAAACTTTTCTCATCCTTATTACTGGAGTAGTTTCACTTTAATTGGAAGTCCTTGGTAAGCTGCCATACTTTAGCTCGTGTGGGGTAAAATTCACCATTCTAGGTTGTAATCAGGACTAAAGTCCCAGCGAGTTTTATGATGACTAAAGCCCTCACTACTAAGAGGTTTGATGATGGGTTATGATGGGCAATTAATTAAATTTTAGATTCTCAATAAAAGCCCGCAGATGAATCTGGGGGCTTGAACTAACGTCCAAACTTTTTTTCTCAGGGCGACTCCTGTGGGGATTGTATCCGTATTTCAGTCAGAGGGATTCAAAAATTATTAGAAACCCGCAGATGCTTTATCTAGGGTTGATTTGTCTCGGATTTGGGGCCGCAGTTCCGTAATTGACTCGACAGCCGATATTGAACAAACTCGAACTGCACTCAAGAGGGACAATCTGCTGGTCGAGGAGGGCGCTGCAACTGACATACTCGTCGTTATTAGTATCTCTTACCATACATTCGATCGGGTTAGCTCCCGATCGCGCCGACCAACTCTTCATACCTACGACTGCAATCATATGCTGCCAGTAGAATACAAATAGCGACACTGCCAACAGTACAGCAACGGCTAATCCTGCTTTCAACTTCCAACTATTTAGGACGTTTCCCAAACTATTTTTCACGTTTTCCACTCCCGAAATTGAGCTTTCGGTAGTTATTTCTGGAGGTGTCAAGTTTGTTTGTGTTTGTTCTGCTGGAATTTCCGACATAATGTATCTCCTATGATTGCTGGGATTTGGCTAAGCTGGCAGTTGCGATCGCTATTGCAAACTTTATCAAATTTTAGCAAAACTAGCCTGCACCGACAACCGATTCGGCAAGCACTTCCGGGGAAGTCTGTATCTTCACCAAGTGCGACCGCGATTTCTATGCCTTTTGAGGTATTGCCCAATTTGCGTTAGTGGAGCCCTCGAAGAGGATCGGCTATGTTGCACCGACGGTAATAGAATTGTTGGGGATTTTCTTGGAAAACGGCTCGAGTGAATCAGCTTTTTTTGCGAACCGCAGAGGGCGCAGAGGGCGCAGAGAAAGAGCAAAGAGAAATATATTGACTTTGACCAATCGCTTAGGGTGTCGATAGCAGTTCCAATAACTCAGCTTCCGAAAGTAGTTCGAGCCCCAAAGATTGAGCCTTTTCCAACTTAGAACCCGCATCTTCTCCCACAACCACATAATCAGTTTTTGCACTCACAGAACTTGTGACTTTACCTCCTGCTTTTTGAATCAAATCTTTAGCTTCATCTCGTTTCAAAGTGGGCAAAGTTCCCGTCAGCACAAAAGTTTTGCCTGCAAGCTGTAAATTTTGGCTGGCTAAATTTTGATTTTTCACTTCTGACTGCAATTGCAAGCCCGCAGTTTTCAACCGTGCAATTAAACTTTGATTGGCCGGAACTCGAAACCACTGATAAACAGCTTGAGCAATTTCCGGCCCGATGCCGTAAACCCCCTCAATCGATGCCGCCGATACCCCTGCTAACTCTTCCACATTTGCAAACCTTTCTGTCAGCAATTGAGCGTTGACTGTGCCGACGTGGCGGATGCCTAAGCCGTAAAGTACCCGCGAATAAGGTTGATTTTTCGATTGGGCGATCGCACTTACCAACTTTTCTGCTAACTTCTTACCCATGCGTTCCAAAGTCATCAATCTTTCCGCAGTCAAGTCGTACAAATCCGCCGAAGAATGTACCAGATTGCTATCAACCATCTGCTGCACCAACTTTTCGCCAACACCGTTAATATCTAGAGCATCCCGGCTGCAAAAATGAATCAGCGAACCCCTCAAAATCGCCGGACAAGATGTATTGATGCAGCGAGTAACGGCCTCCCCTTTTTCCCGAACCACAGGCTGTTCGCATTCGGGACAGCAACTAGGCATTTGGAAAAGTTGAGCATTTTGGGGGCGAAGTTCCGGCAAAACTCGCACAACTTCTGGTATAATTTCCCCAGCTTTTCTGACAATTACAGTATCGCCAATATGGAGATTTAGGTCGGAAAGTCGATCGCTGTTGTGGAGAGAAGCCCGCGAAACCGTCGTTCCCGCCAACTGTACCGGTTTGAGTTCCGCTACAGGAGTCAGAGCCCCGGTTCTCCCTACTTGTACGGTGACAGCTTCTACTATTGTAGGCACTTCGGCTGCGGGATACTTCAGGGCGATCGCCCAACGCGGAAACCTCTGAGTAAAACCCAATTGTTTTTGCAGCCCAACCGAATTAATCTTAACAACAACCCCATCCGTCATGTAAGGCAAAGTCCGCCGCTCAGTATCCCAATATTCGTAATACTCCCGAACCTCATCCAAAGAATCGCAAATTTTGCGATTTGGATTCACCTTAAACCCCATTCTTCTCAATAATTCCAAAGCATCCCACTGGGTTTTCTCCTCGTTACCCTCATCTAAATGCAGAGTATAAGCAAAGAAATCCAACCTGCGCTTATCCACAATTTTAGAATCCAACTGTCGCAGGGTACCCGCCGCCGCATTGCGAGGATTAGCAAACAATTGTTCCCCCGCTTTTTCCCGTTCCCGATTAATTTCCTCAAACACAGCTAAAGACAAAAAAGCTTCTCCCCGCACTTCCACAACAGGCGGCGGATTATCTAAATTGAGCTTTAAAGGAATCGACCGAATAGTCTTGACATTTTGAGTAATTTCCTCTCCGGCAATGCCGTCTCCCCGCGTCGCACCCCGAACTAAAACCCCATTTTCATAGGTTAACGCTAAAGCAGAACCGTCAATTTTTAACTCGCAAACATAGGAAACTCCCCCCAACCCTCCCTTGCTAAGGGGGGAAGTAGTTTCCCTGTTTTTCTTATTGCTAATGGAAGATGTTATTCCCTCTTGTCCCCCCCCTTGATAAGGGGGGGTTAGGGGGGGTGCATTTCCCTCTTGACCGGGGGTTGGGGGGGGTGCATTTCCCTCTAGTCCCCCCCCTTGATAAGGGGAGGTTAGGGGGGGCGCATTTCCTTCTTTACCGGGGGTTAAGGGGGGTGCTACCCTTTGCCAGCGTTCCTGCCATTTAGCAAATTCTTCAAAATTAAAAGCATTTTCCAAACTGTAGAGAGGAATATTGTGCTTGACGCTAAAAAATTGACTAGCCGGCTGTTCTCCCACCCGCTGAGTCGGGCTTTCGGCAGTAATTAATTCTGGATAATCTGATTCTAATTCTTGCAACTGGCGATAAAGTCGATCGTACACCTCATCTGGCATAACCGGCGCATCGAGAACATAATAAGCATAGCTAGCTTCCTGTAGCTGCTGCCTCAATTGTTGAATTTGCTGCTCAATTTCGGGTTGCATATTAATTTGAAAGTGTATATTTTTTAACCGCAGATCGTAACACAAACACAGAGAATAGAGATTTTACCCCGATCTGCATCGATCTGCGGTTGTAGTTTGGAAATTTAAGATCGATTAACGATCCCAATCTTCAACTTCATAAAGGAAACGAGTTCCCCCCATCAGCTTGCGATTTGCCGAGGTACTTTGCACAAAAACCGCATACTTTTCTAGATTGCTCGGTTTGATGCGAACTGTCTCGCCCATTGGCAAACCCAACATTTCTCGCGCCGCTTCTCCTTCAAACAAATCCCCTGTCGAACGGTCCATCAGCACAATTTCTTTCTTACCTTGGATAGTTTCGGTTTTAGTAAATTCATAAAACCCGCGCCCGGTTTTAAAAGTCAAACCGTTCTCCAAAACAAAAGCTTTAATTGAAATTTCGCTGTCAACTTCTAGAATCTGAAATCTACCCGGTTTTACTGCTCGCAGTTCTGCTGATTCATAAACAGCAACGCCTTCCCGCTTCAGCATGGTATTAAACATTTTGTTTAATCCGCGATTCATGCGACCTTGACTGACAACTTCTTGTTCGTAAGCTTGCAGTTGTTCGTTAGAGGACTGTTGGTAACAAACTGCTAAAAAGAAATCTGTGATGTATGAAAATTGATCGAGATTGAGGTGAAAACCGCCAGATTTTTCTGCTAGTTCTTTGTAAAATAAAGTGGCGTGGTGGCGGTTGAGAGCTTGGATGCCGTAAACGGCAATTCCCATCTGTGCTAACTTATCTACTTCCTGACGCCAGTTAAGTTTTTGAGGAGTTTGAGCGGGTGCGTGCGGGATGTCGTCGCCAATTAGTACCAATGTTTTGGAATTAGTTGGAGTCCAAGAAAGTGACTGAGCTTCGTGCAAGACTAATTCATAACATTCTGGAGCATCGCCACCGCCAGTTGGCTCTACATTTTGAACAAAATTGCAAATTGTGCCGACATCGCCCGACAAATCGAGGTGTTTAGTTACGTAAGTGCTGTCAGCGTCGCAATAGTCCCCGTGAGCAATAATGCCAATGCGAATGCCAGGAATTTCATCTAGCAGTCTCGTTACCGTCTCTTTAATTTTCCGACGAACTTGCGTCAAGCAAGGGTACATACTGCCAGTTGTATCAAAGCTAAAAACGACTTCAATGTTGTTGTTTGCCATGACGTAACTCTCCTTAACAAACACCGATTTATTAGCTATATTATAGCTCAAAAAAATACGAGTCAGCAACTAGGTAAAAAGATTTTATCCTAAGTCTGGCTCGCTCGATCTGCTTCAGCATAAGGCTGGTTAACTCATCACAAATTTAGGTCAAAAAACTCGCTAAATTTCTTGTTGTCCCCGGACATGGAAGATTGAAGATTATCACTATCTTTTTCGCCGTTCAAGTTGGCATTGGTGCGGGATTTGATAAATTCTTGAGCGTTTGTTTTGTTGAAAGCGATCGGTTCAGCGTGTTCAACCTGAAACACGTTAGCGTAGAGGTTGGCAATAATCTGTTTGCCTCCCTGGGTCAATTCCAAGTAGTTCAAAGCGGCTGGAATATAGGGAAAAACTCCGTTCCAATAAAACTTGGCGTAATTTTGCCGCAAATCTCCAGGAGACTTGTAGCCCAAGATTTTATTAGTGCCGACTTCCTCAAATTCGTAGAACAGCGCACTTATTTTTCGCAGGTAATTGGGGTCGCTCAACTGACCGATCAAATCGGCGGCCCTGGCGAGTCCAGAATAATTGTTTCTGTCTTGATGAGTTTCGCTAGCAGGAACTGGGAAGCGCGTCAATTCAATATTGCGCTTGATTTGTTCGGCATCAATTAATGTGTGGCCGCCGAAGCGTTCGTCAATTACGAGTTTTCCTCGATCGACATGATAAGGAGTTAAACTGGCAGAAGTTGCGCCGACCGGCACAGAAACCATGCCCCCGTCAATACCCGTAGCGTAGAGTCCCACAGCTTCTTGGTCTTGGCGGCAAACACCTTTGACGTAGCCGATATCGTGGCACAGCAGCGAGATCAGGTAGTGCAGCCAATCTTCCGGCGACACTCCCCCTTCGCGAATATGCTTGCCCCGGAGAATCTCTTGTCCCACCAAAGCCACGAGCATTGTGTGTTCCACATTGTGGTACAAAGCATCGCAGTTAGCGATATTTTCCAGAGCCATAGTTCCCGCCCAGGCAATAATTTCAGGGTAGTCAGGCTTGTACTTGCCGTAGGTGCGGCGGTAGCCGGCCTGCAGCTCTTGCACAAAAGCGTCAATCAGGATAGCAGTTGCATTGAACATGATAAATTCTCTCACTCAGGCTGTAGTTACAAACTCGATCGAAAATATCTTGCATAGCTGAAAAAATAATCAATGGGCATTCCAGCAGGTTTGACCCCTCGGCGTAGAATTTTAAATTTCAGCTAGTCTTGTCAGGTCAGAAAATTGCTCTTTTGGCTATGCTTCCCAAGATAACCTAATTTCCGAAGCATCCGAAGCAACAGATCGATTTTTTGCCATTAAATTTTGACGAAACAATTTACATCGTTTCACCGACTAATTATTAGAAGTCCTAGGTGTGAAAGTTATGAACTGTCTGTTTTCGAGCCTCTCCACTGCTGCCCTTCGCACTCGGCGGTCGATCGCCCAAAAATACCTAGGATTGTGTGCATTCACGGCTGTTTGCACCGCCGCACCGGCAATGGGTGCCGAGCGAATTTACGTAACTTACGGGCCGCTAGAAGAATCGGTTCCGATCGAGTCCCTGGCACTGTTCGCCAAAGAAGGCAAAATAGACTCGAACTTGGACGGCTTCGCTCAGTACCTCAAAAAACCACAGCTAGCGGAGATTCGCAGCGCCCTGCAAGCGAAAGCTGAAATCAGCCACGTGACGATCGCCCAATTCCTTTACACGCCTCAAGGAGAAGTGCTGCTGAAACGCTTGGGCCGAGTAATTCAAACCAAAGCTCGGCAACCTGGATTTTATGCCATCCGAGCCGCCCTGATTTTAGCAGCCTCAGATTCAGAAGGCCTGACAATTCTCAACGTGCTGCGGAAATTCCCCACTTACGGCATCAGGATTGACATCGCCCGCGGCTTGGGTATCGCCAACGAGCTGACATCGCTGATCAACCGTTCCAATCAGACGATCGCCGGAGTCGCCCAGTTGTCCGAAGCACAAGCAGCCTTAGAACCCGCCATATCGCCCGCCGAAATGCTGCAGCCCCAGCTACCGGGCCCCTATACTTGGAAAAAATCATCGGTAACTGTGACGAGTCCAAATCGCCCTCGCAGCTTTAATATGGACATTTACCTACCGCAGGGCAGCCAGCAACCGGCCCCAGTAGTAGTAATTTCCCACGGTTTAGGTTCAGATCGCCTTTCCTTCGAGTATTTAGCCAAACACCTAGCCTCCTACGGCTTTGCCGTCGCCGTCCCCGAACACCCCGGCAGCAACGCCCAACAAATCCAAAACTTAGTAACAGGCAGAGCCAGTGAAGTTGCAGAACCGGCAGAATTTGTCAACCGCCCCCTCGACATCAAAGACCTGCTCGATTATTTAACCAAACTTTCTACAACCGATCCGGCCTACCAAGGGCAGCTCGATTTGCAGCGAGTCGGTGTCATCGGCCAGTCTTTCGGCGGCTATACGGCTTTAGCATTAGCCGGGGCGGGGATTAATTTTGCACAGCTAGACCAAGATTGCAGGCTCGAAAACGAAACTTGGAACATCTCCCTGCTGTTGCAGTGCCGCGCCCTTCTCCTAGATCGCAACGAGTACAATTTCGACGACCCGCGCATCAAAGCTGCGATCGCCGTCAACCCGATCGCCAGCAGCATTCTGGGAGAAACAAACCTCAGCAAAATCCAAATCCCAGTCATGCTAATCGCAGGCAGCGCCGATACCGTCGCCCCCGCTTTTCTCGAACAAATTCAACCGTTCACTTGGCTGACATCGCCCAACAAATATCTGGTACTGATGAACAACGGGACTCACTTTTCAACGATCGAGGATTCCCCTCAAAGCGTATTTCTGCCACCACCACAGGTCATCGGGCCCGAACCAGCTTTAGCCCGCCGCTACCTCACCGGACTCAGCCTAGCTTTCATGGAAAGCTATTTGAACAACAAATCCAATTTCCGCCCGTATTTGGAGCCATCCTACGCTTTAAGCATCTCCCGAGACACTCTCGGACTGAGAATTTTGCGATCGCTCACCCCGCAGCAACTCCAGCAGTTCAGGATTTCTCCACCTCCTGGCATCCCGGCCTCTCCACCTCCCATCGCTCCCGTTCGTTAGGGTTGAGGTGCGCCGCGCGTGCAGGCTGGCATATCTTTTCGCGCGGGGGGATGGCGTCGGGCCCCGCAAGCTACGCCCACCCCTCCCCTGTCATCAGCTTTCCTAATCACAGCCATCAGTTTAACTGTCGCAACACCCCTTTACAAACCT
>JAUBSN010000065.1:0-52512 GCA_036704825.1 Microcoleus sp. F8-C3 | reverse complement strand
TCTGCTTTTTCCCTCATCTGACTACATTACCATATTTCTCGGCTCTTGATGAACTTTTTTTGACCTGAATCCTTACGAATAATCTTTCAGGGCGATCGCCCTTTCTCGATTGAAGTGCGATCGCATCAAATTACTCTCTACAGATTCCTCAAAAAATCTTCCTTAGTTTTTACTCTAATTTTTATTAGAGCACATCTGCCGATCGCACTTTTCAACTTCCTGCAAGCTTTCTTTCCATACTGTACTAGATATCTCGCGATCGCGCGTCCTGTTTTCTGTGGCGATCGCCCTTACCATCACCAGAAAATATTAAATTTCTGTTTCGCTATTCTTTGTCGCGATCGATATTTGCTGGGAATTCTACCCTCAGATTGAGCTCGATCGACTGCTTCTTGAATTAATGCCCAACCATATTGGAGACTGACCGATAATGCGATTTTGCCAACCGTTCTCGGTCTGATTTAACTTCTTATGAAAATTATACAATTATTCTGGGAAGTTTTGCTGGCAAGACTGTTGTTTGTGCTATTACCGCCCAATTGTACCTTTTTTTGACCAAGAATTTCAAAGGTGGTACCCGCCACGCGATCGGATCGATCGGTGGGATCGATCGAAAGCATCGAAAATCGAAAATCCTTGCGTCCCCCGAATTTATCTCGCGCAAGTCAATCCAAAATCTAAAATCTAAAATCGAATGACCAAAAGAATGGGATACAAGCCCCGTCCTTCTAGGATGGCTTTAATTTTTCTGGTTCTTGTTAGCAAGGCATAGTATAATGGAGTAAGTAAAAAACAGAAAGTAATGAAAGCAAGGTATCAGTACAGAATTTATCCAACCAACCAGCAGCAACAGAAATTGGCGCAGTTGTTTGGTTGCGTTCGGGTTGTCTGGAATGATGCTCTAGCTCTCTGTAAGCATTCCCCCAAAAAGCCAAGTTCGGTCGAGCTGCAAAAAATCGCGATAACCCAAGCAAAAAAGACCGAAGAAAGAGCTTGGTTGAGCGATGTTTCTAATATTCCCTTACAGCAGTCTGTAGCCGACTTAGAAACAGCTTTCAAGAACTTCTTCAACTCCTGTAAAGGAAAACGAAAAGGTCGTAACGTTGGTTATCCTAAATTCAAAAAAAGATCGAATAGCCAGTCGGCACGATTTAGAATTGGAGGTTTTTCACTCAAAGGTGATGGTGTTTATCTGGCGAAGATTGGGACAGTCAAGCCTGTATGGTCAAGGGAGTTGCCATCAGCACCTACTTCTGTCACAGTAATCAAAGATTGTGCGAATCGCTATTTTCTGAGTTTTGTTGTAGAGATTGAACCTGTTCAAGTCGAAGCCAAACACATGAGCATCGGCATCGATCTGGGCGTCAAAACCTTTGCAGTAATGAGTAACGGAGAGAAAGTCGAAAGTCCTAGCTATCAAAAGTTATATATAAAAGTTCGCCAACTCCAAAAGAAGCTATCACGTCAACAGAAAGACTCAAAACGTCGCAACAAAACCAGGATTCAAATATCCAAAACACACAATCAAATTGCCGACTTGCGTAAAGACTTTCTGCACAAACAGTCAACCAAGGTAGTAAGTGAAAATCAAACTATTATTTTGGAAGACCTCAATGTGTCAGGAATGGTCAAAAATCGCAGATTATCTAGAGCAATTAGCCAGCAAGGATGGTATGAATTCCGTTCTTTGTGTGAAGCTAAATCTGATAAATTTGGTCGCGAGTTTAGAGTAATTAGTCGGTGGGAACCTACCAGCCAAGTCTGTTCGGACTGTGGCTTTAAGTGGGGGAAATTAGACCTTTCTATTCGTTCAGTGCTTTGTCTAAACTGCGGCATCGAACAAGATAGGGATGAGAACGCAGCGAGAAATATAAATAAAGTCGGCACCGGGCATGGGCACGACTCTAAACGGACACAGAGGAAGAGTAAGACAACTTCGGTTGCATCATCCGATGAAGTGTCAAGAATCACCGCGCGTTCACGCCGGTGAGTATGTCAACAGAAATTTTGGGTAGAAACCCCGTCCTTCTAGGACGGCTTTGCGTTAAGATAAGGGAGAAGCCACATTGACCTTAAAGGCGGGTGAAACTCAAGCGTGGTGGGACAGCTTGGTTAAAAGACGACGGATCGAAATGATCCGTTTGGTGGAAACACTCCAGCCCCAGCCCCCACAAGCAAAGACTTTGAGTGAGTGAAGCAATTCCCCCATCGAAAAGTAGTCTGAATGGTGGCAACACCGGACAGAGTAGCGGCAATTGACACCGCCTATCGCGCAACACTGGTATTCGCTTGAAAACGGTATTGGGAGTTGTGGTTCGAGCAATTTCCAATGGTGGATATCTCCTTTTAAAGAATCCTCGTACCTTTAGGTCGAGGAGTGTCAATAACAAACATATCTAGCGGATGTACATCAAATATCATTTTCGTTGTCATACTCAAGGGCTTTGTATTGATGAAACTTGTCAATTCGCTTTTAGCAGTAACAGTGACGATCGCTTCTCTGGGTTTGACCGTATCTGTCAAAGCTGATACGGTGAATGCCCGTTGCGATGTGTATCCCAAAGGAGAAGATCGCGCCGTGTCTTCCAGTCCCTGTACCTTTTCTCAACGGCAGGGCGCAGTAGAGATTCAATTGGAAGATGGTAAGCGCTATGACTTGACTCCTGTGGGCAATCAACCGGGGAACTATCGCGATCGAAATGGGCAACCAGCCTATCGGCAAGCCGGATTGGGCGATCGCGGACAGATTTATCGCCTCGCGGCTGAATCAATTTTTGTCTATTGGGATACGGCTCCCGACGGACAAAACTCAGGTAATACAACTAATGGAGGTTCTGCTGCTCGTTCTGAGCCTGATGCGGGTACTACCGTCCCTCAGTTGCGCGATTTAGTGGGGGCAAGGGCAGGACAGGCAGAAAACGCTATCAGACAACGGGGTTATCGCTTTGTTAAGGCTGATGAAGGGGGTTACACGTATTGGCTCGAAGGCAAAACCAACTATTGCGTAACAATCCGAACGGATGAAGGGCGCTACCAGTCGATCGTTTACACCGGTGGTTCAGCGGATTGTCAGAAGTAGTTGCTATCTGACCAAAAGAATGGGATACAAGCCCCGTCCTTCTAGGACGGCTTTAATTTTTCTGGTTCTTGTTAGCAAGGCATAGTATAATGGAGTAAGTAAAAAACAGAAAGTAATGAAAGCAAGGTATCAGTACAGAATTTATCCAACCAACCAGCAGCAACAGAAATTGGCGCAGTTGTTTGGTTGCGTTCGGGTTGTCTGGAATGATGCTCTAGCTCTCTGTAAGCATTCCCCCAAAAAGCCAAGTTCGGTCGAGCTGCAAAAAATCGCGATAACCCAAGCAAAAAAGACCGAAGAAAGAGCTTGGTTGAGCGATGTTTCTAATATTCCCTTACAGCAGTCTGTAGCCGACTTAGAAACAGCTTTCAAGAACTTCTTCAACTCCTGTAAAGGAAAACGAAAAGGTCGTAACGTTGGTTATCCTAAATTCAAAAAAAGATCGAATAGCCAGTCGGCACGATTTAGAATTGGAGGTTTTTCACTCAAAGGTGATGGTGTTTATCTGGCGAAGATTGGGACAGTCAAGCCTGTATGGTCAAGGGAGTTGCCATCAGCACCTACTTCTGTCACAGTAATCAAAGATTGTGCGAATCGCTATTTTCTGAGTTTTGTTGTAGAGATTGAACCTGTTCAAGTCGAAGCCAAACACATGAGCATCGGCATCGATCTGGGCGTCAAAACCTTTGCAGTAATGAGTAACGGAGAGAAAGTCGAAAGTCCTAGCTATCAAAAGTTATATATAAAAGTTCGCCAACTCCAAAAGAAGCTATCACGTCAACAGAAAGACTCAAAACGTCGCAACAAAACCAGGATTCAAATATCCAAAACACACAATCAAATTGCCGACTTGCGTAAAGACTTTCTGCACAAACAGTCAACCAAGGTAGTAAGTGAAAATCAAACTATTATTTTGGAAGACCTCAATGTGTCAGGAATGGTCAAAAATCGCAGATTATCTAGAGCAATTAGCCAGCAAGGATGGTATGAATTCCGTTCTTTGTGTGAAGCTAAATCTGATAAATTTGGTCGCGAGTTTAGAGTAATTAGTCGGTGGGAACCTACCAGCCAAGTCTGTTCGGACTGTGGCTTTAAGTGGGGGAAATTAGACCTTTCTATTCGTTCAGTGCTTTGTCTAAACTGCGGCATCGAACAAGATAGGGATGAGAACGCAGCGAGAAATATAAATAAAGTCGGCACCGGGCATGGGCACGACTCTAAACGGACACAGAGGAAGAGTAAGACAACTTCGGTTGCATCATCCGATGAAGTGTCAAGAATCACCGCGCGTTCACGCCGGTGAGTATGTCAATTCCCTCTTCTCACCGTTAGCAAACAATTGACGGTATTCTGCTTAAGGGTGAGCCTAGCTTCAATATCAGGTTGCTCAATCACGTCCCGACAAATATGTTTCCGTTTAATCGATTCCTTCGTCTCACAATCCGGTTTGTGCTAATTAGCCTCATGACGATCGCGCTGGTGCTGGGTTGGGGTGCGATCGCCCAGAGTCAAGTGCCTTCTCTACCATCTGGTGCTGCGAATAATTCCTTCAATCCTCCATCTGAGGTCAGCCGCCACGGAGAATATGAAACAGCTTCAATCAAATCACCGCTGGACGGTAAAGAGTTGTTTAAAGTGACCTCTCCTACAATTTTTAATCGAGACAAAATCCCAGATGGCTCTCTTCCAGTTGAAGTTCGGGCACAGGACGTGAATGAGCGGCTGTGGCGGGTTTTCTATCGAACCTACTCTGCTAAACAAACACCAATTGTGACGGTCGCTACACTCAATAATCGACCCATTATCCAAATTAGTGACGATCGATCTTCTCGCCCGATCCGATTCGTGACGCTGACAGAACCAGATGCTGACTTTAACGGTAAAACCCTGGACGAATTAACTCAGGCATGGCAAACGATTCTTCAAGATGAAGTCGCTCGGTTCAAGCAGTTAACGACACCAGAAGCCGTTCGACAACGATTGGGGCAGGCATTGCAAATCTTATTGGGATTGCTGATTGCCAGTGCTGTAATTTGGTTTCTGCGACGAATTTTGACCCGCAGACAAAAAACTCTGGAAAGCCAGTATCAAGAGCAATTAACTGCGTCTACTAATCGTGTGCCCTTGGCGAATGCAGCAGCGAAAAAAGCGCATCAGTCAGAACCCAGTATTGTATCAGAGATGATTGCAGGAGAAGAAACCGAAGCGAGAGAGATTGCAGATGTGCGATCGCAATTTCTGGCAATCCTGCAACACCAATTTAGTGTGAAGCGTCGATTAGATATTGACAAATTTCTCCAATGGGCGTTGTTCTGGATTTTCATCTTGATGTGGTATGTCGGCATTGCACGCATCATCTCAATTATCCCCTTGTTAATGCGATGGAGTGTTTACGTCTGGTCAACACCCCTGGCATTGATTGCGATCTGGTTTGGCATTAGTTTAGCAATCCGCATCAGCAAAAGTTTAATCGATCGCTTGTTGCATTCCTGGACAGTCAATCCACTCATTCCACTCCCAGAAACACAACGCATTGCCCTAAGAAGTACCACCATTGCTGAAGCCCTAAAAGGACTCGCCACCTTTGTTTTGGTAATCATTGGAATTATTTGGACGCTGGGTCTGTTTAATGTTCCGACCAGTTCGATTCTGGCAGGAGGTGCGATCTTTGGGTTAGCAATTTCTTTTGGTTCCCAAAGCTTGATTAAAGATCTGGTCAACGGTTGCTTGATTTTGATCGAAGATCAATTTGCCTTGGGAGATGTGATTCAGATTGATAACAAGGGTGGTTTGGTCGAAAATCTCAACCTGCGAGTGACTCAACTCCGCAACAGTGAAGGTCAACTCATTACAATTCCCAACAGTGCGATCGCAAATGTCTGCAATTTAACTCGCCTCTGGTCAAGAGTTGATTTTTCCATTGTGGTGGACTATGACAATGACCCCAAACAAGTTCTCGATGTGTTGCGCCAAGTCTCGCTGCAGATGTATCAGGAACCTGATTGGTGCGATCGTCTACCCGAACCACCCGAAGTATTGGGCATTGATGACCTCTCTCACACTGGAATGCTAGTGCGCGTTTGGCTTAAAACAGCACCGATGCAACAGTGGAGTGTTGGACGCGAGTTCCGTCTGCGGGTGCGTCAAGCATTTGAAGCAAATAACATTCGGATTGGTAAACCACAATCTATTACTTATAACATGGGCTGGAACTCCTATATTCAGGAGGAAACTTGATGATATCACCGCCAAAGTCCGTTCCCGAACTGCGCGAATAAATTCCCAATGTACTGACGGGCAAACAACCGATCCGATTGTTGAGCAAGCGGGATTCCCAAAGGAGTGGAAAGCCTCATCAGCCTGCTGCAAGTTTTGGCTTTTGCTTTTATTTGGGGAATGGAGCCCGCCTTTACCCTCCTCGATCGCAGGTGAAGTAATGCGGATTTTAACCCGTTACTGGAAAGAATAATCTTTAAGGGCGATCGTTTTTTATTTAATCTAAAAAAAGAACAATCGCGCTTCCTTTCCTCAAGTGCGATCGCTCTTAAATTATCAAAAACATCAGGCTTAATTCTCGACCCAATCGCTTAAAAACTCCAGACTGAGGATGCTAAATATCGAATCGAATTAACGCGGCGGTGTTTGCGAGACTTGGGGGTATTAGAGAGAGCATTTTAACGGTCTGTGGTTACTGACTGAAGAATTGAGAGAATTGGTGCTACAATGCGCGGTCGCGGGCTTATCTAACCTTAGAGAGAAGCAAGACCGATGCAGAAATACGTCCTAAGAGTTTTGCGATCGCCCCTAGCATCAGGTAATATTCTTGTTAATAATTGCGCTCAGTTCAGGAGAAAAAATTTATGCCAGATATGTCCGGTCAAGACCCCTCGGAAATTAAAATGGCGACGGTTGATGAAGAAGAAAAAGGCGCAACGTTTAGCGGCACGGTCATCCTTGCTATCGATGTCGAGGGTGCTGGGGAAGTCCTTTTCTTCAGAGACTTTTTGATTGAAGATTATAAAGGCGAACTTACCGCTTATCTGGCAACAGATGGCAATATAACGAAAAGCATTGATTTAGGCCCGCTTAAGCATAAGAGCAATAGCTTTAAGCTGCCAATTCCGCTGGGGACGGATACATCACCATACAATACAGTCGTGCTGCGCGACGAAAAAAGCAAGAAAAAAATTGTGACGATCGATCTGTAAAATTTGCAATGAGAGCTCGTAGTTGGGCCAAACTCGTTAGCGCAGCCCTCTAAGAGGATCGCCCTTTTTTTTGCTGAAGTACGCGCGTGCGAAGCTATCCCGTAGGGAATCGCCCTTCAATTAAGGTGCGTCACTTTCGATCTAACTGCGAAGTTTTGCGATCGCTCGTAAAGTGATGCACCCTAATTTTTAAAATGGAATCGGATCGTAATCGGGATTTTCCGGTTCGTTAGACGAACCCGACTGGCGATCGGACTCAGAATTTGAAGACTGATGCGAGTTCCAATCCGAACTAGACGTGCGGTTAGCGCCGCTTGGAGCGCTGTTAGAACTGCGCTTGTGCGAGCCTAAAGGAACTACATTGCTCGGCACGTTAGCCGGGGTGCTGTCGCGAATTTGAGCCGGTTCCGGGGCGGTTCTAGCTGCGGGAGCCGAACTCATTGCATCGGCGCCGACACTGTAAATCCTTTGAGCTGTCAGTTCAGCGCGCTTTTCTTTAATACCGTCTCTTTCGATCGTATTCATGCTCAGCCGTCCCTCAATAATCACGCGATCGCCCTCGCGATATTTCTCGTGAATTTCTTGAGCAAAATTTCCCCATCCTATCACTTTCAAATGTTCTGGCGGATCTTCGGGTTTTGGGCCGGGAAACTGCACCAACATCTCAGCAATTTGAAGTTGATTGTCAGGAGTATAACGGAGTTGCGGTTGTTGAATTATTTCCGCCATCAAAATGCAGCTATTCATCTGTTGTTATCTGTGCGTAATTGGGCATCGGGAATTGGGAATTGGGGCATCGGGAATTGGGAATTGGGCATCGGGAATTGGGAATTGGCCCGCGCAGGGAATTCGGGAGTGGGAATTGGGCATGAACTTTCAAGTAAAAAGGTAAAACTTAAAATAACGCATTTTATTTTTTTACTTTTGCATTACCAATTCCCCAATGCCAATGCCTAATGCCCAATTCCCAATTCCCAATTCCCGATTACACGTTACCAAATTTATCTTGGAGAACAGCCGCCTCGGCTTGAGTGACAAAATCGTGAACGAGAGCGCGGTACTCCTTCAAAGTTTCAGATACCCAATCTCGATCCTCACTGTTGGCGAAGATATGAACCGTCGGTTCACTAGCATCGGGTAAAACTAATACCCAATTGTCGTCGCTGTAGTTAAAAATCTTCACTCCATCTAATAATTCTAAACGATCGGGCGAATGAGTTTCTACTAAATGTCGCATCAGCGAACCCTTGATAGTCCAAGGACAGCGGACGCTGTAACTGCGGTGGGTGATGCGGGGAAGTTCCGCCTTGATCTGTCCGAGCGATCGCTCCTGAACCGTCATCATTTCTATCACTTTAGCAATGCAGAACATTCCGTCAAATCCGGGATGCAACTGCGGGAAAATAAAACCCATAAGGCCGCTGCCGCCCAAAACCACATTCGGGTTCCTGTTAGCGGCTTCCATCAAAGCAGTTGGGTTCGCCTTCGTGCGGATTACCTTGCTTTGATAGCGTCTGGCGATCGCCTCCACCGCAGAAGACGCATGCACCGGCACTACTACTGTACCTTTGGGATGAGAAGTCAGCATCAAATTTACCATCAACGCCGTCAGCATTTCCCCGCGAATCGCTATCCCCGACTCATCTACCAAAATGAGCTGTTCGCCGTTGGCCGATACCTGCACTCCAAAATTAGCGCTGAGTGCTTTCACCACCCGGCCGAGTTGGTCGAGCAAATATTCCCGTTCCCCGTTGCTTAGAGAAGTCTGCTTGAGACTGGCATTTAGTACCACCGCATCGCAGCCGAACTTGGCAAGCATTTGGGGCAAAATTGCTCCCGAAACCGCGTAAACGTAATCGATTACCACCTTAGTATTGCTGTAGCGTATTGCCTCAACATTCATCTGCCGCTCAAAAATGCGGTTGTAAACTTCAAGAGCTTGGTTAAAGTACGTCATCTCTCCAATTTCGGGAATTAGAGCTCGCCGCAAATCTTCCTTAAAATAAGCCCCCTCAATTTTTTTCTCAGCTCCTTTAGTAATATTGATGCCTTTGATATCGAAGAATTCAATTAAAATGTGGTCGGAGCGATCGGGCGAAATGCGAACGTGAATGCCGCCGGCAATTGATATCGTAGACGAAACCGTGCGCGCGATCGGAATTGCCGTCGATTCCAAATTGAGCACATTAATTCCCACCGACATCAAACCCGCAATCAAAGACCTCGAAACCATCCGCGAAATGCTCCGCTGGTCGCGAGAAACCGATACCGAAGTCCCGGGTTTCAAAGTCGAGCCGTAAGCTGCGCCCAATTTCACTGCAAATTCCGGGGTAATATCCACATTTGCCAGTCCTTGAACGCCGCGCTGACCGAACAAATTCCGCTTAGCTTGTTCTCCCCAAATTAAATTTTGATTTAACAGAGCGCCGGATTCAATATTTTTGCTCGGCCATACGCGCACGCTTGGCCCCACTTGTGCTTCTTCTCCCACGATGGACATTGAACCGACGACAGCACCTTCGAGGACGTGAGCGCGCCTGTCTACGCGGGTGCTCCGGCAAATCACGCAGGCCCTAAGATGAGCGTCTTCGCCGACAATTGCTCCGTTCCAGACTATGGGACGTTTGAGGTTGGCGTCGGCCCCGACAGTCACGTTATCTCCGATCACTGTACCCGCATCGATTTTAACTCGGGCTCCAATTCGGCAATTGTTGCCGATCATCGCCGGTACTTCGACGATCGCGCTATCGTCAATAAAAGTATTCTGACCTACCCAAAGTCCCGATCGAACTTCGTTGTAGTAGCTCAAATCCAGTTTGACCTTTGCCCGCAGCGCGTCGTACTGAGATTCCCGGTAAACATCTAGCTGGCCGACATCGCACCAGTAACCTTCGGCGATGTAGCCGTACATCGGCTCGTTTTTTTCCAGCAGCAGGGGAAACAAGTCTTTCGAGAAGTCGCACTCCTGATTTACCGGCAGGTAATCCAAGACTTCGGGTTCTAAAATATAAATGCCGGTATTGATAGTATCGGAGAAAATTTCGCTGCTAGAAGGCTTTTCCAGAAAGCGACTGATGCGGTAATTTTCCTCGGTAATCACGACCCCGAATTCCATCGGGTTGGGAACGCGAGTTAAAATTAACGTGGCTTTGGATTGCTGGCTGCGGTGAAATTTGATCGCTGCCGTCAGGTCGAAGTCTGTGATGCTGTCGCCGCTGATCACCAGAAAAGTTCGATCGAGCAGTTCAGCAATATTTTTGACGCAACCAGCCGTACCCAGCGGTTGGTCTTCCTCCACAGCGTAAGTCATTTGAACGCCAAACTCTGCCCCGTCAGTAAAATATTCGCGCATGACATCGGGAAGGTAGTGCAGCGTCGCAATAATTTCCGTAATCTGATGCCTTTTTAGCAAATTAATAATGTGTTCTGCGATCGGGCGATTGAGAATCGGCACCATCGGTTTGGGCAAATCGCACGTCAGGGGTCTGAGCCTCGTTCCCGATCCCCCAGCCATCAGCACTGCACGCATAAAATCCTCCTTGCTTAGAAAGCTCTCTACCGCTATTGTCCGCTAGAAAAAGTTTGCCTGCTGTAATTCGCGGGTCGCCAACACTCAGTTCTTACTTAAATATCTTCCAGTAGTGACACGTCTGGGCAATCCCGTTCGGCCAGGCCGTCCCCCAACAGCAACCGATTTCAACCGAATGAGAACTTGCGGCATCGCACCAATCCCCAGGGTAAGAGCTCGGATTTGTAGGGGATGTTGGGTAATACCAGTTAAAAACAAGAATGCAACTGTAGGCCCGCGATCGAAACCCTTCTCTCCTGAGTCATTCCCAATTCTTGAATTCTTCAATTCTTCAATCGTATAAGTCCTCAGAATCCTCGACTTTTGGCAGAAGTCCCTTCTTGCTTGCTCGGTGAAAGCTATTTCAGGGGTGTTATTTTTAAGTTTGTGGCCAGCGGGGATTTTGCAGTCTCTTTCTGAAGGGGGAATTAGTACGGCTATCGGTGCGCCAAGGCGTCTGATAAATGATAGATTAAGAGTAGCGCTTTGACTAGCTGACCCAAAATCCTATCCATTGCTTAGGGGTTTTTTTAATGAGTACGTTAATTAGCTTGGCATTGCTGATCGCTTACGGTGGCGGTATTTGGAAATTTTGGAATGGTTTCGATCGCACTAACTTCGATCGAAGTTTTGCAAATCGCCTGAAGCTCTCGCTGCTCTGGCCCGCGTTAATTTTTAATAAGCCTTACCGCCAAAACTTTACAAAAGCTCTCAAAGCTTCTAAAAGGTAATTCAAGAATGTCTAAAAAGTCCGAACGCTCAGCAAGTACAAGCGAACCAAGTTGGTTTGCCAAAGGCAAATCAGATAGCTGGCAAGTTTTACTATCGCAGGTTGCTGCCCGGTTCGATCGCGAATACCGAGGAGAAGCTTTCGCTTTACCCGAAGAAGTCGAAGCAATGCCGATTTTCCTAGAATCAGTTGCAGGAACTCTCCAAGAAAAAACAGTTTCTCCCTTCTGGAAAATTGCCAAACCTCAAAAAAATCAGCGCTGTTTAGACATTGGCTGCGGAGTCAGCTTTCTCATCTATCCTTGGCGGGATTGGGAAGCCTATTTTTACGGTCAAGAAATCAGCAGCGCCGCGCGAGACGCCTTAAACGCTCGCGGCCCTCAGCTCAATTCTAAGCTGTTCAAAGGCGTAGAATGGGCCCCCGCTCACCAGTTAAATTACGAAGAGGCTCAGTTCGATTTATGCCTCGCTACAGGCTTTAGCTGTTACTATCCCGTAGACTATTGGAACACAGTCATGGGAGAAGTAAAACGCGTACTAAAACCGGGCGGTCATTTTGTTTTTGATGTCCTCAACCCCGATGCTCCTCTAGCAGAAGATTGGGCAATTTTGGAAACTTATCGAGCCGGGGAAGTTTTTTTAGAGGCAATAGAAGATTGGGAAAAAATGATTAAAGCGGCAGGCGCTAAGATAGTAAAAAAGCAAAGCGGCGACTTATTCCAAATGTATAAAATTCAATACAATTGAGAGGTTAAGGGGAATAGGTAATTAGCTTTGCAGTCAAAACTTCAATCGTCACAAGTCCGAGTCGGGCGGACGAAAAATAACTTGATTCTTAGTGGAGAAAGTAGGGTGCCTCAGCAAGTAAAAATTAGTTGGAGAAGCAACAAATATTCAAGCTGACGCACTCTATTAACTACTAACTCGCCATAGTGAAGCAAGCAGATTGGATATTACCCATTCCCATAACCGATTGCCAATTACCGATGCCCAATTAATTTTCGGTAGCAGGAGGAGATGGCGCTGCTTCCGGCGATGGTGACGGCGACACTTCGGCAGCAGGAGATGGCGCTGCTTCCGGCGACGGTGACGGCGACACTTCGGCAGCAGGAGATGGCGCTGCTTCCGGCGATGGTGACGGCGACACTTCGGCAGGAGGAGATGGCGCTGCTTCCGGCGACGGTGACACTTCCGGGGCAGGAGATGGCGCTGCTTCGGGCTGCGGGGATTCTTGGGCGGGTTGCGGTTGAGGAGAAGGCGACTGTTCCGCGGCTGGCTTCGGTTCAGGAGAAGGCGACGTTTGGGTCGCGGGCTTTTGTGCGGGCGGCGACGGTTTGGTACCGGGCTGCGGTTTGTTTGAGGGGGCCGGCGGCTTCTCAAACTGCGGTTTCACTTCAGCAGGCGCTGGGGATGGCGGCTGGCCTGTCGGTCTGCTGGGCGCTGTGGGGGCGGGCGCTGGCTGTTGCTGGCCTGGTGGGTTGGGTCTGGTTGGGGTGACAGGAATGCCACTGCAAACTTTTTCGTCGTACTTAAACTCGACAGTCAGTTGGTAAAGCTTGTGCGTGCTGGCTGCTTCAAATGTTAGAGAAGGGCTAATAATCGCAATTTTAGCAGCATTGTCGAGAATACCGTAACCCGTGGGGACGATCGGCTGTGGCTCGGCCTTGAGCAAGCCTTGAGGGCTGACAACTGCTCCAAAAACGGCTCTTCCTTGAAGTTTTTGCGAGCAAGCTGTTACGGGATAAGGAACATTCACAGGAGTCGGGCCCGTCGTTTCCAAGTCAGGATAAGCCTTTTTGAATTTATCAAACAAAGCAACATAGGTCTCTCCAGCCGCAAGTAGTGTCTCTCTGTCGGGGGGTAAGTTTGAAGCCGGTTGACCGGACTGTCCTAGCTGTCGCTGTCCCTCTTCAAATTGTTGCCTCCTGATTCTTTCTTCGGGAGTTTCTGCAATGAGATTCCTTTTATTGGGATCTTTTTGAGTCAATTTTGGTACTCCATCGGGTCCCACATTCCTGCCAATTGGGAATTCCGGGGTAAAGACTGGAGCTCCGTCTGGAAATAGGGGAAGTCCGCCTCTACTGGCTATGATCTTTTTGAGCGTCTCTGCTTCATCTTCTGAGCCGCCGCCGGGAAGCTGGGGCGCTTCACTCAGCGATGGCGGCGGCGGGATATTGCGATCGAAATTACCGGGCAAGGGTGGGAAAATCAAACCGCTCGGAGGTACGGGTGGGATGATAGTGGGTGTTGTTGGCTGGGAGGGGGCTCTGACTGTTGGGGATGGAGTTGTGGGAGGTGGCGGGGCTGTTGGGGCAGTGAAGGGCGGGAGAGGGGAAGGAGGGAGAGGAGAAAAGAATCCAGGAGGGGGCATTCCCGGCGGCATGGCGGGCAAGTTGATGGTATCAGGAGCGGGGGGCAAGGGCGGGGTTAACTTTGGCGTTGGTGGAAGGGGAACTGGTGCGATCGAAAATGGCGTAAATCGGGTATTAGACGGTTTGGGCGGTATGGTTTGTGGCAGGCGGCCGGCTTCTGCAGGAGTTAGTTCTACTAAGCCGACAGAACCGGGTATATTTTTTGAGGAATTTCCACCATAAAGTATGTTTGAGAGCGTCGGGGCACTTACTCCGAGGAGTCCGTGGAGGCTGACAGAAGCTAGGGCTGCCCACCAAAAAGGCTGGCGCAGCGGTTCGGAAAGGGTGTTTGCTAGGGAGGAAGAGTCAGTCATTTAAATTTTAGATTTTAGATTTTAGATTTTAGATTTTAGATTTTAGATTGGGAGATTGGGGGATTGGGGGATTGGGGGGTTGGGGGATTGGGGATTGTTAGATTGGGAGATTGGGGGATTGGGGGATTGGGGGATTGGGGGATTGGTAATTTCTATTGCTGTGGTTGTGATTGAGTGTGAATTCGTTTTAATGAGGAGAGGTTGGGAATTCAAAGGTATAATTTTAGCACGGTCGGTATCGAAATTGCCCGATCGACCTTGATGAAAATTCATGGGCCCGCAACTGAACCAAATTTATTAAACACGATCGACAAGTTCGATCGATCGGCGTTTCCAATTCGGTTACGCCATCAAAATACCGATCGAGTGGCTGTCAGCCCAGCCCGCAGCCCCTCGGTGGCCGCGCCCCAAAATGAGTACAAGCCCGCGACACTAGCGTCAGGGTCGATTCTAAAAATTTTAGATTAAAGTTCCTGCTCCCTGATTCACTGCGCTGCCAGTAAATCTAAAATCGTAAGGGCGATCGCACTCACGCCGAAGTCTAAAATCTAAAATCTAAAATCCCAAATCCCAAATCGATGGATTCACCAGCGATAGCGGTAATTTTTAAAAGGAGCCCCCTCAATGGTGAGCAAGTCGATGGGATAAATTGGAGCACCGCTTGCCATATATTGAAACATTTCTCGAACTTCCTCTCCCCGCAGCGACAACTGGTCTAATTCCTTGAGAGAATACCAGCCCGCGCACAAAGTATGCTCGTCCGGCTTGCTCTTGGGCGGCGTCTTATCTTGCGGACGAGCCACAAAAATGACTCGGAGGCGCACATTGCCCCTAGGCATCACTGTGTGCTCTACCCTGAGAATTCCCTCCACGATGATGGAAATGCCAGCTTCCTCGCGAGTATTGCGAATAGCAGCTTCGAGCAAAGTTTCCCCTTTTTCCACTCGCCCTGCTGGGAGATACCACTGCTGCTCGTACTTGCGCTCTTGTACCAGTAGAAAACGGTCTTCTAAGTGAACGACAACTAGGGTAAAATACCATGTTTGAATCGGCTCGCGAGCCATAGAAGTAGATATTCCCTAAGCAAAAGGTTTAACGAGCGGCAGATGTTAGCAATCCCAAGGATGCTTCGGCAAGTGTCTTGGAACTTGAAAAACAGATCGTAGCACTCCGGCGGCAAAATCTAAAATCTAAAATCTAAAATTGACAATGCCATTACCAACCGTGATTTTACCAGGATATTTTGCTGCTGCTTCCGACTATCGGGAATTAGAAAAGTCTCTGGTCGATCGAGGTTTCCCAACAGTAACAGTGCCTCTGGGCAAGGGAGATTGGTTGCCGACTTTTGGCGGGCGGTCGATGGTGCCAATTTTGCGACAGCTCGATCGCACGGTCAAACAAATGTTACAGCAATACGGCGTTCCGCAGATCAATCTCGTCGGTCATTCCGCCGGCGGCTGGATTTCTCGCATCTATTTGGGCGAAAAGCCTTACACGATTCACGGCGACGTGCTTGAGGACGCGGGTTTGTGGAAAGCTCACCCTTACGTGAATACTTTAATCACTTTAGGCACGCCGCACGTCTCTCAAGAGCGCTGGACGCGCAAAAATCTAGATTTTGTCAAAATTCACTATCCGGGCGCTTTTCACCCGCAGGTGCGCTACGTGTGCGCTGCTGGGAAAGCTGTTTTTGGCAAGCGCAGTTTTGGAACTTGGCTGGCTTATAAAAGTTATGAGTTGACTGTGGGGAAAGGTGAAACTTGGGGAGATGGAATTACGCCGGTGGAAGCTGCTGTTTTGGACGGGGCAGAAAATCTGGTGTTGGAGGGGGTTTGGCATTCGCCTCGTTCTCCGGGGAAGTGGTACGGTTCGCCGGAGGTTTTGCCGGCTTGGATTGAATATTTGCGTTAGAAACGAACCGCGAAGACGCGAAGGAAGAAGCAGAAGGTATAAAGGAAGGATTTAGTTAGAATTTGATATTAGGAGCGAGTTTAGTGTTGCAAAAGTTACCCCTGGGGTGCTATGTTTGCTTAAATTTTTATGGCTAACTGAATAGATTGAAAAATATTTAATCTGGCATTATTCGGTAAGATTCAGAAGTCACGGCGAACAACACAATCAAATTATACGTTGGCTGGGGTGGAATTGGGCGACAATGCTACTGTGCGCTTGGACGCAGATAACGAACCTCAGCCGGATGCTTTGTTGAGAATTGATGCCGGAGGTCGATCGCAAATTAGGGATGATGATTGTGTGCGATCGCACTCTGTACAATCATCGCAGTGTTTGGTATTTGGTGTGAGGGGCGATCGCCTACGACACGTTAGCTCAGAAATCGCCCGTCCGTCCGCTGCAATAAAGTCTCAGATGCTTTTATTGCAAATTCTTTTTATCCTCCAATTCATTCAGTATATTTATCAATTTAGCCATGTCAGGACTCAGTGTATCTAACTGAGAAGCCAACTTTTGTTTCTCACCACTACTAAGTTTTTGGTTCTCCAAAGATTTTTTTAAACCATTCCTGTAACTTTCCAGATAGCCATCAATTTGCCCAAAATATTGATTGATTGCTTCTTTAATATCTTTGTTGATAAAAGCATCAACCGCCCTTTCTATAGATTGCCGATTATCTTCCATGATTGTGCTGAACTGACTCTCAAACTTTGACCTTGAGACTGTGTACGTTTCCTTAGTCCACGACAACCTGCTCATAAATTGGAATGTTTTCTTAAGAAATGAATTATTCTCGGATTCGTAATAAAATGATATATACCGAGAAGTGCTAATCCCTGACACCTGAAGATCTAAACGCAAGGGAGATAAATCAACGCTAAAAGCTTTTTCAAGATCGAATTTAATTTTCTTCACCAGGGGTTCCGTATTTTCATCTAAGAAACGACGGATCTCAGCCATTGTATAATCTACTTGCGTCCTGATTTGTGGGAGTGCATAATCTATAGCATTCTGTATCTTCAGTTCAGCAATCTTCTCTATTTTATCCTTCCAATTTTTGAACTCATCTTCAGTCATTTCGTCAGAATAAGCTCCCTCATAAGTTTTATTGCCATCCCAGAAAATTTGCTTAATTTCTCCAGGAAGCTCCTTATCTCGAAAAGTAGCAGAAAGAATTAATTGTGCTGAACTTCGCAATTTATCCGTGTAAGTAGTTACTTTGTTAAGGCTGCTTCTTTCTTTATCTAAATTTTCGAGTTGGGCTTGAAGCGAACTTACCATACGGCTTAACTCATCCGCTTCTTTATCAAGTCCACTACGCTGTAGCTTAATTTGATCGGAGATGTGGGAAAGCTTACTTCGACATACTTTAAGTGCTGAATTGATACTGATTCCCAAAGCATTAGGTATCAAACCTTCAATAACTGGTTCTAGAAACTCACTGAAATAAGAATCTTCCCACAAATCATCAGCCAGTTCTTTTGCTGATTCAATAGTAGCTCTTTCCAATTCGCGATGGGCTTTTCTGCTTTCACCATATTGAGCTTCAAAAAGCGAACGCATAATAGGGCTTTCTTTACTTAGCCCTTCCTTATTTCGCTGATACTCTTTGTAAAATTCTCTCGCAGCTAAGGCATATAAGCCTGATACAGGGAATACCTGTTTGTCTGCATTAAAATCAGTACCCTCAAACTTCTTGCCTATATCTTTCTTAATTTCGGCTTCATCTTGTTCTCCTCCTTTCCTTTCATCATATTTGTTGCACAATACATAGATATTTTCAGCACCTCTGTCAGCTACCATTTTCCTTACTGCTTTAATCATCTCCATAGCTGCTGCATTGTTAGACACCGTGTAGTCAACAACTGTTAACACCAATGAGCTTTGCTCCAATTGTCTAGACATTACAGCATAAAGAATTTTCTTCAACATCTGTTGAATTTTCTCATTAGAACTACCTTCATCTGCGCCAGGAGTATCTATTAGTACAAGTTTGCCAATTGAGCCAGAGCTAGGAATGTTAGAGAAGGGAATAAAAGGTGCTGTTATTCTTGGATATTCTTGTAGGGAAATGATATCATCTACCTCTACTTCCATCAGGAGACACATTCGGACTATATGATTTATTCCTGTCAGAAATTCAGAAATATTATCTGTACCATTCACTTTGGTCAGAAGAGTGTCCCATTTTCCAGCTTGGATATCCTTAGCCAAACCAAAAAGATAACTATACTCTTGAAGCCGATCTTCCACCCACTTGCTACCTTTCCGAACAACTTGCTTTTTTAGATTTAAAATCAATTTTTGTAAGACAGCTTTAGCCTCATTAGGCACTGAAATAGACGGATTTTCTACACCTATAACAAGTTCAATTTCGGTGGGCAAAGTTGTCATTCCTTTGTTATGGGAAGGTAGTAATTTCATCCCGCTGATAGCATTGATAACCGTAGATTTTCCTGCCTTCATAGGGGCAATGATTGAAATTGATAGCTCTGCCTTTGCAACCTTTCTGACTTCGTTATCAATAATATCTTTGTCTTTTGTATACCCACTATTCAACACCGATTCAACTTGAGCTATCAGCGAACTGCTTTTTTGTAAAATGTCAAGAGCTTCACTTTGCAAATGCGTAATCTTAGATTGTTTATTTTTAGCGTTATTCATTCTTTGACTCTCTTTTATACCTAGATTATTCACGAAAATTGGTCAGCATCTTGACGACTGACAAGAAGCCTTACTCAAAGGCATTATACAGTGTCATTCCCGTCTAAAAGTAGCTTTAATGTTACATATTCAATATAGCTCCACCTCCTGATGAGTTTTAATGATGCAATTTGAAGTTGGGTATGCAACACAGGTTAAGACAAATTGTTCTCTAAGCTGGTCTTCATCCAAAAATGACTGATCTGATTGATCAACTGTTCCACTCAAGAGTTTTCCTGCACAGGTTGAGCAGGCACCTGCACGACAGGAATATGGCAAATCAATACCTGCTTCTTCAGCAGCGTCAAGGATATATTCATCAGGGTCTACTTGAATTGTTATATCTAGCCCCTCCGCTTTATTAATAAGCGTTACAAAATAAGTCCCTTGTTTGTAACCATTTTGCTTTATATACTCAAGAAATTTTTGGGCTGCTACTCGTCCAGCATATTTAAGCAGCTCTTGTGAAAAAGCTTGAACAAAAACGTCAACTGCCATGAGTTACTTCTCCTTTAATTAAACCGCATTTGCTGGCTAAACCAGTGTTACATAGGATATAATAGCTAGTATTTAATCCTTGAAAATTTACGCTTGACTTCTCCAAGTCTCGTTCATAAATCCCAAGTTTGCACAGTCCCAAAATGTACTATTTTGCCCAAAATTTTCCCTTACTTTAATTTCTGAAAATCTCACTTTGTACTAAAATATCTAAAAAAATACTAAAATGTCTAAAACTGTGCCATAATACACAAAATCATCCCAGCCTCTTAAGCCGATGAATCTTAAAGAAATGTTACATCTTGCAGATAAGATAGTCTTCGAGAAAACGGGTCAACACCTTGATGATTTACAAGAGGCGATATTGAAAGGAACTGTACAACACGAGACATACAAGCACATAGCCAAAGACTTTGACTGTTCTGAAAGTCGTGTTAGGAATGCGGCTTCGGAATTATGGCAATTACTTTCAGAAGAGTTGGGAGAAGATGTCAATAAAAAGAATTTTCGATCGGCAATTCACAGGTTTCAAGTCTCTAATGTTTCAAACTTTGCAAAAGATGTCGTTGTAGGAATTGGTATCTTTAACCTGTGTGGAGAACCTAGACACCCGCCAGATATATCAAACTCACATAATGACGAAAAATCTAACCCACAACAAACCAAAACTCTACATCAAGATTTAAGCGAAATGCCGGAGTTGGGCGATTTCTACGATCGCACTCCCGAACTCCACACCCTCACCACAGCGATTCTACAACAACACAGCCGCCTCATCACCCTCACCGGCGGACTCGGTATCGGCAAAACATCCCTAGCAGTACAACTCGTCCAACAAATAAAAGACGAGTTTGAATACGTCATTTGGTGCAATCTCGACACATCCCCCACCCTCGCGGAATTTGAAGCCAACTTAATCAAGTTTTTATCCCAGTCAGAAAAGCAAGATTCACCGACAACCAACGAGAAAGCATTACCCCTAATTAAATATTTACAAAAGCATCGCTGCTTAGTAGTCTTAGATGACATTCACAACCTGTTCAGCAGCGGCGAATTAGCAGGGAAATATAAACCGGGATACGAAGAATATCGCTCTTTATTCAAACAAATAGAAAAATTATCCCATCAAAGCTGCTTGATGTTAATCGGTTGGGAACAGCCGAGAGAAGTGACTCAAGCTAAAAGCCAAAATACTTCTATTCGCACCTTACAACTCAAAGGTTTAGACATCGCCGCCGGACAGGAAATACTCAGAGATTACGGGTTAGAAGAAAGCGACAACAGTGAAGCACTCATTCATCGCTACCAAGGCAACCCCCTATGGTTAAAAAGCGTGGCGAATCTGATTCAAGACTTGGGAGGAGGCGTGACAGAGTTATTACCAAATGATACCATATTGTTGCCGGAAGATTTGAAAGATGTTTTACAGCAGCAGTACGATCGCCTATCGGAACTAGAAAAACAAGTAATCTCCTTGTTAGCGAAAGCAAGCCAGCCGATCGAGCGCGCAAAATTGCTAGAAAATGACATAATTCCGGCTTCAGATTTGGTAAATGCCCTGCAATCTCTATCGCGGCGCTGCTTGATTGAACAACAAGCAAATTTTTACACGATTTCACCTGTACTGAGGCAATACCTTCACCTTAACTTAGACGGCAGTGATGCCTTGCCCTAAATGCTTTAAGACTTGAAAAGCCGATCGCAATCAGAGATGTTATGTCTTTTTGGCAGCAAGCGAGTATCTATGGTTATTACGCTGACGGAAATTTATAACATTTCTATTTATCCCGGAATTGCTGTCAGCTAGTTAGATTTTTTATCGACTTTTTTTGTACTAAAATCAATTGATGAGATGAAGACCAGGCAGTAACTATATGTAGAGCTTTTTGCTGGTAATTTCGGTCATAAGATTGTTTCATTGTTTTGCCATCAATGGCAATCGCTTCTAGTTTTAATTCCTTGACTATCGAATTTACCCAACTCAAAAAACATTCTTGAAACTGCTGCGGTTCTATTAGGGCAAATACTCTACTAAATGTGTCATGAGATGGTATGCCATTCGGTAATTCTAGGAAGCTTTTTAACCATTCATATTTGGCC
The DNA here is from genome assembly GCA_036704825.1 of Microcoleus sp. F8-C3. Taxonomy (GTDB): domain Bacteria; phylum Cyanobacteriota; class Cyanobacteriia; order Cyanobacteriales; family Microcoleaceae; genus Microcoleus. Next base: position 30,949 of record JAUBSN010000065.1, on the reverse strand, counting down.
CTGCCATAGGCTTCTCTTGCCACCCATCCGTCGGCACCGCTGATGATAGCTAGAATCGCAATCGCTATAATATATTTGAGGAAATGTTCTTGATTTATTTCTATTCAGGGGTATTTCAAATTGGCAAAATGTTCTAAAAAACTGGTATTTAAAATATTCATTGCCTGCAATAAATATTTTTGTTTTTATTTGGAAGTTACAGCTTTACTAAAACCTCTTGCCATTGACAGTGCCAATAAACTACAAAAAACTACATAAAAAATTAGTCGGCTCTAACTGTAGCATATTCTGGGTTGAAGTTAAGATGCGTTTACCCTGGATCGAACTTACATTAAATATTGGAGTAAGGGCGATCGTGTAAAATAAATTTGTTCTTTTAAGAAAATGCGTCGATTCTGCAATGAAAACGCTAGCTAAATGGTCTGTGGGCGACTATCACCGCATGATTGAAGCAGGGATTCTACGCGATCGCCGTGTGGAGTTGCTAGCCGGTGAAGTTTGCCAGATGAGTCCAGAAACCCCTATTCATTACAACACAACCAAACGAGGTACTAAATACCTCGAAGAACTACTCGCAGGTAAAGCTGATGTCCGCTTCAACGGGCCGATTACGCTATCAGACTCTGAACCTGAACCAGATATTGCGATCGTGCGATTGCCGGAGTCTGCTTACAACGATCGCCATCCCGAATCTCAAGATATCTTTTGGATTGTAGAGGTTGCTCAAACTAGAGTGAAGAAGGATTTAGAGTTGAAAACCGCCACTTATGCCGAGGCAGAAATTCAAGAATATTGGGTTTTAAATTTATCTGCTAAGCAAACGATCGTGTTTCGCTATCCTGAGAATGGCGAGTACGCTACACAGCCAAAGATCGAGGCTGGAACGGTTATACCGCTGGCATTTCCCGACATTCGCGTATCCGTTGAGAGACTTTTCGGGTGATTGGGATCGATCGCCACAAATTTATACAAAAATAGTTGATTTTTCAGAACAGTTGTGTTAAGCTAGCGTAGATGCGGGAGTATAGCTCAGTTGGTTAGAGCAGGTGACTCTTAATCTCAAGGTCGAAGGTTCGAGTCCTTCTACTCCCATCCCAAATAACATACTATTCACAAGGCTTTGAGGCTTTAAACTGTCTCTAGTATGTCGTTTTCCACTCGTTTTGCGCTCAGGATCGCAGTCAATGTCTGTAGCGGTTGGATTACTGTGAGTATTTGCGTTGTCGGATTTTTAATGCCGATCGACCATTGGGGCGAGTCGATCGATAAAAGTGCGATCGCCCAAGCTATTTTTAAACTCAATAACAACAGGAACAGGTGATTAGCTATAATGGCAAATCTATCGGCGCGCTGCTATGCGGGCGATCGCGATTTAGATGCGATCGCCCATTTAATCAATACTTGCGAATCAGTCGATCGGCTGGATGAAGGCACTTCCATCTCGGAATTACAACAAGAATTTAACGCACCGTCCCTAGATGTAGCGCGCGATATCCGCCTTTGGGAAGATGCGGAGGGAAAATTAATCGGTTTTGCTCAGTTGTCGGTTTCTGAACCGGGCGAAGTAATTGACGGCTGGCTGTGGTTTCGCGTCCACCCGGGTGCGCGCGGAGGCGATGTGGAAGCAGCCGCGATCGCCTGGGGTGAAGTGCGGATGCGCGAAGTGTCTGCGATGCGGGGCGGGCGCGTGAAGCTGCGAACCTACGCGCGCGCTGAGGATGGCGATCGCATTTCTGTGCTGTCAAATTGCGGTTTTAAGGCCGATCGCTATTTTTTCCGAATGGCGCGATCGCTCTCTGAACCGATCCCAGAACCGCACTTCCCACAAGGTTTTGCCCTCATTCAGTTCCCAGGCGAAGAGGATGCGACAGCTTGGGTAGAAATGTTCAACCAGTCGTTTATCGATCACTGGAATCATCACGATTTAACGGTGGATAAATTTAAGCACGAGTTAGCTAAACCCGATTATAGAAATGATTTAGACTTGATTGCTGTTGCTGGTGACGGCACATTTGTCAGTTTTTGTTACTGCGAGATTAATGTGGAAGAGTGCGATCGTACCGGGCGCAATGAAGGCTGGATTGCTTGTCTCGGCACTAGGCGCGGCTTCCGCAAAATGGGATTGGGACGAGCGATGTTGCTCGCTGGTTTGCATCGACTGAAAGCTGCCGGTGTCGCTACTGCTATTCTCGGCGTGGATACTGAAAATTCCTCCGGTGCATTGCGTCTTTACGAGTCTGCTGGCTTCCACAATATTCGCGACAGCATTTCCTATGTTAAGGATGTTTAATCCATGTTACAGTTCGCGATCGCGCTTTCACCCGAGAAACCCGGTTTTTTAACGAATCTGCAGGTTGCAACGAAATATTTTCCTGAAAAAACCAGGTTTCTCGCCACTCGTGTAAGTTTTATCTAAAAAACTTTTGCTACCCCCTTGACACCTGTGTAGTATGTATGTAGTATGTAAGTGTGGAAAGCGCAGGACAAGCAAAAACCTGTATTTTCCGTGCAAATTCTGAACGTTGACAACTAAATACTGCTCAATTTTTAAGGAACATCAATTTGAAAGTCTTGCAATAGAGACTCGATTGCCATGTTTTTACTTTATACGAGACTGTTCGGTTACAAACTGACTCGGCCCAAGTCAGATATTGTACGAAATCTATCTAATTTCAACGAATTTGATGCGGATTCAGAACAGACAAAATCTGCCAGATTTCAATCAACCAAAAAGGCTGAGGAAATCCGCAAAATCAAACAAGCTTATCATTTAGAACGGCGCTTTTTTCAGTAAAGATTATCAGGTTTCGTGAATCTTTACCGATACTGGCAATTTGCCCGCGTCTCACAAAAAGCCAAAGTCGAGAGCAGATAAGCTACCAATCCCAAATCCAAAATTGCTCTAGGAGGTATCGGTAATGGTTCACATTCGTTTTGAAGGACGTTCCTATGACTTGGCAGAAAACCAAGTGGGTATCGCTGCAGGAATGAGCGATAGAGCTATTAAAGAACGTCTGGCAAATCATTTTGATGTCAAGGGCGATCGCTTCGAGTCTTACGTGCTCGATCGCCGTCCCAGCGGCGATTTAATTGTCCGCCCAGAAGCCGTTTACGGCTAGAAATTAACTTTTATTCCGCGCCCCAATTCGAGAAGCCTACACACATTAGGGTTCTAGTTCTGAAAAGATTGCGGGTTCGAGTCCCGCTGAAGGCTTCGGTCTTTATGGTGGAATGGCAAACACGCTAGAAGTTGTCAAAAGCTTTTCAAACTTGTGCGGGATAAAAAAATCATCAGTTGTCGGAGGCGCACCCCAACTAAAGAAGCTTACAAACTGGAAACGTTCGACTTAAAATCGAATCGTAGGTTCGATTCCTACTCGCCGCGAGGCGTAAAAAACAAAGCTTCTCTGACTTGTGCGCCGCCTCTTATACCTGAACTTTTTATATCTATCGGGCGCTTAAAAGTTCCACTTCGCGCCCAAACAAAGGAAGCTTACATACTAGCTCTTGGTAGAGCATTTCTCTTAAAAGAAAAGGTCGCAGGTTCAACTCCTGCGTATGTGCCAATGGCTTTCTTAACTTGCGCGAAGTGACTTTATCTACTCTAAAAAAGCAAAAATAATTTATCTAGTTTGGAGAAATAAAAAGTCAAGCTTTCTAGTTTATAGATAATAAAAATCCTGTTCCGCGCCCTAACAAATGAAGCGCATACACACAATTCAACCGATCGGTCGCAGGTTCAAATCCTGCCAGTCCCGTTTAAGGGGCTGTAGCTCAGGGGTAGAGCGATCCGGCTGTCAAAACGCTTTGCTAACTTGCGCGGAATATCTCATATAAAATCCGGTTAGAATATCTCCTTTCTTAGTCTATTATAAACAGACTTTGTTTGAATTGCGAGCGGTTTTAACCGAGTATACAAGGTATTTTTAACGCTAATTCAGTATCTGAGGGAAAGTTGACTTATGAGCGAACATCGCTTAGCTGAAAATGTCATTGAGCGGCCTCGTGGAGGGTTGAGAATCAGCTTGAGAAAGGTAAAAGGGCAAAAATCATCTCTGGTAAAACTAACTGAAGAAGCTACTACAGATGGACTGCTTAGCCCCTACTTAATTAAGCCTAGAAACAAGACAAAATGGTTTTCCGATTGTCTGGGGCCGCTGTACCAATGGCTGCAATCTCATGTAGGTCAGTATTGGGATGATGTTTACAGCAAACTGTGTCAAATTCTCGATATCACTACTTTATCCGGCCAACATATTGTCTCTCATGTATGGGGCTATGTGGAACGGAATGTTGTGTTAGTTGATGGGGTTCCTTATCGGAAAAACCGTGAATTTTATAATACAGATATTCCTCTTGGTTATTGGTACAAGCAACTTTATGTCCATCCTGAGACTGGAATTCTTTGCTTAGCTAAGAGAATTCCGAAAGTACCTAAAAAAAAGCCAGATGATTTTGTATTCGTAGATGCTTATCATCATTATCGCAAAATAGATGATTTGTGGTATGCGTTCGAGCTAGCAGATATTGAACCCTTGGCAATAAACACAAATAAATCTTCTGCGAACCGGGAGAAGTACGTTGCGAGCAAACGTCAGTGCAACAAAAAACAAATTAAGTTAATTATGGAACAACTAGCTAAAACTAAGGACTGAAGTCCTGACTGCAAACGAAAGATGTGAAAGTGGTGAGGAAGGAGAATTAAATTATGCAAACTACAACTATAATTTACCGATCGCCCAAGGAGATAGACAGTCTGATTCATGCTTTCCAAGAATGCAGCTTGCCGCGAAGTCAATGGACGCACGAAGCGCATTTAACCGTTGCTCTGTGGTATCTGTTTTATGACTCGGAACAAGAAGCAATCAATGCGATTCGCAATAACATTAAACGTTACAACTCGGTTCAGGGAATTGAAAGCACAGAAAACAGCGGGTATCACGAAACTCTAACGCTGTTTTGGGTGCGAATTGTTCGCCAGTATCTCGCCGATGAAAGCCAAAATCGATCGATCGTACATCTGGCTAACGGTTTGATTGCAAAATATGCCGATTCCCTGCGGGATAGCTCCGCTTCACGCACTTTACCATTTCGCTATTACACGCGCGATCGCCTGATGTCCTGGGAAGCCAGAAATAGCTGGGTTGAACCCGATTTGAAGTCCCTCGAATCCGAAACAATCCGCCAGGGATTGAAATCCCAGGCTAATAGCTAAAGTCCTCTTCAGAGGACTAAAGATATTTGTTTTTGTTGGTTTTTAATCACAGAAAATACATTTTTAAACACGCATTTCAGTCCTCTTCAGAGGACTTAAGCTTTGAGCCAGGGATTTCAATCCCTGGCGGACTGGCGGACTGAGGCAATAAGTGCAAAATATTAGGTGACACCAATGAATATGAATACAGCAGAACGCGATTTACGTTTGGAAATGCTCAACTCTCTGCTCACCACTCCTCACCGTGTATTAGAAAAAGTAGCAGAAATTCACAAGTTAATTATCGAATTAGACCCAATTTTTTACGGTCATTTAGCAGTGTGGTATCAGCGTCACGGCGACGTGCGCGATCACAAGGAAGTTTTTGCCGGAAACTTGCTGACTTCGGCGCTGACGGAACACCGAGATGCCGGGTTTATGATGCTGCAAGAGTTCCCTCCCTACGAGGTTTCGCGGATTGTGGACTTTATGAAGCGGCACCAGAATAAGATGCCCCGCAGCGCGCGCACTGCTGTCACTCGCTATCTGAAATCGCGGGAAAAGAATGCACAGTTTTTCGATCGCGCCGCCATCCGCAACCGCAAGGCGATGAAGCATTTGTACGCAACGCTGCACGTCAAGCCGAGCGATCGCGCTAATGCTATTCTGTTTAAAGACAATCCGCCGTCCGACTCTCTGGCATTCGTTTTGAAGCAGTTGGCGAAGGCGGCGACACCTGCGGAACAGGCGAATTTGATTGTTGAGTACAAGATTCCGTATGCGATCGCAGTTGGTGCGATCGCACAGCTAACGCCAACAGTTTTGGCCGCGCTGATTAACTCGATGTCGCCGCAGGAAGTTATCAACAATTTGAAATCGATTCAGTCGCGCGGCGCGATGGAGCACGCTGAAGTCAAGCAGTTGATTGACTCGAAGCTGGATGAAGCGGCAAAGTGCGATCGGGTTTCTGCTTACAAAGCTAGTGTTGCGGGCGCGGGCGCGAACTTCGACGCAGCAACGGCGGCGAAGCTGGAAGCGGTGACAAACGAACAGGTGAAGAAGCGCGGCAAGATTGCGAAAGCAACCGGTTTGTTGATTGACAAGTCGGGAAGTATGGAAAGTGCGATCGAAGTCGGGAAGCGTCTCGCTGCTTTGATTTCCGGCATTTCCGAGGCTGCGCTGTTCGTTTATGCCTTTGACACCATGCCGTATCCAGTGCAAGCAAACGGCAGCGAATTGACAGACTGGGAACGCGCTTTCAAGCACATTCGCGCTGGCGGCGGCACAAGTTGCGGTTGCGCGGTGGAAGCAATGCGAATTAAAAAGCAGGTTGTCGAGCAATTCATTATCGTAACAGATGAAGGCGAAAACGCTGCCCCTTATTTTGCAGATGCTTATCAGAATTACTGCCGCAGTTTGGGGGTAATTCCTGATGTTGTGATTGTGCGAGTTGGTGCTTGGTGCGAATATGTCCAGAAGCAATTGAAGGACAAACAAGTATCGGTAGAAACCTTTACGTTTGCCGGCGATTACTACTCCTTGCCGAATTTAGTGCCGATGTTGAGCCGTCCTTCGCGCTTGGAATTGTTGATGGAAATTCTGGATACGTCGCTGCCGGTGAGAGAGGACAAGTAAAATATAGGGTGCGCCGTAGCGCACCTTACTTATTATATAGCTACAATTGGCACGAAGCTGAAGGACAAGACACTATGAAACTAGCTGAAGCTTTAATTTTAAGAGCTGACTGTCAAAAAAGAATGGAACAACTGCGAGCCAGATTGACAAGAAGTGCTAAAGTACAGGAAGGAGAAGAACCTCCCGAAAATCCTCAAGCACTGATCAGCGAAGTAGATGCAGGGGTGCAAGAACTGGAAGACTTAATTAAAAAAATTAACAAGACTAATTCGCTGACAATTCTGGAAGATGGAGTGACTTTATCGGATGCTTTAGCCAAGAGAGATGCTCTCGCGCTTAAGCGTGGCATCTACAAGTCTTTAATTGATGCAACCGCTTTCAGGCAAGACCGCTATACTCGATCGGAAGTCAAATTTTTCAGTACGATCGACGTTGGTGAAGTGCAAACGCAAATGGATCGAATGTCTAGACAGTATCGGGAGTTAGATACTAAAATACAGCAAGCAAACTGGAATACTGAACTTATCGATTGAGCAAGTTGGTAGCCAATGCAATAGAAGCGAGCACAACCCCCAACAGGATTAAGTTGGACCAGCCTGTTAAGCTGCTGTCATGAGGGGTCATGCTAAAATCTCACAAATTAAGCCCAATATTGTCACAAGCGTACAGGGCATTGTTAAAGTTACTACCGCGTGCAGGTCTATTGATATTGGTGAGGGTGGGTTAGGGGTTTCTTGCTCAATTGCAAAAAATATTGGGAATTCCAGTATGATGTCAACTGAGATTACATACACTGAAGCAGAAGCAAATTTTAAAAATCTCTGCGATCGCGCTGTTGAAACTGGGGAAATAATAGTTATTACTAGACCTAACGGCAAAAATGCAGTTTTGATTTCTGAGGCAGAATTAGAAAGTTTGCTAGAAACGCTTTATTTGCTGAGGTCGCCTGCCAATGCAACTCGTTTGTTAACGGCACTGAAGCGAGCTAAATCAACAGTAATTCAACCTCAGACACTTGATGAAATTTGCAAAAAATTTGGAATTAATGAAGAGGATGATAGTGAAAATGAGGTAGCGATCGCCAGTTAAACCATTGATGACAGAATCACAATCTTCTACTATACTCTAAACTTGGGAGGAGCCGTTGGTGACTTCAATATTAATCAAAAATTTAGCAACCGAATTAGAGCTTTTTACCGAAGATCCCGTGGAAAGATTTATTACCAGCGGCGTAAGTTGGCAACAGTACGAACAACTACTGACTCAACTTGGAGATAGTCCTTGGTATCGGGTTACTTATTTAGATGAAGTGCTGGAAATTATGTCCCCAAGTCGCCGTCACGATCGAGATAAAACCAATATTGGGATGCTGCTAGAAGCGTATTTTCAAGAAACACGGACTCGGTTTTGGGGATTGGGTTCAACTACCTTCCGCATTCAAGCAAAAAAGGGCGGGACAGAACCGGATGAGTGCTATTGTATCGGTACAGAAAAAGAATTTCCTGATTTAGCGATCGAGGTTGTACTCAGCAGTGGCGGCCTGGACAAGTTAGCAGTTTACAAAAAGCTCGGAATCAGAGAGGTTTGGTTCTGGAAAAATCGTCGCTTTGAGGTTTATCATCTTCGGGGAGAGGAATATGAAAAAATGCAGAAAAGCGAGTTGTTGCCGAATTTGGATTTATCACTGATTGCACAGTATGTACAAAGGCCTGACCCCCTTGAGGCGGTGTTGGAGTTTCGGGAAAGAGTTAGAGAAAATTTAAGGGGAAGTTGAGATTTAATATCGCTGTTTACTCCCAAACATCTCCCTCAATATCCTCAAGCGACAACTTTTTACCTATTTTCAATTATTCTCGAGTTTGAGCGATAATTTCTTGTAATTCTGGATTAGCGATGGATGACACTAACTGGGAATCCGCAGCAGCCAAAGCCGCGCGCAACTTTTCCGAAGTGAGTGCGGGATATTTATCTAACACCTGCTGTTCCGTCCATCCCGCCGCAAAGAGTCCCAGCAAAAATTCTACAGATAATCGAGTTTCTGGCGCCGCTGGTTGACTTGTGGAAGCTTTCGGGTTTGGATGAATGAGCTTTCGCCAGTCCATTGTTTTACTTAAACGATTGGGGAAGATTCCGCCGATTATACTGCATTTGGACACAGTAGAAACACGGGCGTCGTTGACTGACTTTGTAACAGTGCCACCGCAGGTGATACCATTTTAGATTTCAGATTTTAGATTTTAGATTGGCAATCACTGATGGATTAAGGGTTTGAAGCTTGGCTACAGTGGAATTTTTTGGGAACTGGTGTCATTTCGCGGTTTTGCGATTAAATTGTTATTACGATCGCAGTACAGCACTTTCTTATAGACTAGAGTAATGGGGTAGCGAGGGGGCGATCGCCCTTTTTCCTTTTGTCCGTTTCAATACCAAACCGCGTAAGCGTTGCCCGCCCCTACGGGGGCTACGCCAACGAAGAGGATCGCACTAAATCCGAACCCACTGTCTAACGGACTGTGCAACCCACAGTACAACTACTTTAACTTCTTAAAACTATGGGAAAAAAGTCGAAAGCCAAAAAATCCCAGGTCAAAAAATCCAGTTTGCTTTGCGCCAGACTGCAAGAAGCTCTCGATCGAGGCAGCAAAGTTTGGATTAAAACAAATAATAGCAGTTTCGGCGGCATCCCGATTAATTTGTTCGGGGAGTTTGCGGAACTTTTGGTGATAGTTCCCCCTAACGAACAGGCGGAAAATATCGATGCTTACGGACAAGTTACGTGGCTGATTAGACTCTCTGATATTATTGCACTCGCTTATCCTACTGAATACTGGTCTAAAGATAGATTAGAAAGTTTGCTGCCACCGGATGCAGTTACTTCCGAAGTAGGAGATTAACTGTAAGGTGCCCGTGGTGCACCCTACTTTTAGCCGATTTGTATTCTGTAAGGTGCGCCCAGCGCACCTTACACTTGCTATTGTCTAGACTATTTTTCCAACGATAATCTATAGCGCTTCTCAAGTAAATGAGGTACGTAGTTGGGATGCGAGCCCTCTGCTTTAGCCGTTATATAAGTTGTCAGTCATACCTCATCTACCTGAGAAGAGCCATACACTGCTCAGACCAATTTTTATCACTTTAATTAGTTGTTGCAAGCTGAAAGCTGGATTTTACAACTGCCGCCCTCTAGTTCGCTGCAACCGGCAAGAGCTTGAGCTTCTGCTGCGGCTTTATCATCGCCCCAGCCCGCACCTGCTCCTCCTTTGCCTACGGCGATCGCTCCACAATTATTGCTATTAGATGTCAGCGCTTCGCAGTCGTTCGCACCTCCGCTTTGTTGATTGCAAGCGGCTACTGCTGCGTTTAGTGCTTCTTTCTCTGTAGCATGATCCCAACTAATACCAGTGGCATCAGAAGTCGGAGAATAAGCAGTAGCTCCATAGGTGTTTTGAGCTTTAGCTACCTGGACTGAGCCAAAAAGAGGAAGTGTCAAAGCTGTGACTACAACCCACTTAGAAAAAAGCTTTTGCAGCATATTTACTTAAGATATTTACAAGGTTAAGTTGCGAAGTTCGCTCGATATTATATCAGGGCATTAATTCCTGTCAATAGTGTTGACAAATCTTTATGTTTTCTTAAACAAAAAGTGTCTTCGGTAACAAAAAGTAAGATGAAGGAGGTCAATTCAGTGCCAGATATCCGCAAAATCCTCAGCCAACTCGCGGCCCGAGAAGGGCAGCTACTCGATACCCAATTCCTGGCTCCTTGCGTGCGCGGGGGAAGCGTGCGGATAAGGGTTAGCTCAATGGTTTATACTTTTCAAGCCTCACCGCGCAACTTTGAAGGATGGGCTATTTTTGGGCCAGTAAATGAAAAAATTGCTGCGGTGATTGAGGAACCGAGTTTGCCGCAAGTGGCAGAGTATTTGCAACTCCTCGTACCCGTGCGCTTGCAGTTGGCTTGCGTGTTGCAAGGGCAAACTTGGCTGGCTTATCCTGTTAACGAATCTGATGCTAAACAGCGCACTGGTGTTGCGAAACCCGTACCAGTTCATTTAGTAACTGAAGGCTCGCAGTTTGAGCAGATTGTTGCGCGGTGGGACGGTCATTGTTTGTGGTTTGAAGAGATTGACAGGCGCGCCGATCCGCTGCCGTCAGCGGAATTGAAAGCAGCTTTGAAAAAGTTGATTTTGCCTCAAGATGTTCGCTTTAAAGGGATGACGCCGGAAATGCGAACTGTTTATGAATTGGTGTCCCGAAATATTAAAGATTTCGATCCAAAAGTGCGGGAGGAACAGCGTTTGCAGCGGGCGTTGAAGATGGGCGGGGGTGAATTGCGGGATTTTTTCGATCGCGAAAATTATTGGCTGGTTGAATGGACTAGCGGAACCGGAGAACATCACACTTCTGCGATCGCCAAAAATGATTTGACAGTGATGAGTGCGGGCATTTGTCTCAGCGGATTGGACAAAGACTTCGACTTGCAATCATTAGTCGGAGTCGTCGAAAATCGCTAATTCTTGATTACCATGAGTATATTTTTTCACGAACAACTTTACAGAAGTGCCGCAGTGATGTCGCTGGTAAAAAATTTCCCGGTAACGGTGTGCGGCGCGGGCGCTTTGGGTGCGAATATAACAGAAAGTCTGGCGCGATCGGGCTTTGGTCAGTTAAAAGTTATCGATCGCGATCGCATTGAGGAACGCAATCTTTCCACTCAACCCTATTATCGATCGGACATCGGCGCATTCAAAGCCAAAATTCTCGCCAACCACCTCTACCGCGCTTTGGGAGTCAGCATTGAGGCGCACTCAAAAGAATTGACACCCGCAAATGCCGATCGGCTGCTAGCCAACAGCGCCACAGTCATCGATACTTTTGATAACAGTGTCGGGCGGCAAGCAGTCAAGGATTACTGTGCGAGTGCCTCCCTTCCCTGCGTGCACGTCGGATTAGCTGCCGATTACTCCGAAATAATTTGGAACCAACACTATCGAGTTCCTTCAGCGGCGAATGATGACGTTTGCGATTACCCGCTGGCGAGAAACTTGGTAATGCTGACAGTTGCAGTTGCCTGCGAAGTAATTGTTACCTTTGCTGCTACCAAAGAGCAACAAAATTTAACTTGCACGATCGGAGATTTTGCAGTAAAGCCACTTATATTGTAGAATGTCGGTTGACTGTTGCCAGAAACCCGGTCGAGATGGGATGCGTCCATCCCAGAAACCCGGTTTTTCACTCTCTAAAGAGATCGTCAAACCTACAACATACGTTTGAGAAAATTAACAGGGAAACTATGTCCGAACAAGTTTGTACTGGTACTATTTCACTAGAATGCAAGCCAAAACCGCCCCCTCCCCCGCCTCCGCCTCCGCCTAAGCCTAAGCCTCCGCAGTCGCCTTTTTTGATTTTAATAGCAGTTCTACTTCTATTGATTTTGACTGGCATCGGTGGCGGAGCATATACTTCTTCATCAAATGACGAAATTTGCGCGCCGCACGATGATTGCAACGAACCAGAAAGGAGACCCCACCGACCGCATAGAAGGATTTTAAAACATGGTTCGAGAGGCGAAGATGTCAAGAGACTGCAAAAAGTGCTGATTGCTCGCGGTTTCTGTCAGAAACTTTGTGTGCCTGACGGCGTATTCGGAGCGACAACTCAAAAAGCTGTGAAGCGATTTCAGCGACAAGCTAACCTGCGTGCGGATGGAGTTGTGGGACGGGAAACTTGGGACAGAATCTTTGCTTCTTCTTAGCTTTAAATACTGCTTGCTGTTGTGCTGTGACTCGCTCTTTGTGCAACTGCAAACAGGGAAATCCTCGCTTGCAATATCTGGACTTTAGTCCTTCTTTATTCGCTCGCCCAAATTCGGAGGACTGAAGTCCGCATGATGTAACTTACTAAGGGTCGAAAATTTAATAACTTAAACACGTTCTACACCTACAGTCCTATCTCTTGTAAGCTGGGAGTTAAGAACCATCGTCAGTCGATTTTAGATTTTAGATTTTAGATTGACTCCACAGATGAATCGGGGAGTTTGAACTTTAATCTAAAATTTTTGGATAATCCACGACTTGAGACGGGAAGATGATACCCGTTTTTCACAGGTCAAACTTGCAAAAAACGCTTGAAAATTTAACAGGGAAAGTATGGCCGGAGCACAGACTTTTTATTATTTACTAGCAATTCTCGCCCTATTAGTTTTGACGGGCACAAGTAGAGCAAACTATGCAGCGGGTTCCGCATTTTGCTACACTGATGATTGCCATCAACCAGCAGTGAGACACCATAAAAGGATTTTAAAATGCGGATCGAAAGGGCACGATGTGAAGAAACTGCAAAAGTTGTTGAACGCGCAGGGCTTGTCCGCACACCCGATCGTAATTGATGGCGTTTTCGGCCCGACAACCGAAGATGCAGTGAAAAGATTTCAGCGGCAAGCTAACCTTCATGTAGACGGAGTTGTGGGAGGCAAAACTTGGGACAGACTGTTTGCTAGTTCCTAACTTTAAGCACTGCACAACAAAGGTTCCTAAGTCATTATTGCTAATCATTAATCGCTGTGGTTGGTAGTTGCACAGATAGCACGTTTTGTGCAACTACAGACACAGAAGCTTTAATCAACAATCAATGGCGTACTAGATTGCTAATGAATGAAGTTTTAGATTTCTGGTTCGGTCGATCGCACTCTCCTGAATTTGGCAAAGTCCAAAAGAAGTGGTTTGAAAAAGATGCAGATTTTGACGCCGAAGTGCGTTAGCGAAGCCCTCGAAGAGGATCGCGCTTTCTGCAAAAATACGAACTAGCCGCCTCCGGTCAACTTGACTCATGGCAAAATTCCCCCGAAAATTGCCTAGCATTAATTATACTGCTCGATCAATTTCCGCGCAATATGTTTCGCGGGACGCCCCAAGCATTCGCCACAGACAGCAAAGCTTTAGCCACCGCCGAATACGCTGTTAATCACAACTTCGATCGCGAATTGCTGACTGTACAAAAATTGTTTATTTATCTCCCTTTTCAACACAGCGAAAACTTAGAAAACCAGCAAAAATCAGTCGAACTATTCAGCCAACTCAGCGGCGAACCTGACAGCGATTCACTCATTGAATACGCGCATCAGCATTGGGAAATAATCCAGCGTTTTGGGAGATTTCCCCACCGCAATCAAATTCTCGGACGCGAAACAACCCCGGAAGAAGCGGAATTTCTGAAACAACCCGGTTCTGGATTTTAAAGCGCGATCGCCAAACCTCGAGCGTTCTGATATATTCGAGGCTTGTAGAGGCATTTTTAGCCGGCAATCACAACCAACAGCAGATAATCTCTCGACAAAACCCGCCTAAACCCAGGGACTATCAAAATGGAATATTCAAATTAGAAAAGAAGATAAATTGTTGATTAAACAAAAAGTAGACGCTGGTGAAGAATTTATTCATCGCCCAATCGTCAGCCGCGATACTGCACCCGATAAATCCGGTTGTTTGCTTCCTCAGTAAACAGCAAACTCCCGTCAGGTAAAACCAGCAACCCAACCGGCCTCCCCCAAGTTTTCGGGCCAGACGGATCTGTCAGAAAACCAGTCAGAAAATCCTCATAATAACCTTGAGGGCGTCCGTTCGCCGCATTAAAAGGTACAAACACGATTTTATAACCAGTTCCAGCGTTCCGGTTCCAACTGCCGCGAAACGCCACAAACGCCCCGTTCAGGAATCTTTTGGGAAACGTTTTGCCGTCGTAAAACTGAAGCCCTAAAGCGGCAGAGTGCGCCTGAAACAGCACGTCCGGCATTAATGTTTTAGCGGCTAAATCAGGTCGATCGCTATTGCCGTTTCTAGCGTGGCGCGGGTCGAGCAAATTCGGCTTAAAATAAGCGTAAGGCCAGCCGTAAAACTCGCCTTGACGAATTCTTGTCAAGTAATCCGGCACCAAATCATCTCCCAAACCGTCGCGTTCGTTGACTGTCGTGTAGAGTTGATTTGTTTTCGGGTGAAAATCCAATCCCACCGGATTTCGCAAACCGGAAGCAAAAATTTGCTTGTTCTGGCCGTCCAAATTCATCACTTGAACAGACGCCCTCGGCAGCGGTTCGACATCGGCATTAGACTGCGATCCAACTGATACGAAAAGCTTGCTCTTGTCGGGGGAAACGACAACATTTCGCGTCCAGTGTTGGTTGTAGCCGCCGCCCGGTAAATCGGCAATTTTTTGACCGCTACCTGTCAATTGTTCCTGGCCTTGCGTGTAGGGAAATCTGCGGACTTCAGCGGTATTTCCGAGGAAAAAATAGCGATCGGCAAAAGCCATGCCAAAGGGAATATTTAACCCGTTTTGGGCACTTGCAAAAGTTTTGCGAACCTCAGCAACGCCGTCGCGGTTGGCATCGCGCAGCAGTGTAATCCGATTCTGCCGGGTTTCTGTTACCAAAACATCGCCTGTCGGCGTCAAAGCCAGCCATCGGGGAGCGTCTAAATTGTCAGCAAAAACGTTGACGACAAAGCCCGGAGGCACTCGCAGCACTGGCGATGCGGGAATCGGTATTACTTGAGGAGGTTTTGAGGCGCTTTGGCTGGCTCCTGGCTGCGGCAAAGCAGTTGCAACAATGCGGATTGGCTGCGGCGACAGCGGTTTGGTCGGTACAATTTGATTTGTCCCAACATTGGCCAGCGGTGCGCGGGATGGAATTTGGGACAGGGGGCCGTTGTCGGGCACAGCAGGGGCGATCGCATCTGTAGCTCGATCGCAAGCAATCACCGGCAACAGCAGAATTAGCAACAAGAAGCGCAGGTAATACATAGCAGCGATTTCTCCACAATTGCTGGACAATTCTATGATTCTAACTGCTATTAAACAGCGAAGCCACCGCGTGCGAGGTTACTGAATTCCGCTTACTCATACCAGTTGCAAAAAAAGAAGGCAACTGTAGGTGTGTGTTCCAAACCTTGAGCTCCATCAGTCAATCGATTTTCGATTTTCGATTTTCTTCAATCGATTTTCGATTGAAGAAAGCGACCCCACGAATGAATCCGGGGGGCTCGAACCAAATTGCTTGATTGTCATTCCCAATCTTCAATCGAAAATCTAAAATCGAAAATCTAAAATCGCATAACCTAGCTCTACCAAAGTCCTCTCACAGGAGCCGGACGGGGTGTCGGAGCCGGAATTGGACGGGGAGCAGGAATCGGAGCCGGAGCCGGACGAGGAGCCGGACGCGGTGGCGGTTCTGGGGCCGGACGAGGAGCCGGTGCTGGGGTTGGGGGACGAACAACCGTTGTGGCTACCACCTTATAATCGGGGATCACCGCGATATTTTGGATCTGAGATCCGGCGACGGTGGCTCTGACTTTCATTCCCGGTACTAGGCCAATAATTCTCAGGACGCATCTTTGAATCCTGAGAGTCCTGTACGGCGCGCTTTCTTCGCGAATAGTTACTACGTCGCCGACAATACTTTTGACAAAACCGACAATGGTTGTAGTGTTTGCTGTTGTGGTGGTTTGCGTTTGGGCTATTTGAGTTGCAGGGTTAGCCATCGCAGGATGTACTGAGACCACCGAAATTACCACCGACAGTGTTGCACCTGTCAATAATTTGATCTTCTGAAGACGCATTGAAACCTCACATTAACTGCTATTCAGGGTCGGGTTTGCTTTCGCTGCACGAAAGTCCCAACCTCTATACCTAATCCAGTTTAATCCCCAAAGTAGGAAATTTATGACAATTTCATAAAAAGATTATCGAACAAGTATTGAGAGACTAAATTTTACATCATAAGTTCCCTATTTACAACAAGTTCAGGGGTTTGCATCTCTAGAGTGTTGCCGTGATATATTAAGTTTATTCGATCGACCGTTGCAGTTTTTTTCCGCCCACCTAACTGTTGCTGGGGGTAACTCTACCCAAAGACAGATTGTGCTTGCCGGATACAGCAGCGGCATAGTTTGAATACTCGATCGCCAGTCGGCCATTGCTAAAAAATAAAATTAGTCGGAGGTAAAATTTAATCATTTTCTGGCAAGATTTACGGAGAAACCGGTTTTTTTTAACGACATTCTATTGCGTAACTCCACTGAGCCGCCGAGCGAAACCTTATTGTTTTGGTATTATTGCCTAAGCTTGGTGTTGAGTTACAAGTTATCAGTGGGGGAATTTCAACTAAAAACTGTTCCGGCAGTTGCCGTCAAAAGCCCTCTCAAAATTTTTCCGATCGGGTGCGGTTGGCGGATAATTAGATAGGAACTTTGTAGGAACTGCTGGTGAGGAGTTTAGCGAAAAAAAACAATGGTGAACAGCAAATTTTTGTTTGACAAGTTAATTGTACTGAGCTTGAGCGCAGCCGCGCTGTCGGTCGGAATACAGCAGCAGGCGACTGCTGAAGTGGTGGCTAATTCAAGTAATAGTGCGATCGCAGCGCAGCCGCCCGCATCCGAGACAAAATTGGCTAATCTCGGAACCCCAGAACTGCCACCCTTGGGAGAAGCATTTCGTTATATTCCCCAGGAACCAAAGCCTGCGGTAAATCCTATTGAGGAAGTGCGTTTAGTGCTGAAATTGCGAGAACGCCGCGTCTATGTTTACCGACAAAATAAGGTGCAAGCCAGTTTCCCGGTTGCTGTGGGAAAAGGCGGGTGGGAAACTCCTACAGGCAATTTTAAAGTTATGCAAATGATCAAAGATCCAGTTTGGCAAAATCCTTGGACAGGAGAACTTATTCCTGCTGGGCCGGACAATCCATTAGGGAGTAGGTGGATGGGGTTTTGGACGGATGGCAAGAATGTGATTGGTTTTCACGGTACTCCGAACCCAGAGTCGATCGGCGGGGCGGCTTCTCACGGCTGCGTCAGAATGTTTGATAAAGACGCACAAGCTTTATTTGAGAAAGTCGCAGTTGGCACGCCGGTGATAGTTGAGCATTAACTATTTGGATGTTGGGGTGCATAAAAACATTTCGGAACAGGCCCGAAAACCTGTTCCACAAAGACTTAAATTTGGTTGTGGGGTGGGCAGGATAGCCCGCTCATGACAGACTGATTGATAATGCAGCTATGGGGTGAGTTAAGACTTACATTTTGCACCCCTCTCAGCAACAGGCTTTCCGGCCTGTCCCACAAAGAGTTAAATAGATTGCTGATATTTTTCCAGCAACTCCGGGATGTAATCGTAGCCGTCAACACCGATCGCCGGAATGATACTCGCCCGACTTTTAGCCAAAGATTGTTTAAAAGATTCCGCCCCCATTTGTCCCCGCAAAATTGTTAGCAAACCAGCCGATTGACGCCACTCCATCGCACCAATTTGCTCCAAAGTATACATCCCCAAACTGCCCGCAAATATCGCTTTTTCTAGTGAGTTGATTCTGTAATAAGCTTGAGCCAAATAAGCCAAATTCAGACCTTGCAAATATAAGTCGCCCGAAAATTGGGCAGCTTGCCAACCCTTGAGCAAATATTCGATCGCAGCTTCAGCATTTTCCAGGGCAATTTTAGCAATACCGAGACTGCTGGAACAAAAAGCTTGACTCTGCCTGTCTCCCAATTTTTCCGATAGCAACAAACCTTGTTCCAAATAGCCGATCGCACTCTCGTAAACCTCCGGTTCCACCTCCTCCAACTGCCGCGCTTGAAACACTTCGCTGTAACCCAAATTAGCCAGAGCATTTGCCTCGCCTTGCCGCTCTCCCGCTTGTCGTGCCATAATTAAAGCCCGCTGGCTGTAATTAATCGCTTCCTGATAATTTTTTTGAGCAACATAGTTGCGGCTGATGTGATTGAGATTGGCAACTTCACAAGCTTTGTCTCCTTCGGTACGGGCAATTTCCAGCGCTTGTTTGTGCAGCAAGATCGATCGCTCGTAGGCCCCAGCCGCCTGCATCGAATAACCCAAAAGCGTCAGAATCCGAGCTTTCGCTTGAGTGCCTTCAACTCGCCGCAGCGGTTCGTCTAAATAATCCAAAGTATGCCGCAGGGCTTTACCATCAAACGAAGCAAAAATTCCTCCGTAAAGCGGAAAGTATTCTCGCTGAGAAAAAGCGCGCAAAATTTGCAAAGTTACTTGAAAACAACCATTTGCCAACTGTTCGCCGCTCTTGGTCGAATTATTAAACCCACTAGCTAGCTGACTCCAAATTACCGCAAAAGTAATGTAAGTAGAAATTGAAGCTTTTGTTGACACTTTGGAATCGTAAACTTGCTTGTCAAACCATGTCGCCAGCGCCCGCTGCAAGCACTGCAAAATAATCGCCACTTCCACCACTGTGCCTAAATCTAAATTCGATTGCTGGGCTGCGAATTGAACTACCGATTCACCGAGCGCAATAGTATTCAAAAGAGCCTGGGTAAAGGGACTGTTAACTTTTTTGGCCCAAAAAGCCCAAGGCCCATTTTGTTCGGGACTACCGGCAAATCCTAGCTGCTGCGGCTGATAAATCCAGCCCACAAGTTCCGGTTCCAAACGCTGCCAAGATTCTAAACCTTTGGCGATGCCGGCGGTTATTTGCTGCAAATCTTGTTCGGTTTCGGGATGAGAAGTTTGCAGCATTTGTTGGTGCAGAGATTTAGCCAATTGCTGCAATTGAGCGAGAGTCAGCGGATGTTCTTTATTCGGATCGATTACTTGCAATAATGCCAGGAGGCGGGCGTTAGATTCGGCACTAACTATTTGTTGAATAGAGGACGCAATTGCGCGATCGACGCGGTTATCTTTCTGCCAGCGTTCCCATTCTCCTTGGATGGTTTTGAGCGCTCGGAGGGTGCGATTTGCCTTTGCTTGTTTGATTTCGTCTTTTTCATTTCTGAGTTGATTTTCAGTGGCATCGAGGCGTTCGCCGAAACAGCGTTCAAAGATTTCGCCAGTACCAGTGCTAATGTCTTGCACTAGCATTTGATAAACTTGTTCTTTGGAGCGAATTTGACCTTTGAGGGTGATTTCGACAATTTTGTCGATTAGGGCTAGATAGCGATCGCGCAGTGAGGTAGAGTCTGGCATAATTTATTTTTAGTTAATAAGTTTTTATGGACAGCGCTTGCAGCTTGCACCATTTCATGCTGCTATTTAATTTTACAGCTCCTCTGGATTAATGCCCATCGATCTGAGGCGATCGGCTAATCGATTTGCTCGCTGACTTTCTAATTCAGCTCGCTGACTTTCTAATTCAGCTCGCTGACTTTCTAATTCAGCTCGCTGACTTTCAAACTCCTCTGGAGTCAGAACCCAATCGCCACTGGCATCGTACCAACGCAGCCACAATGTCGAACAACCTTGATAGCAACCTTCCCACAAACCTATACCTAATTCTAATTGCGGTATCCAGAATCGCGGTTCGGTTAAAACTTGTTCGCGGTAACGATTGCCAATCAAACGAAATACTCTCAGTTGATTGTTGTATCGGCTGAAAACAAAGTAGTAAGGAATCTGCAAAATCTGTTCGTAAACTCGCCACTTAGTAGGGGGTTTATTTCGTGCTTCTTCTGTGATTCCTAAATCCTCCTCTTCAGTTCCAGGTGACAGCAGTTCTACTACTACCAGAGGACTGACATTTTCTTGCCACATCACGTAGCCCAGGCGCAATTCGTCACTTCGATAAAATCTCGGAACCCCCAATACGAGAAACCAATCAGGTCTTTTGTACCAATTGAGATGGCTAGAATCGTAGTAGAGATTGAGGTCTGTCGCTATAAATATTTGTTCTGGTGGATGGTTGGCGGGGCGGCAGGTTAAACGCAGCAGTTCGGGTTGAAACTCGTGGAATTCGTCAGGCAAACCGGGTTCCTCCGGGTCTTCACTGGGTAAATCATACATCGTAGGGAGGACTTTTGTTTGCGAAGGCTGCGAATCCGGTTCGTACATCGTCATAAGATTACCCAGGCGAGACGGCTTGAGGAGATTGAGGCGGCACGGCAATTGTAATATTATAGCGCGATGTGATTTGTTGTGGGAGAACGTCGCTATCCTTTGCACCGGAAATTTTTGCTAAATATTTTTTGCTAGGTAACGATAGCGCACAGCTTTTCTTAATAAAAATTATCACCTCGATCCGAGGGTTAGTTTGAATTTTTCTTGGAGAGTTATCAGGTATTTTAGTATGTAACGCAGGTCACATTTTTAAGTGCAAACACTCAGATTGTGGAGTTGGATAGTGCGCCGAATTCGAGCGACAAAAAAAATGACGACAGACAGTAAAAAGATGTTGACATACACGAGCTATTTGTGGTACGTTGATTGGAATCATTTATTATACATCTGTTACCCAATATCTGCGACACAATTAGTGGTGGCTGTGCCGATTTTTAGGTGAGTACAGAAGCCCTTTTCGGTCAACGGTTAGACGGCTACACCAGGACTCAATTAAGACTCTGTTAGTAGGGAGCATCTCAATGAAAGCAGCCCTCCGCTTGAAATTGGAGCTAGGAGTCAGAAGTCAGGAGTCAGGAGGAAAGAGTCAGAAGGAAGAAGGCAGGAGCCAGAATAAGTGTTTTTACAAATATGAGATGCTCCCTGTTAGTATCTTTACTGTTTAAATCTACTGATTTTGAGGACACAAAAAATGAAAGACTTAATAATGGGTTATGCAACCAATTGTAAATTCGATGATTTCTACAGGTTCGTTGCATCAACTCGTCAGCATTGTGCTCCAGATAAAGTTGATATTGTTGTGTTTATTAATGCTTTAGGGGACGAGTTCGCCAAGGTAGCTCTAGAAAAAAATATCACCCTTATACCAATTGAAAATGTGTGGAAGTGGGTTACTAGCTCAAAGATCCTAAATCTCATCTATCACGCAAAGATGGTGGGACTGCTAGCTTTAATTCGACTAAGTTCAGGGTCTAACCGTACCTACTTAGAGGAGGATTATAGGAGTACGGTTGCCAATTGGATTCATCCACTAGCAGGTCGGTGGATTACTTACCATACCTTCCTTAAGGTTAATTCCAGTTATCGAATGGTTATGACTTCAGATGTGCGTGATGTTGTTTTCCAAGCTTCTCCCTTCGATGACTTAGACTCTAGTAAGCTTCACGTTTTTGAAGAAGCAGGTATTTATTTTGGGCCGCCCACTAAAGAAAATGTAGATAGTGAATGGGTGAATGCTGTTTATGGAAAAAAAATTCTTGAAAAACTGTTGGGAAAACCTATACTCTGTGCAGGAACAGTATTAGGAGGGAACCATCTCATGATGCAATTAATTGAATTAATGGTGGTGGAGGCTGAACGCCATCGTCGTAAGCCTCTAGATCAAGCAATGTTCAATAAGGTGATTAACTATGAGTTTCCCAGTAACCAAACGGTGAAACATAATTTGAAGAGTGGTGCCGTCCTCACACTGTGTGGAGATTATGAGGGAGTTTGGGAAATTCACGATGACAAAGTGATGGTTGACGATCGCCTTGTTCCTGTTATACATATGTACGATCGCGATTCTCGGACTAAGGAATTATTTCTGAGCAAGATTCCAAGTCCACAGAAGTAACCTCTAACCGGATTTGCTTAGGAATTATCTAACTGGCTTACCTTAATCGGACTCTGCGATTTTCTCACGTCTTGGTTTAAAACCCGTGAACGGTTACATCCGTGGTGTTCTAGTTGATGAAATTCTGTAATCGCTTCGGAAATTGAGTTAAACTTCCCCGTGGGGGGAAGTTGAGCTTAAACAGGGAAACTGTAAGAACATTCCGCTTTCGTTTTTCTTTAACGCCTTGGTTTTACGCTAGAAATCCTGCCTTCTCTCA
Organism: Microcoleus sp. F8-C3; assembly: GCA_036704825.1. GTDB lineage: Bacteria > Cyanobacteriota > Cyanobacteriia > Cyanobacteriales > Microcoleaceae > Microcoleus. The sequence continues at coordinate 8,396 of JAUBSN010000065.1, read as the reverse complement.
GACTTGGCGACGGCACACCATTTTTGAAATAACACTAAGTTCGATCGCCCTCAACTCCCGGCCTCACCAAAGTAAAAGCCTGACATTGTTCATCAAACGCACGGATTTGTTTGCAAAGATCCGGGTCGGGTTGGCTAATGTACATATTCCTATCATCAGCGCCGATTCTGTCAGTATTTTACTCTAAATTCCACCTTGTCAACAGCCACTAGCTGCGGCACAACAGTTTTAGCTTCTGCACGGATTTTATTCAAAGCAGAGGCTGCACTACTACGCACATTTAGATTGGAGTCTTTCAGCAAGACAATTAGCTGCAGCGCAGTGCAGTTTAAGCTTTTGCACGGATTTTATTCAAAGCAGAGGCTGTACTACTACGCACATTTGAATTGGAGTCTTTCAGCAAGACAATTACAGCATATTCCAGCTTCATGAAGTACACTCTTCAGCTATATGATCTGGTGTTAATCCTCTGGGTGCGTCGCTGCTTCATATTTGATAAAACTTGCAGAGAGCTCGTGGGCGACGCACCCTACAGCAGGCGATCGATTTTATTGTATGTACCACATATACATGGAATATGCTGTAGCTGCGGCAGTGCAGTTTTAGCTTCTGCACCGAAACTTCCCAAAGCATTGGCTGCACTACTACGCACAGTTGCATCTGAGTCTTGAAGCAGGGAAATTAGCTGCGGCAGTGCAGTTTTAGCTTCTGCACCCATCCTTCCCAAAGCATAGTCAGCACGGCTACGGACATTTGCATCGGAGTCTTTCAGCAACAGAATTAGCTGCGGCACAGCAATTTTAGCTTCTGCACCAACCGACACATCTGAGTCTTTCAAGGTTTTGACAAAGGCAGGAATAGCAGGAAGACGAATTTGTCTTAGAACCTCAGCAGCACTCTGGCGGACTGACAAATTCTGATCCTGCAACGCCTCCATCCAATCAGGGATGGCTGGTTCACCTATTTTTCGTAACAGCTTAATAGCTGCATCAAGTGCCGTTTCATCGTTAATATTTAACTTTTCGGTGAGAAAGGCAATCTGTTTGCGATTAGCTGTGGGTTCGTCCCCAATTCCAGCCGCAGCATTGCGAGTCAACAGCAAAGGCGATGTGAAAGATAGAAACGAGAGGGCAATTACGGCAGCTAATCTGTGTCGGTATGCTTCGTCATTGGCTAGAATCCTTGTGTTTGATGAGCCGTCTCAGCCATTTGAATAATTGTGTATACATTCTCATCAAACTGTTTCAGGACTCCGGGCGATCTAAATTTGCGCTTGTCTGTGGTGAAATCGATCGCCCTAAACACTGCTTAAAAAGCGCCACTTTAAGAAGATTCTGGTTCTTTCCTTGAAAAACCATTCTTTACGTGTAACTCTTGCTGGGAATTTCAATATTATGAATCCGGCCTTTCCTTCTGCTGGTGAATAGCAAAGAAACGGCGCTCAATTTCTTTAATAACTGCTGCATCATAATAAATCATGCCACACTCAAGACAAATCTCTACAGGCGTGTTAGGAACTAGCAAGTATTTACCTTAATGACCGTAATGGCAATTGATTATACGTTCCTCGTAACGGTTGCTACCGCAGGCATTTCATCGGATTTCTCCCATGGGTTTATCCTCATTATCCCGGATTGCGGATTCTCAATCGACCTAATTCCGCAGTGATAATAGCACCTGACTGGAGTTCTTGTCCGTGAAGTGCGATCGCCTGCAAGCAAACTTCTGCTTGCTGTCTCGCCGCTAGATTAACTAAACGGATAATCCCGCAGTGAGGTACGCCTCGGACTATTGCAAGTTCGCCAAAATCCTTGTCTAAGGTTACTAGAATACGACCGTCATTATATGCACGAGAAAGAATCTCTTCGTCACCCGGATCTTCTGGCCAATCTCCCGTCCATATTGCATCATGTCCCGCGATTTCGAGTTGTTGGCGGGAGCCGCCCTAAACACAAGTATCCAAAAGAATTTTCATTTGCCAGCTTCGGCCAAGAGAGGTTCGATACGCTCGTGACTAACCAGTCGGTGAGCATAAACTAGACAAGCCTGAATATCTTCTCTTTCTAGCCAGGGATAGCCTTCTAGAATCGTTTCAGGAGTGTCGCCTGCAGCTAACATTCCTAGAATATGCTCCACTGCAAGACGGCGACCCCGAATAATGGGTTTTCCGTTAAATATTTGGGGATTTACTGTGATTCGTTCTAAGAGTTTTTGAGCATCCATAATTTGAGGCATAATTAGATAATCACTATTTTATCATATTTGATGATTTCCGAACCCCTTACCCTCTCAACAAGCAATCCTGTTTTAGCAGCCAAAGGATTAACTCGTCGTTTTGGCGGTTTAATTGCTGTAAACGACGTATCTTTCACAGTTCAAAAACACGAGATTTTTGGATTGATCGGCCCTAACGGCGCTGGCAAGACTACTCTATTTAATGTAATGACTGGACTGATACCTGCCTCTAGCGGCACTCTGATTTATCAAAACGAAAATATTTCTAAACTGCGACCTTATCAAATTGCTAATAAAGGTATGGCCCGAACATTTCAAAATATTCGGTTGTTTGGGGAACTTTCTGCTTTGGACAACGTGGCGATCGCCCGACACATCCACAGTCGATCGGGCAATCCAGTTTTGTCGGTGCTGGCAGGGATTTTCGGCTTGCCAGCGTCCAACGCAATGGAACGCAAAACCCAGCGGAAAGCCTTAGAATTGTTGGATTTAGTCGGATTGGGCGATCGCGCGGGCGAACAAGCCAAAAACTTGCCCTACGGCGACCAGAGGCGCTTAGAAATTGCCCGCGCTTTAGCCTTAGAACCGCAAATACTCTTGTTAGATGAACCGGCTGCGGGAATGAATCCCAATGAAAAGCACAAATTAAGCGAATTTATCCGAGAAGTGCGCCAACAATTCAATTTAACTGTAATATTGATCGAGCATCACGTACCGCTCGTTATGGGATTGTGCGATCGCATTGCGGTCTTGCATTTCGGTCAGCTTATTGCCTTGGGCGAGCCTGCTATTGTCAGGAATGACCCGGCGGTAATTGAGGCTTATTTGGGAGATGAAAATTAAATAAATTAAATTTAGATAAAATCCCTTCACATTTGGCACCATTTTCACCCATTCTGTAGGGGCGGGTTCACCGATAATAATTGCCTAAAATCCACGATATCATAAACCCGCCCCGCCCTACCGCAAATCAGAATATATCTCAAATTAAAAGTTACAACAAATGCAACACAGCCCAATCCAAGCAAAAGAAAACATCATCTTAGAACTCAAAAACCTTTCTGTAAATTATGGTGGCATTCAAGCCCTACAAAATATTAATCTCACGATAAATGCGGGCGAGGTTGTCAGTCTCATCGGCGCCAACGGTGCGGGCAAAAGTACCACCTTAAGAGCTATTTCTAAAATAGTTAATTTGCGACAAGGACAAATTATTTATAACGGGCGCGACATTAGCCGCCGCCAACCTCACGAAATTGTAAAATTGGGAATCGCCCACAGTCCAGAAGGGCGGCGGGTTTTGGCAAAGCAAACGGTGTTGGCTAACTTGGAATTGGGGGCCTATATTCGATCGGACTCGGCGGCCGTAAAAGCCGATTTAGAGCGCCAATTTGAGATATTTCCGCGCTTAGCAGAAAGGCGCCACCAGCTAGCAGGAACTCTCAGCGGCGGGGAACAGCAAATGCTGGCGATCGCCCGCGCGCTGATGTCGCGCCCGAAACTGCTATTATTAGACGAGCCTAGTTTAGGCTTAGCACCTGCGATCGTCAAAGAAATTTTTGCAATCATTCAAAACCTGCGTTCCACAGGCGTTACAATCCTCTTAGTCGAACAAAACGCCAATTTAGCACTCCAAATTGCCGATCGGGGTTACGTACTAGAAGCTGGTAATATTACCCTCACAGGTATTGGAACGGATTTGCTAAACGACGAGCGAGTCAGGAGCGCATATTTAGGTTGACTTGGTTAATTTTAGGAATCTTTACCGCTTTCTTTGAAGCAGTAAAAGACGTTTTTGGCAAACAAAACCTCAAAAAAAGTGACGAATATGTCGTCGCTTGGTCTCTCTCATTTTTTTCAGTCATCTTTTTGATTCCCTGGGTACTTTATACAGGAATTCCGCCATTAAACTCTCAATTTTGGCTCGCCTTATTAATCGGAGGTAGCATCAACGCTGTCACAGCCCTCCTCTACATCAAAGCCATCAAACTATCAGATTTATCCCTGACACTACCGCTGGTAGCTTTGACACCATTATTCATGTTGGTAACTTCACCGTTAATTGTCGGTGAATATCCCAAACTTTTTGATTATATTGGCATTTTACTAATCGTAGCAGGCTCTTATTTATTAAATATTAAAGAGAAATATAAAGGATATTTAGCTCCATTCAAAGCACTGCTGGAGGAACCCGGACCAAAATTGATGTTAATCGTTGCATTTCTCTGGAGTATTGCCTCAAATTGTGACAAAATAGGAGTTACAAATTCCTACCCTATTTTTTGGATCTTCTCTTTGTTCAGTACAATGACTGTTTTGCTACTGCCAGTTTTATTGCACAAAACCCCAAATCCAGGGCGACAAATTCTCAAACAATTACCAATGCTAGCTGCTATGGGGTTTATCAATGCTACTGGAGTAATTTTTCAAATGCAAGCTTTGACATTAACTTTGGTAGTGCGAGTGGTCGCGATTAAGCGTACTAGCGTGTTAATGGGTGTATTGTTCGGTCATTTCATTTTTAAGGAAAAAGATATTCAACAAAGATTACTAGGGGCAGGAATCATGATTTTGGGAGTTTTATTTATCAGTTTATAGGTTGAGATTTCCGGGACCTTGACACTCGTTCTCTCCCCGAATCTAGGGGCGGTGCCCCCGTGTTCGCCCTCTCTCGGTTGGGCGGGGATGTCTGGGTGCGAAACACGCCCTCACCTCTATTTATGTATAAGTCATGTTATAGTAAAGGCGATCGCACTTTCTATCACTATTTATTAAGATAAAAAAAATTAATGCACAAAATAGCCGCCACACCCGGAGGTTGGAACCCTCAAGCAGAAGGAGTAATTTTTATTCAGCAAACCCCCGCGCCAATAGTATTTATTAGTGCTGCTGACACCGACATTCAAACTCTCGCAGCCGCCGCATCCAAAATGCCGGCCAAATTCCCCAAAGTGCGCGCAGTAAACCTGCTTCAGTTGCAGCAACAACTAACAATTGACACCTATGCCGAGGAAGTTTTAGAACGCGCAGAGGTGATCGTCTTAAGACTGTTAGGAGGGCGTTCTTATTGGTCTTACGGGTTAGAAATTCTGCGGGAAACTGTGCAAAAAACTAACGCCTCACTGATTGTAATGCCGGGAGAAGACAATCCCGATCCAGATTTAATCAGCCATTCCAATGTATCGCTGTCAGCAGTCAATCAACTGTGGCGCTATTTCACAGAAGGCGGAGTCCAAAACTTTGTTAACGCACTCAAATTTGCCGCCGATACTTGCCTGAAAACTGCTTATAATCCACCGCTACCTCAAACAGTTTCCCGCGTCGGAATTTACGAATGGGGCGGAGAAGCGGGGGCGTGTTTTGCAACTTTACAACCAGATTCAGATCCCCCTCAATCCCCCTTAAGAATGGGGACTTTGACAACTTCTTGCTCGCCCCTTATTAAGGGGGGCTGGGGGGGATCTCCGGGTTTACCAAGTCTAGCTAAAGTCGGAATCTTATTTTATCGCGCTCATTACTTATCAGGAAATTTAGCACCAATTGATGCACTTTGTCAAGCTCTAGCAGAGCGAAAATTAGTACCGGTTCCCGTCTTTGTGTCTTCTCTTCGGGAACCGGATTTGCAAATAGAATTGCTGGAATATTTCCAGCCAAAAGAATCAGAACCCATTCAATTATTGCTAAACACCACAAGTTTTGCAGTTTCCGGTTTCAGCAGCCAAGAATCGGAACAAAACAGCTTAAAATCTTTAGATGTTCCCGTATTGCAAGTCATCTTCAGCGGCGGCGGTTTGGAACAGTGGGAAACTGAATTACAGGGACTTTCGCCCCGCGATGTGGCGATGAATGTAGCATTGCCGGAAGTAGACGGAAAAATCATTACTAGGGCTGTTTCTTTTAAAGCCGTACAGACTTGGAACAGCGAATTAGAAACAGATGTAGTAGGCTATGTAGCAGCGGGCGATCGCATTTCATTTGTAGCAGATTTAACCGCGAATTGGGTGCGACTCAAACAAACTCCCACCGCCAACAGACGCATCGCCATAATTTTGGCAAATTACCCCACCCGCAACGCAAGATTAGCTAACGGAGTCGGCTTGGATACGCCCGCTAGCTGTGTCGAAATCCTCAAAGCCATGCAGCAAGCCGGCTATCAAATTGAAAACATCCCCGCCAGCGGCAACGAGTTAATTGAACTCCTGACTTCTGGCGTGACAAATGACCCGGAAGGACGCGAATTGCGCCCTGTTCATCAATCATTGGATTTGGCAGAATATGAAGAATATTTTGCTACTTTGCCACAGGAAGTACAGGATGGGATTTGTAAAAGGTGGGGGATTTCGGGAAGCTATGCACAAGATTTTATAAGTAACAATACGTCTTTTCCGATTCCGGGGATTCAGTTCGGTAATGTGTTTGTGGGAATTCAACCATCGCGCGGATACGAACTTGACCCCGCGTTAAATTATCACGCCCCAGACTTAGAACCAACTCACAATTATCTAGCTTACTATTATTGGCTGCGAGAAAAGTTGGGAATCGACGCTATAATTCATGCCGGAAAACACGGCAATTTAGAATGGCTTCCCGGTAAAAGTGTAGCGTTGTCTAACAAATGTTATCCAGAAGTTGCATTAGGCGCGCTGCCAAATTTTTATCCCTTCATTGTCAACGATCCGGGGGAAGGTTCCCAAGCAAAAAGACGATCGCAAGCCGTGATTATCGACCACCTGACACCGCCGATGACTCGCGCCGAACTCTACGGGCCTTTGCAGCAGTTGGAAACCTTAATCGACGAATATTGCGAAGCCCAAAGCTTAGATCCTTCCAGATTGCCCGTGATTCGCGATCGCATTCTCGCCCTCACCAACAAAGAAAACTTAGATAAAGACTTAGGAATCCAACTAAATAAATCGGAATTTACCGAATTTATCACCCGCACAGACGGCTATCTTTGCGAACTCAAAGAATCCCAAATCCGCGACGGATTGCACATTTTCGGTCAGTGTCCCGAAGGTAGACAGTTGAGAGATTTGATAATTGCGATCGCCCGCCATCCCACCAACGGGCGATCGGGCATAACCCGCGCCCTAGCAGAAGACTCAGGCTACGATTTCGACCCCTTAACCTGCGATCCAACCTCGATAATTCAGAACCGCACAGCAGGCGATTTAACAGCAGAACTAGAACAAAAAACCGCTGAATTAGTAGATAACTTAATCAAAAACATCCGCATTAATCCGCGTTCATCTGCGGTTATAAATTCCCAAACAGGAGAAGCAACCCAACACGAATTAGACTGGATAAATAACTATCTTTTACCTTCCCTCCTCCAAACAAACCAAGAAATTACCAACCTTTTGCGCGGACTAGATGGGCGGCACATACCAAGCGGCGCATCCGGCGCACCCACCCGCGGCAGACCAGATGTATTGCCCACAGGTCGCAATTTTTACTCAGTAGATATCCGCGCCATTCCCACAGAAACCGCCTGGAGAGTTGGCAGAATTGCTGCTGAAACTTTAATCGAAAGATACACCCAAGAAAACGGCGAATATCCGAAAACTTTGGGTTTGTCAGTGTGGGGAACATCCACCATGCGGACGGGGGGAGACGACATCGCCGAAGCCTTGGCGCTGATAGGAGTTCAACCAGTTTGGGATGGCCCTTCGCGCCGGGTTGTAGATTTTGAAATCTTGCCAATTTCAGTTTTGGAAAGGCCGCGCGTTGATGTTACTTTGCGAATTTCTGGCTTTTTCCGCGATGCTTTTTTTAATTTAATTGATTTGTTTGACAGTGCGGTAAAAGCTGTGGCCGATTTAGACGAATCTGCAGAAAACAACCCTTTAGCCGCACAAGTTCAAGCTGAAATTAAGTATTGGAAATCTACAGGTTTGAGTCAGGAAGAGGCGCAAAGGCGATCGCAATTTCGAGTATTTGGTTCAAAACCCGGTGCTTACGGCGCAGGACTTCAAGGAATAATTGAAGCTCAAAACTGGACAGACGAGAGCGATTTAGCTAAAGCTTACATTAATTGGAGCAGTTACGCCTATACAAGTACCCCCCCAACCCCCCCTTATCAAGGGGGGGCTAAATCTAATTCCTCTCCTTTACCACCAGAGAATACCCCCCCAACCCCCCCTTATCAAGGGGGGGCTAAT
>JAUBSN010000064.1:8890-52845 GCA_036704825.1 Microcoleus sp. F8-C3 | reverse complement strand
AATTCCGGCACTGTCTTCTCCATGTGCCTCACCTTATCAGATTTTTTGGGTTTTTGCTACCCCCGTGAACTTCTACGATTGAAGATAGTTAGTTGATGGCGTTCTTCCCACAATTTTTTTGAGTTTGTAGTGAATGCTTCTGTCCTATAACTAGGAATGAATAAGGACTGAAGTCATTACCCACCTTAACTATTGATTTTCAGGAGCGTCATTTTCTAAATTATCTGGGATGTCTGGTTTGTGTTCTGGCAACTTTTCTGGTCGGCTTTCGGTGATTTCTATAGATTCATATTCTTCATGGATAGCAGAATCGATTGCTGCTAAGGTTTTAGGACTGGCACTCCACTGGTTGAGAATATCTTTAATTAGGGCTTCCCTAATCCAAACTTGAGCGACAACGGTGAGGGGGAGGGCTAGCAATAAGCCTAAAAATCCAAAGAAGGTGGCGAAGAATACTTGAGCTATTAAGGTGACGGCCGGCAGCAGCGATACTTGCTGCGCCATAACGTAAGGGGTGAGGAGGTTGCTTTCAAATTGTTGAATTAGAAAGTAGAGGATGAGCACAAAACCGGATTTTAAGGGAGAGTCTAAAAGTGCGATCGTCATTGGGGGAATGACGCTCAAACCAGGACCGATATTTGGTATTAAGTTCAGCAAGCCGGCTAAAACCGCGTGAGCTAGAGCTAGGGGAACCTGCAATACTGACAAACCAATTAAACTCAGGAAAGTGATGACGCTCATGCTAATTAAAGCGCCGATTACCCATCTGCCGAGCGCTATTTCGCATTCATCTAAGATGCCATCGATTCGCCGCCGATAAAAAGAGGGGAAAAGTTGTATAAATGCTTTGCGGTAAGAGAGAGGTTCTGCTAATGTCATCAATGTCAAAACTATGACTAGCAAAAAGCTGAGGATCACGCCTAATGTGTTGCCCACAAAGGCTCCGGCACTGCCGACGAGTTGATTGAATAGGGGTTGCAGTTGTTGGATGATGTCGTTAACATCAAGATTGGGCAGCCGCTGACCAAATTGTCCAGAAAAACGACCTTCAAATTGATCTATCCACTGATTTAATCTTTCTATTCCTTGAGGTGCTCTTTGGGTAAGTTGTTGAAACTGTTGGGTAAAGGGCGGTACAATTATCAGGAATAAGCCTACGAATACGAGGATTAGGAAGCTAACTGATAAGAGTACAGCGATCGATCTTGTGAGTCCGAATTTTTGCAAGTAGCGTGCTAGTCTGTTTAAGGCTGTGGCTAAGACGATGGCGGCAAACAGCAGCAGTAGGGCCTGCCTGATTTGCCAAAGTATGTAACAAGATGCGATGAGGGCTAATAAGCCCATCCACTGTCCTAGCTTCATTAGATTTTAGATGTTAGATTTTAGATTTTAGATTGAGGAATAGGGTATTGGAAATGGCTGCTGGGTAATTGCTCTGCAGCCCTGAAGCGATAAATCGCACCTCTATAAGATACCTTAGATGCGCGCGATCGCATCTTTAATCAGATACACCTACTCGGACATTAGCATAAGCAGCCTCCTCAATTCCCTTTTGCGAACACCTGCTGCGCTGTCAGCTTCAATTCCGGGAAAGTTGGGGACTCAATAGAATCGCCCCCTCGGAACAGTTTGACTTGGTACTCGCCGTCTACGAGTTGGTAAACCGAAAAAGTTGGTTGCTTGGGGTTGCCAATGAATCGTCTGCCGCCCAATCCTAGATAGTCTATAATCCAATATTCTTGAATACCCATTGACTCATAGGCTTCTAGTTTCCGGGCATAATCATCCTCCCAGTTAGTGCTAGTTACCTCTACTATTAGGGGAACTGATGAACCCATTGTGATAATTGATGATTTTTCCCATCGCGGCTCGTTTCCAATGGTTTGTTCGTTAAGTACAATAATATCTGGTTCATATCCCGATTCCTCCCGCATGGGTTTGATGACGGATTCTTTGGGGATGAAGTACGGCAATTGTAGCCGTCTGATTTCAAAATAGATATCGGCTACGAGAAAACCTGTCAGTTTAGAATGTTTGCCTGTTGCTTTTGGTATTTCAACAATTTCTCCGTTGTGTAATTCGTAGTGGTGTTCTGAATTTTCAGGATACCAGTCAATGAATTCATCGAATGTTACTAATTCTGTTATGGTTTGAATCATCATGGTGAGTGCCTCAAATTTGGTTTTGATAAGCTGTACGGGGAATTAAGATTTCGGCAAAGACAGAGTCTTTAGACCTAGTGTATATCTCACTTTTTGATGGCGTCTCTACTGCTGCTGTTGTTGCGATCGCCTTAACCTATAGAATTCTTGTTACCTTCAAGTCTTTCTCGAACAACTTCTTGATAAAAGCCCTCTAAAGCTGTCACGCAAACTTTATCATCAAACAGATCACCTTGTCGCTGACTCATGCGTTGTGCAATGTCTCGGCGCCACTTTGAATCTATACCCAACTTGACAGCAATTTCAATATATTCTTCTTCATTTTTGGCTATTGTGTCTGTTACTCCCAGCATTTTGATAAAGCTATAAGCATGAAGTCCCCGCATAAATTCTCCCGGACAAGTTACTATGGGTAAATTGCAAGCTATCGCCTCCAAAGACGTATTCCCCCCCGACCAAGTAAAAGTATCTAAAAAAACATCAGACAGAAAGTTAATTGCTATGTAATCTTGTCGAGTTGGAATAGTTCGGAACAGACAGTAATCTTCACTGTCGAGATTCACAGCAGCAAAAGCACGCTTTAACCGTTCCCGAAGCAATTCGCCGCGAGGAAAAATAAACTGAGCTTGCGGAAGGCGGCGGGCAATTTGTGCTAAAATAAAATCATATTGTGGTAAGTATTTGAAAGGAGCTTGGCAGCACAAATAAATAACGGCATCTTCTCGCAGGTTAAAATCTGAGCGAGTTTGGGTTAATTGACCAACAATCGGTTTTGGGTAGGCAACGCCAATATTAGGCAACTTAATTAAGGTTTCTGAGTAGTGCAATTGTGCATTTTCCGGTTCCATCAATTCACTAGAAATAAAATAATCAATCGTCGGTAAACCAGAGGTTACAGGATGTCCCCACGCTGAACATTGCACGGGGGCAAGGCGCAAAGCTGCTATTTGTATAGTTGGTGCGTCCATGCCGATTTCTGGGAAGACCAGGATATGCAATTTGTCATCAATAATTTGTTGACATACGGCTTCTAGGTTGTGAGGAATGTGGTGAAATCGATCGCTGTATTGGCGAAATTGTTCTGTAATTGGATCGGGATCGTTCCCCGTATAGTAACAGTAAATTTCAAATTGTTGGTGGTTGCAATAACGCAGCCAGCCAGTTAACCATAAAGTGCCGCTGTAAGAATGCAAATAACTAGAAATATAACCGACTCTAATTTTGCCATTTTCCAGCAGTGGAGGCATTGATTGCGGTTGCACCCACTGCGAATAGTTGGCGACCATAACTTGATGCACTAAATTAGCATACTTTGATTGCGATTCCACAACATTGTGAGCCTGATATGCTAGGTAAAAATTAGTGAAACTACTAAAACCCCGCAAAGCATTAATTTTGTCTTCGGGAGTTTTTAGAGATGTTTGCTGAATTAATTTTTCTAATTCTATGACAAATCTTTGTCTGTAAAATCTTATTTCATCTGATGTGTTATAAACAATGGGCAAGGTTAAGTGTTTGAAAAGTTGAAAAACATATTCATTTGGCAGTATTTCCGTTGCTCTTTCTGCACTTGATATAGCTAATTTAGTGCGTCCGTTCTGCTGGTAAATTTTGATGATTTCAAAGTGCAGTTTTCCTGCTGTAGGGTAATGGCGGATGCCTTCTTCCAGGATCGCGATCGCTTCTTCGATTCTGTTGAGGTTTCTTAAACACTCGCTTAAGTTACCATACATTTCTATATCTCCTATCTGGGATACTAAAAACCTTTGATAGTGCTTAATGGCAGCTTCGTATCTTCCTTGATGATAGAGTTGGTTGCCGCATTCTCTGAACGCTAATACTTGGGAATCAACAGTTATATCGTTAAGTTGTTCCTGTTCCACTACTGGAATTTCTGCGGTTCCAGACTCTGCTATTGCTTGGTGATTTTCCGCATTCAACTTAATTCGATATTGAATCAGTGGCAAAATATCCTGCCACTGGCTTCGATTGAGGTTTTCTAATAAAATAATTTCCGGTTCTCCGTTAATATCTAAATCTTCTTTCATCAAAAGATTCATCACAATCCCTGATACAATTAAACTTGCATCTAACTCGGATTTTTCTAAAGTTTCGCTTGCATCTATTAAAAGAGTTAGGAAATCGCGCTCGCGATGACTTACCAGACTCCTAATAATTAGTTCTAACTCTAAATAAAGAGATTCTTCTGGTTGGTTCCAATCAGGAAAAATCAGCAAATTTAAGGGTTTGAGATTTAAGGTGGCTAGATCCATGTGATTGTCTGTCTCATCTATATTGCTGGGCATGGAGGGGTTTTGGTGTGAATGTTCGATCGCCCCTGGTTTAATTTAACTCGTCTTTGGCGGCGGGCGCCCTCCATCCCCTATCTTGGCTGTTGGCGCGATCGCCAGCCGAGGATGGCAGCTAGGATGATACTGGGAGTAAAGACGGCGATTAGGGCGTTGATGTCGGTAGAGGGTATGGATAAGCTAGGCCCTGCGTACTTGATGCCCAGGGAAAGTGCCACGGAGAGGGAGAATACTTTGAGGATGGGGCTGATGTTGGTGTTCATGGAGGTGGTCGTGGTTGTATAATCTGTTTTTGGGCGTGGGCTGGAAATATTGACCCTCACTATTATGCCCAGTCCCTGCCGTTGTAACGCGTGGGCTTTGGGCAAAAGTGCGATCGCTCGTGGGGGAGGGTGTTGATAATATTTATGAAAATTTGGGGTAAGCTTCTGTTTAAACGTAGATTCGCATAAGAGAGATTTATTTCCTTAACCTAACTCAGCAAGAGCATACCTGGTTCCTGGCGATCGTTTAAGCAGGCAAAGCATCTTGCCGGAAAAATTGATAAATTATAAGTCGTCAACTCAGGGACTCACAGCCAAAACCGATGATTAGCGTCAAAACTTTTTTAGAGCAAGCTCAAAATCCCGATTATTGGAAAAGCCTAAATCCCCAGCTAAGTGTAAGTGAAGATTTTACTTCACTATCTGGAAGTGTTCTTTCCGTTGAGCAAGAACATATGGAAAAACTGTTGTTCAATCTTAAGAATGAGGGCTACTTTCAAATCGATTCATTTTTGTCTGAAGCAGAGATTTCGCGCATGGCTGCTGGCATTGAAAAACTGCGAGAGTCCGGGTGGCCTGTGGCATTCGCGTTCATTTATGATGAGTTTTGGCATACCTTTTCTCGGTTGTCGCAGATATTATCACCTATCCTCGGCGATGAGTATCGACAGTTGCCCGCTTTTTGGGGTTGGTACATCGACACGACGAATGCTGAAAAAGGATGGCAGCCACATCGCGACAACGGCGGCAACACTCTTTTGCCAGACGGGATGCCTAAGTGTGTAACAATATGGATTCCCCTCAGCGATGCCATCCCGCTGAATGGATGTATGTACATCCTCCCAGCTCCTTTCGATCCTTATTATGGCGGTAAGGTCCAAAAAGGTGAAAAAAAGGAAAGTATCAACTTTCAAGATATTCGTGCATTGCCCGCAACTGCCGGTTCTGTCTTGTGCTGGAATCACGCGGTATTGCACTGGGGAGGCCGCAGCAGCGAAAGAGCACCTCATCCACGCATAAGCTTGGCTTTTGAATTTCAGCGAAGTGACGTTGAGGCTTACAAAACTCCACTGCTTGACCCATCTAATCCCCCAAATTTTAATCAGCGCTTGGCTTTGATAGGCCAACAAATCCTTCAGTACCAGCATATGTATCCTTTGTCGGAGGAACTCGCTGAGATCGCTACAGAACTCCAAAAAGAATCTCAACCATCTTCAACAAAGGTTCAAAATAATTACCCAATGAACAATGAACAATTGGATGGATCAGAAAAAATTCGCCAGCAATTCGATACGGTTTGCTATCCCAGAACTCCCCTTGAAGAATCTCCTAAAGATAACTATGTGCTGCTTTATATTCATAACTTAGTTACGCCTTACTATTTAATGAATCAAAAAGTAATAGAGACTGAAGGAAAAGTTATTTTGGATGCTGGATGCGGCAGTGGATACAAATCTTTGATTTTGGCCGAAGCAAATCCTGGGGCGAAAATTGTGGGAATTGACTTGTCCGAAGAATCTGTTAAATTAGCTCGCCAGCGTTTGGAATATCACGGTTTTGGAAATGTAGAATTTCATGCACTATCAATAGAAAATTTACCGACATTAGGTTTAGAATTTGATTTAATTAATAATGATGAAGTCCTTTATCTTTTGCCCGATCCCGTTGTAGGATTGCAAGCAATGAAGTCGGTTTTAAAGCCAAAGGGAATTATTCGGACAAATTTACATAGTTACTTCCAGCGAGCTAGCTTTTTTAGGGCACAAAATTTTTGCCAACTAATGGGTTTGATGGATGAAAATCCCCAGGATTTAGAGATTGAAATAGTTCGAGAAACCATGAATGCTTTGAAAAATGAAGTTCTTCTCAAAGCCAGAAACTGGAGTTCTAATCCTACAGACAAGGATGAATGGATTTTTATGAACTATTTACTACAGGGGGACAAAGGGTATACTATCCCAGAAGTGTTTGCAGCCTTGAGAAATGCTGATTTAGAGTTTGTCAGCATGGTGGGTTGGCGACACTGGGATGTGACGGATTTGTTCCAAGATTTAGAAAATTTGCCTCCGTTTTTAGCGATGAGCTTGCCAGAAATTTCTGTAGAAGATCGACTGCATATGTTTGAACTGTTACATCCCGTCCATCGTCTCATTGACTTTTGGTGCGGTAATCCCGCCGACGATCATCGGAAGCAGTCTTTTGTACCCGTTGCTGAATGGACTGAGTGTGACTGGCAGGCAGCGCAGGTCTACCTACATCCTCAACTGAAGACTCTCCAGGTGAGAGAAGACCTGCTCAACTGCATCACTAACCAGCAACCGTTTATCATTAGCCGTTATATCCCTTTACCGACCCAAGCGCCTATCGCAGTCGAAAGTATGTTAGCGGCTTGCCTGTTGCCTTTGTGGGAGGGTTCGCAGCCGATGATGTCCCTAGTCGAACTCTGGCTCAAGCTCAGACCGCTGCACCCCGCCACCCTAGAGCCGGTGAACCCAGAGACAGCGTTTGAGGAAGTGAAGGAACTCTTAAGTATGCTAGAAGCTTTTCTGTATGTGCTTTTGGAGCGTTATGCTTGAAAAATTAAAAAAATTTGTACAGGGTGATATGAACGCCGGGAAAACTGGGTAAGTTACATTTAAGAGTTAGAAATCAAGCATTCCACGCCTCTAGGAGAAACAAACCATGAAAACCGAATTTAAAGCCAGATTCCTGCAACACCTCAACAAAAAGAGACAGGATAAAGGTTTCACCCTGATTGAACTGTTGGTAGTTATCATCATCATCGGTATTCTATCTGCTATTGCTTTGCCTTCCTTCCTCAACCAAGCCAACAAAGCTAAGCAGTCAGAAGCTAAGCAGTATACCGGTTCGATGAACCGTGCTCAGCAAGCTAAATATGCGGAGAACGGTAAATTTGCTGACGTTGACAATCTAGGGCTAGGCATCAAAACTCAGACCACTAACTATGTCTATAGTGTCGAGCCAAAGACACCCACCAGCTCCACACAAGCTGTTGGTAACATCGGGGCACCTCTAGCGACTTCTCTGAAAGGTTACACGGGAACCGTCCAACTCGGTACTAGCGCTGGTGCTGAAAGCGAGACAACTACAATAGCAATCCTCTGTGAATCTGGAAAAGCTGGTACTACAGCAGCGCAAGCTACAGCGGGAACTAATTCTCTTGCCTGTGCCAGTACTGATACTGAAGTCTCCAAGTAGAAGAGCAGCCAGAGCTGGAAAGTATTCAGCGGAGCTGGCTTGGAGCTGTTAGGAAAGTGGGTAGTGTATCGCTTACGCTACCCGCTTTCTTTAATTAACTCGAATTACATTTCTTCTGAGCATTTATCCTACCAAATATTAGTAATTTTTATCAGCTTGCCTCTATGACTGCTGAATACGCACCAGTTGAGTCTGCCTATTGGCAGCCACAAGCCCATCAATATCTGCTTCAAGGAGATTTCTATAAAGCTGCCAACCTCTATGAAAAGGCAATTCAAGCTGAACCTGATACTAAATCTCACTACTGGTATTTGGGGTTGATGTTGCTGTTGCAAGAACAGGAGGCTGAAGCTCAGACAACTTGGCTGCTAGGCATGGCAGAGGGGGAACCGGAACAAGTTGATTTGTGGACGGCTGAACTAATCCAAGTGTTGCAAACAGAGGCGGAGCGACGGCGGGAGATTGGTGATTATTCGACAGCTTGGGCAATCCGCCAGCATATTAGAGAAATCAGTCCGGGAGACATTAATAACCTATTGCATTTGATGGGTTTGTCTATGCTGTTAGAAACTTATACAGGAGAGGAACTGACTGATTTAGGCATAATTGAGATGCTAGGATCAGAGCCACCCATAGAAGTAGACTTTGAGCTATTAATGCAAGTATTGAAGAGCGTGTTAGCTTACGCACCTTTGCACCCGTCTTCTTTAGAATTAGCGGAAGCCTGTGTAAAATATGTTCATGAGCCTCTTGTTTTTCTGGAAATTGTAATTGCTGCTGCTGTGGAAATTGGCTACATTCTGCGCGTGCCACAAATAGGTATTAGTTTACTAGAAGCCTGTCGCCGCTTAGATGTGGAAAAGTTTGGCAAAACTATCAATCAGTTGGCTATCTTGCCACATCTGGCTAGTTTCTACCAAAATTTAGGGCAATATGATGAGGGAATAAAAATAGCAAAATTGTGCTATTCATTATCTGAAGACTTGGCAGACAAAGCTTTTGCTAATCACAAAGTGCTGCGAGGGCTGATGAGTGCAGGTGGTTACTGGGAAGAAGTGCATTCGTTCATCCAAGAACACGAATCAGTGTTGGAGTTACTGGTAAAGGAACCGCTACCATTGGCGACTCACCCAGCTAGAGTGCAAAACCTATTTTCTAGCACCTTCTTTTTTCCATACTTTGAGGATCGGGCAGATAATAATAGGAAAATTCACAACCAAGTAGCTCTGTTATGCCAAGTTTATATTCAAAATAAAGAGAAGGAGCAGGTAGAGCGCTATCGAAATGGACATTTATCTCGCAAAAATCAGGAAATTGCGGGAAAGCGCCTCAAGATTGGCTACATATCCCATTGCCTGTTAAGACATTCTGTGGGTTGGCTGGCGCGATGGTTGTTTCAGTGTCACGATCGGGAGCACTTTGAGATTTATGGTTACTTTGTGGGTTACAAGAAGACATCCGAACCTTTACAAGAATGGTATGTAGAAAAAGTTGATAAAGCTTATAAAGCAGGGTTTTCCTACCAAGAAATTGCCGAGCAAATTTATCAAGATGAAATTGATATTCTGATTGACCTTGACAGCATTACTCTAGATATAACTTGTGCGGTGATGGCTCTTAAACCAGCACCTATTCAAGTAACTTGGTTGGGTTGGGACGCTTCGGGACTGCCTGCAATTGACTACTTTATTGCCGATCCTTATGTGCTGCCGGAATCAGCCCAAGACTATTACAATGAAAAAATTTGGCGATTGCCAGACACCTACATTGCTGTCGGCGGTTTTGAGTTAGGTTTGCCGACTCTGCGGCGCGATCAGTTGGATATTCCCACAGATGCCGTGGTATATCTCAGTTCTCAAAAAAGTTACAAACGCCATCCGAGAACAGTTAGACTCCAAATGAAGATTCTGAAGGAAGTACCAAATAGTTATTTCTTAATTAAAGGATCGGGTGATGAGGAATCGATTAAAAACTTTTTTAATCAACTAGCAGAAGAAGAGGGAGTAGGGCGCGGGCGTCTGCGATTTTTGCCAGAGGCTTCCCAGGAACACGTACACCGAGCTAACTTAGACATTGCAGATGTAGTGCTAGATACTTACCCCTACAACGGAGCCACCACAACCCTAGAAACTTTGTGGATGGGCGTTCCTTTAGTGACGCGAGTTGGAGAGCAGTTTGCTGCTCGCAACAGCTACACGATGATGATGAATGTTGGCGTTACAGAGGGGATTGCTTGGACAGATGAAGAGTATGTCGAGTGGGGAATTCGCTTGGGGAAAGACGCGGATCGGCGACAGCAAATATCTTGGAAACTGCGACAGTCGAGGCAAACATCTCCGCTGTGGAATGCTGAAAAGTTTACCCGCGAGATGGAGAAAGCTTACGAGCAGATGTGGCAAATATATCTCGACAAAAATCATTGATGGTGCTGATGCGAGTGAGTAGTTTGTGCAGCAACTCGCTGCACAAATTCGCTAGATTCATCAGTAACTCTCGTTCATAAAACGGTGGAGTTCTAATGAGGGAATGTTCTCGGTTTTTGCGTGAGCGATCGCCTCTTTATTCTCATTTTCCAATACAATTCTCCCATGCAGCCGCGGGATGAGAGCTGCCCGCTGGATTTCGCTCAACTGTCCAATTAGTGAAATTTCCGCCCCCTCAGAAACCTCTAAATCTTCTTCGATCAAAAGGTTCATCGCAACACTGGATAAAAGCAGGTTGGCATCTTCTTCCGAAATGTTGCTGTTGTCTATTAGGAGAGTCATTTTACTTTTGTCTGGGTGAGTTGCGATCGCACGAATTGCATTCGCCAAATCTTGAAATAAAGTATCTTCCGATTGACTCCAATCTGGGAAAATAATCAGGTTTATTGCTCTTAAGTTCAGGTTGTCGGTTAGAACAGTTACTTGTTGCGATCGGAATACTTCTTGAAACAGAGTTCCCATTTGAGCCGAGTAAGTACGGCTGTCTAAAAATTTGGGATTAGTCTGCATTCGCTGCTTGACTAAATTGCTATTTTGTTGGCGCAATTCACGGTTTGTACCAAGTGCGATCGCCAACTCGATATATGACTCTTCATTTTCCGCAATCAACTCATCAAGTTGCAGTTCTTTCAAAAGCGCCAATCCTACCCTAGACCTAAAAGTGCTGCCTCTCATAGCAACTGTTGGCAGACCAATCGTTAAGGGATCTAGCAGCGATGTTGCACCAGCAAATGGATAAGAATCTAAATAAACATCACCCAGCTTCAAACGTTCTAATACATCAGCGCGGTTCGGCACACAATCAAGAATTATTAATTGCTCTTCGCTCAAACCATACCGGGCAAAACTCGCAGCTAAACGCTTCTGAAAAGCGGCAACAGCGTAATTTGAAGACCAGTTAGGATTAAAGGGATAAAGAACCAGCTTTGAATTAGGTGTACTAGCAACTATCTTTGTCCAAACTGCTTCTACTTCAGGAGTAATTTTGTAAAAATTAGAACCAGAAATATAAACTACAGCATCCTCAGCAATCCCTAATTTTTCTCTATTAATGCTGATGGTAGCTGTAAGCTGTTCCTCTGTCGCAAAATCATAACAGTGAGCCGACCCATCTAATGTAAGTAGGGTCTCTGTATAATGCTGCTGAGGATCATTTTCTGGCTCGCTAAATAAGCCTGAAACATAGTAATCTACATGACGCATCCCAGTTGTGATGCAGGAACACACATTAGCAATCTGTATCCGCGCCAGCCGATGCAAAGCCAGCCATGCTATGGAATTAGCCCCTGCTGTAACGTTGGTGGAAATCAGAATAACATCCAGGTCTCCGTCCCGAATAGTTTGAACTTGACTCGGCAAGTCTTGGGGCAGTAAAACCATAGCATCAGCGTGACCCCCGCAATACCGCTCTAGTCTATGATTGCCTGCCTGTACAGTGTAGAGAATAATTTCAAATAAATCTCTATTTAAGTGCTTGTAAACTGGCAGTGTAGCAAAAGTTTCTGTCTGTGGCTGAAAATGGGCTGCCAAAATTCCTAGACGAATCTTGTTTCTTTCGGGCCACCTCTCAGAAAAATCCCAATCAATTTGGTGGACACCACATTTCAAAACAAATTCCAGTATCTCTGCACGCTTTTTACAGATATCTTTCAGATTCTGACTATTAAAGTAAATCGGAATAAAGTTAGCATTTTTGCCGAAAAATGAAGCCACATCTTGCCACAGTTGTGATTCTTGGTTGCTGAAGATGTTCTCGTGGAGGTAATCTACCCAGTCTTTTGCGTAGTGGTAGTAACTGTCTGCTTCTCCAACTTCTTGAAATAAACGTGGATACTCGAGCATGAATGTCAGATAGTTATTGAGCAACCATTGGGGAATCCGGCTAATGTCATACTGCAACGGCAACTGAGCTGCAGGCCGGTACAGCATACCTGCTAGCAAGTAAGGGATAGCTTTCGGAGCATCAAATCCTCTGGAAAGCTCTGCTGCTATTTCATCCAAGAACCTCTGTTCTGTATCTGTAAGTTGTTCATTTTTAATCCCACTGTTCAGCAAGATTCGATGTGCTTCTCCTAACTCTCCCAAGTAAGCGCTTTCAAGTTGATCTTCTGCTAAATTTAGCCAAAAATCAGCCACTTTTTTCCTACTCAAACGCAAATCTTGTACGGCAGAATTTTCACAGAGATTTTTATGATAGTTTTCACAGGACAATCGAACGGTTGACAAGAGAGATTCTGTTGCTCTATCAGCAAGACTTTCTGTTTGATTTTCTGTTTCCGTTAATTCGAGCGAGCCTTCACCTACAGATACATTTTTGTCAACTTTCTTTCTGCTTTTTTGATAAACTGCTTCTTTCTTTCTGAATATCAAAGCAATAAATGTGTATTCTATCCCTTGCCAAATAATATTCTGCTCTGAACAGCTAGGAATATTTATATCTTCGTTTAAACAAAATCCATACTCTTGAGCTACATTAATTAACTCTTGTATATCTGCTTCAGAAAATACTTTCCAGGGCAACCCCAGAGGATTAATTTCCCCAACATCCTGTTTCTCTCCCCAATAATCAGTCGTCAAAAATAGTAATCCATCATTTTTGAGAATCCTGTTAACTTCATTAAATAGGTCTTTTAAATCTACGCCATGTTCGATAACAGAAATACTAATTGCCACGTCAAAAAAATCGCTCTCAAAAGTGGTATCTGTAAGATCCCCCTGATAAAGACTGGCTGGAAATTTTCTACCTCCAGTGAATTCTAGATCAAAATCTATGCCATATAGGTTTGTGAATCCAAGGCTAATCAAAAAAACCAGAGTACAACCTGGACTGCATCCAAGATCAACAATTCGAGAATTCCTATTTTCCGAGGCAATAGTTTCGTAAAGTAGAGACAAGTCCCAATTTTTCCGAGTGTCCGAGTGTGTTGGGAGACCTTTGTGCTGTAGACTGAGAGTTGCGTCGCCGATTTCTTGCCAATTTTTCAGAACTTTAATCATAAAACTCACTTTTTTCCTATTTTCTATTGCTTGGCTAGTGACCAATACATAAATCGCTACTTAGAGGTAGGCTTAGTATTTAATAATTTCAAGGTTTGGGAGAGGAAATATCATCCCTATTCCTTTATTCAAAGATTCTTGCTCGCGTTTGATAAATTCTGCTTTAAAGTGCCAAGGTAAGACTAGATAATAATGCAGAGGCTTCTCACCTCACCTAGATTGATGACGTTTGTAAGAGCCTAAGAACCTCACACACGGAAAGTCTTGCGATGGATTAGAGGCATTGGATTTCCTTAAAACAACTTCAGTTGCAATGTTTATATTTTCCCTTACTACTTCCCCTTCGCCTCCCCCAACAGCGCCTTATAATCAGCTCTGTCAGGATTTAGCTTCACCAACTTCTCCAAAGGCTCGATCGCCCCCAGCTTATTATTCATCTGCAACCGCACATTTGCCAACCCCTCCAGAGCCGTCTGATTCTGCGGTTCCCGCTGCAAAACCGTCTCATATCCCCGTTCCTGCGCCGCTAGCAGAGATTCCTGAGAAACAGCAGCAGCCACCGGTTTTTGTTGGTGCTGGCTGCTCAAACCGCTGCTGAACAGACTCACAATACCAAAAATCGCAGAACCACCAAACGACACCATCGATACTAACGCAAAAATCTGCTTAATTCGATCGCCCTTATTAACTAGACGAGGGCTAGATTTTTTCTGTGTACTTTCCATTGCTAACTCTTGGCCTCGCTGTTTTCCCGGTACTCGCAAAGCACCTATCTCTAGATTGCCCAAGTTCGATCGCAAAACGATCGCCCTTCGCCATTTAAAATTTGAGACCAATTCTATTCCACTACACAAAACCTGAGATTTGTCAAGGACATTTAGGTAACAATAAGACGCGGGCGATCTCGATCGGTGAAGCGCGATCGGACCCCTGTGTCTTTAGCCATTATCCTGCGGCAATTCTCCAAACTGCTCTCGATAACGCGCTAGCAAAGATTCGAGTTCAGCAGCCCGTTGACTTTCCGCTTCAGCACGTTGCCGTTCTGCTTCAGCACGTTGCCGTTCCGCTTTTAAAGCTGAAGCCAATTCATCGGGAATCAATAATTTATCTCCATTATCTTCCCGATAAAACCCAATAATTTTTCCCTCTATTTCTAACCGCAGTTGCAATACTTCGCTGCGATTATCTCTAATTAATTGATACCCCTCTACTCCCAGTCTGTACCCCCGCAATTGTTCGGGAATCCATTCACCTTTCGGGTCAAACAACCAATATTCCTGAACTTCTAACCTTTCGTACAAATCTTTTTTATTATTTTGATCTTCCGACTTTGTACCTGGTGATGTAATTTCAAAAATCACTTTCGGCACTTGCCCTTCTTCCCATATTTTGTAATTATCTCTGCCACCAGGTTCTACATCAAAAATCACCATCACGTCTGGTGCTACACGGACTTTTGGGAAACCTTGAGCCTAGTATAAAAATTGGTTTGCTAAAACAGTAGCTCGACGGTCTGCGAGGTATTGTTTTAAGACTTCTAAAGTAGTTAAGATTGCATAAACATGGTCGTAAGTTTCTGCAACTGGTTTTCCATCAGCGCTAGGGTATACGATTTCAGAAGTTTTGAGGGTGGGAACGACTGTTGTCATGGTCGTGCTTCCTGTGAGTTGTATATCTATTATAAACTTATTTTCTGCAACTAAGTAGGTTAATTTAATTAAAAGTAAAACGAGCTCGTGCTTTAGAGTCCCGACTTATTCAAAAATTCGGGATTCGGGTATTATCTCTTTTTGACTGCAAATCCCGCTCGATCGCACTTTTAAATTCATCTTATTCCCGCAAAGCCTTGATGAATTCAGTAACAGCATCATATTGATCGAAGTAAGTTACATATCTCACTAACAAAGCAATGTCTAACTCCGGTAACAACTCGCTGCGATCGACTTTTTCGTACTCCTCCCTCAAATAATAGATACTCAGCACTCCATCTTCCCAAAACCAAACTTCAGGTATGCCCAACCGCTTGTATAGTTGAAGTTTATCGATGCCACCGCTGGTGAATACAACTTCGATCGCCAAATCTGGAATTGCCTTTTTACTCTGCAAATTATAAGACTCATCAGGCTCTTTTCTCGCCCCTAATTCTTTACTACCCAAAGTCGGCCCGCCCTTGATATAAAATCGGATACCCTTCTCTCTCAGGTATGCTTCTAATAAAGCCCTGATAGTACCCTTTGTCTCTTCATGTTCGGGGCTAACTGTCATAATTTCTAAAATTCCATCTAAGTAAGCAAATTTGATACCGCCGACAGACTCAAAAGCGGCTTCTAGCGATTCAAATTGCGACCAACTCACTCCTCTTAGAATCAGGCAACTATCGGTGACAGAGTTTTTGACTGCTGTTTGTGTCATGTTTTCTCCTTATCTTTTTTTAGATTAAGCTTTTGAGAGCGCAACTGTTTTCTCAATTTTATTAACTTTTGTTCGATCGACCTCCCACAACCTCAAACTCCATCGGGATCGATACCCTGACGAATCAAGTATGCCATTAGTCGATCGGCCCTCTGGCGTTCCTCTTCGGCGCGCTGCCGTTCCTCTTCAGCGCGCTGCCGTTCCTGTTCCACCCGTTCGGCGCCCCACAGCAGCAAATTGCCATTCTCATCCCACCAGCGCAACCAATAACCCGTTCTTTGAGATTTTTCACCTTCCCAAACCCCCAGAAATAAACCCATTGATTCTATCCAGAATCGCTGATTAGCATCCGGTTCTTGCAGTTCGTACTCTCCCGAATTCGATAGTCTGTACACTTCCAATACTCCCGATTTAGGTTCAAAAATTACATAAATCGGTACTTGCAAAATTAGCTCGTAAAACCGCCATTTCCCGTAAGGATATGTCGGTTTATTTGAATAGTCACTGCCGTCAGTATCCAATAAAAATTCCATCACTACTGCGGGTACTTCTCCCTCAGCATTCCGCGTATAACTGCGGCGAACTTCTCCTGGTTCTGCTGGCAATACCGAGGGAACGTACACCCAATCAGGGGCTTTTACTACTATTTTGTCGTTAACTTTGGCACACAGTCCAAAATTGGAAGCTATTAGCATTGAAGCTAGGATAAATCCTGCGAGTTCCAAGGCTTCTCGGAGGGCGGCGGCTAAAAGTGGTTGGTCGATGTTTTCCACTGGATCGTCTGGTAATTTAAAGTCATCTGGCAACTTTTCCCAAGTTACAGTATACTGGGTTTTGCTGTCAGCCGATTTCGATAATGTTTGCGTCATTGGTTTTCCTTGTTTCGAGTGAAAGAGTTTTTTGTTAATAGGATTTGGACAATAACTTTAATTCCGGGGTGCGAAAGGCGCACCTTATTAACTAGCTGTAATCGGGGTGCGAAAGGCGCACATTACTAACTAAAACATATCCCGAATATTGCAATAATTGCGCTTGTTCAATGATACACTGTTTTAAGGGGTATTTTCTGGAGCAACTTGTTCTGCTGACCTGGCAGTTTGAGAAGGTATAATCGGCAATTTTTGCGGTTTTTGCAAGCGAGGAAATCCAGGCTCTACTGATGGATTTTTGGCAGTTTTACTCGCATTTACTTTCTCAGAAAGGGGAGCCAATGTTTGAGTTACTTTAACTTGCTGTCGCAGTTGTTCTGTCGAACCCAACAAGCCTCCCAATCCGTTGAACAACCTGCGAATGTTGTTGCGGAAAGCCGGATCTCCTGTCAAATCATCCACGTCGGAAGTAATTTTCTGGACGTTCTGAAATGTAGCTCGTGCAGAATCTAGAGTTTGCTGCAATAATAGCAAAGTGGTCGGATTGTTTACTTGGCTGGATAAATCTCGCAAGTTACCAGAAGCTTGGGCAGCATTCGCTGATAAAACTTCTAAATTGTTCAGCAATTGTCCTTGGTTGATGCGATTAATTGTCGGACTCAAACTGCTGACAGCTACCCGCAGTTCCTGACTGCTTTGATTGATGTTATTCAGAGTTGAGACTAAACTGGCGCGGTTGGTTGCTACTAAAGAATTGAGTTGGTTGGCTGTTAATGTAACTTGATTGGCTGCTTGAGTTACTGAATTGGCAGAATTGATCGCAGCTGCAGATACGGCTTTTGTGGAAGTGTCAGCCGTAGCTGCTACTTTAGAAATATCAGCCGCGACTGCTGATATTTCCGTCTTTAGCGATTGATTCAAGGTGCTGGCTTCTCCCTTTAATGATTGATTTAAACTGCTGGCTTCTCCCTTTAATGATTGATTTAAACTTGCTATTTCGGTTTTAACCGATTGATTCAATGTCCCAATGTCTCCCCTGACAGATTGATTTAAATTTTTGATTTCGGTTTGGGCAGTTTGAGTTAAATTCGATAAATCTTGAGTGAGTTTAGCTGCACCTTTAGCGGTGTTGGCTGTATTTTCTGCCAGGGATTTTATATTGTTGAACAGCGCGGGGTCAGTGTAGAAATTAGCTAGGCGGACTGTGGATTTAATTAGTTCGTCGATAGTGACTCCTGCTTGACCTTTTAAGCGCGAATTTTGGCAGATAATCTCACGGGGACAGTCGGCACTAACGGGATTGGCGGTAAGTAACGATTCTGGCAAAATCGAGTTGGGGGTAATGTCGATCGACGATTCGCCAATTAAACCGGATTTATTCGCTTCGATCGTAACATCCCGGGGAATCACTAAAGTACCGGGGGCAATTTCCAGCGTCACGTCTACGCCGTTGGAACCCGGTTTGAGGGCGGTAATTTTACCGACTGCAACCCCGCGATACCTGATGGGCGTGCCTATTTGCATTCCTTGGGCGCTGGCAAATTCTACGGCGAATTTGTAGCTGCGGTTCCCTAGCTGCACGCCCCGCAGCCAGAGCACTAAGCCGCCAAATAAACCGATTCCTACTAAAATTAAGAACCCGACAGAACCTTCTCTTACAGTTCGCGATCGCATATTACCTCATTAGTCATTAGTCGTTAGTCATTAGTCATTAGTCGTTAGTCATTAGTCATTAGTCATTAGTCGTTAGTCATTAGTCATTAGTTGTGAGTCATTAGTTGTGAGTCATTAGTTGTGAGTTGTAAGTTGTTAGCACTCAGTTATTGCTTGTGAGTTATCGATCATGATTTTTCGGGGATAGTCCGATAGATTGTAGGTAGGAGTTTAATTGAGGAGCTAAGTCATTAATGATTGCTGTGAATATGTTGACTTGTTCAACAGTTAAAAGGTTTCGAGTGTAAGCTCGTCTCAACCAGTGTTGAGTTTCATATAAAGAACCTCTAGCTATCTTGACAAAACGTTTATTGTCAAGATAGCTGCATCGTCCGACTCCTTCTGCTATGTTAGCACCGACGCTATCGGCTGAACGGACAATTTGTTGGCCGATCGTATTTTTGGCAAATGGCTCCCAAGTGTTAACAGCTTTCCAAATTTCATCAGCTAGTCGTTCTGATAATTTATAAACCCGCAATTCCTGAAAACTTTTTGTAGCCATATTACCCTCGACTTTAATAACTAATGACTGCTGACTAATGACTGCTGACTAATGACTGCTGACTAATGACTAATGACTAATGACTGCTGACTAATGACTATCCAATCACTTGAATTGGCCCAGTAACACTGCCGCTAAAAAATTGTCGGATAAGTAAATTATCTGTCGATGCAATGTCATCAACAGTTCCCTCCCACTGGACTTTGCCTCGATAGAGAAACACGATGCGATCGGCAGTGCGGCGGATGGTACTGTCTTGGTGAGTGACGATCGCATAAGTGCTGCAAACACCTTGGGCCGCCTGCAAGTCGCGGATTAAATCTTCAATTACCGTCGAAGCGATCGGATCTAAACCCGCCGTCGGTTCGTCGTACAGCAAAACCTCTGGATTGTCTCTAGCATTATCGGGATTCGCCATGATGGCGCGGGCAAAACTTACCCGCTTCCGCATTCCCCCAGACAACTGCGCCGGATAGCGTTCGCCAATTCCCGGCAAACCCACCATCTCTAACTTCTCCTCCACCAATTCCCGAATCCGGCGGCGCGGCAGCTTAGAATGCTGGTACAGTAAAAAACCGACATTCTCTTCCACCGTCAGCGAATCAAACAAAGCCGCTTGCTGAAACACCATCCCAATTCCGATCGGATCTGCCACGTCGTCCACCCATCCGACCCTGCGCTGTCCCTGAACAAAAACCTCACCGGCATCCGGGGCCAACAAACCCGCAATTATCCGCAGAATCGTAGATTTCCCCGTCCCGGAAGGACCAATAATTGCCAGGGCTTCTCCCCGATAAATCCTCAGATCGACTCGATCGAGGATCGGGTTCTGGCCGAAGGACTTGCTTACCCCCTTGAGTTCGATTAGTGGCTCAGCCATAGGATGTTATCAATAAGTTGTCAGTCCTCAGTCATCAGTCTACCTAATGACTCGTGACTCATGACTAATCACTAATTACTTAAATTGACTGCCAGAATCAAAACTCTCTTGTATTGTAAATTTGTCAGATCGAGCTGTTCCAATACCCTTAAGACTAATTAACCATGTCAATTAGTGCACTTCCTAAAGCCCTCCGCGTCTTGGCTAAAGCCAAGCAGGTTTTTGCCCAATCCAGAAATCCTTACGCCCCTTCTTTGCGGAACGGGCGAGTTCACCAGTGGTTTAAGTGGTTAGCCCCCGGACTGTTAGTGAAACGGTGGCTGCTGATTAGTGCTAGCGGCGTGGTACTTGCCACTTTGGGTTTAGCGATTTGGACTGGGATGACTCCAATTTTCTTCTTATTGCAATTGTTGAGAAATTTTTTGGCGTGGATTGCAGATGTTATTCCCAATTACGTGTCGGGCCCGCTGATCGTTGCTGGCGGGATTTTGTTAATTCTGTGGGGGCAAACTCGCAGTTTGAACTCTATTACTCAAGTGCTGATGCCCGAAGGGAATGAGGAACTGGTCGATCGACTCCTCAACCACCGCCGCTTGCACCGCGGCCCGAAAATTGTGGCAATTGGGGGCGGTACCGGTCTTTCTAATTTGCTCAGGGGATTGAAGGATTACAGTGCCAAAATCACTGCTATTGTCACGGTGGCGGATGACGGCGGTTCTTCCGGGCGGCTGCGGCGGGAAATTGGAGTATTGCCGCCGGGAGACATTCGCAATTGTTTGGCGGCTTTGGCAGATGAGGAAAAGTTATTGACTGAGTTATTTCAATATCGTTTCCGGGCTGGTGACGGTTTGGTCGGCCACAGTTTTGGGAATTTGTTTTTGACGGCGATGAGCGATATTGCTGGAGATTTGGAACAGGCGATCGCCGCGAGTTCTAAAGTTTTAGCAGTGAGGGGAGAGGTGCTGCCGGCTACTCTGAGCGACGTTTCTTTGTGGGCAGAACTGGCTGACGGCCGGAGGATTGAGGGGGAGTCCAGCATTACAAAAGCTAACGGAAAAATCCTCAGAATAGGCTGTAATCCTGCTAATCCTCCGGCATTACCTAGGGCTGTGGAAGGTCTTCGGGAAGCGGATTTTATGATTATTGGGCCGGGGAGTCTTTATACGAGTGTCATTCCGAATTTGTTGGTGCCGGAAATTGCTGATGCGATCGCCAACACCGATGTTCCGCGCATTTATGTGTGCAATATTATGACTCAGCCAGGGGAAACAGACGGATACAGCGTTGCAGACCACATTCGGGCGATCGACCGCGCTTGCGGCAGGCCGCTGTTCGATGCTGTAGTAGTTCAAGGAAAAGTCCCCTCTGCAAAGGCTTTGATCCGCTATTCTCAGGAGAATTCTTATCCGGTTGTACTCGATCGAGAAGCCGTAACGCAATTGGGGCGGCGAGTTGTCATCGCCAATGTGATGGATGAAGATGAAAATACGGGTTTAATTCGCCACAATTCGCAAAGGTTGGCGGGAATGTTGCTGCGTTGGTACGGTCGCGCCCAGAACATTTAAGCTGCTGGCTGTTCACTCTTGACTGTTGACGGTGCAGACTAATGTTATTGGTTATTAGCAGCCCCAAGCGAGTAACTAATGACTAATGACTAATGACTAATGACTAATGACTAATGACTAATGACTAATGACTAATTATTGAAATGAAAACTTTGCTTCCAGATTCTGAGGCTACGCGCAAGTTTGGTGTTGCGTTAGGTCGATCGCTCCCCGCCGGCACTGTAATCTTATTACAAGGAGATTTAGGTGCTGGCAAAACTACCTTGGTTCAAGGTATCGCTGAAGGTTTAGGAATCTCAGACTCGATTGAGAGTCCTACTTTTACGCTGATTAACGAGTATTTTGGAGGGCGAGTTCCGCTGTACCATCTAGATTTGTATCGACTGAAACCCGAAGAATCGGAGGCTTTGCACTTAGAAAGTTATTGGGACGGGTTAGAAATGGATTTGGGAATTGTGGCGATCGAATGGGCGGAAAGATTGCTGTACAAACCCGAGAATTATTTGCAAATTGATTTGAGTTATCTAGATAACGGGCGGCAAATTGAAGTAATTGGTAATGGCGAGTTATTGGATTGGCAATTGGAAATTTGAGAAAAGGCGATTTAATTTAGATGTTGCACCATTCTCACTCAGCCTTTTCTGAACAGGCAAGATGCCTGTTCCACAAGAAGAAAATTCACTCTTCGCTTCACAGGCATCTTGCCTGTTAAGAGAGAATGGTGTAACATCTCAGCGCGGACTTACTGCGGGCGGTTGACACGAATCAATTTGCCTCTCAAAGTTTCCTCACCAGCAATAGCATCATTGATGCGTGTTGCCAGCATTTCTACATTCCGATTTTTGGTACAAACAATAATACCAGAGTGGTCTGGCTGTCGGTTGTGCAGTCCGATAAAATCAAACCGATTTAATGTCAAAACAGCTCTATCTTTGCTTATAGCAAATGCTAGCACCTCTGGATCTGGAATCCCAAGTCCTGCTTTTCCTGCTTCCTGAACAGTCAGGATATTGTGACCAAAAGCGCGCAGCAATTGCACAACGGGCAAAGGAAATTGTTCGTCTGCATACAAATTCAGCATGACTCAGGCTTCCTCATTCTTGCCGATTGCTTCTTCGATTTCCTCCAGATGTGCATCAGCATAAGTCCAAACATTGACTAGATCGGCCGCGCTGAGATGGGGATAAAATTGTAGAAGTTCAGCATCGCTTGAACCTTCACGGCGAAAACTTTCAAGCAGCCAAACTGGGATGCGAGTTTTGGCAATGCAAGCATCGCCGCCACACACATCGGGAGTTTTGGTAATTCCTGGCCAACTATTGTTTAAACTTTGGGTTAAAAGCCGGATGGCTTCAGCTTTCTCAGTCGGAGTTAAGGCCAGGAGTTGTGTTTCTAGTTCTTGGAGAAGCATGGGTAATATCGCCTTTGCGATCGGGAATACCCAATTCTAACACTTGAGTTAAAATCATGCTTATTCAGCGTCAAATGTCAAGGCTTCTCCCCTCACATTTGTATCCAATTTACCATTCTCAAAAACAACTTTTCCTCCCACAACCGTGACCACAGGCCATCCAGTCAAACTCCAACCTTCAAAAGGACTCCAGCCGCACTTTGTCACCATTTCTTCTCGCACGACTGGTCGATAATTCTCCAAATCTACTAATACCAAATCTGCATCAAAACCCGGAGAAATTGCCCCTTTGTTCGGAATCTTATAAGCCTTAGCAACTGCTGCCGACATCCAATTAGCAACTTGCGCCACCGTACATCTTCCCTCTACTGCTTGCGTCAGCATCAAAGGCAAAGAAGTTTCGACTCCCGGCATTCCCGACGGCGTATTCGGATAATCTTGAGCTTTTTCTGCTAATGTGTGCGGCGCGTGATCGGTGGCGATAAAATCAATTACGCCGTCGAGTAAAGCTTGCCAAAGTATTTCGTTATCGCGGGGTTCGCGCAAAGGCGGATTCATCTGAGCTAAACTGCCAATTTTTTGATAGGCGCTGGTATTTAACAACAAATGCTGCGGCGTTACTTCCGCTGTCACCCAACTCGGTTTTTCCTGCCGCAACAACTCGGCTTCATCCCCGGTTGAAAGGTGCAGAATGTGCAGTCGGCGCTGATATTTATTAGAAAGTTTTAAGGCTAGCTGAGTTGCTAACAAAGCTGCTTGATTGTCTTGAATTTGCGAGTGCACGGCAACATCGGAAATCCCGGCAAATTCCTGACGCCTCTGGTTGATTCTAGCTTGGTCTTCTGCGTGCACGGCAATTAGTCGATCGCCCTTTGCGAAAACTCGCTCTAAATTTTCCTCTCCATCCACCAACAACTGGCCGTGCATCGAACCCATAAACACCTTAATTCCCGGAGTCGGATTCGCATTCAACAAATCCGGCAAATTCTCGGGCGTTGCACCAATAAAAAAGCCGTAATTAACCAAACACTTCTCGGCAGCGCGACTTAGTTTATCATCTAAGGCAGCTTGGGTTGTGGTCAGGGGTCGCGTATTCGGCATTTCCAGAAACGATGTCACGCCGCCTTTAGCGCAAGCACAGCTAGCCGTAAACAAGTCTTCCTTGTGTTCTAAACCCGGTTCCCGGAAGTGTACCTGGGGGTCAATTACTCCGGGTAACAGAGTTAAGCCGATCGCATCTATTTCTCGATCGCCCGATGCGGCAATTTCATGAGCAACCCGAACAATTTTGCCATCGCAGATTTGCACGTCCCCTACCAAAAACTCGCCGTCGGGTAACAAAATGCGAGCGCGGCGGATTAACAAACTTGATGTGGTCGGCATAAGCTATAATTAAATGAGTGGTGTGTGTGAGCCTAGAAAAATTTTATCCTCAAAATAGGTCTGCTAATAGTAAGAAATATGAATCGGACTTGCGATCGCCAACCCGGTTTATACAAAAAACAAGAGCTTGAGGACGATATATCTATGTAAGAAACCTGGTTTCTTATTGGGCAGGTTTGAAGTGAGAGGCAGATTCCTGTAAAGCAACAAATATTTTTTTATGGGCAGGCATTCCTAGCGAGTCATAAAAAAATTATTCGCACACAAATCGAGGTTTTGAACTCGTCAATTAACAGTGCCAATGCAAAAACCCACCGTGCAGGCAAAGATTTTGCAGATTTCCTGAAAAAACTCTGAATTAAGTTTATAATTTGTATCCAGCTCAGTCACTTAATACTTATGACTCGTCTAGACAAGTCAGCCGACGAAAAACCATCGCAAGACACCGAAAATCCTTGGATCGAAGGAATTAAGACGATCGGCTTAGCAGCATTTTTGGCCTTTGGCATCCGCACCCTGGTTGCCGAAGCTCGCTACATTCCCACTGGCTCGATGCTTCCAACCTTACAAATTAACGATCGATTAATTATAGATAAGGTAAGCTATCGATTCCAAGATCCCCAGCGAGGAGATATTATCGTATTTATGCCTCCTGACCCGGCTAGTTTGTGCACGGGACAGCCGCCGCCGATCAAAGATGCCTATATCAAGCGAGTGATCGGACTTCCAGGCGACACTGTGCAAGTCAAAGACGGAAAAGTTTTTATTAACAAGCAGCCGCTACAGGAAAAATATATTGAAGAAATTCCGCAGTATCCCTACGGGCCTGTAGTTGTAGCTCCAAATTCTTACTTGGTGCTCGGCGACAACCGCAACGCAAGCTGTGACAGCCATTATTGGGGCTTTGTGCCGAAGCAAAATATCATCGGTAAAGCAATTGTGCGTTTTTGGCCGCTCAACCGCACAGGTTCGATCGACCCCACGCCCCTTTATCCCGCTAAAAATTAGCTCTAACGGAAGGAAGAAGGAAGAAGCAAAAAGGCCAATTCAATAATAGCAATGGTTTGGGTGATTGAGAACATCCTAATCGTCTTCTCGTTTGCTATACAAAACGCGAGGGATATTAGATCGCCGACTTCTTCAACAAGCCGGGGTTCTAAGCTGACTGACTGGATCAAATCTCAAATCTCAAATCTCAAATCGCCCTAATCGTCTTCTCGTTTGCTATACAAAACGCGAGGGATATTAGAACCCCGACTTCTTCAACAAGCCGGGGCTCTAAGCTGATTCATCGGATCGATTCTCAAATCTCAAATCTCAAATCTAAAATCGCCTGACGTTTCGCGATCGAGCACTTTCACAACTTTGTTATACATCTCCTCTGCCTCTTGCTGCGAATTGCCGATACTCGTCAATCCCAATTTGCCAAACTCCGACAAACAGCCCATTAAATGAAACACGCTGCCCGTCTCAGTACCAGTGTCAAAGTGCAGTTGATTGTCAGCAATAATATCCATCAAATCGTTCGGCAACAATCCCCGATACCGCTCTTTTTTCAAATTGTCAGAAGCCACATAATATTTCGGACGGCCCTGCTGACTGTAAAACAATCCCGTAGTACGATCGTACCGACCATTTGTTAACAGCTTCAACGCCATAAACGGATGAGTTGTGCCTCCTTTCCGCAAGTTAATTTCTATTGCTTGCATATCCCAGTTGCCGTCTGATTGCCGCACCGCGAGAAAATCTACTCCAAATCTCTCTAAAGCACCTTTTTCGGCTAAATTTTTCCCGACTTTCCATCCCAATTCTTGCAATGCCAGTCGGTAGGATTCGTCAGCCGGAAATTGGCAACCTAAGAAAATTTGACCGTCTGGTCCTCCTAAAATCTGGTCGTGAGTTGAGAGAATTTCTACTTCCCCGCTGGGAACAATTCTGCCTTGAACGCTGGGCGATAACTTTTCTTCTCCTTCGATAAATGCTTCGGCAATTGCCCCTAATTCGGGAATGCGGCTGCTAAAATTTTCCCAGGTTTCGCCCGCTGCTTGAAAGCGCAAATTATTGAAGCTATCGCCAATTGCCTTCGCTCTTTCTTGAGGCGCTTTACCTGCGATAGAATTCAGATCTAAAATTGCATTCCCTTCCCCCGAAAAACCTTCATTTAACTTAATTACCATCCGCTGCAAATGCGGCTGCCTTTCCCACAGCCCGGCCGCAGCTTCCGCTAAATCTTCCGCATTCCAAACCAACTCGGAACCGTCAGGATAAGGCAACCCACATTCTTGAAAAATTTGCCTGCTACCGCTTTTTGTTCCCCAGTATAACAGATCGGGATCGCTGGCCCACAAAGGAATCCCCAATTTAACAGATAACTCGCGTTCTAAAGGCGTCGAGTTGTAACAAACCATATAAGATTTTGTCGGCCGCACTGCTTGACGAATGCGCTCCATCAAGCGGGGGCGCTCTAAAATTTTCTGGGTGAGGGATTTGGCAGAAGCATCGTAAGCACAGAACAGCAAAAGCCGATCGCGCGCGTGAGAAAACGGAATTCCCGGCAGCAATTGCAGGTAATAATCCACAATCATCGGGTGCAAAGGCTCCGAGGTAATGTAAATTAAGCGCGTGCGGGGATTTCGCAGGCGAATCAATGAAAATAAATGCCGCTCTTCGTAGTGGTAAGCACCCTCAACTTTCTGCATTTCTTGCTGATCTAAGCTGAGAGAAGGAATGATAATAATGTCACAATCTCCGCTGTCGAATTCTTCGACCGCTCGCCAACGTTCGCGTAATTCTGTCTGAAGATTGCGAAATTTCTCTGCGGATTCGGAAGATGAATTATTTAACTCTTGCATTGCGTTTAATCCTAAGTATTCAAATAATTATTGCTGATGAGGTAGCGTGCGTCAGCCCCAATAATTGAGACAACTCACACAGTTTTTTTGTCTGACGCACTTTACCGGGAATATTGACAAAAATGGGCAAATAGTGACTTAAGGTGCGTCATTTCAAATATTTCAGGCAACTCAAACAGTTTTTTCCGGGACACGCTACCGGAGATGCTGGGAAATTTCTGTCAACTTACTCTAAGAAGCTCGCCGCACTCGAAAAAGTCTGGCATACTCCAATATTGGCTCTAGGCGGCGTTGGTTTTGCTTGAGTGCCGATCGCAATTTTTCCGAAGGGCCCAACACCAGGGGAGCCGAATATTTGTTCAGAATCTCGATTTCTGGCGACTGGCTCATCAGGATCAACCGCACGTCTTTGTCGAGCAAATAACTCAGAGAAAGCAAATCTCCCATGTTCGTAAAATCGTTCCCGCGATCGCTAATTACAATTGTATCTTTAATCGATCGGTTAGCTATCGCCTCTTTGTTAATAATTTTCGCAACTTCAGCATTAAAATAGCTCAAGTCTTTGCTCCACCAAGTATCAGAAAAAGCGCTGACCGTACAGGATGCTATACTTGCTGTAAATACCAAGGCTAAAATGACTTGCCAAAACCGCTGTTGAGTTTTCAGGTAACAAGCGAGCAAGTAAGCAACTGCTAGCTGCACTCCCGGAAAGCAGGAAATCAGATAGCGGCTGACGGCGGAACGTTTGCCGCCTAAGATTAGATCCGGTAAAGCCAGCATCGAAAAAGGTACAAAAATTGATGTTACAATAAACAGCCAAGTTGAACTGCTAGTCCGGCGGCAGATTGTGTAAATCGCTGCCGCAATTAACAGCAAAAATGGCAATCTCAGCAGATAATTCCCAATATTATCAAACCCGAAGTCCAAGTCAAAAAATAAGGCTGTAAAGCTGAGCGCCCACAATTTGACAAGATACAGCCAACCCGGAGATACTCGCGTCCAATCTGTCGTAGCTGATGCTCGTTCCAGGTTGGTTGCCAGCACGTAAATCCACGGAAAATACAATATTAAAGCTGCTATTACTGCTAGGAAAAATTGGGAATTAGTGACGTGACCTTCCAGTTCTCTTTTTTTGACAAACAACCAGTAAGAAATTATAAAAACTCCGTGTCCGATGAGTGTTAAGCTGAAGAAAGGATGAGTGTATAAACCAAGGGCGATCGCCAGCGAGTAAAATACCCAGTTTTGCCAACCCTGCAACCGCACTGCTCTCAGCAGCAGCCAACTGCTGCCAATAACTGCGGCTGTCAGCAAACTGTACTGCCTTGCTGTCTGAGCAAACAATATGTCAAAGGGAGATAAAGCCAAAAGTGCTGTTGCTAATAACGCCGCCAAATTCGAGGCGAAAAGTTCCCGAGCTAAAGCGTACATCAAAGGCAGCGACAGCAAACTCAATATTGTTGGCAAACTGCGGGATGCTGTTAGAGAACTGCCAAATTGCTGCATCCACCAACGAGCCATGAGAAAGTATAAAGGCGGATGCTGCGGGTCTTCTAGTGCCAAAGAACGAATTGTGTCTGCTTCCGTACTTCCCGGTTTAATCCGCTGATATTTTTGCAATTCAGGTGCCGGAACAATCCGGTTTTGGAATAGTTCGCC
The DNA here is from genome assembly GCA_036704825.1 of Microcoleus sp. F8-C3. GTDB lineage: Bacteria > Cyanobacteriota > Cyanobacteriia > Cyanobacteriales > Microcoleaceae > Microcoleus. Next base: position 24,166 of record JAUBSN010000064.1, on the reverse strand, counting down.
GTCGATTTCTTGGCGGGTGAAACCAGCAGCGCGGATTGATGTGTAAGCTTCGTCGTGCCAGTAAAGTTTGCGATCGATCTCGAAGAACCGAAATCCGATACCCAGTAAAATTCCGATCGCCAATAAGTTCATCAGCCAGCGGGAATTTTTGGTATTAATAGATGTGTCTTGATGTGTTGTAGATCCCATGCTTGTCCTAATTGTGGCGATTCTCTGCAGGATAGCTACGCTTCACGGAATTTGGCACTGTAGACCATCTCAAACCTCACTCAAGGAGCGATCGTCGATACCCAGTACATATCCCAACAGACAATAATTCTACCCTCTGCCGGATGCCGAATACCTTCTAGACCAGAGCCTTCTGAAAGCGGGCAGAGGCTGAACCACCCCCAAAATCAAGAATCTTCAACCAGATCCTCCCAGAAGCTCCAGAGCCCAAAAATAACTGCTAACATACGTGTTGTACAGTTAATCAACAAGCTCCGCAAGGGGTCTACCCGCGTACCACAAATGCCAAAAAAAGAAGCGTCTATAAAAACTTCCACTGAAAACTCAGAAAAGCAAAAAGCTCTAACTTCCGTACTCTCCCAAATCGAGCGCAGCTTTGGCAAAGGGGCGATCGTCCGATTGGGAGACTCCACTCGCATGAAGGTAGAAACCATTCCCACCGGAGCCCTGACACTCGACATTGCTTTGGGTGGCGGTTTGCCAAAAGGCCGAGTCATTGAAATTTACGGGCCCGAAAGTTCCGGTAAAACCACTCTAGCCCTCCACGCGATCTCCGAAGTCCAAAAATCTGGCGGTATCGCAGCCTTCGTCGATGCCGAACACGCCCTCGATCCCACCTACGCCTCAGCTTTAGGCGTCGATATTGAAAATCTCTTAGTTTCCCAGCCGGATACCGGCGAAATGGCCCTAGAAATAGTCGATCAACTCGTGCGTTCCGTCGCCGTCGATATTGTAGTAGTTGACTCCGTAGCCGCCCTCGTCCCCCGCGCCGAAATCGAAGGCGACATGGGCGACTCCCACATGGGTTTGCAAGCGCGCTTGATGAGTCAAGCTTTGCGGAAAATCACCGGCAACATCGGCAAATCCGGCTGTACCGTCATTTTCCTCAACCAATTGCGCCAGAAAATCGGCGTAACATACGGCAACCCCGAAACCACAACTGGCGGCAACGCACTCAAGTTCTACGCCAGCGTGCGGCTCGACATTCGCCGCATTCAAAGCTTGAAAAAAGGTACAGAAGAATACGGCAACCGCACAAAAGTTAAAGTTGCTAAAAATAAAGTTGCTCCGCCTTTCCGCATTGCCGAATTTGACATTGTATTTGGCAAAGGCATTTCTACTTTAGGCTGTCTGACTGACTTGGCCGACGAAATGGGAGTAATCATCAAAAAAGGTTCTTGGTATAGCTATAACGGCGAGAACATAGCTCAAGGACGAGACAAAGTGATCCAACACATGGAGAAAAACATCGATTTCAAAAATGAAATTGAGGAACTAGTTAAAAAGAAACTTGAGACAGGTGCTGTGGTTTCTGCTAATTCTGTCGCTCCTGTTGAGGTAGATGATGTAGATGATGTAGATGATGTAGATGATGTAGATGATGTAGATGATGTAGATGGTTTGGACGAAGAAATCTAAGTTTTTTAGTCCTCAATTGTTACTCGTTTACTGGTTGTTTACTCGTTTTACTGGTTTTACTCGTTACTTTCGCTCCAGCGAAAGTAACGCTCAACAGCGACAAGCCAGCCTCGAATTTAATTTTCGCTCGGCTTCGGCTCGCTTGTCGCTTACACGGGTTAAGAGGCACAGCCAGTAAACCAGCCTGGGAACCAGTAAAACCCGTAAATTATGGTTCGGCGCGATCTAATTTACTGGTTTACTGGTTTTACTCGTTACTTTCGCTGGAGCGAAAGTAACGCTCAACAGGGAAAAGCGAGCCTCGAATTTAATTTTCGCTCGGCTTCGGCTCTTCCTGTAGGTATCGGTTCCCAGGCTCCAGCCATAGAACCAGTAAATTGACCGGACATGATATGAGTTCGGGATTGCCGAATATATTGCGGATTGCTATATTTGTACAATAAGTAGTACAAGTGTTAAGTACATGAATATTGTTTCTTTTAGCGAAGCGAGAAATAACCTCAAGGCTGTTTTAGACAGAGTAGTTGAAGATGCGGACTATACCATCATCACTAGACGGGATGCGGAGGATGCCGTGGTGATGTCGCTAGAGTTCTTTAATAGTTTGCTGGAAACAGTTCATTTACTCAAATCTCCCGCCAATGCTGCCCATTTGGAGCGTTCTATTGCTCAGTTTAAGCAGGGGAAAGCGGTGGAGCGAAATTTGTTGGATGACTAGAAAGTTAGCATGGACGGATGAGGCTTGGGGCGATTATTTATATTGGCAAGGGCAAGACAAGAAAACGTTAAAACGAATTAACAAGCTAATTGAGGCAACAATCCGATTGCCGTTTGAGGGCATCGGAAAGCCAGAACCACTGAGGGAGAATCTGGCTGGTTTTTTGTCGCGGCGAATTGATGATACGAATCGATTAGTTTATGCTGTGGATGACGAGTATCTAACGATTATCTCTTGTCTATACCGCTATTCTGATTGACATCATCCTTCGCCCGCTTAGCTATGGTGAGTGCGGCGTTTTTGTTTAACAGGAAAGTCGGCGATTCTTTGAGCAGTTTAATTTTAATCTTATGACGCAATACGCTTGGGTTAGTGCTAAAAAAAACGATCGCGCTACGGTTGGGCCCGTGGAACGAACCCTCCGTTTCACTCTCGCCCAACATTTTCGCTACAATTTTCCTTAACTGAACCATATTGACTTATAAACAGGTTTATTCTTGAGCAAATCCTGTGGAAAAAAACCTGAATTATGCAACGGATAAGCCTATCGACGGTCTACATAACCCGTGCATGGTAAAAACCTTCCGTCCCAATCATATTCAATAACTTCCTGAACCATAAACCAAGTAAAGTGATGCTCTATCCCAACAGAATTGTTTTCAAAATACTCCTTGTAAACTGGATTCATGTCTTTTGGTAAGCTGCGTGGCTTTGACAGCGGAACTGGGAGCATCTCATATTTGTAAAAATACTTCTTCTGGCTCCTTCCTTCTGACTCTTTCCTCCTGGCTCCCAACTCCAATTTCAAGCGGAGGGCTGCTTTCATTGAGATGCTCCCTACTTACGATCGTCGCTTATTCAGGCATAGACACTGGCTGAAAGTATTGAGAATTAGCGCGCACATAACAGTTTTGCCTTGTCCGCAACCAGGGTTGACCGTTCGCCATCGTAATCGCATTTACTCCCCTGAGTTCAGCAGCAATTGTATCTCTATCCGCGCGGTAAACTTGTTGAATTGCTCCGTTTGGCGTCTTGCGGCAGTTGAGTTGTCCATCTCGCGACGTGACTCGCCAAGCAGGCCAAGTTGCAGAACCAGCAGTTTCCGTCAACCAAGTATTAGAATTGCTAGAAGTATAGTCGCCACTTGCATTAGGACGCGGTAAAGGTTCGACTAAATTTACTTTAAATGTCTGGCCAATAGAAGGACAATTTTCTCCTCGTTTCACCTTCCAAGTAACTTCTGCTCCCAATTGGCTGCTCCTTCTAACTTGACGCCTGACAATGGCAATATCTCCAGAACAAACAATTTTTTTTCCAGGGCCGATGGCACTGTCTTTGAAAGTCCCATTGTAATAGTAAGAGCCTGCTGCTCCTTCGGAACGGGTAATTTGAATATTGCCCAAAAATTCCCGATTGCCTACTTTGGTAAAGTAAAAACCGCTGCGATTGTTCCCTTTTTCTGACAGGTTTAAAGTAGTTTTGCCGTTAGGATTAACATAAGTCGTAGCGCTAGCAGCACCGCACCAAATTAATGACAGAACTCCTGTTGATAACAAAATGTAAAGCTTTTTCATAGCACCACCTTGTATGATATGAATCTCTACTTTATTTGTAGCTGTTGGTGAAGATATTTGACCAGTCGCTCAAATGAGTGTCACTCATTTGAGCGACATTCTAACGACATACGGGCAATCGCCCATGATGACCACTACAAATTCGGCAACCACGGGGGATTGGCACTACTGCGTAATTCCCAAACATCAACTCTGCATAACTTCACCTTACTTCAGCTCCCTTCAACTCTCTTCACTTGTATGCACCTGCATCACGAGGCCTGCAAGCTTCAACTTCTGACTCATTGCAGGTTCCAATAATTAGCAGCAGAATAAATTTATATACGTAAGTAAGGGAGTTCCAATCACTGCTAAATACTGTGGATTTTACGGTTACTTCCCGGTGGGTCAAGTTGCGGTAACTAACACTAGCCCGATTTTGACAACAGGCAGATTTTACCTTTGAGGCTGTTTGTAAAGAAATGTAAAAGCTCCTGAAACCCCATTGCTGTGACAGAAAGTACGATTTTTAAGCTGATTCGGTAAAAAAAGTCGTCTTGATTCAGCGCAACAATGAACTTGACAAACAGAAATTAATTTGCTCTAAAATTAAATCATTGTTGAATGGATAATAAATTATGGCTGACGGTCAATTATAAGTTATATTAAAGATGGCTCAAACAATTAATCCTCAAATTGAGAGCGATCGACATTTTGAAATAGATTTGGCAAAATTGCGCCAACTGCCAGCAGGAACATTAGGGTGCGAAGTGGCGCGATTTTTAGTAGACGAACAAGGCTTTGAGCCGATCGCATCGGGAGACTGGATTCAGCGAAACCACGACGTTTAAGCGGTGCTGACGGGTCTTTCGGCTTCTACAGAAGATGAATTTGTGCTTCAAGCGTTTACTCGCGCTCCAGTATTTCGTCCTTCTTGTGCGATTTTAGTGTTAGTTGGACCGATCGGCGGGTCAAGTTGCGCGATCGGACAAATTATCAAAGGCTTAAAACACGGAAAATTAGCCAGTAGGTTAATTAATTGGGACATTGCATCTGATTGGGAAACTCCTTTATTTCAAGTTCGAGAAAAACTCGGAATTCTACCCTTAATTGATTAGATTTTAACTCATTACCTCATTGCAAAAGTATGCAAAGCACAACTTACAAACCGGAAATTAGGCTCAGTCCACGAGAAAGAGCGATCGCACAATTAGTAGCTCAAGGTCTGCCAAATAAATGTATTGCCAAAAATTTAAACATCAGTCACTGGACGGTTGCTACTTACGTGAGGCGGATTTTTATCAAACTCGGTGTTTGTTCCAGAACTGCGATGATTGCACTGCTGATCCAAGAAAATTTGCTCTGGGACTGATAAATAAGTAGGGTGCGTCAGATATTAAGAACGGGAGCTCCGGCCCGTTCCACAAGAACATTGAATCTTTGTGGAACGGGCCGGAGCTCCCGTTGGGAGCATCTCATATTTGTAAAAACACTTATTCTGGCTCCTGCCTTCTGACTTTTTCCTTCTTCCTTCTGACTCTTTCCTCCTGACTCCTGACTCCTGACTCCTAGCTCCAATTTCAAGCGGAGGGCTGCTTTCATTGAGATGCTCCCGAGCCCGTTCTTATTTGCAAGCATTAATTTTTTTCTATGCCAAAGCCACAGAACGAGAAGAATGTCTTAGAAAACTCAACAATTCTCGATTCACCGTTTGTGGCGCTTCCTGCTGAATCCAGTGACCGCAGTGAGGAACTAATTTCAACTTAAACGGAGCCGTAATTAATCTGTCTAAACCTTCTACAAGTTTGTGGCTCAAAAACGCATCCTCTTCCCCCCAAAGCACCAAAGTAGGCACTGTCACAGGTTCTAATTTCTCCGCCAAATTCCAAAGCCTGTGGGGGTGAAACATCTGCCGGTAATAATTGATAGCGGCGGCTAATACTCCCGGCTTTTCTAAAGCAGTCTGATAAATCTTAGTTTCCTCAGCGCTAAAAGATCCTTTGCGAACAGCTTGTCCTTGGAAAACATTGTGCACAAAGTCTTTCAAGTTTTGCCGGATCAACCATTCGGGAATGCCGGGAACCTGAAACGCCAAAACGTACCAACTGCGGCGGATTTGATCTAAATTGCTCGCCATTTCCTGCACGAATCGCTGCGGGTGCGGAGCGTTTAAAATTGCCAAGCGGTTGAGTTGTTCGGGGAATTTTTGAGCTAAGTGCCAGCCAATCGCCCCTCCCCAATCATGACCTACAACGTGAGCTTTTGTATAACCGAGGCTCGAAATCAAACCGCGAATATCCGCGCTCAGCGTATCTAAATCATAGCCGCTTTCCGGCTTGTCGGAATCGTTGTAGCCCCGCAAATCCGGCACTACCACCTTGAAATAACGCGCTAAAGCAGGAATTTGATGGCGCCAAGAGTACCAAAATTCTGGAAACCCATGCAGGAGGAGAACGAGGTCGCCTTCTCCTTGAGAAACGCAGTGCAGGCGGATGTTATTGGTTTCGACAAAAATGTGTTGCTGTTCGGAATCGAAAGAATTCATAGTTGGAAAGTTAGACTTATTTTCGGGAAGTACAGAACCCGCCGACTGGTAGCAGGCTAAAACGGCCCAATGCTGTTAATTTTTCTACTTTTATTGTAGCTGCTTTTCGATCCCCGTGGCTGCAATCTAATTAAACTTAAAACTTGTAGGGTTTTTGGTTGTCCCGTGTTTTAGGTGTAACTACTGACTGCAAGTTTATCGCCTTAAATGTATTGTTTTAACAGCGGCGCAGGCGATTCAATAATAGCACAATTTCGTCCGTTGCCGATCGCATTTTTGCAGTCGATAGGTCAGATTGATTGACGATAATGCTAAACACCAGCGGCTCGTAATTGGGAACTTCGATATATCCCGACAGCGCCGAAACTCCGCTCATAGTTCCTGTTTTTGCTTGCAAATTTACGCGGTTTGGTGTATTGTTGAAGCGATTTTTCAAAGTGCCGCTCTCGCCAGCGATCGGCAGTGACTGGCGGTAAATCGATGCAGCAGGTGAATTGGCCATAAATCTCAAAGTTTGCACCAAGGCTTCGGGACTAATTAAATTGTGCCGAGACAAGCCGGAACCGTCGGCTAATCTGTAGCTGTTGGGATTTACTCCTAATTGAGTTAAAGCTGTTTTTAACTGTTTCAAACCGATTTCACCTGTATCCTCTTGTGGCACAGGCATCTTGTCTGTTACTTTTCCGAGCAATCTCAATAAAACTTCTGCATAAAGATTGTTGCTTTCGCGATTAGTTTCTTTCACCAATTGGGCCAGCGGCGGCGATTCAACGGTCGCTAATTCTTGATTTAAATTGCGAGAAGCCGAGGCAACTAAAGCCTGTTTAACAGGAATTCCCTCAGCCGCCAGAACTTGCTGAAACTGCTGCAAAAAATTATTAGCGGGATTGACAACTGCGACATAAGCTGATTCAGGTTCGCCACCAACTTTCAACTGTCCGCTAACTCGAATTATAGGTCGATCGAACTCCCGGCCAACTTCAATAAACTCAGATTCGCTTTGGGCGACTGTCACTGAATTGTTCTGAACTTGCCACTGATTTGCCAGTTTTGGTTCGGCAAAAGTAACTTTCAGAGGTTGCCCGAGATCCTGCGGGGACAAGAGAAGGTCGATCGCGTTTTGATTGAAAATTAAACTGTTAACCGGTGCTCCGTAGCCAGCTTGCGCGTCTTCCCATTCCCAATTCGGATTGACTGCACTGCCTTGAAAATAGCTGTCATCGCCAATCAACTGGTTAACTTGACTGATTCCCCGCTGCTTCAACTGCTGCGCCAAAGATTTCAACTGAGGCTCAGCAATGCTCGGATCTCCCCTGCCGGCAACGTACAAACTGCCATTTTCGCCGCTGTAAACCGATGTCTTAATCCGAAAATCTGCACCGAGTTTCTGCAAAGCAGCGGCTGTGGTTAGCAGCTTGGCATTTGATGCTGGAATAAAATATTTGGTGGCGTCGCGACTGTAGAGAGTATCAGTAGAAGATAGAGGTTGAATCAAAATGCCCCAGCGCGATCGGCTAAATTCGGGACGGTTGGCGATCGCATCTACTTGCGATCCCAATTCCCCAGGACAAATATCCCCAGCAACCGCCGGCGTTTGACCTACTACCTGCGGAGTGTATCCGATAATTAGCACTAACAAACTAACTGCAATTCGTTTAATTTTCAAAGCTCAATTTCCATAATAGATAAGATTTCATAATTTTTTGAAAGACAAAAAACGCTGATTTAAGGCAGATAAACACAGATAAACGCAGATAATTTCAAGATGGGAAAGCGAATGAAAGCAAGAGGTATATTAGATGTGCGACAGCTTGGAAGTTTCACCGAATCAAGTCAATATTAATAATAATAACGCGCATGAATTCTCGGATTGAACAGCGCCTCTACAGGTTTTCCCTGTTTGAGGTGCTCTTCCACAATTAACGGTACATCACTCGGTTTAACTCGACAATACCAAATTTCGTCCGGGGTAACTCGTACAGTCGGGCCAGTGGTGCACTGTCCCTGACAGCTACAGGCTTCCACTTTCACCCCTGCAACTTGTTGGGATTCAAAAGCAGCTAGCACTGCTGCTGAACCATTTTTCAGGCAAGATTGATACTGGCAAACCAAGACACAGCGCGCTTCTGGTTGGGAGTCTGGTTCTGAGGTTGGAGATTCTGGCATTGGTAAAGACTTATCCGCTCTTTAAGATATCTTAACAATCTTGTCAGGTCGATCGCTCCTCGGAGTCCGGCAAAGGAGAGAATTTTACAGTGCGATCGAAAAAAACAGCAAAATTTTGGGATTCAAACTTTTTCCTTCAAACCAATCCTTTCAGCAGAGCTGCCTTTCTTCAGTCTGTGTCACGATTTCCCTATATGATCGATTTAGAGCAACAACTCAATCAACCGCTAATCATGCCCAAAACAGTAGCCGATGTAATGAGCCGCGAGCCGATTTTGGCGCGACCCGAAATGCCCTTGAACGAAGCGATTAAAATTTTAGCCGATCGACGCATTAGCGGTCTTCCCGTCGTAGATGAGAATGACTTGTTGGTAGGAGTCATCTCGGAAACCGACTTGATGTGGCGGGAAACCGGCGTAACTCCGCCCGCTTATATCATGGTGCTCGACAGCGTGATTTATTTAGAAAATCCATCTCGTTACGAGCGAGAACTCCACAAGGCTTTAGGACAAACAGTAGGAGAAGCGATGAGTACAGAGCCAGTTACCATTGGCCCCGACAAATCTGTCCAAGAAGCTGCCAAACTGATGCACGATCGCAGCATCCACCGATTGCCGGTGGTTGATACTGCAGGCAAAGTAATCGGCATCCTCACTAGGGGAGATATTATCCGATGGATGGCTGCCGAATCTTAAATTAACTGGTGCAGTTCCAGGACTGTATCAGAAAATGAGCAGATCGCTCTTTCAATCTCGCTGACTTTTGGCAATTACCAATTACCAAATCTAAAATCTAAAATCTAAAATCTAAAATCGAATGAGCATTACCCCTGAGTCTGTCGAACAATTGCTGAATTCCGAGGATTTTGGCGAAAGACTGCTCGCAGTCAACCAACTGCGGCAACTAGAACCCGCGATCGCCTATAAACTGATTCAAATTGCCATCGGCGACAAAAACGTCCGGGTTCGCTACGCAGCAGTCAGCCAATTATCAACCCTCGGCACGCAGAATCTGCCGAATGCTTTAGAGGTACTGCTCCACAGCCTGAACAACGATCCCGAACCCGACGTGCAAGCAGCAGCAGCCGATGCTTTGGGCGCATTGAAATTAACCGATGCTTTAGAAGATTTGCAGCAAGTTTATAGCAGTACCTCTGAATGGCTGGTGCAAATGAGCATCGTTGCTGCTTTGGGAGAAATGGGAGATCCGAAAGCCTTTCCCATGTTAGAAAATGCCCTGACTTCTGAAAACGAATTGATCCAAACCATTGCCATCAGCGCATTAGGTGAACTGGGAGATAAACGGGCGCTGCCGCTGTTGCTTCCCTACGCTTCCAATGCCGATTGGCAGATCCGTTACAGAGTAGCTCAAGCTTTGGGGCGGTTGGGCGGTAAAGAAGCAGAGGCGGCTTTGGAAATTCTCGCCAAAGATGAGGTTGAGCAAGTTGCTCGGGAGGCGAAAGTCGGACAAGAAAATAGTGTGAAATCTTGAGATTGCTTTCGCGATCGCGAACCAGCCTGCCCGGTTGTGAATTTTGAATAAATTTAGAATTTTTTGTGAAGATTCTACTAAAAACTCAGTTCGCGATCGCACGCATAATTCAGAAACCCGGTTTCTTCCTATATTTGTCGTTCCTCTGTGCAAAACTCGTAGAAACCGGGTTTCTAGCCAGCCAGCACGCTGGATGCGTAGCGCCAACCTTAACAATCAGGAAAAATCTAAAATCTAAAATCTAAAATCTAAAATCTAAAATTGTATTGATGCCACGGGCGATTCCCTACGGGATAGCTTCGCTTCACGCGAATTCCAGAGAAACTCTCCTCAAAGTCGATCGCACTCTTCCCGATCCAAACCAGAGTCTGCCTCTTGACATCCCCACTTTGACAAAAGCTATAATTAAAATAAATACAGTAGCGGCAGGGATTAACACAATTATTGAATTGTACCCAACCAGCTAGCGATCGGGGAAACTATCGTTAAGACGGTAAGCCATCTACCAGCAAAACCAAGTCTTAAAACTGCTGATCGTCCCCATGCTTGAACAACTACAAAATTCCGGTTCTCAGTCCTCGGACATTTTAACAGGAGAGCGATCGGCCTCTCAAGTCGCACCAACCGCAACGACTCAAAACTTTATTAATAGAGTTTTAGAACTTACCAACATAGAACGCGGCAAATTGAGTTTGTCCCCGCTAACCTTAAATACTCAATTACTAAATGCGGCGCAAACTCACACCCAAAACATGGCAGTGCAAGACTTCTTTTCCCATACAGGAAAAGAAGGTTCATCATTAGCAAGCCGGATTTCTGCAACGGGCTATCAATTCTCAGCGGCCGCAGAAAACATCGCTGCGGGATCTTCTACACCCGAACAAGTTGTCTCATCGTGGATGAACAGCAGCGGCCATCGCACTAACATTCTCAACCCAAATCTCAAAGAAATTGGCATCGGTTACTATTTCTTAGCCAACGATACTGGCACAGAAAATTGGAATCACTATTGGACGCAAGTTTTTGCGACTTCTCTTGACGGTAGCGTCAATCCCGCACCCACACCAACTCCCACACCAACTCCCAACACATTGGTATCGATTATTTCGCCAATACCCAATGCTACAGGGGACGGCAGCCCGACGACAGCACCCAAAAATACAGCCAGCGGCGGCAATTATTTCCTATCAGATAGTGCCGATACTCAAATACCGACAAATGCTGCGGGATTGCCAATTTTTGCCCTTTCCGGCAAAGATAATATCACCCGGGGAGAAGGTGCTGATAGCATTAATGGAATGCAAGGTGCGGATACAATTAATGGTGCAGGTGGCAATGACAGCTTGTCGGGCGGCAAAGAATCCGATTCAATTGATGGCGGTGTTGGCAATGATTTTATCAGCGGCAACAACGATAACGATCGACTAATCGGATCGGACGGTAACGATACTATTCGCGGCGGCAAAGAAGATGATATTTTGATTGGCGGTAACGGATCCGATTTGTTGGCGGGCGATCGCGGGCAAGATATTCTGACCGGCGGCGCTGGAAATGATACGTTTATTTTAGCAGGAGGTTTGTCTGCTTCGGCTACTTTAATAAGTGCCGATGCGATCGTCGATTTTGGGGATGGGGATAAAATTGGTTTAACTGACAGTATCGGATTTGCAAACTTGACTTTTGAAGCTGTGAGTTTGCAGTTGGATGGAGGTGCAAGCATCGCTGCTACCGCGATTAAGTCGGGGAACAATTATTTGGGAATCGTGCAGGGTGTCAGTCAAAGTCAGCTTGCATCTTCTGTTTTTGTCAGCGCCTAAAAAACAGCATACCCAGATTCCCGACTTCTTGGAGAAGTCAGGAATCTAAAAACGAGAGCGCTTTACGTTTAACTTTGAGAGTATCATCGGGGCGCTGTTTTGAGAGATTGGTTGTTATAAAGTCCTGGACGGAAAAACACGGCGGCACGATCGCCGTCATTCGATTGCGCGATTTGAGATTTTAGATGCTTTCGATTGACTTGCGCGAGATAAATTCTCTTTCTTGAGGATTTTCGATTTTCGATTTGGGATTGATTCCACCGATCGATCGCGTGGCGGGTACCACCTTTGAAAGTCTTGGTCAACTCAACCGCAGGCATGGTACTGAGTTTGCGATCGCACTCCCAGTGATATCATGTCCGGTCGAGTGACCGCAATTTTTGTATGGGCGGGTTCACAAACAATACCTGCCCACAATCTCCCATCTCAAAAACCCGCCCCGACCGGGATATTATGGTTAATCGATCGCACTCCCAGTGAAAGCCAATGGTGCAGCTTAAAAGTGGCTGGCAATAGGGATAGATGCTTCCTCAGACTGAAACGAGTCTTTTAGCAGTTTGGCGATCGTGTCAGCGTTAGCAGGGCGACTGAAGTAAAACCCTTGACCTTCATCGCAGCCTCGCGCTTGCAGGTAGTCACGCTGCTCCTTGGTTTCAATGCCTTCTGCGGTGATCGTTAACCGCAGACTTTTTGCCAGAGCAATGATCGCATCAGTAATGGTGGCGCTGTTCGGGTTAGACAGTATATCGTTGACAAACGACCGATCGATCTTGAGCATATTAACCGGAAACCGTTGCAGGTAGTTGAGGGAAGAATAACCCGTGCCAAAGTCGTCTAGGGCGAGGGACACGCCAAGTTCTCGCAGTTGCATCAAGATTTTGACCGATCGCTCAATGTCAGTCATCAAGGCAGTTTCAGTCACTTCAAGTTCTAAATACGCAGCTTCTAGTTCCGTCTGGGTCAAAATTTGGCGAACCATCTCAACCAGATTCGCCTGCTCAAATTGTCGAGCCGACAGATTCACCGAAATCCGCAGCGCTGGCAGCCCAGCCAGTTGCCAGCTACGGGTTTGAGCGCAAGCCGTTCGCAAGATCCATTCACCAATGGGCACGATCTCGCCATTGGCTTCGGCGATCGGAATAAATTTTGCCGGAGAGACCAAACCCTCTGTAGAATGCTGCCAGCGAACCAGCGCCTCCGTTGCTGTCACCTGTCCGCTGTCGAGGTCGATCAGCGGTTGATAGTAAACCAGTAGTTCGTTACGCTCCAGCGCTCCGCGCAAGCTATTTTCTAGGATCAGTCGCTCCTGTAACTGAACGTTCATTTCGGGTGAATAAAATTGATAGTGACTCCGCCCTTGCTGCTGTGCCTGATGAAGTGCGAAGTGAGCTTGCTTGAGAAGTTGCTCTGCAGAATTGGTATTTTCTAAATGGTTCAATGTAATGCCAAGACTGGCGGTGAGGTGGATCTGTTTGCCCTCTACAGAGAAAGGTTTTGCTAGCGTACTCAGCAGCAGTTGGGATAGCTTGACCACACTCTCCAGCGAGGGGAGTTCGCTGCGAGCGATCGCAAACTCACCGTCGCCCAAACGCGCCAAGACATCTGACCGATCCATGCACTGTACCACCCGTTGGGAAACGGCTCTAATTAGTAAGTCGGATATCCCAGGCTCCAACGCATGGCGCATCCCTGTGAAATCATCAATACCCAATACCAGCACTGCGACTAGGGGTGAGTGATTTTGAGATCGGGTTTGATTCAGGCGATCGCAGAATAAGTCACGATTGGGCAATCCAGTCAGTTCATCGTAGTGGGTAATGTAATGAATCAATTCATCTAGTTTGTAAAGCGTTTGTGAGGAATTTGCCATCAGCGTACCGACTTCATCAGCAAACTCTGTGGGTAAATTCGGCAATGTTCTTGTATCGAGGTAGTTTTGTAGAGCCTCCGAGGTTAAGATTACCGGAAGAAGGAGGTAGCGCAGCGTATAAAGCGTTGCTGCCGTACCCGCTAATGTCGCCAGCAGAGCAACCAGCAGAACCCCGACTGATGTCTCTACAGAGTAAGCGTTTGAGGTAAGAAACCAGACCATTAAGGTTAGTAAAGGAACGTGCGTGCCTAAAAATGCAACCAGCATAATTTTGGCAGTGTAGCTTTTCTTCAGCCAGGGGAGATACGCCAACAATGAGTATAGGTTAAGGTTTTGTTTTGGTTGCATAGGACTCGGTTTGAAATTTCAAAGTGGGTAGAGTATCCAGCAGTCTCGTACTAGGTGCATCGGCTTCAGAAACGGCTTTTTTAACTAAGGAGCGATCGCCTTAGATTTGACAGATATTACAAATCGACCGACAATACCAGGCAGAGCTCGCCTTAGATTTGACAGATATTTTACAAATCGACCGACAATACCGGGCAGAGCTCGCTTGTCTGATAAAATATCCAAGCGATCGCCAAACAACAAGTATATATACTGACCCTAATCGCCTTTCTCAAAAACGTCAATGATCCGCGCCAAAACTAACCGAAATTGACTTTTTTGAAAGCTACAAATTCGCTCGGCTTTCAGCTTTTAGTCCGCTACTGATAACTAATGACTAATGACTAATAACTAAATTGCTAAAAAGGAAATCATGAAAAAAGTAGCCGTGTTTGGTAACGCTGGAGGCGGTAAATCAACTCTCAGCAAGAGATTATCGGAAATCACCGGTTTGCCACTTTACATCTTGGACAAGATTCAATATCAATCAGGGGGAGCTGAGGTGAACTATGAAGAATACAAGCGTACTCATGAGAAAATTCTGGCGACCGATCGATGGATTATTGATGGGTTTGGTTGCATGGAAACCCTCTGGCCGCGACTCAATGAGGCGGATAGTCTGGTGTTTGTCGATTTACCGCTATACGTGCATTTTTGGTGGGTGACTAAACGGCTGATTTCAGGTAGCTTTATACCGCCAGAAGGCTGGCCCGAAAACAGTCCGATATTGAAGAGTTCAATTAATAGTTACCGCGCTCTTTGGTTGTGTCACAAGTATTTGACTCCCAGATATCGGGAGTATGTCGATCGCGCTCAAAATAGCAAAAGTGTTTATCACATCAGATCCACTGAAGAGATTTCACAATTTTTTGAATCGATCTTGCAAATGGCTAATCACTAATGACTTGGGCATGGGGCATGGGGCATGGGCATGGGCCACGCTCGGCGAAAGGCATCGTGCTAACAAATCACCACTCACCACTCACTAATGACTAATGACTGATGACTAATGACTAATGACTGATGACTAATGACTAATGACTGATGACTAATGACTAATGACTGATGACTAATGACTAATG
>JAUBSN010000064.1:0-8790 GCA_036704825.1 Microcoleus sp. F8-C3 | reverse complement strand
ACTGATGACTAATGACTGATGACTGATGACTAATGACTGATGACTAATGACTAATGACTAATGACTAATGACTGATGACTACTGACTAATTGATGCTACAGCCGATCGCAAATTCCCTTGAAACTCGCCCAAAATTCGATCGCACTCTTCCTTCTCCAAACCAGTCCAGTGCATCATCAAAGCTAATTTAACAGACTTGCCGCTTTTTTCGAGCAAAAAACCCGCCTCATCCCGGTTCAAATCAGTCAAATCCTGCAACATCCGCACCGCCCGATCGCGCAATTTCTTATTAGTAACCGCCACATCAACCATCCGATTGCCGTAAACCTTCCCCAGCTTCACCATTACCCCAGTCGAAAGGATATTCAAAGCCATTTTTGTAACTGTACCTGCTTTCAAGCGCGTCGAACCCGCCAGTACCTCCGGACCAACCAACAACCGAATATCAACATCAGCCTCAAAACTCACTTGTTCGACGGGTACGCAGGCCATAAACACAGTTTTCGCCCCCCGCTGGCGCGCCGCCTGCAAAGCGCCCGCCACAAACGGCGTCGTACCTCCAGCCGTAATCCCGACAACCACATCAAAGTTAGTAATTTGACGGTGGGCGATCGCCTCTGCCCCATCCTCAGCCCGATCCTCCAAATCCTCCGAACTCCGCACCAAAGCCCCCGCACCCCCGGCAATTATGCCCTGTACGAGTTCTGGCGGCGTGCAGAAGGTGGGAGGGCACTCGGCCGCATCCAGCACCCCCAAACGCCCGGAAGTACCCGCACCGACGTAAAACAGGCGGCCTCCCTGACGCAGAGACTCGGCAGTGATGTCTATCGCCCGGGCTAACTGTTCGCGGGCGCGGGCGATGGCGCTTAAGGTTTGGGCGTCTTCCCGGTTGAACAGGTCCACTAATTCGATCGAACTGAGTTGGTCTAAATTCTCGCTGTTGGCATTCACCTGTTCCGTCAGCAGATGGCCCCGTTCTTCTAAATTCTTCATGATTTTTTCTGCGTTGTTGGTCATTGGTCATTGGTCATTGGTCATTGGTCATTAATTTAGAGGGAAACCGCAGATAAACGCAGATAAACGCAGATGCTTTTCAAGATAGGAGCGCAATTTTTGCAATTGGAGTCTACTAATGACTGCTGACCGATGACTGCTGACTCTCACAAAAGTCCTTCAAGTCGGCGCCGAATAGAATCCAGTTCGTTTTGGGAAACCTCAGAATCCGGCTCGGGTTCGGGCTCGGAGTCCGGCTGCCACTGAGTCTGTGTTACATTGTCTTCTGGGGGAATAGCCAGCGCCCCCGCGGGCACAAGTTCCCAATCATAATCTACACTGTTGCAGAACTCCTTAATTTCCTCCTCGTCGATCGCCTCAACAGTGGGCTCGGGGAAATCCTGAGCTTCCAACATCACGCCAAAGCGGGTGGCGTCGTCTTCTGACTCAAACATCAGAACTTTGTTGCGATCGCCGAGTTGAATGGTATGAATTCCCTCGTTCTCGGTGCGGGCATTGAAGAGTAAGACGAACACTCGCATAAGTTTTAAAGACCTTCTTAACCACCGTTTTTTTATCTTAGGAGCGATCGGGCAACCGATTTTAGATTTTATATTTTAGATTTTAGATTGACCGCCGATCGTGCAGTGGCGGGATCGAAAGGAGTTGGGGCCTTTGGAGTACAAGGTTGGAGATTTGAGATTTCAGATTGACGACCGATCCTGCACTGCGGGGGGAATCCAACCGATTTTAGATTTTATATTTTAGATTTTAGATTGACCGCCGACGATCCTGCACTGGCGGGATCGAAATGATTTGGAGGAGTTGGAGGACTTGGTTTTAGGTGGTGTTGCGTGTTTTGATTAAGTTCGGTAAAGGTTTCTGGAGTATACCCTGGAGTGGGGGCGTGCCTTTTGCCTGCCATCGATCCGGGGATCGGCACTTCCGACCTCAGTTGTGAGTCTACCAAAGGCAGAAGGCACCCTGGCGAATCACAGAAATTATACCTGTCTAAAATAGGCTGATTCGCTTAATTCCTGAATTCTCTGATTTCTGAGAAACACCCATGACTAACTCGGACGACGACAAAAATCAACTCGCACCCCGCCCCCACCGCCGCTGGTGGCGTCTGCTGCTGCTTAGCGGTACGGGATTGGGCATTATCGCCTTGGTTGCGGCGGCGGTAGGATACCAGTGGGTGCGGGAAAAGTTAGCTCCTTTGGTGGAAACTGAAGTCAGTCAGTTGCTGGATCGGCCCGTGCAAATCGGACGTTTGGAGAGATTTTCTCCGACAAGTTTGCGGTTTGGCCGATCGACTTTACCTGCAACTCCAACCGATCCGGATTACGCTTCTACAGAAGCAGTGGAAGTGCAATTTTCAGTTTGGCAACTGCTGTTTAACCGAACTCTCAAATTAGACATTACCTTCGTTAAACCCAGCGCTTATATCGAACAGGATGCTCGAGGCCGGTGGGTTAATATTCCAACTGGGGAGCGGAAATCTCCGGGTTTATTTAAAACTGAAGTGGAGGCAATTCGAGCTGAAAATGTCGCCGCAGTTTTGGTACCGAGTCCCGCAGTCGGACAGAAAACTTCGGCTCCGATTTCTGTAAGCTTGAAAAATGGCAGCGCTCTATTTCGCGACCAAAATCAGCGCGTTTTATACGAACTAAACGGTCAGTTTACTAACAGCGATAATTTTATAGTAAAAGCGGATTCTCTCTTGCCTGCAGCTCAAACTAACGTGCAGTTGCAAGGTCAAAATTTGCCTTTGCCCGACCTCGCTCGCTTGCTGAAGCTTCCCGGCATTTATTTACAAAAAGGTCTGGCTAATGGCAACTTAACCGTGCAATTGCGAGACAATAAAGTATCGTCAATTACCGGAGCGGCTAGTTTTGGAGGAGTGCAAGCGAGTATTTCTCCGCTGAAACAGATAGTACAAAATAGCAGCGGTCAGTTGCGGTTTCAGGGAACTAATTTGATTGTCGATAGTCTGGCCGCTAATTACGGTCTAATTCCCCTGAAAATAGCAGGAACAGTTGCAACTGGAACTAATTTTAATCTCCAACAAGCTAGCTTCAATCTAACAACTAACGTGCAACCAGTCGCTGTTGCAAGTGTTGTCAGTGCGGTGGAAACAGAGTTAGGGCAGAAAGTAGTATTGCCCGTGGCTGTGGCGGGGGAAGTGAAGGCGGATGCCAAGCTGACTGGAACTGTTGCTCTGCCAGTGCTGACAGGTACGATCGCCTCGACAAAACCTGCTACAGTCGATCGGCTGCAATTAAACAATATTAGCACTAATTTCAAATTGGAACGGGGGAGAATGGCTCAAACCCCAAATCCCAATGCTCAATCTTCTATTCCCCCGTTTTCCTCTTTAGCTTTGACTTTGAGCGATATTTTGGTAGTGCCGGCGGCGGGCGGTAAAATTGGCGGGAAAGGTGAAGTTGATATTGCTTTGGGAAGTAAGAATTCGCCATCGGGTTTGGTGTTTGACTTCCAAGTTGAAAACGTGCCTGCAGATAATCTCGCCCAAATTTACGCTCTCCCGATTCCTGCTACTGTTAAAATTGGCAATGTCTCCGCAAAAACTCAAATTTTCGGCCCGTTAGACAACATTCAAGCGAGAGTTCAATGGCAAGCACCGCAAGCAACTTTCCCCGCTGCGGGCGAAATTCGAGCCGCAAGGAATTCGGCGGATTTGCAAAATACAGTTGTGAAAATTGGCGGCGCTTCTGTTAACGTGGATGCTGCGCTAAAAGACCGTCAGTGGCAAGCTATCATCGAGGGCAATGGCGTGTCCCTTAACAGTTTGCAGCAAGTCCTGCCGGGGCTTAATTTGCCTCCTGAACTAGCCGGTTTGTTCAGCGGAACCGTGGAAGCTGCGGGAACTCTGGACGATTTGAGTTTAAATGCGATCGCAGCGGCGGGCAAAGGAACGCTGAATATTGCTGACAGTATTGTTGATGTTAATGGCGAACTAGAATCGGGGAACTGGCAAGTTGTCGGCAACACTGAAAAAGTGGCTGTCAATCAATTGATTGATATTGGCTTGCCGTTTTTAGCACGTGCTAATTCTAACACTTCAACCGCCGCCAATCTAGACAATCTAAAATCCAAAATCCAAAATCTAAAATCGCTGGGCGGACAGCTAGCAGGTGAATTTCAAGCAGCGGGAAATGTTGACAATTTGACGGCAGGCGGCATCAATATTAATGCCAACGGTCGGCTCAATTTTGCCGACAGCAATGTCAATTTAAATGGAGAATTGGTAGCGGGAAACTGGCAAGCAACAGCAGAAACCGATCGCACTTCCATCAACCGCTTAGTAGACTTGACACTGCCGATTTTAGATGTGGCTTCAGCATTCAATCCCGAAAATCAGCAAGCGGCCAATCTAAAATCCAAAATCCAAAATCTAAAATCGATCGACGGACTGCTATCGAGTCAATTTACAGCATCGGGAAGTCTTGACAATTTGACTGCAGGCGGAATCAATGCCAGCGGCAGCGGCAGACTCAATCTTGCCGACAGCAATGTTAATTTTAAAGGAGAATTGGCAGCGGGAAATTGGCAGGGAACCGCAGAAACCGATCGCACTTCCATCAGCCGTCTGGTAGATTTAGGATTGCCGCTGTTAGATGTTGGCTTGGCTTTCACTGCTGACAATCCCCAAACAGTCGCCAACCTCAACAATCTCAAATCCAAAATCCAAAATTTCAAATCGCTTGACGGACAAATATCGAATCAAATTCAAGCCAGCGGCAATCTTGACAATTCAACCGCCGCCGATATTTCTGTCAACAGCAGCGGCCAACTCAATATAGCCGACGGTACTGTCGCTTTTAGAGGTAAATTAGAAGACAGACGCTGGCAAGCTTTCGCCGATGCCGATCGAGTTATTCTCAGCCGCTTAGAACAAACTGTTCGCAATCTCCAACTGTTTCCGCTGACAGCGACTTTGCCTAAAGGATTTGACGGCAGAGTTAACGGCGAATTCCAAGCAGCGGGCAGTTTGGATAACTTGACAGCGAAGGGAATTAGCGGTAGTGGAGAAGGACGGATTTTAGTCGATCGACTCGGGGCGATCGATACTACAGCAAAATTGGAAAACGGCAACTTGCAAGCATTGCTGGAAACCAACGGAATTGCCGTCAGCAATTTAGAACAAACCCTCAAACAAACAGGTTTGCTGACAGCGGATTTACCGCCAGAAATTAACGGAACCCTCGACGGCCAAGTCCGCATTTTAGGAACAGTAGATAATCTAACCGCCAACGGCATCACCGCCAACGGCGACGGACAAATTCGACTAGCCAACGGCGGAGGAATTGTCAATGCAAATGGCAGCGCCGCATCGGGGAATTGGCGCGCGTCTATCGAGGGCGAGCAAATTGCTCTAAGTCGCTTCCAGCAAGCCTTTGAAGCCCAGCGCCAAAGCTTGCAAACCGGAGGTGTAGTCTCCGGTTCCCAAAATCTCCCCCAGCTTAGAGGACTGTTGAACGGCAATATCAATTTATCCGGCCCGATTGCCGCTTCCCTACAAAATGTTCGCGCCGGCGGCAGTTTCCGCATCTCGGAATTGCCGTTTTTGAAACAACCTTTTGAGACAGTATTTAATTGGGACGGCAAGCGGGTAGAAATTGAGAACGCCACAACTCCGGGTTTGACAGCAAACGGCTTTGTTAACGTCGAGTTGGCAGATAAAGGATTGCCTTCAATTTCCAACTTAGATTTGGATATCAAACTCGCCAACTTTAATCTGGAAGCTTTGCCAGCAGAACAGTTAGCATTTTTGTCCACCGTGGCGGGCAAAAATTCCTCACAGCAAAACCCACCCCTGCGCGGCAATGTCGATTTTACCGGCAGCCTCACCGGAACCCTCGCCGCCCTCAGCTTGGTTGGCGACGTGGAAGTGCGGAATTTAGCAGTAAATCAAATCGCTTTTGACCCGGTACTGGCGGGGACTGTGAATGCGGATGCTGGGAAAAGTGTAGATTTGCGTTTGGCCGGCGCCAGCGACAAAATTGAACTAGCTTTAAATCAATCTTTTCTGCCGACATCTTTCTTAATTCAACGCGGGGAATCTGTCGCTAGGGGCCAAACCGAGGGAGAAACTTTGCGAGTTAATTTAAGCGATTTTCCCTTGGCTGCTTTGAATCTATCACCCGGTAAAGATGCTGGTTTGGGGCCGATAACCGGCACGGTTTCGGGACAAGTCAACGTGCCCGGTTGGAAGCTGCCGTTAAATCCGGCGACTTTGCAAGCAACCGGACAAATTGCGATCGCCCAACCGGCGATCGGCTACATTAAAGGTGACAGTTTCCAAGCCGAATTCAGCTACGCTAACGGCAGCGCCACTCTCACAAACGGCATATTGCGCCAAGGCAGCGGTCAATACTTAATTTCCGGCAACGTTCAAACAGGCGCCAACCCGCAATTTGCCGGGAAAGTTAGCGTCCAGCAGGGGAATTTGCAGCAGGTTTTAGCCGCTTTGCAATATTTCAATTTAGGCGACTTGGCTAGAGGCCTAAAACCTCCCGTTTACGGTGACAGCGGCGACGTGCAAACTGTGGCAGTCGGAGAACCGGATGCCCCGCTAATCGAACAGTTGCGCCGCTTGGCAGAAATAGAAACAATTTTGCAGCAGCAGCAGGCAGTTAAATCATCAGAAAAATTGCCTCCCTTATCTCAATTGCAAGGCACTTTTGGTGCGGAAATTGCTGTCGCAGGTTCTTTGCAAACGGGCGTTGAAGCTCAATTTAACGTGAAAGGCGATAACTGGCAGTGGGGACAATATGTCGCCGAACAGTTCAGCATTGAAGGCAGTTTTCAGGACGGGATTTTAACTGTTTTGCCTTTGGAAATTCGATCGGGCAAAAGTGCGATCGGCTTTTCGGGACAACTCGGACAAAAAGCTCAATCCGGGCAGTTGCGGGTAGAAAATGTCCCCGTGGAAGAGTTGGCAAAACTGGTGGAATTGCCTTTTGTGGATGTCACGGGAAATTTGAATTTGCGGGCGAATTTGGCCGGCAGTTTGGAAAACCCGCAAGCCACCGGAGAATTGAGTTTGCTTGAGGGTACGCTAAACGGAGAACCGATTAAACAAGCCGACGGCAGTTTCAGTTACAGCAATGCCCGCCTGAATTTTGGCGGCAGCGCTTTGGTAACTCAAACCGAACCGATTGAAGTGCAGGGAAGTTTGCCTTTTGAGTTGCCGTTTGCCACCGTGAAAGCTGACAGCAATCAAATCGATTTGAGGGCGAATTTGCAAAATGAAGGTTTGGCAATTATTAATGTATTGACTCCGCAAGTTGCGTGGGTCAGCGGTCAGGGACAGGTGCAAATCCGCGTCGGAGGGACGCTGCAAGACCCTGTAGCGCAAGGAATCGCGAATTTTGAAAATGCAACTGTCCGCGCGCAAGCCTTCCCAGAACCGCTGACAGGGCTGACTGGGACGGTGCGCTTTGAGGGCGATCGGATTCGGGTAGAAGGAATTCGGGGACAGTTGAGTCAGGGAGAAGTTGTGGCCGCTGGCGTGATTCCGCTGTCTGTGCCCTTCGCGGAGGGCGATGTCGATGCGGATAATCCTTTGGCTGTAAATTTAGACAAGTTGGCAGTGAATCTCAGAGGATTGTACAGCGGCGGCGTTGTCGGTCAAGTGCTGGCAAGGGGCACGGCTAGGCGCCCGCAGTTGAGCGGTAATATTGAACTGTACAACGGCGAAGTATTTCTCCGGAGTCCCGGCGGCGACACAACTGAGTTAGCTTCTTCCTCTTCTGCTTCCGATTCTCCTTCTACATCTTCGCCTTCCCCTGCGACTGAGGTTTCTGCTTCCCCTTCCCCTTCCCCTTCCCCTTCCCCTTCCTTTGAAGTTGGATTGAACGATTTGCGGTTGAATTTGGGTCGGGGAATTCGGGTCACAAGTGCGCCGATATTGAGTTTTCAGGCGACTGGGGGCTTGACGGTGAATGGAACTTTAGATGACCTTCGCCCGGAGGGTACGATTCGGTTGACTTCCGGGTCGGTGAATTTGTTTACGACGGAGTTTAGACTCGATCGAGGATACCCCCAAACTGCTACCTTTGTACCAGGACAAGGACTCGATCCGACGCTGGATGTGAGATTAGCAACTTCGGTGCAGGAAGTAACGCGGTTCCGCACTCCCGGCACATCTGTAGCCTCTGAAATCGCAGACGAACCGACAACTTTCGGCAATGTGCGGAGTGTCAGAATTCAAGCCTTAGTGCAGGGAAGGGCTTCTCAGTTGGCGGAAAGTCTGGAGTTGAGGAGCTCTCCGAGTCGATCGGAAATAGAGATTGTAGCGCTATTGGGAGGCAGTTTCGTGCAGACTTTGGGACAGGGAGACAGTACACTGGCGATCGCAAATTTAGCGGGTGCGGGTTTATTGAACAACATTCAATCTGCGATTACTAACGCCACAGGATTGAGCGAATTTCGCTTATTTCCGACTCGCATTAGAAGCAACGAAGCACAAAGTGCTAGTTCCAGTTCGGGTGCGGGTTCTCTCGGTTTAGGTTTAGAAGTTGGGTTTGACATCACGCGCAATATTTCAGCCTCAATCATTCGAGTTTTGTCAGCCAATCAACCGACAGAATTTACTGTGCGCTATCGATTGAGCGATAAAATTTTACTAAGAGGTTCCAGTAATTTTCAAGGAGACAACCGGGTCACTGCTGAATATGAATTGAGGTTTTAGTGTAAGGATTCAGGTCTTTGATTGAGGAATAAGAGAAGGCATCAATAAGTCACAAGAATGGGCAGATATAGCTTCAC
>JAUBSN010000063.1:0-53589 GCA_036704825.1 Microcoleus sp. F8-C3 | reverse complement strand
GCCTGATTGTCGGTACGATCGAATCAATGACGTGGCGATCGACTGACTCACTCTTTTAAGATACAAGGGGCGGGTTTGACCAACCATCTACGTTTAAAGCTAAGTATATAGTAAACCCGCCCCCCTCATGCTAAAAGACAATGGGCAGTGTATTTATTGCAAAAACCATAGGAATTTTACACTCGAATATAACTTTGGCTTCCCTCTGCTGGCAAAACTATCAACCGCTGATTTTTCAAATCGGGTTCTAAACCCAAATCTTCGAGGGGAATTAAGCCGAGTAAAGGTTCTTCTCCTGCGGGAATTTCTACACAATCATACCTGCCTTCCCGGCCAGCTACGGCAAGAGCAACATATTTGAACAGACGAAATTGTCTAGATCCTATTGCCGTATTTCCTTGGATTTCTCCAACTAAGGTTAAACTTAACTGAGCGATAATATCTGCTGGTAAGCAGAGTCGAGTTACTCCTGTATCGACTAAGACGTTATCGATGGTAATAGAGCGTATTTGCTCTGCGGGGATGAACCCTCTTTCTGCTAGCATCTTGTCTACTTCGTTGGTGACGGTTATTGTTGCGGTGACTCTGCCCATTTTTTTATCCTTTTGTTTGGCTATAGAATTTTTCCCTTGCTTTTTGACTAAATTATCTCCAAGCAAGGGTGTATATTCTATATTTTAACAATCTTTGTAACTGAGAGCGATATTTTTATTTCTTGCTAAAATTCTGCTGACAAATGTTGCCAATTAATAGCAAAAATGCTCTCTAATTATTGAGTTGCGAAGCTTCTGCCATTCTTGTTTAGAAACATCTGCACGAGTTTTGTCGCCCGATGGATCGCGGATATCCCAAATTGTATCTGCAATCCGATCGAGCGATCGCCCGTGAGAACGATAATCGAAGTCCCAGAAAGCATCACCGACGCAATCTCCTGGTGTAGCAATCATTTCTCGATCGACTGTATTGCGAATAGCATTCCATTCGCGGATGTAGGCAGAAGCATCGTCCGATCGCAATTTGCGACCTCCTAATTGAGGATTCACTTTATAAAAAAACCAATCCGTGAACCTATCCACAGCTTGAGTGCGTGATTCATAATCGCGCGCTGTAGCAATGTCTAGATGGGAACCACCGAGTACAAGGGCTATAGCTAATCCACACACCCCTAAAAAAATCGATCTTGACTTAATTGAAAGTGATTTAATTAGCACGATTAACCAAATAAAAATTATCAATTTGCCCGATATAGCTGGCGATCAATCTTTCATTGCCATCCATCTCTAGAACAAGAAATTCCTCCTGTTTTAGGTACGAGAGTAGATAAACACCAATAATTTTTTCCATCAAAAATAACGCCTTTTTTGATATATTGTAACTCAGAGAGAGGTTGCCACGGTCGCTCGATATTAGACTCGTCATAATATCGATATTGTTTTCCCTTAACCTCTAAACCCCGAGCCGTACCTCCCAACCAATAACGACCTTCTTCAATTATGTTTGATGGCGATTTTTGTTGATTGCTATCTGTCTTTTTCTCAATCCACCAATTCCTCACAAAACGTTTTGTATTTTCAGCACCTCTTGTCGTAGCGACTATAACTAGCAGTTCTCCTTGTTGATTGATAAACTCAAAACGACAAGGCCCCTCTCCTGTACCCGAACAATCCTTAATCTCTTTATATCCCAAATCAAATAGCTCTTTAACAGAACGATCTCTGAGGTTGGGTTGACCCTGTAAGCTTGGCTGCCACCGTTGTTGAATCAGGATTTGACGCGCCTCTTTGTATGGCATACCTTGTTGAAGAGGTATTTTTTTATGGGAATTTACAGAATTTTCAATACTGAATTGAACCTTTTCACTTAAAGCAACGATTCTTGAATTTTCTTCGGAATTATTGATGTATTTTGTTTGACTTCCTGTATCGACTTTCGCACTATTTATGCTGGGAATTTGTTGCAGTGGGGCAGCAGCGGCAAAACTTGTATATCCAATAGCGATTAGTCCCATCAATGGTGCAATAATTCTGGTTGTAATAAGAGTGCGATCGCATATCCGACTTTTCATACTCATCGGTTGAAAACCTTTCTTTTTACAGAGTTGTGTAGAGATGACCTCTACTCTAGGAGTTATCTTTGATAAATGCTGCGGTGTAAGGCGATCGAGTCTCACAGTCCACAATTGGAAATATACATTTCGCGTCGAATTGCAGACCATTCACTAATGCCGATCCGATCGCTTTTGGGAATTGGCTGTCCGGTGCGTTGAGGATGGCGGCTGTAAAAAATTGTATCTGCAAGTAAATCGTAGGTTTGTTCGTAGGTTTCGCCGTTAATGTTCGTGAATTCCCATCCTATCTCTCCTGGGGCGGGCCTAAAGCAGACTTCTTGTACCGACTTGACTCGCGGATCGATCGCTTCGCGCAATCTCCGCCATTGATTGCTATATTCGCGATCGCCCGCTTGGAGTTTGCGATTGTTTAACTGAGGATTAACCCTGTAGAATAAGAAATCGGTCAATCGATCGACGGCTTGTTCTCGCGATTCGGCTTTGGCTAGATTGGGGCTGACGAACACAAGGGCGATCGCCAGAGCACAAACCATTGACAATTTGGAGACGAGTTTAATCCAGATCGACTTGATGAGCATAGTAATTTGGTATTAATTCCTACTTCCAGCCCAACCATCTTAGCTAAAACTTACGAAGAAAGTTCAGAAGCCGGGTTTTTATGAAAATAATTCGTTGCAGTCCGTAGCTTCCACAAAAACCCGGTTTCTTTGGTATTTATGAACATATTACAACAATAACCCCTCAATTTCCCGTAACACTTCAGCTAACGTGGGTGCGGAAGAATCAACAATATTCTCTTCACTCTCCTCATGCTTATGGTGAGGTAAATTGGGTAAATTTAACTTAGGTTTATGGTCAGCATTATCATAACGAAAAATCAGATTTCCCGATGAATCCACATAGTGATATGAATACATATCCCGCTCAATTTCTGTAATGACATAGACAAACTCGCGCACATGAAGTAATGAGCCATCAGGAAAGTAAACTCTCCCCCGCAAAAACCCGGTATAACTATCACGTTTGGCTTCTGTCAGTTGAAAAGACTCGGCTGCTGTACAAGCAGAAATAGCCCTCCGAATTTGCTCAAAATACTCCTCAATGAACAAACTACGCCTCCCTCATTTCACTAACTAATTGAGCCGTGTCTAAATCGGCGGCGATTGTGGCGATTGTGCCATACCGCCGGGACTGCGGCGTTACAAAAAATTCAATACTGTTTAATTCCCTAGCATTATCTTGCAATCTCTTCAGTATCCTAGATTCACCAATCCACTCATCAAAGTCGGGACTATGATGTAATTCATCATTGCTAAACTTGCTCAAAAATTCTTGAGTGGAAAATTGATATTGAGTTTCAAACTCTCTCAATCTCTCCTCAGTGACTCTAATCCCATCGGCTAGTAATTGTAACTCTTTAGTAATAGCATCTGTGATGAAACGCAAGATAGAGTCTGGGCGTTCACAGATAAGTTTTATTTCAGCCATTCTTGTAACTCCTTTTGAAGCTTAGATTATTATAACATTTGTCTAGATTTTATAAGAAGTCCATAAATCTGACTATAGCAACCCTAAATCATTGGCGTAATAATTGTAGGGGCAATCCCCCCGTGGTTGCCCCGATAGATAGGGGTAGGCACTCTTAGCACTACCCCTACAAATTTACATGAATGATCTAGGATTGCTATATATCCAACTCAAAACTCAACACAATTACTTCCATCCCAACCACCTGAGCACGGGCACAACTAAATAATGACTTACTCCCAAACAAAGCCCGATCGCACTTCCCAAAAAACCAAAAAACACAATTGAACCCCAAATTTGCAGCCAGCCGAAGCTCACGTCAGACAGTGACAAAATCCCCAAGAAACTCCCCGGAAAAATGTTCCAAGCATTCAGAAACAGAAACATTCCCGTCGAGCAAACAGCCACTACCAAAGCGTGAACTAATTGATGGCTCCGCAAACCCATTCCCACAGTCAAAGAGGCGATCGCAAAAGCTCCCAAAATAACCCCCTGCACGCCGCTAGAAGCTGTTGCTTCCATCCAGCACAAACCCGCCAACAAATAGCCCTGAGCTCCCATCAATCCAGACAGCCAATACTGTTTTTGCTGGCGAAAACTCCCCGCATCCGTCAAACCGATCGCAGTTCCCAACCCCGCAAATCCAAACAGCAGGACTTCCGGCCCCACAGCGAAAGTCATGTTAGGCATTAATTGCTGCAAACCTTCATTCAGAAAACTGGCAATTTCCGGGCCAAGAGGCGAAGCATAGCCCAAAACCAAACCCCCGATCGCCCCCGCACTTCCCCCAACGCCGCCGAGCACCATTTCCCAGCCGGTATCGAGAGAAGCTACCACGATTTGGGCGATCGCGCCGAACACCAAAACCGTCAAATTTGCCGTTTTTTGCGCCCCCGCCACCACTACTTGCCGGCAAAATTCTAAAATAGTTTGACCCATTGGCGCGTTCGCGATTTTGCCCTTACTCCTAGCATAAATCTCCTGCAAGCGCGCCCGAAGATCCTGGGCCGTCGCCGGACGCTGCTGCACGTTCGATCGCACCATATCGTCCAACAAATTCGCCAAAGCCGGACTCACAGATACAATGTGGCGCCACCGCAACTCCCCCGTCATCGGATCTTCAATTTCCGCCGGATACTTCCCCGTCAGCAAGTGAATGCAAGTCCGCCCCAGGGCATAAAAATCCGTCGCCGGCACCACACCGCCGCCCGCAATTTGTTCCGGCGGACTGTACCCGGGCGAAATCAACCGCGTCGAACTCCGAGAATCTTTCCCCACGGATTCGACACCGCCCATCTGTTTAACTCCCCCAAAGTCGATCGCCACCAATTGCAGTCCGCCCAAACCCTTGCTCAGCAATACTTGGGGCGATTCCGGGTCTCGCAGCATCAAATTTGAGGGTTTAATGTCGCGGTGAATAATCTGACACCTGTGCAACTCCTCTAAAATTTCCACAGCTTGACTCAGCCAACTAAACACCCATTCCTGCGGACATCCTTGAGGGTGCTCGTCGAGAACCTCTTCTAAAGTTTTGCCGTGAATCTTTTCCATTACCAAACAAGGCAGCCGCTTCGCCGCAGGGTTTCCCTCTCCGCCTGCAAAATTTTGCGTTTGGACGTGAAAATAACCGTCAGGCTCGACTCTAGGGACGCCTGGATGCCGCAAAAGTGCCAAAACCCAAGCTTCTTGCTCGAACAGTTTTAGCGCTTTTGGGGCACTTGCGAGCAAGACTTTCAGGACGCGATCGGTTTGAGTTTCTGTGTCCCAAACTGTGAAAATTGCTGCAAAACCCCCGGAACCGAGGCTTTCTAGAGGCACGTAGCGATTTTTTAGCCGCAGCGGAGCCCCGCAACTATGACAAAAATTGTTGCCCCAAGTCTGAGGGTAGGGCCTTGGGCAATCTGGATTGATGCAGTGGACGGCTTTTGAAGGGGGGTGAGGCACAACCAGAGTAAAAATGGGGCTAAATATCCATAGTAGACTTACGCGCAGCTAACGCACAAACCCGGTTTTCAGCGTAGTCAAATGGCTGTAACGACGGATTTGGTTTGAGAGCACAAGTCCTGTCCATATTATGTGCTATGCTGCGGATTTTTGACTTGTACGTTGTTGCGCTTGGGCGCTATGTCCTATATGAAAGAGCTCTGAAGCGCAATAACGTACAAGTCAACGTACCTTTCGCCCCACCTCAGAAACCGGGTTTCTCCACCCCCTACGGGATTTTAGATTTTAGATTTTGGATTTTAGATTTTGGATTTTAGATTTTGGATTGCAGTTGAGATCGATCGCCCACCTTCATAGGTATTTATAACTAATTTTTTCCTACCCCCAACCCAAAATTTAACATCCAAAATTTAATCGATCTCCACCATAAATTTAAGTATTTATGACTAATTTTTTCTCCCTGTCCCATCTAAAATCTAAAATCTAAAATCTAAAATCTCATCGATCCCCAGCCTTTCCTCCTGCATCCTTCGCTGCTTGCGTTTTATAAGATATGTTACAAAGATTCTCCTAATGTAAAGCAAAATAAATAATACTTATGAGGATTAAAAGAATATTAAAATTTTAGAGTGACACTTTGTTGATATATTACTAAAAGCCTGCGATCGGGCAAAAAAATTAAGCGAATACTAGGAAGCGAGATATGGCTTACGCGCAAACCCAAACTCAATCAAAGGCTGGGTATAAAGCCGGAGTTCAAGACTATAAACTAACGTATTACACGCCAGACTACACCCCGAAAGATACAGATGTTTTGGCTGCATTCCGCGTCACACCGCAGCCGGGAGTTCCCCCCGAAGAAGCTGGAGCTGCTGTGGCTGCTGAATCTTCTACAGGTACATGGACAACTGTTTGGACTGACCTCCTGACCGACCTCGACCGCTACAAAGGTCGCTGCTACGACATCGAGCCAGTCCCGGGCGAAGACAACCAATACATCTGCTTCATTGCTTATCCTTTGGATTTGTTTGAAGAAGGTTCCGTCACCAACTTGCTGACCTCTTTGGTCGGTAACGTTTTCGGTTTCAAAGCTCTGCGCGCTCTGCGGTTGGAAGACTTGCGGATTCCCATTGCTTACCTAAAAACTTTCCAAGGCCCTCCTCACGGTATTACCGTTGAGCGGGACAAATTGAACAAGTACGGCCGTCCTTTGCTGGGCTGTACAATTAAGCCCAAATTGGGTCTGTCTGCTAAGAACTACGGCCGTGCCGTTTACGAAGTTCTGCGCGGCGGTTTGGACTTCACCAAAGACGACGAAAACATTAACTCGCAACCGTTCATGCGCTGGCGCGATCGTTTCTTGTTCGTTCAAGAAGCTATTGAAAAAGCCCAAGCAGAAACCGGCGAAGTCAAGGGTCACTACCTCAACGTAACTGCCCCTACCTGCGAAGAAATGATGGAGCGGGCTGAATTCGCTAAGGAAATCAAAACCCCCATCATCATGCACGACTACCTGACCGGTGGTTTTACAGCTAACACCAGCTTGGCCAAATGGTGCCGCCGCAACGGTGTGTTGCTGCACATCCACCGCGCCATGCACGCCGTGATCGACCGTCAGAAGAACCACGGTATCCACTTCCGCGTACTTGCCAAGTGCTTGCGGATGTCCGGCGGCGACCACCTGCACTCCGGTACAGTTGTGGGCAAACTCGAAGGCGAAAAAGGCATCACGATGGGCTTCGTAGACTTGATGCGCGAAGACCACATCGAACAAGACCGCGCTCGCGGTATCTACTTCACCCAAGATTGGGCTTCCATGCCCGGTGTCATGCCGGTTGCTTCCGGCGGTATCCACATCTGGCACATGCCTGCTTTGGTGGAAATTTTCGGCGACGACTCCTGCTTGCAGTTTGGTGGCGGTACCTTGGGACACCCTTGGGGTAACGCACCTGGTGCAACTGCTAACCGCGTTGCTTTGGAAGCTTGCGTCCAAGCTCGTAACGAAGGCCGCAACCTGATGCGCGAAGGCGGAGACATTATCCGCGAAGCTTGCCGTTGGAGCCCTGAATTGGCCGTTGCTTGCGAACTGTGGAAAGAAATCAAGTTCGAGTTTGAAGCAATGGATACCGTCTGATGATTTTGGGTTAAAGATTTTAGGTTTGAGATCGCAAACTTGCTGGGAAGTCTTTATCTTTGAAGAAGATTTACAAGTAAGTTTGCATCCAAAATCTAAAATCCAAAATCTAAAATTTGAGGGAGCTGGGGTCAAAAATGGATCTCAAACAAGTTGCGAAAGAAACCGCTAAGGTGCTGGCAAGTTACCTAACCTATCAATCCGTGCGGATGGTGGTCGCTCAGTTGAGCGAAACCAATCCTCCTCTGGCAATCTGGTTGAACGACTTTTCCACTAAGGCCAAAATCCAAGACGGAGAAGCTTACATTCAAGAACTGCTGTTGGAAAATCAAGATTTGGGATTTCGGATCATGACTGTCCGGGAGTATCTCGCTCATGATGTAGTGGAATTTTTGCCGGAGATGGTTCGCACTAACATTCAACAGGCGAATATGGAACACAGGCGCCAGCATTTGGAGCGAATCACGCAACTTAATTGGTCTCTCCCTAGCAGCAATCCTGAAAGTTCAATTGATTCTGAACCGAATCTGGATAATTTGTCCAGTTGAGCGATCGACTTGTGCGATCGAACACACACCTTAGAGATACCAAAAATGAAGACTTTACCTAAAGAGCGCCGTTACGAAACTCTGTCTTATTTGCCCCCGCTGAGCGACTCGCAAATTGCCAAGCAACTCCAGTACATCCTGGATCAAGGCTACATTCCCGGCGTAGAATTCAGCGAAAGCTCTGCCGCTGAAATGCACTATTGGACTCTGTGGAAGTTGCCTTTGTTTGGTGCAAAATCACTGCCGGAAATCATGACAGAAATTCAAGCTTGCCGTCAAGAATACCCCAAGTGCTACATCCGCGTCATGGGTTTTGACAACGTGAAGCAGTGCCAAGTGCTCAGCTTCATCGTTCACAAGCCTAACTCCAGAGGCTACTAAAGACCGCTTGAATTGTTAGAAGTTCCTTAAGCCAAGTAGAAGCAATTTACCTATTGTTTCTACTTGGCTTAATTTTATTAAAGTCTGAAATATTACACAATAAACTTATTCTGATTTAGAATTATGCCTAGATTTATTTCTCCACCGCTTGACTCACTATCTTCTTTGAGAACGCCTCTGACCAAAGGAGAAAGAAAGGTTTTAGATTTTTTTCTGAAACACTTGCCAGAGGAGTGGGAAATTTACATTCAGCCACACCTTAACGGTTTGCGACCTGACTTTGTTTTATTAAATCCCAAAGTCGGGATAGGAGTTTATGAGATCAAAGACTGGGATCTAAATTCGATGCCTTATAGAGTGCAAAATTCCTTAGAATGCATCCCTGAACTTTGGGCTACTTCTCGCACCGGTGTGGATTTTAAGGTGGCTGATAATCCTATTGAGAAAGCTATTCATTATAAAGATAGCATTTTGAACCTGTACTGTCCGCGACTGGCAATTAACGCTTTAACTGATGGTAAATTTTTATCTATTGTTACCGCTGGTGTCATTTTAACTAAAGCCACTACCAGTGAAATCGAGAGGTTATTCTCCCCTTTTCAACAATATTTCAAGCTTTTAGATGCTAAAGAACAATATTACCCAATTGTTGGTATTGATGCGCTAAAAGGAGGAGAGTTAAATAAAGTTTTTCCTTCATCCCGTTGGCGTTCCTCTAAATTTATGAACGCTCAACTGGCTCACGACTTGCGAAATTGGTTGATTGAACCAGATTCTGAGTCAACTCAACGACAGCCACTTGAACTGAACAAAAAACAACAAGATTTAGTAACAACTCGCACCGCAACAGGTTATCGACGGATCAAGGGTTCAGCAGGGTCAGGCAAGTCCTTGGTTTTGGCAGCAAAGGCGGCTCTATTATCTACACAAAAGAAAGATATTTTAGTGGTTACTTTTAACATTACCTTGTGGCATTACTTGAGAGATGTAGCTGTCCGCTATCAAATGCCCAAGAAAATCGATAGTCAATATATTACTTGGTGTCACTTCCACGAATGGTGTAAGGGAGTTTGCTTGGCCGCAGGATTTAAAAAGGAGTACGATGCACTGTGGGGGGAAGGACAAAATATTGATGAAGTTCTGGAAGTAGATTTAATTAATTTAGTCAATCAGGTGATATCACAAGATCGAAAGAAAGAAAAGGAGCAAAGGCAAATCCCCACCTACGATGCTATTTTAGTTGATGAAGGTCAGGATTTTAATCTTGATTGGTGGAATACTCTCCGCAAGGTAGGTCGGGACAAAGGTGAAATGCTACTAGTGGCAGATGAGACGCAAGACCTTTACCAACGAGCTAAAGATTGGACAGAGGAAAGTATGGCAGGGGCTGGGTTTGTTGGCCCGTGGACTAGGCTGGATATCAGCTATCGGATGCCTCCTACTTTAATCAATTATTTGGAGAAATATGCCAAGCAGTATTTACCAAATATCTCGATTAATATTCCTGAAGCTGAAACTTCAGAACTCGATATTTGGCCTGTACAAATGCGGTGGGTTCAGTTAAACCCTAATGTTCAAGCAGTTAGTTTTTGTACTGATGCAGTGTTAAGTATGCCAATTTGGACTCAACCTGAAACATTAGCTTATTCTGACATTACTTTGCTTGTACAAGATCATAAATTTGGTTTGCAGTGTGTCGAATTACTTGAACGAAGTAACGTCAAAACAGCACATGTTTTCGGTAACGACCGCATCGAGCAAAAGCACCGCAAATTGGGCTTTTTTATGGGTGATGCTAGAGTTAAGGCTACCACAATTCACAGCTTTAAAGGTTGGGAGTCTCGCTGCATGGTCATCCATATTAGTCGCGCCAACTTACCAGAAGACCTCGCTACTATTTATGTAGCATTGAGCCGTCTCAAGCGACACAGCGTAGGCAGCTATTTGACAGTAATCTGTTCTGCTCCAGAACTAGAAGTATTTGGAAAAACCTGGCAAACATTTGAGCGGTTATAGATGAATAAATCCTCAATTTTAAGGTTTGAGTCAAGAGAGAAAATTTATGCTTCATTTTTCAGAGCTTGCAAATAGCTTTTAAAACTTGCAGCAACAAAATTGAAGGTTCGGGTTCCATCAGGTTTAGCAAAGGCATTAGCTGATAAATTGGAGTATTGCCACCCTGAATATTGACGAACTGATAGTGCATTCCGTTTGTTGTCAAACCCCAGATTGTGTCTTGATACTTTAAATTTTGATAAGCATAGGTTAGCAATTGGGATAAACCCATCAATGCGTTGATTCCAGAATTTTTACTTTCAATCACCAAAACCCAAAAATATGTGGTAGTGCTTTTTTGTAAATGACAGAGGAAAAAAATCTCTCTTATTATCCAATCCCCATTTTTTTCCTGATTTGTTGGTTGTATTCGTGGATGAAGTTCCAAATTGCCCCGATATGATTCTCTAGCTTCTTTGAGAATGATAATGTCTTTCTTACTAACCTTGATATTCTCTGTCTTAACGTGTTGTTGAGTCTTTCAATATAACTCGTTAATCCCGTCTCCAATCCTTGCGCAAAATGTCTTTTGCTTGGCACTACCTTTTCATACGCCTCCCACATGTCCGTATACACCTTGGCGCACTGCTTATATACCCCTGGTAATGAATCCCAGAGTTGTTTGGCTGATGTCCGCGAACGGTCTCCAATCTCACATCCGATGATTTCTCTGGTTCGAGCATCTATTGCGAGCCAGACCCATTGCTTGTTCCCTTTATTGTCCACAAATGACCACAACTCGTCGATTTGAACCGTCAGCTTCCCTTTTTCTTTTGGCACTACTTCTGCTTGCTGCTCTACCTGTTGATAATATTTGTTGACATAATGCAAGGAGCCAGCTTGCTGACACACCTACTGCTCTTACTATTCCGGCTAATGGGATTTTTTCCAGTAATAATAATTTTACCAATGCGATGGTGTCTTTGTCTTTTGGTTTCCACTGTGGATTCTCCACAAACTGTCTTCCACAGTCTCGACATTTATGGTGAAAGCTTGCCTCTGCGCGTTGTCCCATTTTTCATAATGTCATCAGAGCCACACGTTGGGCAACTTAAATCCAATTTCATTCCATCATTCCTCTCTCACGATCGTCGCTCTATTTTACTATTTTTCTCTGTCATTTACAAAAAAGCACTACCAAATATGTATCGCTTCTGATGGGTTTTATCCTGTTGACAGCTAAGATATCAAACCGTCCTTTAATGATAGTATCTTCATCTTCAATGCTAATTTCGGCGAGGTCTTGTTCTAAACTAATTTTAATCGGGCGACGGTAGAAGCCAGCCAATCGGATTAAGGGAAAGGTAGTCAGAGCTTTTACCAACCCTTCAGAAACTCTATCCGTTGAAATGTAGTCATCGAAGTCATCCCTAATTTGTATAAGTTCCTGCTGTTCGTGTTCTGTTAGATCTTCAAGGGATAACAGAGATGTAAACGAGTTAGTGTACTGCTTTTGAAAGCCGAACAGACGGTGTATTTCTGCTAATGTTAGGTTTTTGGCATTAATAGTTGTCATAGTTTGATAGTTATTTAAGTTTTAGTTATAATTATAACATAGACATTGCGGTAGTCAATTTGCACCATTCTTAGGAACAGGCTTTTCGGCCCGTTCCACAACATATCAAGTTGTAGGGTGCGTCGCCATCGAAGATATTTAAATCCGATCGAAAATCTCATAGCGACGCACCATACCTTATTGAAGACGATCGCAATCTATCCTTTCCATCACAATTCCATCAACTATTTCATAACCCCAATTAGAGTTGCGATTTGCTAACTGATCGGCCAGATCGCATTCGCCTAAATTGCAGAGTTCAACTAACTTTTGATATCCTTCATCTCTTTCTCGCTGCAACCTTGACCGCCGCAGTTTTTCTCTCTCTTCCTCAGAAGGATTTGGCCGCTCTTCCCCCAGCGGATTAATCTCGCTAATTCGTTTCATATCCGCCTCATTAAAAAGGGATTGATTCGACTATTTCACCGTCAACTATTTCGTACCCCCAGTCTGGGTTGGCAGCGATTTGTTTTTCAATTATACTTCGACCTAGAGGAGTATTGTAAGCTTTTTGCAAAGAGGAAATACTGGGAATTTCGGCGGGAGTTGGAGATTCTTTTTGTTCAAGTTTTGGGGGTTCGGGAATTGTGTCAGATGTCGATTGATTCAGGGCTAATTGCGGCGCGATCGCCCCTAACTTCTGCATGACGCTATCCTTAGTGATTTGCGGTTTTTCGTTGAAGGAAGAGGGCAGATATGGTGTGTCAACGCCCTGCTGTTTTGCTTTGAGTGCATCGTCAGCAAGCCGATCGCACTTTCGCAAAAATCCCTCCCACAAATCCTTGCCCAAAACAGGGTTTCTCAAGTCAGCACGGGCTTTAGATACTGCGGCTTCTAGCGGTTCGCCTTTGTGGACGTAATACTGAATTCGCTCCTCTTCAAAAGCAGGATAAGGCACTTCCGGCTCGATTTCCCAGTCCCGCTTGACTTTCTGACTTTCTCCTAAAGGGATTCCGGCGACAAATTCCTCCCAAAAAGGCGAGGTTAAGCCTTTTGTCATGCTGTCAATAATTTTAAATGCCCATCCAGAAGGATTGCCGAATCCTAAATTACGCTCTTTAGCATATGCTTCTAAAGATCGCTGAAAATTGTGCAGTTGTTCTTGGGAGTTCCAAGGGCCGCTAAATCGGTAATTCGGCGTGACAGCAACGGCTATTTGCTGGCGGGGTTGCCCGAAATATTTGTCAGTTTTAACTGCACGATTTGACGGTGAAGTTTTCGCAACTATTTCTACAGGGCGATTGTGGTTTTCGCAGCTTGTCTGTGTTATTATCTCTCCCGGATTCGGTGTCCAAAAGTTATTGAGTTTTTCCTCGAAAGCGTCAATGTCCGTCCAGAGTTCTAGGGTGTCCGTGTTGGGAGTTGTTGATTTTTCTTTCAGTAGCGATCGCGCTTTGAGTTGCTGTCTCGCTAATTCCTGTTCTTCGTGATTTAAACCGGTGGCTTTTTCAATTTCGCTGCTGTTGGTTTTTACCCATTCGTCAGAGTTGGACTGTTGTGATTGCCATTGCAATAATTGGCAAAGAAAAATGCTCGCCGCTACTCCGCCGGTAATTGTGGCGAGTTTGGGATAGTAGATGGCGGGGTTTCCTAGATTTCCTAAAAATATTCCTATTTTCATTTTGTATATTCTTAATTCCCTTAAATCTTAGGGTTATTATTGGCGCACCTTAGCGTGAATTCTAGGGTACGCCTCGGCGCACCTTACCTCGACTAAACTAGCGTGGAGAAACTTAAGATTTTCTTTAAGCTTCTGTCTATTCCTGACTGAATGGAGTTTCTAGAGTAAAAACGGGGATCGCTTATTCGATCGCCTGATTGACAGGACTGAGTTAAACGTAATAATAAATTATTTACTGTACAGCTTCTGCCAAAATGAATCCAGAACGCCAAGAGGCTTATTTGAACTTAATCGAGCGAGTCCTTACCTGTCCCAACGGTCAAGAACCAGAGGTTTTGAGTTCGTGTTCCGATTTAATTGATGCGGGATTTGTGCAAATGCTAATCCAGATATCGGCTTCAATGGCGCGCGAAGGCGACGAAGATACTGCTAATTTTTTAGTGCAACTTGCTCGTTTGCTGGGGAAATCTTTGGGTTTGTCGCCGGATTTGAGACCGGGTGGGTACAGTAGTGCAAAGGGGTAGAGAAAAAGTGCGATCGCCTCTTTGTATCATGTTTTGAGAAATGAGGGCGATTCCCTACCCTTCGGGATAGCTTCGCCTCACCTACTTTTTAAATGCAGCGATGGCTTTAGAGTTTATATTCTAGAGGCTCGCAAAAATCATCCACCCCAGTTTTAAATACATAAATAATCACCGAAGTCACCAAAATCTCCGGGCAAATTTTTGCTGCCACTAAATCTCTAAATGCAGCATTCAATTGTCCGTTTTTCAACTCTTCTTTAACCTCTGATTTGCAGATAGCAACGCGACATCTTTTTGCCAATCCGTCTAACCAATTTTCTGATATATTCGGTTCTTGTCCGGCTTGAATTGCTAGAGATATCGCTGCATCTTCGATGTTACCTTCGCAATCTTCGATGGCGTCTAGGGCTTTTAGGGCTTCGGGATATTCGGCTAATTGCGAGCGAAATTGGGCAATTTGTTGGGAGGTAATAATCACCATATTATTTTCCTGGGTTTTCTGCTGGCGGGAGCAGCTTAGCAATTAAAGTTGATATTATAGCATTTTTTGATGGAGGTGGGAATTGGGCGATCGAACTTAATTACATTTTAATTACATTTTCAACTCATTTTCAACTAATATTTTGCCCTTTGCAATAGTCGGGCTGGAGCTTAAGCCCTCGTATTAAAGCTTAAGTCCGGGCTATGAGGAGTGATGTTAAAATTGACAAAATGCGGCGCTAAAATAGGTTTGCAGGACTCAGACGTAAGAAAAATGACAACCGTTACTTTAAACTTAGATACTGTCGAACTAACAGACGAACAGTTTTACCGTTTGTGCCAGATGAATCGAGATTGGCAATTTGAACGGACTGCTAAAGGAGAAATCATTATTATGTCACCCGTAGGCGGAGTCAGCGGCAATCGAGAAGTCTATTTAATTACAGAGTTGGGCTTGTGGAACCGTCAAACGCAGCTAGGGAGAGTGTTTAGTTCTTCAACAATTTTTCGCTTGCCAAATAATGGCGATCGCTCTCCAGACGCGGCTTGGGTTAGCTTGGAAAGATGGTCTGGTTTAACAGAAGAAAAACAAGAGAAATTTCCGCCAATTTGTCCTGATTTTGTCATTGAATTGCGCTCGCGCACAGACCCCCTGCGACCCCTTCAGGAGAAAATGCAGGAGTATCTAAACAGCGGCTTGCGCTTGGGTTGGCTGATTAATCCTCAAGACGAACAAGTAGAAATTTATCGCCCTTCTCGCGAAGTAGAGATTGTACAATTTCCTGTGAGTTTATCGGGAGAAGATGTCTTGCCCGGATTTGTGCTTAATTTGCCGGTGATTTGATATTGCATCAAACTTTTCCTGTTTCAAACTGTATTTTCTTCGGACAAATATCATCATCGTACCAACCAGTCAAAGCCACCGCCAAAGCATCCGCTGCATCGTCGGGTTTCGGAATGTAACCCAACTCCAACTCCCGCGCCACGGCCTCTTGCACTTCAGATTTATCCGCATTACCGCGACCGGTCAAAGCTTGCTTAATTTGAGCCGGCGTAAACTCGAACAGCGGCACTCCGCACTGCGCCAATACTAGGGTCAAAACGCCCCGCGCTTGCGCTACAAGTATCGTATTTCCCATCTTGTAAAAGAACAGTTTTTCGGCAATTGCTAGATCGGGTTTAATCTGTTCAATTACCTGGTGCAAATCGTCGTAAATTGTTTTCAAGCGCTGTCCCATTTCCTGTTTGGGCGTTGTTTGTATGACGCCGCAATCAATCATGGAAACAAAGTTTTCATCTTGTTTGCCGGGGATGATTTGACAGGAAATTGCCCCGTAGCCGAGATGGGCTAAGCCCGGATCTAATCCTAAAATTCTTTTTTCCATTGCCAGAATTAGTAATTGGGAATGGGAATAAGGTATGAAAATTTGGGAAGGTTTCATCACCACCAATTACCAATTACCAATTACCAATTACCCCTCAGTTGTTTCTAGGCCGAATACCCGATCGAACACTTTGGTCACTTTATACCCCGAATCTATTGATTCTAGCGGGTCTTTCCGCAATCGGTGCCGCAAACACAGAGTCATCACCCGGCGAATATCGTCCACAGTCACCTCCGTGCGGCATTCCAAAGCCGTGAAAGCTTTCGCAGCCCG
Organism: Microcoleus sp. F8-C3; assembly: GCA_036704825.1. Lineage (GTDB taxonomy): Bacteria > Cyanobacteriota > Cyanobacteriia > Cyanobacteriales > Microcoleaceae > Microcoleus. The sequence continues at coordinate 37,094 of JAUBSN010000063.1, read as the reverse complement.
ATTTGTGACCAAATCGCCCCGCAGCCCGTCTACGTCCAATTCCGCGCAAACTTGGGAGATTTTTACCCGCAACTCTCGATCGATAGTTACCGATTTTAACCTTTCCTGAGCTTCCACCAACTTCTGCTGCATCTCATCTTGTTCGCGCTGGTATTTCGCGAGAAACTCCGCCGGATTTTGGTCAAAACTCGATCGCTGTTCGACAATTTCCACTCTTAAATTCGGGTCTTTCACAGTCCGAATTTCTGCGTGCATCCCAAATCTGTCGAGCAACTGCGGCCGCAATTCTCCTTCTTCTGGATTCCCGGAACCGATTAAAATAAACTTAGCCGGGTGGCGGATCGAAATGCCTTCTCTTTCGACAGTATTCCAACCGCTGGCGGCGGAGTCGAGCAAAACATCGACTAAATGATCGTCGAGCAAATTGACTTCATCAACGTAAAGAATGCCGCGGTTAGCTTTAGCTAAAAGGCCTGGCTCAAAAGCTTTAACACCTTCCGACAAAGCTTTCTCGATGTCGATCGTACCGCAAACTCGGTCTTCGGTAGCGCCCAAAGGTAAATCTACCATTTGGACTTTTTTGCGGGCGATTTTAATATCAGTTTGAGATAAAGTGCGATCGCGCACCTCATCACTCATCAAATCAGGATCGGTGGGATGACTGTTAAAAGGATCGTCAGCCACCACCTCAATTTCCGGCAGCAAATCAGTGAGGGCGCGGATTGTGGTAGATTTACCAGTACCTCGATCGCCCATAATCATCACCCCGCCAATTTTGGGATCGATGACATTCAACAGCAGCGCCAGTTTCATCTCCTCCTGACCAACAATTGCAGTGAAGGGAAAAACAGCGCGGCGGGCTGCGGTAGCGGTAACGGTTGGTAGAGCGCCCGCATTTAGGGTATTGCTGACTTCGGCAGTAGGACTCACAGGATAACTCAAAATATAATAATTGCTTGTTTATTGTAGGGGATAAGGGATCGTCTGGGGCGATCGATTGCTGCGGGCGATCGCAGTTGTAGGGTGCGTCTGGGCGAGAAATCTTTGACCGATCCTGTGTGACTGTTGATCTTCACGCACCTTGCCCTTTCACCGATCAAGTGCAACGCCAGATTTTCTGTATTTACATAGCACCTTTGGGCGGGCTTTCCTGCCCACCCCACAATAGTTTGAATCAAAATCACCAGGTATGTTAAATGCGGGTAGCTTTCAAATTTTGGGCGATCGGGCAACCCTAATGTAACGAAATGTAACGACTTTCAGGATTTCGCATAAAAACCTCAAGTTCCCCCAGATAGATATTTAAGAGCATTTTGAAGCAACTATTCTTCAGGGGTACAAATGGCTGAACTTAACATCGGGGCATTGACTGACAGCAAAACCTACACAGGTAGTATTGGCGCTACAAATATCTACGACCTGTACAAATTTAACATCAATAGTCCGGGAAGTTTCCAATTGTCGATCGACGGTTTGAGCGACAATGCCGACGTATTTTTGTTAAACTCTAGTGGCGCAACACTTTACAGTTCCACCAACGCGGGAACCGATGCAGAAACAATTAGTGTTGACAGCTTAGTAGCGGGAGAATATTCAGTCAAAGTTTTGCAAATCACTGGCGACATCAAATACACGCTGAATTTATCACCAACTAGCACTCAAAAATCATCCGACGCAGACACCCTCACAGGTGCAAAATCAGATAATCCACTGCCCTCAAACAGCGCCGTAACTTCGGAAAAACCCACTGCAAACAAAGATGTAATTACAGGAACTGCTGTTGATGAAAAAACTGTCACCGCAGAAACAACATCAACAACTACCGACAAACCAGTCACTACAGACTCCGAAACAACTCTCACATCTGAACCGGAAAAACCTGTAGCAGCGACTGAATCAGCCGCAGAAACAACATCAACAACTACCGACAAACCAGTCACTACAGACTCCGAAACAACTCTCACATCTGAACCGGAAAAACCTGTAGCAGCGACTGAATCAGCCGCAGAAACAACATCAACAACTACCGACGAACCAGTCACTACAGACTCCGAAACAACTCTCACATCTGAACCGGAACAACCCGTAGCAGCGACTGAATCAGCCGCAGAAATAACCTCAACAACTACCGACGAACCAGTCACAGCCGCCTCCGAAACCCCTCTCACATCTGAACCGGAACAACCTGTTACAGCGACTGAATCTGCTAGCGAAAAACTTCCAAGTGAAGAGACTATATCAGCGGGGGAAATCGCACCAGACAAACTACCAACCGATTCGGCAATTTCAACCGCCGAAAAACCCAACGAAACTGCTGCCACAAACAGTCCAAATAGCACAGCCGCTACTAAAACAGATGCAGTTGCAGGCGAAACAGTTGCCACTCAACAACCAAAAACAGGCGAAACTTTAGTTGCTACTTCCCCAGATGCCAGCAAGCCAGGGGACGAAACAAATACTGACACCAGCAACGGGGAAGACACAAAGAAAGAGAATTCAACTACCGTAGCAACAACTGAAACCCAAAAAGAACCAGAACCGACTGCAGACAAAAAGTTAATTTCTCCCTTTACATCCGGGGTATTTACTACAGATGAAACTGGTCGCATCAGTGTAGACTACGCATTTGATGGCGGGATGTTCCAAGGTGAGTTAGCTATTTTCAGTTTAGAGGATTTAGACAAATTTGAACCAGGTTCGGAAGCATTCATTAAAGAAGTAGCTGCGCGTTCTTTAAGTAACTCTGTGAAAGGTCATGTAGTCATTAATGATGCTACAGAAGGTGCGCGGTTTTCTGGTTTGTTAGGAGAGAGTAATGCCAACGAAGGAGTCTACTTAGGAGTCAAGAGTTTTGCAGTTACTGCTGGGGGGAAATATGGGGCGATGTTGGTACCCAACGGTAGTGTCAAATTCGTCTACGATAATCCGACTGTTGGCGGCGATCAACGTCCTTTATTTTCTATGGCAATGGCGAATCCTGTGGAGGGATTTCACTTTGGTCAAATTGCCGATATCACGGGGGAAGGTAATACCTTTATCATGGAGGATATGCGGTTAGATGCAGGGAGTGACAGGGATTACAACGATATCATTTTCCAAGTGCGGGGGGCAACTGCAAAAGCTGCTTTACTCGATACTGTGATTAACCCGGATAAAGAGTGGCGGAAAACTGATTTGGGTCAGGCACTTATTGCTTATGCGAAACCTTACATTACCCCTGAACAAAAACCAAATGTAGATGCTGAATTATCGGATTTACTTGATGATTTAGAAACTGAAATTCTGAATCCATCAACTTCAGATAAAGACACTCCAAAAACTCCAGCGCCTGCCACAAATACCGACAAAGATACTACTGATGCAATTCAAGTTGAAACAACGGATCAGGTAGATGCAAAACCTACTACTCCAGCGGTGATGACTGAGGAAGAAGTCAAAGATACTGCGAATAATTCTGGTGATTCGACTCAGGTTGAAACCACCGACAAGGTAGATGCAAAGCCTACTACTCCAGCGGTGACGACTGAGGAAGAAGTCAAAGATACTGCGAATAATTCTGGTGATTCGACTCAGGTTGAAACCACCGACCAAGTAGATGCAAAGCCTACTACTCCAGCGGTGACGACTGAGGGAGAAGTCAAAGATACTGCGAATAATTCTGGTGATTCGACTCAGGTTGAAACCACCGACAAGGTAGATACAAATTCTACCACAGGTGCGACAACTACACCAACTGCTGGCAAAGATACTGTGGCGGATTTGACTGAGGAATTACCAGTTGAAAAAATTCCTGTTTCCCCAGCGACAACTGAGGTGAAAAACGAAGTTGCCGAAGCACCAGTAACGCCAACTGTGCCAGCCCAATTTACTACTGATACGGAAGTTACTGCGACGACACCAACGGAGAAGGTAGAAACAAAACCGGAAGTTTTGCCAGCGGAAACTCTGACAGGAGTAGAGACTAAACCGGAAGTTTTGCCAGCGGAAACTCTGACAGGAGTAGAGACTAAACCGGAAGTTTTGCCAGCGGAAAGTAAGGCGAAAGAGGAATCGAAGCCGGCTTTAGTAACTGAGGTAGAAAAAACTGAAGCTACTCAAGTTGTAGTCGCAAATCCTGTAGAGTCGGTGAAGGAAAGTCAGCCAACAGCGGCGGTTGAGAGTAAAGAAACTGCTGAATATAAGCAGCCGTCATTGCCGTTGGCAGAGACTGAGAAAGCTGAAACTTCCACAGTTACTTTGCCTGAAAGTATTGTTGATTCAACGGTGAAGGAAAGTCAGCCAACAGGGACTGTTGGGAGTCAAGAGACTGCCGAAGTTAAGCCTTCATTGCCGCTGCAAGAGACTGATTTGGAAAGTCTGGCAGTAACGACGGCTAACAAGAGTGACGAGTCGCAGACGAAGGCAATAATTGCCGAGACTCCGGCTGTTAGTGATGTGGTGATTCCACAAGAGTCTTGGCAGAGTTTGCCGATAGTTGATTCCTCAACTGAGGATGATTCCGCTACTGTTGAAAATCCCCAGCCATCTATTGATGTTTTTCCCACGGGTTCAGAAGTAGATTATTCTATTTCTGCCAATTTGATAGCGCGATTGGAAAGCATGAAACAAAGTTTGACTAACTTGGGAAGTGCCGACGATCCGGGTGGGAATAGCAGCAATGAGACTTTGATTGCCCGTTTGGAAAGCGTGACTCAAAAGTTGATGACTTTCAATGAATCAACTTCTGTTTCCGATAATATTGTGGCTTTAGTCGATCGCCTGGAAGAGACGGTCGATCGACTAACCATACCGCCCATCCAGCCGCCATTACCGTCGATTGAGACAGCACAATTCGATTTTCCAGCAGCCGATCAGCCGATAATCGGAGTCATTGACACGGGATTTGCTGGCAACAATCCCGATATTGACTACTCGCGAATTACCTGGGGACAAGACAGGGTAGATGGCGATGCTGACCCCAGATTGGAAGCTGGTAAAGGCAACGAACACGGCACTCATGTTTTAGGAATTATTGCCGCCACACAAAACAACGGTGTTGGTATTGACGGCATTAATGAAAAAGCACCTATTTGGGCTGGAAGGGCGATCGGTTCTGGAAAATGGGCGGAATCGTTAGTTGAATTTGTCAATGCTGCTGTGGAGTCGAATCAACCGAATGCTGTTGTCAACCTGAGTTTAGATTTAACTCAAATCAATCCTGACGGTAGCGTTACTACTCGCTATGAATTTACGCCGGAGGAACGGGCTGCGATCGAATATGCGCGCCAGCATAACGTATTGCTGGTAGTGGCGGCTGGTAACGATGGCGGTGTGATGTCAGCTTTGGGTCAATCTTCCCAAGAATTTGACAACATTATTACTGTCGGCGCGGCCGATCGGGTGAATGATGAAATTGCACTTTCCAAAGCTTACGATCGCACAAATTATTCCAGTTACGGTCAAGGTTTAGATATCGTAGCCCCTGGAGGAACCCTTGACAATCCACAATTATCAACAGTTGGAGATGGAGTTGGCTTCATGGCAGGGACTTCCGCAGCGACTGCGAAAGTCACCGGTGCAGCGTCGCAAGTGTGGGCGGCGAATCCAGCTTTGAGCTTCCGTCAAGTGATTGAAATTCTGAAGCAAACTGCAACGGATTTGAAAACAACAGATTGGGATAGCGAAACCAGTGCAGGGTTGCTGAATATCGAAGCGGCAGTAGCTTTAGCATTAGCAACAACAGGCGAAAAATATGCTACTCCAGTAATTGAAATTATTGGAGGTTGGAGTGGAGAAGGAGAGGTGACACCGACAGAACGAGCCGCTGCTAATCCCTTCTGGCCAACTGTCGAACCAACCAACTTTTCGGCTTCGGTGATGGCAACAATTGGCGCGAATGTACGATCGGGCCCCGGAACTAATTTTGCGATCGTGGGTAGCTATCCTTATCAATCAACTATCCAATTTAACGGCTGGACTTATGGCGAACGGATTAATGACCTTCAGCTAGGAACGCCGGATGAGCGGTGGTATCGGATCGCAGGCACAAATAACTGGATAGCAAGTGCAATTGTTAACGGCAATGCACCCGGCTCTACCCCGTTGCCACTCCCCACACCAACACCAACTCCAACACCAACTCCAACTCCAACTCCAACACCAACTCCAACTCCAACTCCAACTCCCACATTACCCTTTGATATCAATAAGCTACTTGCCGTTCCTCCATCTTCAATACGCACATTTGCCAGCGATTCAATTCCTCGAATTCTTGCTGAAGCTTTAGCAAATGGCATCAGCGATTTAGGACAGATAGCCTATATCTTGGCAACTGCCCAACACGAATCCCTTTTAGGACGATGGATGGAGGAATTAGCATCTGGAGATGCTTATGAAGGAAGGCAAGACTTAGGAAATACGCAACCGGGAGATGGACGACGTTTCAAAGGACGCGGTTACGTGCAAATCACAGGTCGATCGAACTATACCAAATGGTCGCAGCGACTCGGTATCGATCTAATCAACAATCCAGGTTTGGCATCCGATCCAGCAATTGCAGCAAAAATCCTAGTTCTAGGAATGCGGGATGGCTCTTTTACAGGCGTAGGTTTGAGCCAATATATCAATGGCTCCAAGCAAGACTTTTTCAACGCCAGACGCATTGTGAACGGTGTAGATAAAGCCAGTTCGATCGCACAAATTGCCGAGGGTTATTTGAATGCTCTTCGCAGTGCCAGCACTAGCCCTACTCCGACTCCTACTCCTACTAACCCCGGACAAACTCCGATTACTGGTTATCGCGAATACGTTGTAAAAAAAGGAGATTTCCCCTCGACAATCGCACAAAAAGAGTTGGGAAATGCTAATCGCTGGCGGGAAATTCTCAAAGCAGATAACACTCCGTTAACCGATTTTGATGCAACTCGTTTGCAAATCGGTCAAAAGCTACTTTTACCAGTGAGCTATCAATCTGGGCCGGGTACTCCCGTGACACCAACTCCGGTAGCTACTCCAACTCCTGTTAGTTTCGAGATTGGTCGAGTCAGTTCGCGGGTTGGTAGCGTGCCTTTGAATTTGAGGAGTCAGGCTCAAGTCACTTCTCAAAATCGGATTGACACATTACCTGTCGGTAAGGAAATGAAGATTTTGCGATCGGTGCAAGGCGGAACTTACAGTACCGGTAATGGCAATCGCAATGATTGGTACGAAGTTGAAGTGAATGGCAAGCGCGGTTTTGTTGCTGCTTTCTTCGTTGACAAAGGTTCTAGTGCACCGCCACCACCGGAATCAGGTTTTGTTAACTCAAATGTTGGTGGCGCGCCACTCAGATTAAGGAGTTCAGCTTCTACAAGTGCTCAAATTCTTTCCAATTTCAATCAAGGTACTAACCTCAAGATTTTGGGAAGCGTGACCGGTGCAACTTACAAGGTCGGCAATAGTAACCGTAATGATTGGTATGAAGTCGAGGTGAATGGCAAGCGCGGATTTGTTGCTGCTTACTACGTGACTAAAGGTTCTCCATCAGAACCCGATCCTGGTTCAGGTGTAACAAACCCAAATATGGAAGCATTTTTTGCATCGGTTAAAGGTGTAAGAGGCATTACTCGCTTCGATCGTGATGACTTGCAAGGTCAATGTGTAACTTTGATTGCTCGATACGTTCAAGAAGTTTTTCTACCTGCTAACCAACGTACTATTCCTCGCGCTTTTGGTCATGGCAAAGACACTGCCCGTGTAGTTTCCCAAATGCTACCGAATAATTTTGAACCTGCAACAAGTTCGGGCTTACCAAAACGTGGTGCAATTATTTCTTTCCCTGATATTGGGATTGTTGGTGGAATCCGATATGGTCACGTTGGAATTGTAATGGAGTCACATCAACTACCTAATGGGCAACGACAAGTCAGAATCATGGACTCTAATGGCGATGGTTTGGCAACCAACAGCACTGTCAAAGAATACACCTACTGGATTAACATTCCCAATGGTACAGCCAATGGCTATGGTGCGAATATTTACTGGACGAATCCGAAATAATTCCCAGTGAAAAGCTGCGATCGCGCTTTCTTTCCCCTTCTGAAAAAAAGCGCGATCGCCTTTGAGTATAGTCCTCAAGAGCGATCGTCCTTTGCCCAAACAAAAGAAACCGGGTTTTTATATAATCTTTGCCTCTTAGCCGATATCTTGTGCAAAAACCCGGTTTCTGAACCCCAGGCGATCGCCCTTTACTCCTTTTTCTCAAGAAAGAGCGAGATCCCTTCATCAGATCCTTCTATTTTTCTACATTCTCATCATCAAATTCATCCATTTGCAATGTATACTGCAATGCCACCTGTAATCTTGATACATAATCTGCTGAAAGACTGCCCAATTTTCTGATTAATCGCTCTCTATCGAGCGCTACTATTTGATAGCAAAGCACGACTGAATCTTGTGTTAAACCACCTTCACCTGTCGGCAAAATAATAGTCCCTGGTATTTTAGCACGCCGTAGATTACTTGTTACGGGAACTACGACTACTGTTGTAGTAAAGCGGTCTAATGTATCTCGCTGTACAATAATGACTGGTCTAATTCCTGCTTGTTCGGAACCTCTAGAAGGATTCAAATCAGCCAAATAAATATCTCCCCGCATCAGATTTTATCTTGTTGTTGAAGTCGAGTAAGATAATCACTTAAAGCAATTTCTGCAAAAGCTAAATCTTCCGTGGCAAACTCACATCTTAGTACCGCAGCTTCCTCATCAGAAATGGCATCCCACTGTCGAAATAATTCCTTCTTATTAGCAAATTTTTGAAGTTGATTTTGTTTAGTAATTTGCTGTTTGTCAGCTAAATATTTCCCGATCGCGCGTTCGAGTTCCCGTAACTCGAAAATTTCCAGCATTTCAAGCTGATTGACAATTTGGTTGAGGATTGCCTGTGACATAGGTTTTCACTTTTTGCGCTTGCCTGCTTTGTCTATTATACAACTATTAGCGTCCAGTGAGTTAGCGAGATCCCTTTATTCCTCTTTCTCAACCAACGGCGAGATCCTATCCTGAGTCAACTTTTTCCGACTCAAATTTGCGATTTGTCAAGTTTTCTGAAGATTAAGTCGCGTTTCGCATAAAACTAGGCGAGATCCCTTTATTGCTTTTTCTCAAGAAAGAGCGATCGCAACTAAAAATTGTTAGCTTTCAGGAGTGCAGAATACAATCTCGAAAACTGCATTTGGAATATACCGCTGCAAAGCTCTCAGGCGATCGTCGGCATCTTGACGGTTGACAAAACTGGCGATGATGCTGGCTTTTGCACCGGGCAAAATTCGAGCGATCGCCCAAGGGCGGTGAATTGTCCGATTTCTAACAACATACAGGTAGTTGGCAAGTACAGAACCTTTGAGATTAGCAATTAGCTGCTTGATGAGTAGGTTGGCGATACTTTCTACCTCTTGTTTTTGTAAAGCCATCCGCATTGCATCAAAGTCGTCATCGCGGTAGTTGTCGATGCGCGATAGTAACTGAGTGATGCCAAAGTCCTCCAATGCTTGTCGATAAGCATCGGAGTGTTCCCAACGATCGCTTTTAAGTTTTACCATTGTTACAGCCTCCTTTCTTTGGAGGGAACTAGAAGCTAGCGGAGAGCTTAGGAACTTAGCCGCTGGCTTTTTGCTGGGAAGTTCAGGTACTTTAAGTACGTAAAGTATTTATAGCACATTTGGTATGTTACGACCGTAAATACTAAAAAGTTTTTTGAAGTAAAATGAGACAATAGGACTAAAAGTAATGTTTGGTTGAAAAATTGAGCGAAAAGCAAAAGTTAGCAGTAGTCAAAACCTCCGTTCCCGAAGAGTTGCGGAACTCGTTCAAAGCTGCCTGCGCTAAGGAAGGCAAAAACATGAGCGAGGTATTGTCCGACTTGATAGAGCAATATGTGAGCGATCGAGAAACTCAATCCTCCCCGGGCCCGAAACGACGGATGTGACGCCCCGCAAGGTCGAGATCCTTTTATTGCTTTTTCTCAAGAAAGGGATCTCGCCCTTTTGGAATTAGTCAAAAAGTGCGATCGCCCTTTACTCTTTTTTCTCAATAAAGGGCGATCTCTACCAATTAATTACCGTCAAACTTGTTACTTTGGCAAACTCTCGATCTGCCGTCACCAAACTTGCTGAATTTTGGAGTGCCATTGCTGCAATAACCGCATCCGGTAGTTTTAAGCGATGTTGCTGGCGAATCTCAATGATTTTTTCAATCAAAACAGCATCCATCGCCACTAAACCTAGAACTTCAACTCGTTGCAGAAACTGCTCAAAAATCTGACGGTCGTCTTTATTCAGCCCGGGAAACACCAGAAACTCAATTTGGCTAATGACTGAAACTCCAAGCCAATCAGCATCTTTAAATAATTCAACGAGTTGAATATTCCCTTGAAGCAAAGCAACGATCGCATTCGTATCCAACACATAGCGATTACCACTGATCGCGTAGATTCCTCTGCATTGTTAGTGCATCTCCCTGCCAAGTTAATCTGCCCGCTAAATCAGAGAAATCATAGCTGGGTTTCTGCTTATCGTCGGAGGAAATCGGATTCAAAACAACTAAAACTTCCCGTTCTTTTAGCAATCGTAACGCAGCCAGTATCACTTCAGAAGCTGATGAGTACCTACCGTTTTTGACTGTTGACTGAACAAACTGCTCTAGTTCAGGAGTCAAGGATATATTCATGATGTTGAGTCACCTATTTGAGTCAACTACTACCCCCATAATAACAAAAATTATCAAATTTTGTTATTTAACATTTTTGGCTATAGGAAGATTTCGCGATCGCATTGCTTGTAAGCGCAGATTAGCGATCGCCCTTAGTTCCTCTTTCTCAAATAAGAGCGAGATCCCTTTTGGAATAAGTCAACAAGGGATCTCGCTCTTTTTGATATGGAAAATTCGATATCTCTTTTGTTCTGAGTCAAAAAGAGCGATCGACTTTTATTTAAGCTGCCACGATTGCCGGACTCGGAGGCACTAAATCTTCTTCTTGGCAATACTCAAGGTAGCTGGAGAGCGCTTCTTTAGCATTGGCGATCGCTTCTTCATAAGTTTTCCCATAAGTACAGGGCTGCATTGCAATTGTTGCAAACTCTGGCAGTGTTACCAAATACAGTCCATCCTCTTGTGGCCATTGAATTAATAAACTATAGCGGTAATTCATTCCTCTGATTCCTCTGTTGAAGAATTGTTTCTAACTCTTGAATTGCTTTTTTTAACAATTTCTCCAAATACAATTGTGTATCCTCAACACAAGAAGAGATTTTAGGATCTGCCGTGGCGCTAGTGTGGGTGGCGGTGTGGCATTTCTGGGGGTGGCAGGGGGAAGTAGAAATTGCTAGAGGTAAGCCGGAGGCTAAGAAAAAGCGATCGCCCAATTCTAACTCACCCCCTCCCAATCCGGTAGAACAAGAACTCAACCAGCTCAAAGCCACAAGTGGAATGAATCGGATGAAGCCTGTGAGACGATCGACCCAGCAAGCTCCTGAAGTTCCTCAATGGTACGTGTTTCGCAGCGGTGAAGCCAAAGGGCCCTATACCAAATTGCAATTATGGGAAGTTCAGGAAATCACAGCCCGAACCAAAGTGCGGCGCGGGGAAGCCGAGTGGCAGCGCGCCGGTGAAATTCCAGAATTAGCGTCGTACCTCACTCAAAAATAAGACAGTACACGTCACCGCACGTCCATCGGCGCCCAAGACGATCGCACTGCCCAGAAAGTAGCGCTATTCTTAGAAAAGGGATTTGTGTCAGCGAGACTCCCGGAGATTTTTATGAATATTACTTTGAGTCCCGAGCAGGTGAAATTGATCGAAGCGCAATTAGCACGCGCGGCAGTTTAGCTCGCCGGAACAGGTGATTACAAAAGCCCTCCAGACTTTGACTCAAACACGCCAGCATTATTGGGAGTGGGTGGAGGAGGTGCGCTCTTCGGTGGAGGAAGCGGAGGCGGAACTATCGCGGGGTGAGGGAATTCCCTTAGAGAGTGCGATCGAGCAATTACAGGAAAAGTTTCGCAGAAGTTCAAGCTATAAACAGTAATGTTATGGAAATAGAATGTATTTGTGATTGTAACCTTTTGTTTCCGACAGGGCGATTCCCCAGTCCAGATGAGTTTGATAATATTTCTCAACTCACTTACTATAATTATTGCATCTTGTCAACAAAATCTCTCCCTAATATTTCATGAGCTTGACTGATATCGCCACGCTTTTAGGTAAACCGTACTTCCAAGCTCCTAATTGCCTAATTTATAACATGGATTGTTTGGAAGCATTGAAGCTGCTGCCGGATGAATTTGTAGATTTAACTGTTACCAGCCCGCCTTATAACATCGGCAAAGAGTACGAAAAATCCTTGGGGTTAGATGAGTATTTAAACTGGTGCGAGCAGTGGATAGCGGAGGTTTACCGGGTAACGCTCGATCGAGGAGGGTTTTGGCTGAATTTAGGTTATTTGTCAATTCGCGATCGGGCAAAAGCCATTCCGATTTCCTACCTGCTTTGGGACAAAGTGCCTTTTTATCTGATTCAAGAAGTTGTCTGGAACTACGGCGCGGGAGTTGCGGGCAGCAAGTTCTTTTCACCCCGCAATGAAAAGTTTCTATGGTATGTGAAAAATCAAGACAAGTATACATTTAATTTGGATGAAGTGCGCGACCCCAATGTGAAATATCCGAATCAGAAAAAGAACGGCAAGATCAAAGTAAACTTAAAAGGCAAAAATCCGACGGATGTTTGGCAGTTCCCAAAAGTTACGTCTGGGAAAAATCGAGCTTCAAAAGAACGCACGCCTCACCCCGCTCAATTTCCTGTTGCTGTTGTCGATCGCATCATCAAGTCTGCATCGAATTTAAACGAAATTGTTTTAGATCCGTTTATGGGTTCCGGGACTACAGCAATTGTGGCTCTGGGTTTGCAGCGTCAAGTTATTGGATTTGAAATTAGGGCTGATTACTGTGAGATTGTTGCTAGTAGAATCGATAATTTTTTGATGGACAAGGAACTCAGAGAAGCACAGTTACTTTATTCTAAAGTTGGTAATTGCAGCAATTTATAACGTTCAACAGCAGGACTTAATTTCGCTTGTTGCCCAGTTGCAGCGGCTTGACCTGGCCAATCTTCTCGGTCTAACCATCCAAATCTGACTAAATTAATCTGCGGTAGTTGTGAGCCTTGAATTTTTTGGTTGAATTTCTGAAAATTAACAACAAGATAATAGCCCGATTTATTCTTCTTTCCTTCTATACCAGTAGTGCTTAGTTGAGTATAACTGCGATTTCCATATGTATTACGATTACTTGAAGAAGTTTTAATCTCGATCGAGAAGCAATCATCTAGAAGACAGACCATATCTTTTTCAGTAGCATTTTCTTCGCGACGCCAACTTTCTGGGTATCGCCTAGCCAATTCTAATGGGATGAGTTCGTGCAAAAAGTATCCCATAATTTGGGGGCGGGGAAATAAATCTACACCTATTTTATAATTTTTGCTGGTTAGATTAGATTCAAATATTTCTCGCCAGACTTGAATTACTACTTCATATATTTCGTTGGGGCTAAGTGGATGTATCTCTATCAGTTCCCCCGTTTTTACTGCCAAATCTTCTGTGGCAAGCCCCGCATAAGGTGAAGTCATTTACTCTATCCCCTCCAACAATTTGCTTAGCGGTACTTCCAAAGCTTTAGCTAGACGCACAATATTCAGAAGAGCGACATTTCTCTCGCCACGTTCTATGCCGCCAATGTAATTTCGATGGAGTTCTGCTAGTTCAGCTAACTCCTCTTGGCTTAGCCCCCTAGCTTTTCTCAATTTCCGAACCTGTTCGCCAAATATTTTAAGCTGATAATTTTCTGTCACGCCAAAAATATAAAGCTTATAAGTGTTTCACATCTACACACTATGAGTGTTAACTTGAAAAAACGCTTTAAATCTACACACTATGAGTGTTAATTAGAAAAAAGGCAGAAATATCTGGATTCTCCGAGGAGCAAGTGCCTACACAAAAAAAAGCCCTCAACTTTGTGAGGGCTTTGCGATGCCAGGAACGAGACTTGAACTCGTGACACGTGGATTTTCAGTCCACTGCTCTACCAACTGAGCTATCCCGGCTTGTTTTTTCGCGCTTTACTATCTTAGCAGACACATACGGAATTTAGCAAGCACTTTTTCAAATTAATTTTCGATCGCCCGGAACCGCCCGCCTGTAAGCTAAAAGCTGCAACCTCAAATCTAACAATCGCAATGGCACAGCAACATCGGGACAGCGAGGGCAAGAGTCTGCTTGTCTTGGGCATAATTTGGCTGCTGGGGGCAATTAGCGATCGCCTCTGGTTTGCCCTCGATCGATCTGTCCCGGCGTGGGATCAAGCAGATTACCTGACTAGCACCCTGAAATACTTGCAGGCGTTGCAGCATCCTCAGTGGTTTTCCGGGGAGTGGTGGACAAACTTCTGGCTGCTTTCGACGAAAATTCCGCCCTTGGCATACATCTTAACGGTTCCGTTTCTTCAGGTTTTTGGTACTGGGGGCGATCGGGCAACCCTCGTTCATCTATTATTTAGTGCAATTCTTCTCGCCTCAGTATACAGTCTGGGCGTCCAATTATTTAACAGGCAAGTCGGTTTGTGGGCCGCTGCTATTTGCGTTTTGTTACCCGGACTTTATCGGTTCCGCTTGCAATTTTTACTCGACTATCCCCTCACTGCTGCGATTACTTTTGCTTTCTATTGTCTGACAATGTGGAAGGCTTCTGAAGGCAGAAGGAATAAGGAAGAAGGAATAAGGAATAAGGAAGAAGGAAGAGAAATCAAGGAAGATTTTCCCCATTCTCCGGATCTCCCCCTCTCCCCCTCCCCCAATCTCCCCCTCTCCCCCTCCCCCACTCTCCCCCTCTCCCCGTCGTCTTTCTTTTGGGCGATCGCCTTTGGAATTTCTCTCGGTTTATCAATATTAGTTAAACACACTACCGTATTATTTCTGTTTACCCCGATTGTATGGTTGGCTGTGGGTGCTGTGCGACAAAAAGCTTGGGGAAGATTAGCTCAATTAACTGGTGCTTTGTTGCTGTCGGTGGCTGTGTTTGGGCCGTGGGCAAAAACCAATTGGCTGTTAATTTTGACCGGGGGAAAACGGGCAACGGTGGATTCTGCGATCGCCGAAGGAGATCCGGCCCTCAATACGATCGACGCTTGGATTTACTACGGTCAACACTTACCCGAACACGTTTCTTGGCCTCTGTTACTTCTTCCCTTAGTAGGATTGATACTTTATTGGCGTCGCAGGCAAAATAGTTCGTCAATCTTGCATCTCAACTCCTGTCGGTGGCTGGCAGTTTTCTGGGGAGGAGCTTATTTAATTAATTCTCTAAATATCAACAAAGACGACCGATATGTGATACCTTATTTGCCAGTTTTATCTATTTTCTTAGCCTACTGTTTAACGCTGTGGCCTTCTCGGTGGGGACGACAAATTCGCTGGGGTACAATTGGCTTGGCAATTCTGGCGATGCTGTTCCATATGTGGCCGCTGGGAGGTGCTTTTGGACATAACTTAGTTCAAATTATCAGTCCCGGCAATTCTAACTATCCTTACTTAGGGAAAGAGTGGCCGCATCGAGAGGTAATTGCCGAAATTATTGATAGGGAACCTTATTTGCAATCTACTTTAGGCGTGTTGCCTTCGACGCCGGAAATTAACCAGCATAATTTGAATTTTTACGGTGCTTTAGCGAATTTTCAGGTTTACGGGCGGCAGGTGGGAACGAATTTAAAACAAGTGCCGCAAGATGTGCGATCGCTCTCTTGGTTCGTAACCAAAACAGGCCCGCAAGGTTCGATTCGCGAACGGATTAAACAAGCTCAAAATGCCGCCGTAAATGCAATTGAAAAAAGGGATAAATTTGAGTTAGATAAAACTTGGATTTTGCCAGATTATACTAATTTAAATCTTTATCGCAAGCGAGTGCAGCCTGTCGAAATACAGCCGTTGAATGAAGCGCGATCGCAAGTACAATTAGATCGAGTTACTGTCGCTGCTTCTTCAGTTCCCGGAGTCGCGCTGCCGGTTACTTATACTTGGTCTGGGCCTTGGCAGCAGTTGCAGTCTGGTTTAGTGTTGGTAACGTGGCAAAATCAGCAGTCTGGCAATATTCCACCGGGACAGACTTTCAGGATTTTACACGATCGCGCGATCGCCCAGGGAACTTTGCATCCGGGGATGCTGCAAGCGGATAAATTTGCTGTGGGGTTTCGAGTTGTCGATCGCACGGCGATGCTTCCTCCTGCTAATATTGCACCGGGAACTTACAATCTGCAAGCTACTTATCTAAATCGGAAAACCGGCGAAACTTATCCGATTAATGTGCCGGCAGTGAGTGTTAAGATCGATCCAGAGTCTCTGGATATGCGTTCCCAGGCACAGCCAGGCAACGAGAATAATACAGATAAGCCTGAGTTAGATTTGGTGACTCAATTGCGGGCGATGGCGGCTAATTTACCCAAAGGATTGCCCGGTTTAGAACCCGTGTTCGAGCAGATTGGACGCATCAATCAGTACGATCCAATTCAAGATTATACCGTGCAAGCGGAACAAGCGTTAGAATATCGGTTGCAGCAGGAACCAAATAATCTAGAATTGGCTTATGCTTTGGCATTTTCTAGAGTATTGCAGCAGAATGTCGAAAGTGCGATCGCCGCCTTAGAAAAAGTCACTCAACTCGACTCAAAAAACCCTTACGCTTACGCCTATCTCGCTTTCGTACACCTGTACGGCTGGCATCCCAAAGCCGCTCAAACAGCCTTAAAACCTGCTCTCGCTCTCAACTCCAACCTACCGGAAATTAGAGTTTTAAACGGTGTAGCGGAACTCATGCAAGGTAATCTCATTCAAGCATGGCAAGATTTGCAATACTTAAAAAAACTAAAAATTTAACAATCCCTTGCTATTGTGGCACGGGCGTCCCGCCCGTGCTTCCAAATCGGTAACGCCTGTGCTTCTAAATCTGTAAAAAACAGAAAACCAATGAACCAACCAAGAATTGTCTCTCTAATTCCCAGTGCGACCGAAATTGTAGCACTTTTAGGATTAACAGATGCAATTGTGGGCCGTTCCCACGAATGCGATTATCCCCCAGAAATCCAAAATTTACCTGTTTGCACTCAGCCTAAATTCAATCCCGAAGGAACTAGCAGCGAAATTCACAACCGCGTGACAGAATTGTTGCAAAATGCGCTCAGCGTTTATAAAGTAGAAATAGATACTTTGGAAAAATTGCAGCCGACTCACATTATTACTCAAGCTCAATGTGAAGTCTGCGCTTGTTCTCTAGCAGAGGTTGAACAAGCAGTAAGCACGCTGGTAAATAGCAAGCCGGAAATTATTTCTTTGCAGCCGAATCTGCTAGCAGAAATCTGGACGGATATTCAGCGAGTTGCTGATGCTTTGGGCGTAGATGCCAAAAGTGCGATCGACCTTTTGCAATCCCGCATCGATGCTATTATCTCCCAAACACAAGCATCATCTATTTTTACCACAAAACAGAGAGTTCCCAAAGTAGCCTGCATCGAATGGATTGAGCCTTTGATGGCTGCGGGTAACTGGATTCCCGAATTAGTGGCAATGGCGGGAGGCTATTCGCTGTTTGGAATTGTCGGGGAACATTCCCCTTGGCTAAAATGGGAATTGCTAGTAGAAGCTAATCCCGATGTAATTATTTTCATGCCTTGCGGCTTTGATTTAAACCGCACTCGCAGCGAAGCAATGCAGATAACTAAATACACAGAATGGGCTAATTTGCAAGCAGTAAAAACAGGAAAGGTTTACATAACTGACGGCAATTCTTACTTTAATCGGCCGGGACCGAGATTGGTTGATTCGTTAGAAATTTTAGCAGAAATTCTACATCCCGAAATCTTCGATTTTGGCTATCGGGGTAAGGGTTGGCAGCCCTTTTTGTAAGTACCCGCAGCTAGCTAAAGCTTTATCTATATTAATTCTTAATTGCCTGCCATACAAATAAGGACACAACATTGTTGTGTCCTTACTTCGCGTTATTTAACCGAATCTGACATCAATTGATGCAAAAACGGCTATTTTTACATCCCATCAGGGGGCATCAACACCTTGTCAATTACGTGAATCACGCCATTGGTAGCTTTGATATCAGCTTTCACAACATTAGCGCCGCTTACAGTAACTTTACCTGCGTTAACAGCCACCTTCAGCGAACTGCCTTCGACACTTTTAACATCGCCGGATTTCAGGCTAGTAGATACAACCGAACCAGGAACAACGTGGTAAGTTAAAATCTTAGTAAGTTTGGCTTTGTTTTCCGGTTTGAGCAAATCCTCCACAGTTCCTTTTGGCAAAGCAGCAAATGCCGCGTCAGTCGGAGCAAAAACAGTGAAAGGGCCTTTGCCTTGTAAAGTTGTAACTAAACCTGCCGATCCCAAAGCCTTTGTCAGCGTCTTGAATTGAGCGTCGCCAGATGCAATAGCGACAATATCCTTAGCCTGAGCCATTGGTGCCGGTGAAGCAGCGGTTTTCACTTTTCCTGCAACTTGTTGAGTTTGATTTGCATTAGCAACATTGGTGTTGGAGGTGATGTGAGCCCAAGCCGGGAAACCGATTAGCGCGCTAGCGCCGATTATTCCTGCGAAACCTGTCAGTTTTTTCATCCAGCTAGGTAAATTTTGATTTTTCATGGCGCTTGCATTTCCTTATGAGATAAAACAGTGAACATGAATTGTTATGTTAGCCACATCTCGACAAAAGGCAAGGTTGCTAGAGGCTAAGATAGAGAGAAATTTCTCTGGCATCCCCGATCGACCAAAACTTCCCTACTATAACGCAAGCTGAGAAATCGGGCATCAACCGCTAAATCTATAACTCAAAACCTCAATCACCGAACCAGTTTGGGGTAACTCAGCAGCTTTGATCGAAATCGTGTCATTATTCAATCGGCGCACCGGCGTACCATCCATCAGCGCCAAGAATTCATCCAGCGGCACCAAATCGCACGCAGCAGCATCGGCGGCTTGGGTTTTGAAATGTGTCGGAATCACCATCTTCGGTTTGAGAAGCTGCAAAGTTTGCTTCGCTTCCGCCGGAGTGTAAGCTTTCGGCCCGCCGCCCACGGGAATCAGCACTACATCGGGCCGCCCGATCAAGATTTGTTCTTCAATGCCGATCGGGCCAGCAACTCCGCCCAAGTGTAAAATCTTAACGCCCGCTTGCTGCCACAGCCAAGCCACATTGACCCCAAATCGCCTTCCTCCCTCACGATCTTTTTGCGTCCGAATCCCTTGAATCCGCAGCCCGTTAGACCTGTAAGACCCAGGCTCGTACAAAAGGCCGGGATTGCCCGCAAATCCGTCGATGGCCCCTTCATCGAGCAACCGGCTGCTAATCAGAATCAAATCTGTTGGTACTTTAGGAGAACGATAGCCTGCCGTACAGCCCAGGGGGCGAAAAGGATTCACCAGCACCCTCGCACCGCCTCCGGCGAACAAGAAGCAAGTGTGCCCCAACCACTGAATAGACAAAGAATCAGCAGTTTGAGCTTGATAGCTTTCCCATGCAGATGGCAAACCAGTGAAGAAAGCTGCTAGCAAACCCGTCTGTGCGTAACGTATTAATTGTCGCCGTTTCATCTTGTGGTTGCAGTTATCGGGTGTTGGTCGTCTGCTGTTATACCACAAAACACCGCCAGTCGATTTTAGATTTTAGATTTTAGATTTTAGATTTACTTGCACCATTGAATCTGGAATCTCGAACAGGAGTCTAAAATTTGGGGTTCACCACGACAGGAGTGGGGGGCTTGTATCCTTTTTGAGGCGGTTCAGGTGCGAAAATGTGTACCTACTCTCAGCGTAAAGTGCTATGAGAGCGAACCCTACAAATTCAGAGAAATTCAACTAAAGTCTTTCCAAGAAATTTCGCAATAATTGCTTTCCCGCAGTCGTCAAAATACTTTCCGGGTGAAACTGTACACCTTCAATGTGAGTATATTCCCGGTGCCGCACGCCCATAATAGTTCCGTCTTCAACCCAAGCCGTAATTTCCAAAACTTCTGGACAACTCTGCTTTTCAATTACCAAACTGTGATAGCGAGTTGCAATCATCGGCGATTCCACACCCTGAAAAACTCCGACTCCTGCGTGTTCTACCTGAGAAGTTTTGCCGTGCATCAACACGGGCGCAGAAACAATTTTGCCGCCGAATACTTGACCGATACTTTGATGTCCGAGGCACACGCCTAAAATTGGTAGATTCGGGCCCAATTCTTTGATTAATTCCAGAGAAATTCCCGCATCTTCCGGCCGCCCCGGGCCTGGAGAAATTACCACTGCTGCCGGCTGCAATCGGCGAATTTCTGCTAAGGAGATGTGGTCGTTGCGGTAGACTTGCACTTCGCTTGCTACCGGCAACTGGGCACCGAGTTCTCCTAGATACTGTACCAAATTGTATGTAAAACTGTCGTAGTTATCGATGACTATAATCACGGGTTAAGTTAGATTTTAGGTTTTAGATTTTAGATTTTAGGTTAACTCGCTCCCTGAAAGCAAGGGTTTCAAGATTTTAGATAGATGCCGAAGATAAAAATAGCTGCAATATAGACGAATAAAACTAAAAATCTCTAATTGGTCATCTAAAACCTAAAATTTGCGTGAAGCGAAGCTATGCCGCAGGGAATCGCCCAATAAGTGACTAACGACCGATCGCCATTTGAACGACTGCCCACAAAGGAGGAAGCAGAAGTGCAGCACCAACGATGATCGCAGCCATTGCCGATACCAGAACTGCTCCGGCACCGCAGTCTTTGGCAATTTTGGCTAGTTCGTGGTAAGATTGCCCGACTGTCAAGTCTACCACCGATTCGATCGCCGTATTCAACAGTTCCATTGCTAAAACTATGCCAATGGTAACGCCGATTACGGATATTTCTACAGGTTGCAAGTGCAAAAATAGCCCGAGTCCGATCGCCAAAGTGCCAATAACTGTGTGAATCCGAAAATTGCGCTGAGTTTCAAAAGCATAACTCAGACCCCCCCAAGCGTATCTAAAACTCGTAGCTAAGCTAGAGGCGATTTTCCACGACAGGTCTCGGTTGTATTTCAAGGCTTTTTTAGACTCGTGGACTGTCGGGGTGGAAGAGTCTGGAGGCATGGGCAGAAACTGTGCGATTGGTGATGAAATTGACGGTCTCTCTAGTGTCATAAATAACCAACTTTAAGTTACAGAGATGAATGAAAGCTAGACTTTTTAAATTGACTCAATCAAGTCTAGGTAACTTTCCTAAGTTTTTACTAAAGTTCTGGTTTAATTTCAGAAAGTTATGTTTGGCTTGACATGATTTGTTAAGTAACCATCAACTTCAGTTATGCTGTTTGGATCGCAAGACCGATCGCCCGCAGCAATGTTTCTTGTCGATCGAGCATTTGAGCCAGACTTTCTTCATCGGGGTGATCCCAGCCCAAAAGATGCAGAAAACCGTGGGCTGCCAGCCAAGCTAGTTCGGTCTTCAGGGGATGTCCTTGCTGCTGGGCTTGTCGGTTAGCTGTATCGATCGAGATGACGATATCACCCAAGTATAAAGGTTCAGATGACTGCATTTCTTCTAGTTGAGGACAGTCTACCTCTAAAGCTGCGAAAGCTAGTACATCGGTCGGTCGATCGAGCTGGCGGTACTGCAGGTTGAGGGCTTGCATTTCGGGATCGGCGGTTAAACGCAGACTGACTTCGTAGCCCGGGGCAACTGGCACATCCGCCGCCTGGTTTTCCAGCCAAACCCTAAACCAATTTTCCCAGGTTTCGGCCCAAATCTCCCCGCTGGCTGCACTCTCAGGGAGGTTGGAAGCGTCGGCTGACTCCTGGGCGAGCCCGTAACAGTCTTCGACATTCACCTCCATTAACATTTTTTTGTTCTCCTGTCAAGGGCTGTATTCAATTATTTTACAAATTCCAATTCCGCGATCGAGCTAATAGACTTTTTGCGTTCAGCAGGCACATTACAATAATCTGTTGAAAATTGCAACAGGCCGGGAACACAATCAGCTTAACTCCCGATTGTGAAAAATGAAAAACATCAGCGGAAATTAGAGGCTGATTGTTTAAATCCCCGATTAAGAATTGAAATATCGATCGAGAAAAGCCAAACCGACGAGTACGCCTAACAGTCCGATCGCTGTCAAGGCAAAATGAAACAAAGAAGTCGCCCGCTTGCGAACCATGTTCCGCATCGCCAGCTTGACATAACTCGGTGGAGGTGCATTGTTTGTCGGTGCAGCCGGGGTTTCGGCGGACTCTTCCGAGGCGGGAATGGCTGAGGGAGGTTGACTCATAACGGTTAGTTTAGAAGGTTAACAGAGGCGCTGCTGAGGACAGGCTCGCCCCGATGGTAACAAATATGTAACGTTTTGTGTAGGAGTTTTTAGGTTTCAGATTGTCGGAGGCTGGTTTCGGACAACAAAGCATCCGCCCAAACTGCATCGGATTCTGAAAGCGCAGGGACTAACTCAGCCATATAATCGAGGGTAATGTCATAGGCGGCGCGATCGTACACTGTATTCAACAACGCCTGCAAATCCACGATCGGTTCCACATCGCCTGCACCCAAAGGCAGGGGAAAACAAGGAATCACATCTGGTAGATTAAACAAGTATAAATCTGCCAAAGGTCTTTCATTCCCCCGACTCACCAAAATCCGATAATCGGCTGCAATATCATTGTCCAAAACCGGGAGAGGTCCCCAACCCCGCAACAAATCAATCTCCACAAAATTCGTGCGACTTCCAAATATCTTATCCCGCTTTTCCTCATACATTTTCCGCCCTTGTCCCGGACGTTTATTAGCAGGAGAAAGCACCTCAATTACCGTCACCACTTCCTTGGTCGCCAGATCTATCACCTCCAAATACCCTTCTCTCACCTCCTCAGACATCGCTAATCTTACTTTCAAAGGTTCAGTAGTTCGTGTGGCGACAGCCACATTCGATGTAGTTGAATTTCTGGGAATCGGATTGTGCTGGATAGAAACATCAGGAATCCCGACTAACAGAGATTGTTCCCCCTTGATTTCATAAATTCGCTTTTCAATCGCAACTCGATATTTGGGTACCAGTTGAGGAACCAAAGACTCCTGAATCATGCCAATCAGCAAGTGATGTACTTCTGGCCAAAAGTCAGGGCTTTCTAAATAAGGATTCATTCCCGGAAATGGATTAGGCATTGATTTAACTCCTGTTGATTTACCTACTTAGGACTGTAGGACTTGTGCACGGGTAGCCAGAAACCGGGTTTTTGCTCCAAGACTTCGTTGCAGCCCGCAAAAACCGCAAAAAACCCGGTTTCTTCGATTTTAATGCGATCGCGAACTACCACTGTTATCATCCCCTCAATCCCCTCTCCCCCAACAAAGCATCCGCCCAAGCAGTATCTGATTCTGAAAGCGCAGGTACGGGTGCGGCGGTGTAATCTATTCTAAAGTCATAGGCGGCGCGATCGTAAACCCCATTTAATAACGCTTGTAAATCTACAATCGGTTCCGCATCGCCCGCACGCAAAGGCAAGGGAAACTGAGGAATCATATCGGGTAAATTGAAAAGGTACAAATCCGCCAAAGGCCTTTGATTTCCGCGACTCACCAAAATTCGATAACTTGCCTCAATATCGTTACCAAAAACTGGCAGAGGTTGGTAACTTCGCAGCAAGTCAATCTCAACCAGATGAGTATGACTACCAAACACTCTTTCTCGCTTTGCTTCATACATTTCTCGCCCTTTTCCAGGGCGCTTATTTGTTGGAGAAAGCACTTCAATTACAGTCACTACCTTTTTAGTTTCAGTTTCGATGACCTGCAAATAACTTTCTTTTACTTCCACTGGCCAAGGTATTCTCACCTTCAAAGACTGGGTGGGCGGATCGGCAACTGCGACATTAGAAGCAGTCTCGGTTGTAGGAGCCTGTGAGCGTTGTATTGTGACATCTGGAATGCCAATTACTAAAGCATCTTCGCCGCTGAGTTGATAAATTCTTTGTTCGATATCTACTAAATATTTAGGCAGCAATTGTGGAGTTAATAAATCTGCGATCGCCACTATTAACCTATTGTGAACAGAACGCCACAATTCAGGACTTTCTAAATAAGGATTCATGCCGGGAAACGGATTAGGCATTAATCTAGCTCCTGTTAATTTACCTACTTCTATTATCCCCTTAACGATCGGTCTCGCAACCAAGCATCAGCCCAAACAGCATCCGCTTCCGACAGCGCAGGTACGGGTTCAGCAGTATAATCGATTTCAAAATCATATCCGGCGCGATCGTATACTTGATTAATCAGCGACTGTAAATCCAGAACAGGCTCTACATCTTCGGGACGCAAAGGCAAGGGAAATGCAGGAATTGTATCGGGAAGGTTAAATAAGTATAAATCTGCGATCGGGCGTTGATTGCTGCGGCTGACTAAAACGCGGCAGTCGCTTTTATGGGAATGTCCGAAAACTGGCAAAGGTTCCCCACCCCGCAACAAGTCTATTTCGACTAAATGGGTACTGCTATCAAATATTTTATTTCGCTTATTGTCATACTTTTCTCGACCTTCCCCCCGGCATTTATTAGCAGGCGAAAGCACTTCAAGAACCGTGACAACTTCCTTGGTTGCCATATCGATTACTTCTAAATATCCTTCCCTAAATTCTTCCGACACTGGGATTCTCACTTTTAAAGGCTGCACAGTTCGAGAAGCGACGGCGACAGCATTAGATGCGATCGCACTTGCGGGACAGCGTTTCTGTTGAATAGAGACATCAGGAATCGCTACTAAGAGAGAATTTTTACCTTTGATTTCGTAAATTCGCTTTTCAATAGCGACGCGGTATTTAGGGCGCAATTGCGGAGTTAACGACTCCTTAATCACACTAATCAGTAAATGATGGACTTCTGGCCAAAAATCAGGATGTTCTAAATAAGGATTCATCCCCGGAAAAGGATTAGGCATGAGCGTACTTCCCGTTTACCACTACTATTTTAGCAGCTCAATTAAAATAACGCAGACAATATCAAAATATCATCTGCGTTAATCCGCGTGCATCTGCGGTTAAAATCCCCTAAAAATCCCCGTAACTGCTAATCGCCCCCTGCAACCTCCCAATCACTTCATCAACCGAAATCGCCCCCAACTCCCCAGAAGTCCGAGTCCGAATATTCAAACTATTCGCCTCAACCTCTTTCGCACCCACAACACCCATCACCGGAATTTTATCCTTCTCAGCATTGCGAATCAACTTACCCAAACGCTCGCTATTCTCATCAGCTTCCGCGCGCATTCCGAGCATTTTCATCTTCGCAGCCACTTCTTTCGCAAACGGCAAAAAGTCCGCGCTGACAGGCAACAACCGCACCTGAACCGGCGCCAACCACAGCGGAAAATCCCCCGCATACTGCTCGATCAAAATCCCGATCAAGCGTTCCAAAGAACCGAAAGGAGCGCGGTGAATCATCACCGGACGCTTGCGAGTACCGTCTTCAGCAACGTATTCCAAATCAAAACGTTCTGGTAAATTGTAATCTACCTGAACAGTTCCTAATTGCCATTCTCTATCCAAGACATCTTGGAAAATGAAATCTAGTTTTGGCCCGTAAAAAGCCGCCTCCCCAATTCCCTCAAAATAATTCATTCCCAAAGTTTCCACCGCGCGGCGGATTGCACCTTGAGCCTTTTCCCAAGCTTCATCGGAACCGATGTATTTCTCTAAATTGTTCGGATCGCGGAAACTCAAACGCGCTTTAAAGTTTTTCAGTTGCAGACTCTTGAATACTGACAGAATCAAATCCACCACATTTAAGAATTCCGCATCCAACTGTTCCGGCGTCACAAATAAGTGGGAATCATCCACCGTAAAGCCGCGCACCCGCGTTAAACCGCCCAATTCTCCCGATTGTTCGTAGCGGTAAACTGTGCCGAATTCGGCTAAGCGCATCGGCAGTTCTCGATAGGAACGCAATTCGCTTTTGTAAATTTGAATGTGAAAAGGGCAGTTCATGGGTTTCATCACAAAACCCTGTTCGTTTGCAGCAGCTTCCTCATCTTCTGCCATCAGCGGAAACATATCTTCTTTGTATTTCTGCCAGTGGCCGGAAATTTTGAACAAATCGACTCTAGCGATGTGGGGAGTCACAACTTGCAAATAGCCGCGCTTGATTTGTTCTTGTTTCAAGTAATCTTCTAAAATACTTCTCAAAACAGTGCCTTTCGGCGTCCACAAAGGCAAACCGGGGCCCACCGGATCGGCAAAAATAAATAAGCCTAATTCTTTGCCTAATTTGCGGTGATCCCGCCTTAATGCTTCTTCTTTGCGGTGTTTGTATGCTGCTAATTGTTCGGGAGTTTCCCAAGCAGTGCCGTAAATGCGCTGCAATTGAGCTTTGGTTTCGTCGCCGCGCCAGTAAGCGCCTGCTAGGCTTTCTAGCTCGATCGCCTTTGGATTCAACTCGCTGGTATTATCCAAGTGAGGCCCAGCGCACAAATCCCACCATTCGTCACCCAAATGGTAAACAGTAATCGGTTCGATCAAACCTGCTAAAATTTCTAATTTGTAAGGTTCGTTAATCTCCTTAATTCTGCGTTCAGCTTCCTCGCGGCTGACTTCTTCGCGAATTACAGGCAATTTACGGTTGATGATTTTGATCATCTCTTTTTTAATGGCTTTTAAATCCTGTTCCGTAAAAGGTTCGGGAGTGTCAAAGTCATAATAAAAACCGTTTTCAATCCAAGGGCCGATAGTCACTTGCGCCTTGGGAAATAACTTCTGCACCGCCATCGCCATAACGTGGGAGGTGGTGTGGCGAATTTTTTTTAGTGCCTCCGACTCACTCGTGCGGGGCAACTCAATCTTAACGGACTCTTTTGGAGCGGACATGGACTCTGAGCTAGACATCGGCTGAATTAGCAATTAATTTAGTTGCAGTTGCTTCTATCTTACTCAGATTGGGACAGCAAGCGCCGACTTCCGGCTGGGGGACACTCCGGGAAATTACAGCAACGGCCCGTCAGGGTTGCGATGTTTAGTGCGGGACGCACTGCGACTCTCAGAAGCCGGGTTTTTACTATTTTGGTGGGCTGTAACGAACTATTACCTAAAAAAAACCGTTTTTTAACCACCCGTGAGCTCGCGAACTAATTTGGCAGAATTTGGGGATTTTGACTCAAAAATCGCTGCTGGCACAGTTAAATTTATTCACACCCACCTGCTAATTGTTATTAATTTATTGAATTTTTGTTAAAAATATGTTACAAGTTGTAAACACCGTCTCAGACTATAATAGATAAATAACCCCATTTTAATCCATGCTTAATTCCAATTTGCCCGAGCCAGAATTGCTCAAAGCGTTACTGGAACCGCTGTTAGAGGATTTCAATTACTGGTTCGCCCGATCGGCAAACCTCTTAGAAACTGAGGAAATTCCCTTTCTCAGCGACGAGGATCAATCTGACTTGCTGGCGCGAGTCAAGCAGGCTCAGCAAGAAGTAGACGCAGCTAAAGCTCTATTTCTTGCAACCGGAGGTCAAGTTGGGATTGAAACCAATGCACTGATGCCGTGGCACAAACTGCTCGCCGAATGCTGGCAAGTATCGGCGCGCTTTCGCTCGTTGCAGTCAGCTCCCCCTGGAAAATAAGGAAGCGAGTTCAAGTTAAACTTGCAGTCAAATCCCAAACATGAGGAAATGTGGCGACCCACTTGACAACCTCAAACAGATTTCCAGTTAATAAGTTATTACTTGCTGAAACACTTTTGTAAATTGCTGTGTGGCTGTTTAGCCCGGAGGAGAAGATAATGTTGCACCTGCTTTATATTTTAGCTTTTACCGTTCTTGCCTTTCTGGCAGTCGGTAACTTAATCCGCAGTTTAGTCACCGTAGGTATGGAGTCCCAGCGTCCTCAACAATTCAGGGCAAATAATCGCCACCCATCCTATCCGGGATCTCAATCTGTACCGCATCCAGAACTTTTAGATGAACAAGGGAACATAGTCAATGAGCCACTTTTAGTGATGCGTTCGCTGACTGTCCAAGACGCCCGAGAACAATTAGATGCTCTCTACAAATCATCTCCGGGCGGCAGCGACGAAGGGGGCGAACTAGCCTAATACAACCACAGCCGCAGCATTTATACTTAGGCGCTATGCCTCAAAAAAAATATAGGACTTACAAGCTAGGTGTCCGAAACCCTTTTTCTTCATAGATTTTGCTGAAAATCGCTTCCGCGCTTCATCGGAATAATAATTTTCAGAGTTCTGTGCGAGCTTAAGAGCTCAGGAGGATGCTCGCACCCTTGGCATCATTCCGAATCTAACCAGATTGGATATAAGTCCTCAAAATAATTGGCCGTTAGTTTTTAGCTAATGGCCAATTATTTGTGATTTTTGAAAGTTTAATTGCCAATTAGCCAGATCCATCGCCAAAAACCGATTCGCCAAAAACCGATAAAGATAGCACTGATATCAAATAGCTCAAGAATAGTATAATGCAAGAGATCCGCCAGCGATTCCTAACAAGTCTCAATGGTGAGAGTCCTAACGCCCGAATCCAAGCCTGAATAGATGAGTTGGCGTCAAAACCTAGAGGTAAAAACAGGTGACTTTGGGATGAACTCAAGGTCTTGGAGGCATACCTCTGCTTAGATTCGTCTAAATGATATCGCTAGCATGATATGACTCAAACAGTCGTGTTATGAGGCATAAATTTATCAGATACTAAAAAGGGATCGCTCTAAACCTCCTATCGATCCTGTTTTGTCATCGGCAAAAATGCACGTTTAAGGCTAGATGATCGTCCCTATTTCGCTACTGGCAGAACTTCTGCAAGCTTTCCCCCAACTGCGGGCACAAATTTATTTCAAATCTTCCATGACAGCCCTGTCTCACGCGATGGAAGACTTAGTTTTGGCGGGTTCCGACGAACCGCTAGTCATTGCCAGCTTTCAGCGAGAGCGCTTCTACCGCCAGGAAGCTCACCGCTACCGGCGAATTGCCTCACGCTCGTCTCAGGTATACGTGCTGGCAGCACTGGAAACTGACTTTAAAAATGCTTCGGAGTGTCACGAAACTGTGGCGTTTGCACCGGAGGACGGATTAAGTAAAGAGTGGCACTTAGTGGTGCTGGGGCAACACTACTCAACTTGCCTGATTTGTCAAGAAAAAATTGTGCCGATCGACAACCAGGACAATCGCGGGCAGCTGTTGATGGATCAAGCTCGCAGATTTGAAGGAATTTGGACGTTCGATCGCGAGGTCAGCTCCAAAGCTGCCGCATTGTTGCTCGATAGAATTGTCAGTTATCGCCCGGAATTGGCCGAAAAGATCGAGCGAGCGCGAACTACTTACAAGCTAGTCAAAACACCTAAAAAAACGAGGAAATCCGCCGCTTCCAAAGCAGCCAAACCCGACATAAGTACGGGAAAAAACTCAAAAATTCCCAATCCCAAATTGAGCGACGCTTTTACAGAACGCTTAGTAACCTACTTGCAAGCAGGCCAGCACAAACTGCTCAAAGCATACAGGGCCATCGCCGCTCAGGAACGCAAAGAACGCCTGGTAAACTTAATTACCACGGCAATGCGGCAGTCTCTCAACCCGCAAGAAATCGTCGAAGTCGCAGTGCAAGAACTCGGCACTGCCCTGTCGGCTTGCCGATGTTTGATTTATCGGTGCAAAGCCACAGATGTGGCGGTCAAAATCGATCGCGAGTTTTTGGGACCCGGCGCTAGTTCCATGCTGGATCAGACTTGGCTGTTGCAGGAAAATCAAATATGGAGCGACGCGGTGGCGCGGCAAGAGCGAGTTTACATCCAAGACACATCACAACACCCGCTGATTGTCAATACAAAATTCCTGGAAAAAACTGTAAAAAATTGGCAAATTGTTTCTTGGTTAATGGTGCCAGTGCTTTATCAGGGGCGGGTTTTGGGAATGGTGGAAATGCACCAGTGCCGCTCGGTTTTACCTTGGGAAGAAGACGAAATTTCTTTAGTAGAGGCGATCTCCACCCAACTCGGAGCAGCCTTAATTCAAGCCGAAACCTACGCCCATTTAGAAGAACTCAACCAACAATTAGAAGCATTAGACCGCACTCGCAGCAATCTAATTGCCATCACCGGACACGAACTCCGCACTCCACTTTCTACGATTCAAGTGTGTCTGGAAAGTTTGAGTGCCGAACCAGATATGCCCGCAGAATTGCGGCAAGTTATGTTAGAAACTGCCCTCGGCGATGCCGATCGAATGCGGAAACTGGTGCAGGATTTCTTAACTCTTTCTCACTTAGAAAGCGGGCGAGTTCAATGGAATGTAGAATCGCTGACGCTCCAAGAATGCGTTGATTTAGCCCTCAGCAGCGTGCGATCGCGCGCGGTCGATCGACAGTTACCGGAAATTATCACCGAAGTTTCGGCAGAATTGCCTTTAGTGCAAGCTGACGGAGAGTGGTTGGTGGAAGTTCTCTCCAAACTGCTAGACAACGCTTGCAAATTCACCACACCTCAAGGAAGCGTGACCATAAGAGCGTTCTTCAACGGTTCTCGGATGGTGGAGGTGCTCGTAGCCGATACGGGGAGGGGAATAGAGGCCAACAGTTTAAAAGTAGTGTTCGATCGATTTTATCAAGAAGAAGGAGCTTTGCGGCGCAGTGCCGGCGGTACGGGTTTGGGATTGGCAATTTGCAAGCAGATTGTTTCCGGCTGGGGCGGTAAAATTTGGGTAGATTCGGCAGGAAAAGACCGAGGAAGTGAATTTCACTTTACTATTCCCACTGTTTAGACTCAATTGATAACAGTTAACTAATCACTAATTACTGATTAATGATTAATGATTACTGCAAACTACCCCTCGGTTTACCCTAAATCGCCATACCTATCGCCAACTCTGTTCCACATTCTCTAGCTCTCTTTTGTCACTTCGGGCGAGAGTATAGCGGTAGGGTGCGTCGCTCATTGATAGTCGTAAACAATCAGAATTCTGGCGGCGACGCACCCTACTTTCATTAGAATAGGAGTAGGATAATAATCTCTACCGAAAGTGACAGAAGAGGGCTAGGGTGCGCCGCAGCGCATATTACTTATTTGTAAACTATCGTTGTAGGGTGCACGCTGGGGACATTACTTAGCTAACAACTCTTTTGTAGGGTGTGGGCTACCTACATTAACAAGACGTTGGCAAAAAAAACTGGGTTTTTCAAGGAAAATAGTTGATTAAAGCCTTGGAACTAAGTTAAAAAACCGGGTTTGTGAGCGTCTAGCGGGCAAGTGTCGATCGACTTAATAGATCGACCGAGACACGATAGCACAGACAAGTTTTCACCGCAGAACCAGCCTCCGCTGCTACACCCTCTCTCACCCTCAACCCTCACCCTGTGAGATAGGCCTTAAAGGTGATGCGGCCGCGCGGCGTTCAGCTTTAAAATCGAAAGTATCAAAGCAGATTCAGGACGCGCTTGCCGTCTTAAACCCGGTTGGGCGACAGAGTACCTAGGGAGGCTGCCGAAAATTAATATCAGTTTAAACAAAGAATGCAACTGCAGGTAAGCTGCAAACCCCGATCGCAATCAGTCATGCCGAATCTAAAATCTAAAATCTAAGATCTCAAATGGTATAAGTCTCTTGTCCACAAGTCGTGAGATGGTAAAAACCGATCGAATCTGTTGAGGCACTGCCGATGCCAGTGTTGATTCGTGAAAATTTGAGAATGCAAATATTTCGCCCGGAAAAAGTTTTTTTCCTGAAGAATACTCAAACCTAGAGGTTAGGAAAATCGATTATGACACCTACAACCCAGATGAAATCTACTCCACCTATAGCCAACAAGCCACAACTACAATTAGGTTCTCAAGGTAAAGCGGTATTGGAACTCGAACAACTGCTAACCAAGTTGCACCTTTACCGGCACCCTGCTAAAGGAATTTTTAACAAAGCAGTTGAATTTTCTGTGAAACTGTTTCAGTTTCGGGTTTTCTTGTCGCCGGACGGCATTGTCGGGCCGCTGACTTGGCAGGCGCTTTATACTGGAGCTCCAGTTAATATGCCGGTACTCAAATTCGGTAGTTCTGGCGAAGCAGTCGCTACTGTTCAGGAAGTTCTCAAAATTTCCCAGCATTATGGCGGTCAAATTGACGGCGACTTTGCTACTTTGACGGACAAAGCTGTTCGCGCATTTCAAAAAAGCTTTGGGATTGAGGCCAACGGGATTGTCGATCTAGAAACTTGGACTGCTTTGAGTCAAATTCCGCGCGGCTATGACCCTAATTGGTTCTTGACTTAGGGTTGAAGCGGTAAATTATTCGATCGCGTGCGGGGGAAAATAGGGGGAATGTGCGATGATTCTGGTGCGCCACAAGCACCAGAATCATTGCTGTTTTTTTGATGTTTTTTTCGGGATTCGTGCTTGATAATTCTGTTTTCTAACTTTGGTGTAAATTACCAATTATCAATTATTAATTACTAATTATCGATTATCAGAAAAGATCGATCGCGCAAAAACTGTTAACTTTCCTAACAATTTCGACAGCCGTGTCGCGTCATGATGATACGATGCCGTAAAAATCCTTTGGATATGTTTATGGCAGAAGAACTCACTGGACAACCCCCAATTTTCGGCGGCAGCACCGGCGGCTTGCTGACCAAGGCGCTAGTTGAAGAGAAGTACGCGATCACTTGGACTAGCCCCAAGGAACAGGTGTTTGAAATGCCGAGTGGCGGCGCTGCGATTATGCGTCAAGGCGAAAACTTGCTGCATCTTCCCCGGAAGGAGCAGTGCATCGCTTTGGGCGGCCAGCAACTGCGGGCAAAATTCAAAATCACGAACTACAAAATTTACCGCGTCTTTCCCGACGGTTCTACTGAGTACCTGCATCCCAAAGATGGCGTGTTCCCTGAGAAGGTGAACGAAGGTCGTCCCTACAACGGTAAGATTGACCGCAATATTGGCAGCAATCCCAATCCGATTAAGGTCAAGTTCACGGGTAAAAAGACCTACGAAGTTTAGGTTTTTAGCGAATTGCTGAGCTATTATGGGGTAGTATTTCCTGAAAAGCTCAGCTTGCATTTTCTGGTTTGTAGTAGCGCTTGGACTCGGGAGGGTAAACCTACAGAGCCCAAGCGCTACTGCAAACTTTAAATGCGATGAAAAAATCAATAAAAATTAATAATTAAATGAACCATGAATATGGTAATCAGGCGAGCAACTCATGAGGATATAGATGTTTGCGCTGCCATTACTTATAAAGCTTTTAAAGATATTTCCGATCGCCACCAATTCCCTCATACAGATTTTCCGACGCAGGAGTTTTCAACTGAAATTATTAGCCTTCTGATCGAAAGTCCGTTGTTTTTTGACATAGTAGCCGAGAGTTCCGGTGCCGTTGTCGGCTGCGGGTTTATGGACGAACGCAACCCGATTCGCGGTATCGGGCCCGTCAGTGTCGATCGAACTTTTCAAGGCCGCGGCACGGGACGGGAAATCATGAAAACTTTGCTGGAACGGGGACGGGACGCTGCGGGCATCCGTTTGGTTCAGGAATCTTTTAATATGGCGTCGCTGTCGCTGTACGCTTCTATGGGTTTTGAGGTGAAGGAACCTTTCGTGTTAATGGAGGGCAAGTTTCGCAGCCAGCCGCAGCATGGGTTTGAGGTGCGGCAGATGACAAGTGAGGATGTTGAGGAATGCGCGGCTTTGTGCGAAAAACTGTGCGGGTGCGATCGAACTTCGGAGATTGAACACGCCCTGAATGACTTTTCTCCCTTCGCTGCTTGCCGGCAAGGTCAGATTGTGGCTTATACTTGTGCGGTGTCTGCTTTTAGCCACAGCGTCGCGGAAACTGAAGCGGATATGCAGGCTTTGCTGTTGGGGGCTGCTGCGTACAGTTCCGAAGAACTGGTTTCTTTTCACTTGCCGCTGAGGTATGCAAGTTTGTTTCGCTGGTGCTTGCAAGAGGGGCTGCGATCCATCAAGCCGATGGTTGTCATGGCAGTTGGCGAGTATCGGCCCCCGGAGGGATGTTGGTTTCCGTCTTTTGTTTATTGATCACCAAGACGGTTAGGACGCTTTTAATAGCTGAAATTATTGCCAGGATTGCATTTTCCTTCTTCCTTCTTCCTTCTTCCCTCTTCCTTCTTCCTTCTTCCCTTTTCCTTCTTCCTTCTTCCTTCTTCCTTCTGATATATATGATATTCCCCGATTTCTCACAATTTTCGGAACAGGCGAAACAAGGCAATTTTGTACCCGTGTATCAAGAATGGGTTGCTGATTTGGATACGCCCGTGTCTGCGTGGTATCGGGTTTGTGCGGGTCAACCTTACAGTTTTCTGCTGGAGTCGGTGGAAGGTGGGGAAAAACTCGGGCGTTATAGTTTCTTAGGGTGCGATCCGCTGTGGATTTTGGAGGCTAAGGGCGATCGTACAACTCAAGTTTACCGCGACGGTTCCCAAAAAGTATTTACGGGCGATCCGTTTGCGGCTTTAACTGAATGTTTGCAGTCTTACAAATCGGTGAAATTGCCGCAGTTACCGCCGGGAATTGGCGGGCTATTCGGTTTTTGGGGTTACGAGTTAATTAAGTGGATAGAACCGCGAGTTCCGGTGCATCCAGCCAGCGAGAATGATTTGCCGGATGGGTTGTGGATGCAGGTGGATAATTTGCTGATTTTCGACCAGGTGAAACGCAAGATTTGGGCCGTTGCCTATGCGGATTTGCGGGAGGTTGGCGTTGATTTGAACGAGGCTTATCAGCAAGCGTGCGATCGGGTTGGTAAGTTAGTTCAGAAGCTGCAATCGCCGCTTTCCCAGCAATCTACTCTCATAGAATGGACATCTCCCAATAACCGGCAAGATGCCCGTTCCACAACGGGAAATACAGAATTGGCTTACACTAGCAATATTACCCGTGAAAAGTATTGTGCCAATGTTTTAAAGGCTAAGGATTATATCAAAGCGGGAGATATTTTTCAAGTAGTTATTTCGCAGCGACTAGAGGCTGAATATAGCGGCGATCCTTTTGCACTTTACCGCTCTTTGCGTCTGATTAATCCTTCTCCGTACATGGCTTATTTTAATTTCAGAGATTGGCAGATTATCGGTTCGAGTCCAGAAATTATGGTGAAGGCGGAAAACACTGCTGATGGCAAAAAGATTGCAACTTTGCGACCAATTGCTGGCACTCGCCGCCGGGGTAAAACTCCTCAAGAAGATGATGCTTTGGCTGCTGAATTGCTGCAAGATCCGAAGGAAATTGCGGAACACGTCATGTTAGTTGATTTGGGCAGGAACGATTTAGGCAGAGTTTGCCGAAACGGTACTGTAAAAGTTGACCAATTAATGGAAATTGAGCGTTATTCTCACGTCATGCACATTGTGAGCAATGTGGTGGGAGAATTGGCTGAGGATAAGACAGCTTGGGATTTGTTGAAAGCTGGTTTTCCTGCGGGTACGGTTAGCGGTGCTCCGAAGATTCGGGCGATGGAGATTGTGCACGAGTTGGAAGGTTGCCGCCGGGGGCCGTATTCTGGAGTTTACGGGTATTATGATTTTGAGGGGCCATTGAATAGTGCGATCGCAATTCGGACTATGGTTGTTCGTTCTCAAGGAGGCGATAAACATTCGGTTTCTGTGCAAGCAGGTGCTGGTTTGGTGGCCGATTCTAACCCGGATATGGAGTACGAAGAAACGCTCAATAAAGCCCGGGGTATGTTGGAAGCAATTCGCTGTTTGAAATAGCAAGTTAAAAACTTCTTTTATAAATCGGTGCTGCCACCAGTCAGCAAGTCTTCTAGCCCTACTTTTGTTAAGGCATCTGCAATCAATCCCGTCAGACTCAACACGGCAATGCCCCCTAGCATTCCCGCAGGGCCTCCCAGAAACGCTAAAGCTGCTGTAATAGCAGCCGCTCCTGTCAAACCTGTCGCAGCCATCGTCACCACCAGAATGACACCCGTTGACACTCCCCTGGCTAAAGCCGAGGGGATTCTTGATTCGCAGAATCGACTTGCCGATGCAGAATTACTTCAACATCGGTAGCGGTCAACTCTCCACAAGCGTTCGGATCTAAGACCCAAGTTCCGGTGTGCCCCACCGTACTCAATCCCCGACTTAGGATGTTTCTAGCTGCGTTCCAATCTCTATCGAGCACGCATCCACACCGACAAACGTGCGTTCGCGTTGATAGACTTTTCTTAACAACTGTTCCGCACCTAGAGCATTCTTGACTGGTTCCGCTAGCTGGCACGGCAACTGTAATTCTTCCGAATACTTTACCGAAATACTCCAGCCACACTCGGAACATATACCAAGATGCGTCGTTAATCGATTTAGCTAGGCAGTGATTCTTCACCATATTTTTAATCCTCAAATCTTCATAGGCTACACAGTCGTTTGACTGGATGACGCCGGAGAGCCAATTTCACAGCAAAATCTTTACGTTGTCTACTTATTTTGAGGTGGCGTTTCCCTAGAATCACTCTAGCTTTTTTTCTGTTTTCTGAACCGCAAGACTGCTTTGAAACTCGTCTTTGGGCTTTCTTTAATCTGCGTTCGGACTTGCCCAGGAAACGCGGATTATCAACTGCAACGCCATTAGAGTCTGTGTAGAACTCTTTGATTCCTACGTCTAACCCGATGGCGCTGCCTGTGACTTCAACCTTCTCGAAACGGTCAACTTGAATGCAAAACTGGACGTAATATCCATCTGCCCGCCTTACCAAGCGCACCCGTTTGATTGGACTGCGCTGATAGAAATGCAGGTCGCGTGTCCCTTTTAATCGAAGTTTCCCGATTCCTTTCTTGTCTGTAAAAGTGATGGATTTCCGATCGGTTGCCATCCGCCATCCCGTAGTCTTGTATTCAACCGAGCGGTTGTCTTTCTGAAATTGCGGGAATCCTTTTTTACCAGGAATTTTCTTTTTGCAGTTGTCGTAGAATCTGGCGATTGCCGACCATGCTCTTTCTGAACTAGATTGTCGAGCCATGCTGTTCAAGTCATCGCCAAACGTCCATTCTTTAGCTAAAACAGCGCTGTACTTATTTAAGTCATACTTATCGACTTTTTCGTTCTC
>JAUBSN010000062.1:0-53619 GCA_036704825.1 Microcoleus sp. F8-C3 | reverse complement strand
CTCGCGCTTGGTCTCTGACGATTCACTTTTACCCCCTCACTGCGTGTATGTGCCAGTTGGGGGTGCGGAATGTGGGTAAGAAGGGGGGGACATGAGGGAGGGGAGTTGAATGGGTGGCGAGATGCGATCGCACTTTTTGACTAATTCTAAAAGCGCGATAGCTAATCTGCGCTTACAAGCAAGACGATCCTGCTATACTTGGCTCAAGTTCCTG
Organism: Microcoleus sp. F8-C3; assembly: GCA_036704825.1. Lineage (GTDB taxonomy): Bacteria > Cyanobacteriota > Cyanobacteriia > Cyanobacteriales > Microcoleaceae > Microcoleus. Next base: position 53,405 of record JAUBSN010000062.1, on the reverse strand, counting down.
ATGTTTTGCCAGAGGAGGCAGAGGAGTCTGGGCGATGAGCTGCTAATCTCAAGGATGCTATAATAGATAGGAGTTACGGATGACCTCAATTAGTATGTTTTTATAGGTAAATGAAATGAACGCTAAAGAATTACTCCTTAAAGAAGTAGAGAATATTCCAGAATTTATATTAGAAGAAGTTTGGAATTTCCTGCAATTCCTCAAATTTAAATACAATAAAGATAAGTTAGAAGCAAGCCTGCTCAGTGAATCTTCTTTGGAAAAAGACTGGTTAAATTTAGAAGAGGATGAAGCATGGCAGAATTTGTAAAAGGTGATGTAGTAGTTGTTCCCTTCCCATTTTCAGATTTAACACAAGCCAAGCGCCGACCGGCTCTAGTAATAGCAACTTTGGCAGGAGACGATCTAATTCTTTGTCAAATTACTAGCCAGAATATCACCGATCGCTATGCTATTGCCCTTCAAAGTAGTGATTTTAGTGAGGGTGGACTTGAACCTTACTAGCAACATTAGACCTAATCGCTTGTTTACCGCAGATCGAGAAATTATACTTTATAAAGCCGGTCAGCTTAAAACTGAGAAGTTAAACGAGGCGATCGCTAAGATTGTTGAAATTATTCAGCAGTAATTCTCTATTTTCAAGCATTACCTTTGCTAAAAATGCTGTTTGACTAGATTGTTTGTGCGATCGCCCTCCTCATCCCAAACAAGCGATCGCTCCTTCTACTATAATTTCCATTAACATCCAGTCCCCCCCTTCTTAAGGGGGGTTAGGGGGGATCGAGTTTCGGTCTGAAATGCGTAATTCCTTCTTCCTTCTTCCTTCTGCCAAACCATGCAACTAAAATCAGCGGTGCAGTGGATACCTCATCCCGACGGTCATTGGATACTTCGCAATCCCGAAGACATTACCTGTATTCAAGTTGACGACTTTGACAAACAGGTAATTTTGCAACTAAGTCAACAGCCAGTAACTAATATTCTCGCTGAATACGACCTGGATTTAGAAGATGTGCAAAATCTCTTGAGAGACTTAGCACAAGCAGGAATGCTAGAAGGAACCAAGCCACCGAAAGCCAAATTTAACCTGCTATCCTTCACAATTCCCCTAGTCAATTCCGATGTTTGGTTATCGCGGCACATCGACAAATTCCGCTGGATTTGGACGTGGGAATTTGGCTTTTTCCTGTGCGCTTTCATCGCTTCCTCTGTAGCAGTGTGGTTGGCTTCCTCTGCCGAAGTCGCAGCCTCACATCAGCAGTTGTGGATAGCCGGCCAAAATGACATTATTTTCAAATTTGTTTTGCTGACAATGCTAGTAATAGCTTTGCACGAACTAGCTCACGCTTTCACCCTCAAACACTACGGCGGCATAGTTAAAGAAATTGGATTGTTGTTTATGTGTCTCATCCCCGGATGTTACACAGATACAACAGATCAATACAGTTTAGTCAGGCGGAAACAGCGGGTTTTAGTAGTAGCTGCCGGAGTATTAATCCAAGTAACAATTTGGGCGTTGGCTGTTTGGATGTGGCTGTTTTCTCAGTCAAATCCGGTTTGGCATCAAATTAGTTATTTGTTGATGGTGGCCGCCTTGCTGACAGTTGCAATTAATTTGAATCCGTTGAATAGATTTGACGGTTATTATTTGTTAGTAGCTGGAACTGGCATTAACAATCTGCGACAAAGGTCTTTTGATTTTTATCTGGATTTGTTGCGGAGAGAGGAGATTGAAGAAGCAGTCGAAACGCAATGGGTTTTAGTGGCTTATGCGCCTTTAAGTATAGTTTATACTATTTGGGCTTTTACTTACTTAATGTCTTTGATTGGAAATTGGGTTTTGTTAAATATTACTATTTTTTCACCGTAGATAAATCAGCGGCGTCCCGCCCGTGCCAAAAGCGACCTAACAGGGGGGACACCATGGTCGCGAAATGCAACTTTATTATTGTAGGGGTTTACTGAAATGAATGTTTATCAAAAGTTGGGAATTGTTAGCGGAACTTTGAGTTGTGCAGTTGTTAGTCAATGTTTTTCTGTACAAGCTGCAATTCTAACTCAAACTTATACGGTGGCTCTGGGTTCCCAGCCATTAAATAGTAGCACTAATGTGGTTTTGCCTAAATTTAATTCGCTGTTAGGAACGCTATTAAGGGCTTATGTTACGGTTAAATCTACTGTTAATAACACTGTTAGCATTACTCCTTTGACTGGAGATTTTATGGGGACGGCGGCGAGTAATGCAAGTATTGCTGTGAATATTCCGCTGTTAAAAGTTGACCCTAATTTGACTTTAAGCGTGCTAGCCAGTCCGCCGGAAACGAGGATTGCTAATGGCGCTACGGGAAGTGTTAGCGGTTCTGCTGCTGGTACTGTGTCAAAGAGTTATGATTCCCAGCAGTCTCTGAGTGCGTTAAGTGGATGCGATGGTGATACTTTTATCGCAGGTTTGATGACTAATGGTTTTACTCAAGTTATAGGGAATCCTGTTAGGGGAAGTTTCGACGGTAAGGTTGCGGTTAACACTACAGTTAGTGCAATTTATGAGTATGAACCTGTACCGGAACCGATGACTGCTGTTGGTACGTTTGTGGCTGCTGGAATGGGTTTGTGGTGGAAGACAAGAGCGGCAAAAAAGGTGTAGTATTAATTTGGAGATTCCCCTAGCCCCCCCTTAATTAAGCACGGTGGATAGGGGGGATCTTAAAGTTCTTCCTATTACTCGCAACCCAGAAAAAAAATAAATTCCCCAAAACACTTGACATATTCGCGAACTTATGGCAAAGTATTAATTCGTGACCGATGCGGAACTGGCGGAATTGGTAGACGCGCATGATTCAGGTTCATGTGGTGCAAGCCTTCCGGGTTCAAGTCCCGGGTTCCGCATTCCAAAGGCAGAAGGAAGTTTGGGGTTAACCCGATACAGCCAATAACCCCATTCGCTCTGCTGAATTAAAAAATGCTGACAAGTATTCAAAACCCCTTAGTTAAAGAAATTCGCAAGCTGCACAGCTCGAAGGGACGCAGGGAACAACAATTATTTTTACTCGAAGGGACGCACTTGCTCGAAGAAGCTTGCGCTGCCAAATACCCACTAGCAACTGTTTGCTGCACTCCCGAATGGCTGGATGGGCACGGAAAACTTTGGGCTCAAGTTGGTAATTTAGCCGATCGCACAGAATTAGTAAGTGCAAAAGTGTTAGAGTCGATCGCCACTACAGTCCAACCCGACGGCATTGTCGCCACCGCACCCCGCACCGCAACAGAACCCGCAAAATTGTCAACTTTAGGAATAGCCCTAGAAACAATCCAAGATCCCGGCAACTTGGGGGCGATCGTCCGCACGGCTGCGGCTGCTAATGCTGACGGTTTGCTGCTGAGTGCAGACAGCGCCGATTTAGACCATCCCAAAGTGCTGCGCGCCTCCGCAGGAACTTGGTTTAAGCTGCCAATGGCAGTCAGTCCAGATTTAACCGCCGAAGTCTGGGCGTATAAAAATCGAGGAATGCAAATTTTAGCAACCGTCGCCGGGGCTAGTTTAAGTTATTGGGAAGTAGATTTGCGAGTGCCGACTCTGATAGTTTTGGGGAACGAAGGTTCGGGGTTGTCGGAAGAATTGAGGAGTTTGGCCGATCGACAAATCCAAATTCCCCTGAGTCGCGACGTAGAATCTTTAAATGTGTCGATCGCCGCAGCGCTCATCATGTACGAAGCGGGGCGCCAAAGAAGTCATTAGTTATTAGTCACTATCTGTTGGAGCGGGTTCATCAATATCTGTAACTTCGTATTCGGGGTATTGAAAAGCTGTTGGGGCTTTAAATTGTATTTTTGTATTTTTTACTTGCACTGTACCAAAAGGATTAAATCTCCTCCCATCTCCCGCTCTCCCGCTCTCCCCCCTCTGAGATTTACCCGATTTTGTTTAACATGATGCAACTGTAAAGCCAGGAAACCGTGTACTCTCGTACCCAACAGTACAGGCTGGCATGAAATAAATATGAAGAAATGTAGCCAAGTGTTCTCACAAATGTTAAGATTCTTAACATAACGTAGTATTGTGCACGCCCCAACCAAAACCTAACCTGAGATGGTGCTGACTGGGAGTAGTAGCTAGCTACCATAAAATTAAGCCTCTTTAAATGGAAGGAAAGCGCAAGTCCCCGCCCGCTTTCCTTCCCAGCTAAAGCTAGGGGTTTGCGACTACCGCAAACCTTTAGAGGCACAGATCCTCAGCGGGAAAAGCTCATGAAAACTCTTAAGTCCTCAGATACAGATTCTGTTCGCGCTTACTTGCGGGAAATCGGCCGCGTTCCCTTGTTGACCCATGAGCAAGAAATACTCTACGGGAAACAGGTACAGCGCTCAACCGCACTGCATCAGGAGAAAAATATTTTAGCCGAAGAGTTAGGCCGCGACCCGACGGCGGCTGAATGGGCACAGGCAGTTGGGCTGTCTGAGGCACAGTTGCAGCGGACGATCGAACAGGGGGAAAGGGCAAAACGCCAAATGGTGGAAGCGAATCTCCGCCTGGTAGTCTCTGTTGCCAAAAAATATATCAAGCGCAACGTAGATTTACTGGATCTAATTCAGGAAGGCACGATCGGGATGCAGCGGGGAGTAGAAAAATTTGACCCCACTAAGGGCTACAGATTTTCGACTTATGCTTATTGGTGGATTCGTCAGGCAATTACCAGGGCGATCGCCGAAAAAGGCCGCACCATCCGCTTGCCGATCCACATCACCGAAAAGCTCAACAAGATTAAAAAGGCTCAGCGCCAACTTGCTCAACAGCTAGGTCGCGCGGCTACGGCTGCTGAATTGGCATCCGAATTAGAATTGACTCCCAAACAGATTCGCGAATATCTCGATCGGGCGCGCCTGCCACTTTCCCTGGACTTGCGCGTGGGAGACAATCAAGATACAGAGTTGGGCGATTTGTTGGAAGATACGGGTACTACGCCAGAAGATTTTGCCCTGCAATCTTCCCTGCGGACTGACTTAGACCACCTGATGGCGGAACTGACTCAGCAACAGCGAGAAGTGCTCGCTTTGCGGTTCGGTTTAGAAGACGGGCAAACCCTAACTTTGGCAAAAATAGGCGATCGTCTCAACATCAGTCGGGAACGAGTGCGGCAAATAGAACGGGAAGCTTTGACCAAACTCCGCAAGCGCAAGCAAGATATCAACGATTATCTAGCCAGCTAGGTAGATTGGGGATTGGCGATCGGGTCTCCCCCCCTGGCAATCCCCAATCTAAAATCGTAAAAACCGTCGCTTTTAATTCGGTTGTGCCCACTTGGTTGCTGCGACTGTCCTGCTACATTAGTAATTACTTAGTAATAAAGATCGGCAGCGATCGGATAATGGTTATTTAATTTAACCGCCCGCGTCTAACATAACAAGCTGTCTCTGAAACGGAGGTACTCGTGAGCAATTCATCTAATAAATCCCCAGAATTCTTTGAAGAAGACGGAGAAAATGCTAACTTATTATGGCAATACGTGCAGTCAATGGCTCCAGACACAGTTTCTCAGTTGTCTAAGCCGACTTCTCACGAAGTGTTTCAAGTAATGGAGCGAAATATTGTTGGACTTTTGGGGAATTTGCCTTCGGAACACTTCGGGGTGACAGTGACTACCAGTCGCGAACATTTGGGTAGATTGCTCGCCTCGGCTATGATTAGCGGTTATTTTCTGAAAAATGCCGAACAGCGAATGACTTTTGAAAAGTCCCTACAAGCCAGTGAGAGACACGGCTCGGACGATTAGTAGATTCTCAACATTTAAGCGATACAAGTTTCAAGCCCCCCCTCGCAAGATGGGGGCTTAATATTTTAGATTTTAGATTTTAGTTTTTAGATTTTAGGTTTTAGATTAAATAATTGAATAATTATTGATATTATTCTTAAATTCCCAATTCCCAATTCCTAATTAATATGTCTGTTTCTCCTGTTGCCCACAAAGTTATCGGCGTTGCTGTAATCGGGAACGATCGCCAACAAATTTTGATTGACAAGCGCCGACAACACGGACTGCACGGGGGTTTCTGGGAGTTTCCGGGCGGGAAAATAGAGCCTGGGGAAACAATCGAAGCTTGCATAAAACGGGAAATTATGGAGGAGTTGGGGATTGTCGTAGAAGTTGGCGATCGCCTGATTACGATTGACCACGACTACACTAAATTTACAGTTAGACTGTACGTGCACCACTGCCGCCACGTCAGCGGGGAACCGCAAGCGATCGAATGCGATGAAATTCGCTGGGTGACACTCGACGAAATTGACCAATTTACTTTTCCCAAGGCAAACGCACAGATTATTGCTGCACTCCGTTCAAGTTGAAGTATGATGTCAAATTAGGTTGCTACTGACAACTGCTTTCCTGTCAACTATCAACTGCTTTCCTGTCAACTATTTTTGGACGGGCAGAGTAAAGTGAAAACAACTGCCTCTATCGGGTACAGAGTCTACCCAAATTTGACCGTAGTGCGCGCGGATGATGCCTTGACACAGAGACAGTCCAATGCCGTAACCGTCTGTTGATTTATCTCGCTGCAAGCGAAAGCTGTCTTCAAAAATGCTCGCGCAATCTTCTTCTGGAATTCCCGGGCCGCTGTTGCAAATGCTGACTTGAACTTTGTAAGCGGTGCGGTGGAGAATTGAAAGATTAACCGTTCCTCGGTCTGGCGTGTACTTGCTGGCGTTGTCAAGCAGGTTGACCATGACTTGTTTGATGCGCTCGGGATCGGCATAAACCAAGGGCAAATCAGCAGGAATATCTGTTTCTATGTTCAGACTTTTCGCCTGAAATTTGTCTTGAAACTGCATGATTACATCTTGACAAATCGCCCCCAGTTCGATTCTTTTTGGTTCAATGTGGAGTTGAGCGTTTGTACCCCGGGCTGCTTGCAGGATATCTGTAATCATACGATCGACAATTCGGATTTGGCGGCGGGCTTGCTTCATCAAATGAGCCGCCAGACTCGGTGTCAAACGCGACTTTTCCCCTTCTTTCACCTTCTGACTTGACTCCAAAGTCTCCAAAGCCAAAGATGCTGCCGTCAAGGGATTACGCAAGTCGTGAGCTAGCATCGCAATAATCCGGTCTTTCAACTGCAACTGCTCTTGCAGGTGTTCTTTTTCCTGTTTGAGGCGAAAAACTTCATCGGAAAGCTGCACGAGTTCGGCCGCGCAAGCAACGGAATAGATGGGTTTTGCGTCAGTCAGGGTTTCCGCAAGAGCTGAGGCCGACTGCTGCTGAGCTGTGTATTCTTCTACAGAACGCTTCCACCGGGGCCACCAGTGTTCGAGTTGGGCGATTAAATTGCTGCCGGCGAGAGTTTGTCGCGGCTCGGGATGAATTTTGAGCAGCGAGGGAGTGGCTACAAGTTTAAAGTGTTCGGCTAAATCGGGCTGTTCTCCTACGTCGATGATTTGAAGCTCAAAGTCGTAGTCTGCCTTCAAATCCTTGAGGGACTTGCGGATGTGTCTGGTCTGTTCTCGGGAAGAGGGACGCTTGTCTACAAACAGCAAAAGCTGCAAAAGCGGTGCGGAATTTACCGGCTGTTCGGGAGAACAGTCAGTGTCGCTGGTGCCGAGTGTTGAATGGACGCTGTTGAGCTTTTCGATCGGGTGAAAATAATTGAGCATTGCCGAGCCGATTTATTTCACTTCTACTTTAATTTAATACTTACTTTAGATTTATGCTATTGTCCGATAATTTGATTGCAAGCGGGCAGATGATATTTTTGAGATGGAAGAAAAATGAGTCGCGGCGGGTGGTGGTTCAAGCGGCGGCCGCCTTTTTTGTGCTGTGCCTGTTGCTGACGCTGCACCGCTACTACAGCTTTTACGCTACTTACGACCAAGGCATTTTCAATCAACTTTTTTGGAACGGCACTCGGGGTCACTTGTTTGAGAGTTCCCTCTCTTCGGCTTTGTCCACTAATGTGGTTCACCAAAATCAGCTTCCGTCCGTATCTTACTATCGGTTGGGGCAGCATTTCACCCCGGCGCTAATGCTGTGGCTGCCAATTTACTCGCTGTTTCCCTCGCCTGTCACTTTGACGGTGTTGCAGGTGACTTTAATTACAGCGGCTGGAGGAGTGCTCTATGCTCTCGCCAGACACTATCTGGAACCGAGGCTGTCGGCGACAATTGTTCTGAGCTATTACTGCGCTAACGCGGTAATCGGCCCGACTTTGGGCAATTTTCACGATGTTTGTCAAATTCCGCTGTTTGTCTTCGGCTTGCTGCTGGCGATGGAGAAGCGCTGGTGGTGGCTGTTTGGGATTCTGGCAACTTTAATTTTGGCAGTGCGAGAAGATTCGGGAATTGTTTTGTTTGGCGTCGGATTTTACATGATTTGCAGTCGGCGCTACCCTTGGACTGGCTTGGCTGTCTGCATGCTCAGTTTTGGTTATACGATCGTCCTGACCAATCTGATTATGCCTTTGTTTTCTGCTGATATATCCCAGCGGTTTATGATGGAACGCTTCGGCCAATATGCCGATGGAGATGAAGCTTCTACTCTAGAAATTATTTGGGGAATGGTGAGCAATCCCGGGCGGTTGGTGGCTCAGTTATTTACGCCGTTTTTTGGTAAGATTAGATACCTGCTCGGTCAGTGGTTGCCATTAGCTTTGGTGCCAGCTTTCGCGCCTGCGTCTTGGATGATAGCTGGATTTCCGCTGCTGAAACTATTTTTAGCGAAAGGAGAGTCGGTGCTGGCGATTAATATTCGCTATGCGATGACTGTGGTTCCAGGGCTTTTTTATGGGACGATTCTGTGGTGGGCCCAGCGTCAAAAGGAAGAAGATAGAATGGTGAGAGAGGAAAGAATGTTTTTGCGTTTTCCTTCTGCTTTATTTCCTCTGCCTTCATCTTCAAAGTTTCGCCGCTTTTGGGCGTTTTGTATCTGCTTGTCGCTATTTTTTACCTTCACTTCTAACCCAAATCGCACTTTTTCTTTGATTTTGCCCGATGCCATCGATCCTTGGGTGCAGGTTCCTCTCGTCAGACAATGGCAGCACGTTTTGCAAGTGCGGCCGCTATTGGCTCAAATTCCTGCTGATGCTAGCGTGGCAGCGACGAATACTATTGTGCCGATTTTGTCAAGCCGCCGGGAAATTCTCAGGTTTCCGATGTTTGAACTCCGCAATGATGCGGGGAAGGCAGTGAAGATGCAATATGTAATTGCCGATTTGTGGCAGTTGCAGCAGTATCAGGCTGCGTTTCGCGGGGAACGGGGACAGTTGCGGGAGATCGTACCGGCGATCGATCGAATGTCCAAATCTGGAGAGTACGGAATTGTTGGCTTTGAAGACGGCGCGATTTTGATGCGTCAGGGTGCTGTTTCTAATTCTGCATCGGCTGCTGCTTGGACCAGTTTTCGCCGCGAATTGGAGCCGATTTTGAAGAAAGGGTAAGCGGGTAGCTACGATCGCCATTGCTTCCCTCAGCGGCTCAAATCTTGAGGAAACCTGTTTTTTTCAGGTAATGGCGATCGGGCAATTTCCTGCAAAAACCAGGTTTAGGCATGATTTTCTGTCTTTGTTGCTGCCAAAAGTCAGGCATTGGGCATCAACTTGCGATCGACTCAAATTTAAGGGTGAGCATTTTACAATAAATCTGTTAATCCTAAACATTAAGTTATATAAATTATTTGGAGGTAGAAAGATGAAAATTTTGGTATTGGCATGGGAGTTTCCTCCCAGAATCGTAGGCGGTATCGCCCGCCACGTATCGGAACTGTATCCAGAATTGGTAAAGCTGGGCCACGAAATTCACTTAATTACAGTAGAGTTCGGCCACGCGCCGATGTACGAAGTGGTGGAAGGAATACGCGTGCATCGGGTGGTGGTGGGACACGCCAAGGACTTTTTTCACTGGGTGGCGAACCTCAACCAAAGCATGGGCCACCAAGGCGGGAAACTGATGCTTGAGGAAGGCCCCTTCGATATCATCCACGCTCACGATTGGTTAGTGGGAGATGCGGGGATCGCACTCAAGCATACCTTTAAAGTACCGCTAATTGCCACCATCCACGCCACCGAATACGGGCGCTTCAACGGCATCCACAATGAAGGGCAGCGCTACATTAACGCCAAGGAAAACGACCTCGCTTACAACGCTTGGCGAGTAATTGTTTGCAGTGATTATATGCGGCGGGAAGCCGAACGGGTACTATCGACTCCCTGGAACAAAATAGAGGTAATTTACAACGGAATTAGACCCGACAAAAAGCCCAAGTGGCACGAATTTGACGCGATGGATTTCCGTCGCCAGTTTGCTGCGGATGATGAAAAAATTGTCTATTATGTAGGAAGAATTAGCTATGAAAAAGGCATTGCTGTATTTTTGCAAGCCGCACCTAAAGTAATTTGGGAAATGGGGGGTAAAGCAAAAATTGTAATTGTTGGCGGCGGCAATACAGACCATCTCAAACATTTAGCTTGGCACTTAGGAATTTGGAATAAGTGTTATTTTACTGGGTTCATGTTTGAGGAAAATCTCGACAAATTCCAGACGGTGGCTGACTGCGCGGTTTTCCCCAGTCTTTACGAACCTTTTGGGATTGTAGCATTAGAAAGCTTTGCTGCAAGAGTGCCTGTGGTGGTTTCGGATGCGGGCGGACTTCCAGAGGTGGTGCTGCACACTAAAACTGGCGTTGTTACTGAGGCAAACAATCGGGATTCTTTGGCCTGGGGAATTTTGGAGGTTTTGAAAAATCCGGGTTACGCGCAGTGGTTGGTTGACAATGCTTATCAGGATTTGGAACGCCGGTTTAGTTGGCCGAAGTTGGCGGTGGAAACCGAGTGGGTTTATGAACGGGTGGTGGAGGAAAGGGCTGAGGTAGATTGGTAAGAATGCTGACTGTTGACTGTTGACAAGCGAATTTATTGATGGTAAAAGCCCCCGGATTTATCAGTGGAATCAATCGAAAGCATCGAAAATCTAAAATCCTTGCGTCCCCCGGATTTATCAGTGGAATCAATCGAAAGCATCGAAAATCTAAAATCTAAAATCGAATGACTGTTGACGGTTAAAGGTTGACAGTGAGTCGAATATCAAGTTTTTGGCTGCAAATATTAAGAATTTGTAACACAATGATAGAGACACTCGAACTTACTTTGAGTGCACTTGGAAGATTTAAAGGGAATTAGCATCTTGAATATTTTTAGGGACATCGATCCCCAACCCAGACGCAGCTTACTGATTTTATTCACCGCAGGCCTGCTATTCTGGTCGAGTTTGGCTTCGCTGCTGCCAACTTTGCCGCTGTACGTTCAATTTGTGGGCGGCACAAAACAGCAAATTGGCTTTGTGATGGGTGCATTTGCGATCGGACTTTTGCTGTCGAGGCCGCAGTTAGGTAAAATAGCCGACAGCAGGGGGCGAAAACAAGTTTTGCTTCTGGGCGTGTCAGTGGCTGCGATCGCCCCTTTGGGCTACCTGTTAACTCAATCTATCCCCTTACTGTTACTTATTCGCGTTTTTCACGGCATTAGCATCGCCGCCTTTACTACAGCTTACAGCGCTTTGGTAACAGATTTGTCGCCGCCAGGAAAGCGGGGCGAATTAATCGGTTACATGAGTTTGGTGAATCCTATTGGTCTAGCAGTTGGGCCTGCTATTGGCGGATTTGTGCAAGCTTGGGTTGGTTATACTCCTTTGTTTGGGATGTCGGCGGCTTTCGCTGCAACGGCTGTATTTTTCACCTGCAAAATTGCGGAACCTAACTTTGCAGATTTAACAAAATCGGACTCGCTATCTGAGGACAAAAATAGCCAAAAATACTGGCAAATGCTGTGGAATCCGAGAGTGCGGGTTCCGGCTTTAGTGTTATTGGTGGTTGGTTTGGTATTCGGGACTTTGAGCACTTTTATGCCTTTGTTTATCCAAGAAACCAAGGCTAATTTGAATCCTGGATTATTTTATTCTACCGCGGCTATCGCCAGTTTCGGTATACGGTTAGTTACCGGACGGGCTTCGGACAAATACGGCCGCGGCTTGTTTATTTCGGGCGGATTAATCTGTTATGCCGTCTCTATGTTATTGTTGTATTTTGCTAACAACAGCAATGCTTTTTTAATGGCAGCTTTGGTTGAAGGTTGCGCGGGCGGTACGGTTATGCCGATGATGGTAACGCTGATGTCGGACAGGTGCGAACCTCATGAAAGGGGCCGCTTGTTTTCGCTTTGTATTGGCGGATTTGATTTGGGGATTGCGATGGCTGGGCCGACTTTAGGCTTTGTTGCCGAACAAGTTGGCTACAGAAATATGTTTGGTTTGGCGGCTGGACTCGCTGGCTTGGCTTTGCTGATTTTTATTACTCAGTCTAGCAAGGGCTTGGCTAATTCGATGAAATTTGCGATCGGTCGAGGCAAAGATTTTTATGCTTTGAATCGATGATCTAACAGAAGCAAGAAGGAAGAGGCAATCATGGGACTTAGGAAAAAAACCCGGTTTATCCCAAAAATCGTGAATCTATGCGACAGATATTGAGGCAGAAACCGGGTTTTTTTCCCGCGCAGCATTCTCGCTTCACAGGCCGAAAAGCCTGTGAAGCGAACAGTGAGTTTTCTGTAAAAGGTACAAATTAAAGAAGTTATGAACTTTGAATGGTTGAGTTGAATTAATTTCTTAATTGAAAACTCAAAACTCAAAATTCATAAGTTTTAGTAGTGGGCTTGGAGGGATTCGAACCCCCGACCTCATGGTTCGTAGCCATGCACTCTATCCAACTAAGCTACAAGCCCCTGTTAAGTTCAGATTTAATCTAAAATTGATTAAGTTCTTTTCTCACAGAATCTAACACTAACACCATTACCAAAATAATGCAAGACCTTTCGCAAACTTTTTCTAAATTGCCCGATGCAGCACAGCTAACTCACCTCGACAACAGCGGGGAAGCCCAAATGGTGGACGTTTCGGCGAAGGTGCCGACTGTGCGGCAAGCTGTGGCTGCGGGTCGGGTGCGGATGTTGCCGGAGACGTTTGCGGCGATTGAAGCGGGGAATGCGCCGAAAGGTGATGTGTTGGGCACTGCAAGGCTGGCTGGAATTATGGCGGCGAAACAGACGGCGCATTTGATTCCTCTGTGTCACCCTCTGCCGCTGAGTAGCGTGGAGGTGCAGGTGATGCCGGATGCTGGGTTGCCGGGGTATCAAATTCGGGCGACGGTGAAAATTAAGGCGGAAACAGGGGTGGAAATGGAGGCGCTGACGGCGGTTTCGGTGGCGGCGCTGACTTTGTACGATATGGCCAAAGGATTGTCCAAGTCGATCGCGATTGAATCGATTCGACTGGTGAGTAAAAGCGGCGGCAAGTCAGGGGACTATCAAAATTTAGAGGCTTAAATTTTCTGCCTTGAGAGGGATGTAGAATTCAAAACGCTGCACTTAAGATTAAAATAGGCACGGAACTACTAATTTCAAGTGAAAAACTATGCCTCCTCGTTGGCCTCGCAAACCCGATCGCAACGATCCAGAGTACCGCCGCTTAGATGACCGGATGAATTTTGCCATCCACGTCGGTCTTTTTTCTGCTACCAATTCTGGTTTGTGGTTTGTTCACAATTTGCAAAAGGCTGATTGGCCTTGGGCAATTTCGGTAACGGGTGGATGGGCTCTAGTAGTTTTGGCCCACGCGATTTACCATTTTGCGATCGCCGATTATTCGCCCCTCACCAAAGATTCTGGCTGAAAGCAGTGGTGGGCGATTTGTTAAGTCTTTTGATTGGTAACAAATAACTTTTGGCTTTTTTGATATGGCTAATACTACACAGGCGATCGAATCCTTAGCAGCCGAAATCGGCGAAAATGTCTACATTGATATTGCCAAATGGCATTTGTATCTTAGTGATGCTCACCTGCATACCGTTGTTGCCCAACAACTTTATGCGATGCTGGAAGATGGCAATTTAGATGAAGATAAAGTTGGACAAGTTTTGCAAGGAATTCCAGTCAAATTGGGCGGCGGCAAGCGGGAAGTGCCGCTGGCAGATTTAATTCCGATGCAGTGTCAAGTTCAGTTGATGGATGTGCTTGAGGAATTTCAGCGGAAAATGTAAAGTAAAGGGCGGGTTTTGCAAGCACGTTGTGGGCGTTGTGTCTGGTATTTCGCCCTTAACCCGCCCCGACAATTTTATTTATTTGCGAAAACGCCCCCGAATGCGATCGACAAACATATCAACTTCCGGCAATTTCATCTGACTGACAAACAGGGCAAAAACTCCTAACCCTACAAAACTTGCCACACTCAACTGCACTAATTGAATTACCAAACCTTCAGTACCCAAAACTCTTTGACAGCCTTGCAGAGTAGCCAAGGTAACGAAAGCAGTTAGACAACTGCCAGAAGTTAAGCCCAGAAAAGGTAAACTCCACTGCCCCCAAGGTAGACCGCCCAGCTTTTTATCTAATAAGTACAAAAGCATAACCATCGAAACAAGATTCACTCCCACCGTCGCCAAAACTAATCCGGGCGCGCCAAAAGCTCCTACCAGCAAATAATCCAAAAGAGCGTTTAAAAAGATATTGATAATACTGATGCGAAAAGGCGTTTCCCCGTCTCCCAAAGCGTAAAATACCCGTACCAAAACGTCGCGTCCCAAATAAACAAACATTCCAATACTGTAAGCCATCAATATCGGCGTGACAAACTGCGAGGCCGATCGATCGAAAGCATACCGTTCGTAAACCACGCGGACGATGGGTTCGGCAAGTGTTACCATTAAAGCGCTTAGGGGCAGCATCGTCAGGGCAGTCAAAATTAAAGATTGACGAATTCGATCTTTTAATTCCGACCAGTCTCTGGGATCGGTGAGGCGAGAAAATATGGGTAGAAATGGCACTAAAATTACATTAGAAATAATGCCTAAAGGCGTCATAACTAACAAGCCGCTGTAACCCATCGCAGAGGCAGCTTGAGGGATGTAGGATGCGAAAAATAGGTCAGTATAAACATTAATTTGCAGCATTCCTGATGATAAGGTTGCAGGAACCATCACCCTAATTACTTCTTGCACTCCCGGCCGTTTAAAATTAAACCGCAAACGCAATGTTCCCAAGCCGGCGCGCCACTGTGCCGCCAGTTGCACCAACCACTGCAAAACTGCACCCGCTAAAGTTCCCCAAGCTAACACTAAGCCGCCAATTAGTGCGTATTCCGGCTGAATAATTTTGTCTCCGAGTTGCAGTGCGAGAATACCCAAACCGCCGACAAGTGCAACGCTGGAAAATAAAGGGCTAATCGAAGGCAACCAGTACATATCGGCGGCATTGAGAGTGCCGAAACCAATGCCGATCAAGCCTGAAAGTAAGGCCATCGGTGCCATAATCCGAAATTGCTGGACGGCAATTGCTTTAATTTGTAAACCTTCTGCTGTTCTATTTAATCCCGGTGCCACCAAATCTATCAGCGGATCGGCAAAAATAATTAAAGCGATCGTCACCAACAGCAACAAGCCCCCGACTAAGGTGGTAATAGTCTCGACTAAGGGCGCTGCTTCTTTTTTATCCCGGCGGGCTAAAACACTGACTATGGCGCTGTGAAACGGCCCGTTAATCCCTCCCAGCAAAATAAATAAGAAACCGGGGATGACGTAGGCGTAGTTGTAGGCATCGACGGCGACACCGACTCCAAAGGCTGCGGCGATCGCAATTTGGCGCACCAACCCGAAGACTTTGCTAATCAGAGTGGCGACTGCGACAATGCCGGCAATCCCTGCGAGGGAACGAGAGGGCTTCTGTAATTGGGACACAAATGGTTACAAACGCTAATGCTAAAAGGCTTCACTAAGTTTAATAGCAAATCGGGAAAATGATAACATGAATTCAGAAAATTTCTATTCCCAATTACCTTTACTGGACAATTTTATCAAGATTACCGATCTGGGTAATTTTGTTGACGTACCTGATGATTGGTACATTGTTGTCACAGATATTCGCGCTTCTACCAAAGCGATTGAAGCTGGAAAATACAAAGAAGTTAACTTATTGGGGGCTTGTTCGATCGTTGCTGTTTTGAATGTAGCGGGCAAAATTGAAATTCCCTTTGTCTTTGGCGGCGACGGCGCTACTCTGTTAGTGGGGCGATCGCTTTTACCCGCTGCTAAGATTGCTTTGCTGGCCACTCAACAAATGGCTAAAACTAAATTTGACATGGATTTGCGAGTTGGGGCCGTGCCGGTTAAAGTTGTGGTGGCAGCTAATTTTCCGGTTAAAATAGCTAAGTTTAAAGTTTCGGACAATTACAGCCAAGCTATTTTGGTCGGCGGCGGCTTAACCCGTGCTACTGAACTTATTAAAGACCCTGTTGCTGGTAAAAGTTACACTTTTAAAAATAAAAATAATGGCGTTTCTCCAACAGCCGATTTTTCGGGATTGGAGTGCCGGTGGCAGGATATTCCCAGCAAGTACGGGGAAATAGTCACGCTGCTGGTAATGGTGCGAGAAGATTTTGGTCAGCAAAGCCATCTATTTTATAGAAAAATTATCAAAAAAATTGAATACATTTACGGCAAGGAAAATTCTTTAAATCCAATCGATCGTGAAAATCTTAAATTGACATTGAATAGCGCCAAGCTGATTAAAGAAACTCTAGTTAGGGCGAGCAGTGCTAGTTGGTTAGACCGCCAGATGTATTTATCAAAAATACAGTTAGAGACGGCGGTTGGTTCGCTGTTAATGAATTTGAAAGTTAAGACAGAAGAGTTAGATTGGGGAGTTTATAAAGATATTGCGATCGCAGCTACGGATTACCGCAAATTTGATGATATGTTGAGAATGGTAATTTCGGGCAATGAATGGCGGCGAAAAAAATTGACGCGGTACTTGGAAAGGAATTACCGAGAAGGCAAGCTGGTTTACGGTTTGCACGTTGCTGACAGAGCGTTGATGACTTGTTTGGTGTTTGAACGCAACGGCCGACAAGTGCATTTTGTAGATGGTGCTGATGGGGGTTATGCTTTAGCGGCGAAGGATATGAAACAAAGAATGCAGGACTAAAGTTCTTACTACAAACCTTTTATGCTATGATACTTAAATCTAAAATCTAAAATCTAAAATCTAAAATCTAAAATTGAATGACCGTGCTGAAACTTTATCACAATCCGCTCTCTACTAACAGTCGCCGCGTCTGGATTGCCTTGCTCGAAAAAGAAATAGAGTTTGAATTAGTGGCGCTAAAATTAAACGGCGATCAATTTCAGCCTGATTTTTTGGCAATTAGTCCTTTTCACCACGTCCCTGTTTTAGCTGATGGGGATTTTCATGTCATAGAAACGCTGGCAATTCTTGATTATCTGGAAGCTAAGTATCCTGCGCCCGCCCTGCTACCGGAGGATGAAGGAGAAAGGGCGATCGTCCGCATGGTACAAATGGTGACAGTGAACGAATTGGCGCCGGCAATGAGTCCTTTGGTACGCCAGATTTTCGGCGGCGAAGCAGACCCGCAGCAGTTGGAGAAAGCACAGCAACAAGTAGCTACGGTACTGGGGTTTTTTGAGGGTTGGTTGGGCGATCGACCTTTTTTTGGCAGCAGCAGTGGCATTACCCTCGCCGATGTTGTGGCTGGAGTTTCCGTGCCTTGGCTGCCCGAGTTAGGCGTGTCTTTGGAAAAATACCTTAATTTGAAGGCTTGGTGCGATCGGCTAAATTCCCGCCCTTCTTGGCAAAAAACCCAAGCCAGTCCAGAATTGGTAGAAGCTTTTAAAGCGCAAATGAAACAGTTGATGAAAGGTAAGACAAATCAGCCTTTAAATGATGAGATAAATGAGTTGAGAAAACAAGATAAACAGTTGACAGTTGACAGTTGACAGTTGACAGCAGGTTTTTAGAATGGGAATTTACACCCCAATTAAAAACATTCCGCCCTGAAAGCAGGGGTTTTAAACCCCTGAATTTGGATAAATAAGTGATTTACGGTTGGGTGGGGGCGGGTTTTTGAGATTGTCAATTATTTGCAGGTATTGTTGGTGAACCCGCCCCTACAACAATTATGTCTATTTACCCATGCCCCATGACTGACTTAATTTACAAATATCCTCCTCTTTTACCCGGAATTCTCATCAAACGTTACAAGCGATTTTTTGCAGAAATAGAACTAGATTCGGGAGAAATAATCACCGCGCACTGTCCGAATACTGGCCCGATGACTGGTGTTTACATTCCGGGCAATCCAGTGCTAGTATCTCCCAGCAACAATCCTAAACGCAAGTTAGCTTATACTTGGGAATTAATTAAAATTTGCGACACTGTGCCAACTTGGGTGGGAGTTAATACTGGGCTGCCAAATCGAGTAGTTAAATTAGCTTTGGAATTAGGCTTGTTTCCAGAGTTGGGCAATTACAGTTTAATTCAACCGGAGGTTGTTTACGGAACTGATAAAAAAAGTAGAGTGGATTTTTGGTTAACCGGTGAGGAAAAACCGATTTTTCTGGAAGTGAAAAATACAACTTGGGTAAAAGAGGAGTTGGCTTTATTTCCCGATACAGTGACGGAGAGAGGACAGAAACATTTGCGGGAATTGATGGAAGTGGTGCGGCTGGGATCGAGGGCTGTAATGCTGTATTTTATTAATCGCGGGGATTGTACTGATTTTGCTCCGGGGGATAGTGCCGATCGCCTTTACGGAGAATTGTTCAGACAGGCTATGAGTGAAGGTGTCGAAGTTTTGCCTTGTCGGTTTGACGTGACGCCAGAAGGCATTCGCTATTTGGGGTTAGCAAAACTAGATCTGCTAACCCCTGAATGATGGATGAGTTTAAATTGCCCGCATTTGTCGATCGATCTCGACACTAGCCACACCCGGTACGCTCTTTAGTCCTTCTAGCTTCGACTGAGAAACTTCTCCAGTAACGATACCAATCGCAGGCAGCACCTGCTCCACTTTCATTCCCGCCGATTCTAAGGCAGTCACAACCGATTGAATTACCGATATGTTTTGATCGTCAACAGTCACTATGATGCGCTGTACTTGTTCGTCAGACATATTTAGCATCCTTTGGAGTAAATCCATTGCGCTATTGTAAATTGTCTTCAGTTAGATCCCCGCAGGCTTAAAGTGCTGCGGGGATTTGGGTATTCTGGATTACGGAGCTTGTACTAAACCGCTTCCGACACGAGTATTTGGCAACGGTAGCGCCATAGCATAGGAAGTCAGCAATTGCCAAAGTTCAGCACCTCGTTTACCAGTCGATTCGGCATACAGGGCCGCGATGCCAGCTACGTGCGGTGTAGCCATGCTAGTGCCGTTCCAGGCAGCATAACGCCCTTTATCCACAGGCAGTGATGAGTATACTTTCACTCCTGGAGCGGCGATATCGACTTTAGTTCCTCGAACTAGGTCAGAGGTAGCCGAGAAGTCAGGCACTTGGACACAGTTATCGACGGCTGCAACAGCCATAATCGAGAGGCTATTCGCTGGTTGTCCAACGGTTCTGGTTGGTCCGTGGTTGCCGGCGGCCGCCACGATCAGACACCCATTTTGCAGTGCCCGACGACCGACAGTTTCGTAGGCCGTAGAGGGCTTTGGATTGGTGTTTCCTAATGACATCGAGATCACTTGACACCCATTGGCGATCGCCCATTCCATCCCCGCCAGAATCCAGGCACCAGCGCCACTGCCGGCATTGCTCAACACTTTACCGACATAAATGGTCGATTTGTGAGCGATCCCGTACCTGCGACCGTTCTGATCCTTGAACCCGCAGGCTGTCCCGATGCAGTGAGTACCGTGACCCATCCCATCTTGTACCTCCTCCCCAGGTACGAAAGACTGCGATACGATCGATCGACCTGCGAAGTCGGGATGTTGGAGATCCATCCCCGTATCCAGCACCGCAACTTTCATTCCGCTACCAGTCAACAGAGAGTTCATCACCTTCGTTGCCTTCAGACCCCAAGTAGACTCGCTATCATCAGAAAAACATGGTTGGGTATCGATTCCTGCTGCTTCTGTAGTAGTAGCTTTGTCGTACAGGTTATTCACCGCATCGCGATAGCCCCGCAGGTAGTCTGCCGACAACCCATCGCCAATCGCGTAGAAAGTGCGCTCCGGTTCGATCGCCAGAATAGCCGAATCCTCTCCCGCTGAGGTCATGATGCTGCTGAAACCCCCTTCGTCTAACGAGACGACGGCCACGCCGAGAGTGGGAAACACCGCTCCCCCTGCTGCTTCAATTTGGCTCGAGTCTAAAGCAGAGTCCGGGAAATCGGCAGCATTTGCCAGTCCTCTGATGCCAGTTTGGTCGCTCAGGAGGTCTAATCCTTCCGTCACTGCATCTTCGCGGAAAGTAATAATGTAACGCCCTGTTGTTTCATCGGCTTGGGCAGTTTCTGGGATGGGAAAACTAGGTTTTTCAGACATAAATACCTCTTATTTAGAGTTGGATAATGCGTTGAGTGCGATAATAGATTTATTGAATTCCAAGGCTGTGACTTGTGAGGAAACAGCCTTGTATTTAATCCGTGCTTCTAAGGGTTGAATACGAAATAGTCAACAGAGAGCCGAATCGGGCTTCCCCACTCGATGTTGACCCAAATACTTACAACACCGTTGTTTGGGGCAACGTTATGGAGAGTATATCGAGCACCACCGATAAACTTTCCACCCCCAGCAGCACCTTCACCAATCGCGACGAAGACGAGAGAGTCGCGTGTGATTAAGCCCCAATTAAGATGCAAGATGTGCTGTCCGTTGCGATCGCCCCAGTCATGGCGATAACGGTAGCCATTACCGAAAAATGCTGTGGCCGAAGCTCCTTCTTGAGACATACCAAATTGACGCACCTCTTCAACTTTGGCGTCTTGGTTTTCCTGGGCTGCTGGAAACTGCGGCATGGAAGTGGATACAGGATGTTCTGTTGTAGAAGACATAGTTTATTTCCTTGTTGTTGAACAACGTTAATGGGAAGTAGTTTCTAGCTATCTGCTGAAGCTAGATAACTGCTTTCGATCTAATAATCACCCAAATTTATTTGGAGAACAATACGACGATCCGCGAATAGGATGAGGAAGATATTGCAACTACTTAGGTAACTGTTACGATTCCTGTTTGGATTGATTTCTCAAGTTGAATTTAGAATTCAAATTTAACTTGACAACGCCACTCAGATTTATGCTGTCAAATTCAGCGTGAAATTGTCGTAACTGTTAATATCAAGCAACCGGAATCCCACATTAGTTGCCTGCGTGCTGCTTATCCACTCACACCAGTCAAATGCTTGTGGAGGGACAGGCCTCACGTAAGGCCCTGACCAATTTGCTCCGTTATCAGCCTCGGCATAGTAGCAGTAGTAGCGATTCAGACTACGCAAACTCCCCCCATATACCACTTTGCATTCGCCAGGATTGAGCCGCCACCAACCTTTTTTTGCCCAATTCCCACCATCTGGGCAGTTGGGACGATAGTACATAATAGCTACCCAAACACCATGTGTATACTTGTTGCAAATTGTGAGCATATTCCACCTCTTACAATTAGTAATTGTCAATGAATACGGTTCTATGTCCCTGTGTTGGAACGGGTAAATTCCGGTAAAACTTCTTTGTTTTCCACAGAGAACATCAATGATGCACGTAGGGTGTGAAGCAATGTTTGATTTTCGATGCCCGGTTTAGCATCTGATTGACCTTCGCGAGCTGTCACATCTTGTTTCAGGGCACCGACATCGACAAAATCGACTGTTGCATCTTCTTGGCTTTTTTGAGGTAAAACTTCTTTGTTTTCCACTGAGAAGATTGATGATGCGCGTAGCGTATGAAGCAAGGTTTCATTTTCGATGCCCGGTTTAGCATCTGATTGACCTTCGCGAACTGCCGAATCCTGTTTCTGAATACCGACATCAACAAAATCGACCGTTGCATCTACATTATTGGTTTCCATTTTTACCTCCGTAGTGGATTTTTGTTGGGAACAGGTTACAGACTCCCTATAGCGTTCGTTCTATCTAATAGTCTTCCAAAGAAACTTTGGGAACAATACGACGATCCGCGTATAGGATTATGAAGATATTGCAACAAATTACTTGGGCAGCAGCCCCAACTTTTCCAGAGCAACCATCACAGCAGCCGTCCGGGTTTGTACGCTTAGTTTCTCGTAAAGATGCTCCAGATGTTTTCGGACTGTTCCTTCACGGCAACCAAGAATTTTAGCGATTCCTGCATTGCTTTTATCTTTGGTAATCCAGAAAAGAACCTCTGCCTCGCGTTTGGTGAGTCCTAGCGATTCCAGGGTCGAAATAGAGAATGATTGCAGTTCTTCTTCCTCCAACAGCAAGAGATATTGCTCTCCAATGGGATCGGGAATCAGACGGACGATCAACTGTCTGCCTGCTTGTTGAATGTAGAATGGTAAACAGCTAGATGGAATATCGCCGTTGAATGTGAGTCGCGATATCTGTTGCTTGAACCAATGTTGTAAGAGTTCTGGCAATGAGTGCGGGGCGCGGGACAAAAAGTACTGATTCAACAGTTGCTCGGCGCGTTGAGTAATGAATTGCACCTGCCCTGCAATCTCCACAACTATCACCCCTACCCGATCCAAGATTTGCTTGACTAATACCTTAATGAAATTATCTGACTCATTGCCAGTGCGATCGCCTAAAACTTCGATAGTATAATGGTGATAGCAATTTTCGTAAGTTTTGACCTCAGCTTTTGCTGCTGGGAATTTATCAATACCTTCAGATGTCAAAATAACGGCGCGCTGACGCCTGTGTTTCTGTGAATTCATGAGAAATATCTCCATTGGCATATACGGTAAACATGGCGAAAGTAGATACCCTTGCGGTGCGGGTATCTCGCTCATTTCACTGTTGTTGAGCTCTACAACTGTAGAAAGGCACTCTGAAATTTTTTGATAGTCCCTGATTTAAGTTGCTTTTGTTAAGTAATTACTAACTAATAACACTCGCTAGCTATTAGTTACAAGTCGCATAATCGAGGGACTTGCATAATTTATTTTTTTGTGTTAATGTCTGTCTCGTTTATTGTAAATATAAAAAATCAACTCAAAAAAAAGTGGCAAGCCATCAATAACTTGCCCTAAGAACGTCGCGATAAATTACATCATCAAATATACTAATGGGTGATGGTAAAGTTGGTTAAACATCGGCGAGCATCCTAGCTTTTCTGAGAATAAACGTAAGTACGGTCTCTTGTCGGGAAATAATGTCTGCTGTAACTTCCATTCCGGCTTGAATATGATACTGACAGCACTGTTCGTTAGCCGACGATAAGCTAATCGCCCGATCGCGCTTGACTAAATAAGTCCTTTGGGGCCTAACAGTCACTTCATAGTAAGGCGGACTGTTATTTTCACCAGCAATGGCATCGGGTGCGATCGCGCTGACTTTCCCCTCTAGTACGCCGTAGTCGGGATAGGGATAGGCAGAAATCCGCAGGATAGATGTTTGACCGATCGCGATTTTACCAATATCGGGAGCGGCGACGCGAGCTTTGACGACAATCGCAGCATTAGCGGGAGCAATTTGAGCGATTGCCGCGCCGAGCTGTGCAGTTTGTCCGGGATTTCGCAGATTCAGTTTGAGAATGGTGCCGTCTACTGGAGAACGAACGACGTTTTTTGCAAGTTCAGTATCAATTTGTTTGAGCTCTTGGCGATCGCGATTGATTTGATTTTCGATGTCAGCGCGACTCTGAATCGAAACTAATCGTTCTTTTTTCAACGCTGCCAAAGCTGCTTCACCCTTGGCTTTTTCTTGAGCAATTTGCTGTTGGGCGATCGCCACGGGTGCGGAACTGGGATTCAGGGCAGCTTCAACAACTTTTAATTTAGCAGCGGACACTTCCACAGCTTGTTGCTGCCTCTCAACGGTTTTTCTTTGGCTTTCAACTGCTTTTTTTTGCGCTTCTACGGCAGCTTTTTGCCCTGCCACGGCTTGTTCTTGCTGCTGGGCGGCAAGTTTCGTCTCCTCCACTAAATCCAGCGAAATAGCGCCTGTTTTTTGGATTGACTGATAGCGATCGCGCTTAGAAACGGCTGCTTTTAAATTTGCCTCGGCAGCCTTTAAATTTGCTGCGGCTGTTTGCAAAGCAGCCTGTTCTTTTTGCAATTCCGGCAGCGATTTTTCCCATTCCGACTGGGCTAATTGTAAATTAGCTTTGGCCGCTTCAACTTCAGCCAGCGAGGTAATTTGCCGTTCTCCATATTCCCGCTGGCTGCGGCTTAAACCTGCTCGGGCAGAGGCAACTGCGCCTTCCATTGCCTGAGTTTCCGCTGCTAGGCGATCGTCTAAAGCGCTAATTTGAGCAGCAATTTGACGCAGTTGCAGTTGGTTTTGCTGGATATTTCCTTGGAGTTGGCTTTGTTTAGTTAAAAGTTGGGAAGAGTCGATGAGGGCGATCGCATCTCCTTGTTTGACAGCCTGATTTTCTTTCACTTGAATGCTTTTAACCGTACCTGCTGTCGCCGCTTCTACAATGCGGATTTCTCCAGCAGGACGGACGGTAGCGGGAGCTCTGACGGTAACGTTATATTTAGCGACAGCAGCAAGGGCGATCGCCCCGCCAAAAGTTGCCAACAAAAATAATCCGCCCGCCGTTATCCAGCGGCTGATGGGCGGCAAGAATTCATCCGGTTTCGCGGTGCGGAGAAAGTCAAAAGAAGAGTCATTAGTCATTAGTAATCAGTCATTATAAGGTCTTGTAGGGGCGGGTTTTACAACAATAATTACCTGAAATCAATAATCTCATAAACCCGCCTCCACCCAACGAACGATCGCCAATTACCAACTACCAACTGGATACGTAGGCTGCTTGGAATTCAAGTCCACTGGTAACTAAAGCCAAACTTTTTAGTAGCGCGATCCCACCAAAATGTCCAAACTCCGCCCGTAGTTCTTACCCCCCAAAATACTGTGCGACTTGGCGGCGGACTCGTCTGACCTCCTTGAATCGATTCCTGTTCGCTTTCACTCAAATCCAAACAGGTTTCTAAATTTTGCAAGAGAAGGCTTTGAGAGTAAGAATTATCCTGTTTGCGACGGTTACAAAAAACCTTGTTAGTCATTGCTTTTTGAACTCCTTTAAGCAAAAGGATTGGCGAACAAGAGTACTAGAGCGATGACGCGATCGGACAGTGCTGCTAATCCTGTTGATTTTGAGATTTTGGAACTCATAACCCGTTTTTTCTTGGGTTCAGTTATCGCCGGCGAAACATCCGTCAATTGATTAACGGTTATCATTTGACCGCCTGCGATCGAATCTGCTTCCGTATCTGAGATATCTTCAAGTGCGCGATCGCGCAGCCAAGGACTATTATTAAGCATTTTTCAAGCCTCCTTTTAGAGAGCGTGGGTTTACAAGTTAAGGACGAGCTTCAGTTCACCTGGATGCAAATAAAATAGGGTGATCCCAAGAGCTAATATCACAGGTTCCACCGCGACCCGGGCCATCGCAGGGGAATTTTCCACCACCAGATATAGACTCCTGATTTTGTTCGTTTAATTCCACCACTAGCTGTTGTAATTGTTCGAGCTTGAAAACAGGTTTTGATGGATTGTTAATTTGCTGTTTGCGAAACATTTTTCAACTCCTTTGTGAAATCCTTAATTTAATTAAGGAAGAGGATTATACGGCTGATATAAGTAGACAGTGCTGCCAATCCCATGGATTTAAAGTTGTTAGACCGCATACCGCGTTTTTTATTGGGTTCGGTAGTCACATCTATTGGCCGAACATCCATCAATTCAGGAACGGTTGTAACTTGACCGCCTGCGATTAAGTTGGCTTCTGTATCTGAGATATCTTGAAGTGCGCGATCGCGCAGCCAAGGACTATTATTAAGCATTTTTCAAGCCTCCTGTTAAAGTTACTGCTGTTTTGCCTTGTTGACTTGACCAAGTAGAGAAGGGAGAGCGATCGCCCTTAAAGTGGCTAACTCAGCCCCGAACTCCTCTTGGAGACGCTGTAATCCCCCACCCGATATCGATTCTTGCTCTTGTTCGTTTAAATCGATCACTAGCGGATGTAATTTCTGAACATCCAACACTGACTTTGATGAATTTTTTGTTTGGTGTTTGCGAAACATTTTTATCCTCCCGACTTTTCAAACAGACAAATTATGGGAGATGCGATCGCATAAATATGCTAGCAGCATTCAAGGGCGATCGCTCAGAACAGTAATGTTCCCCTAATCTTTCCTTCCGCTTCAACATTTGAGCTTTCAGACAGACTACTTCCTGCATCGAAAGTGAAAGAGGATGAGTCCTTTAAGGTGCTTGGCCGAACGACATCGGAGAATCCAATACTCCAAGCCAAGCAACCCTCAGCCCCGCCAGAAAGCTTTTCGGCTTGTCGGTCATCTAATTCTTGCCAAAT
Source organism: Microcoleus sp. F8-C3 (assembly GCA_036704825.1). Lineage (GTDB taxonomy): Bacteria > Cyanobacteriota > Cyanobacteriia > Cyanobacteriales > Microcoleaceae > Microcoleus. Next base: position 27,059 of record JAUBSN010000062.1, on the reverse strand, counting down.
TTCTCGAATTTCCATCACCAAATCCTCCATTTTGCTTCAAACCTAACGATCGCTTTTCAATCTGACCTAAACAGTGTCAGAGGTCGCTCTTGAATGTCTTGCACATTTTTGCTGTTTGTGCGCGTTCTTGCTACGAATAGAGCGATCGCCTTTTCTTCAAATCATTAAGGTAGGAATACTGTGAATTCCGTACTGACTGGCTATACTGCCAGTGCAAGTTACTTGTTCTACATCTCTTGCGGTCAATCGGGGGCGAAGTATATCCTCACCAGTGTGACCTCCTGACAGCAATTCCTCATTTTCTTCACCTAACTCAACAACAAGTGCTTGCCGTGATGCAAAATCGAATGCAGACAGCAATGACTTATTTTTTTTGTGTTTTTGAATCATCTTTCAACTCCTTGGATTATTGTAAAAAAATATGAGCCTGGGAGGGCGGTTTACCAAATGGTTACTGTTAGTAGACATATCTGATTGGTCAAACCCGCCCCTACCCGTGTTTTCTATCTCCATAAATCCCCTATCTCCTTGGTATGAAATGGTGATAATTAAGGCTTTATTAGCATCAATTAAAGTCGCCTGCTTATGGGCTAGGCTCTAACCACCACATTTTGGTAGAAAACAAAATAATCCTGAGACAAATCCAGATTTGCTGTGTTTTGAACGACTGCAATCAGATCGTTCTGGTAATAGATCCCGATATTCTTAGGGGCGATCGGATTAAGGGTGTAGCTTTCACTATTACCATAGAGACGAATTCTGTCTTCACTGGTGTTGAAGTCAGTGATAATGGCATTATCAGTCCCCAAATAATGCGACCAACTGTTTGTAAATATCGCATCTCCCAAAACAAAATCATCTGCGCCCGTACCACCCGTGAGTATGTCGAATTCGTTGGTATTTATATCGTTTGCACCACCTTGAGAACCACGAATCCAGTCATTACCGTCTCCACCGATCAATGTATCTGTGCCAAAACCGCCATATAAATTGTCATCACCAATTCCACCGTCCAGGCTGTCATTATTCTCCCCACCATACAACGCGTCATCACCCTGTTCCCCTACTAGGCTGTCGTTGGCATTTTCTCCGCTTAAGAAGTCGTTATCCGCTCCACCATTAAGGGTATCAGCGTCATTCCCACCCCTTATCTGGTCTGCGCCATCTCCTCCCGTTAAAAAGTCGTTACCATCCTGCGAATTCAAGAAGTCGTTTCCCAATCCACCATTTAAAGTGTCATTTCCAGACCCTCCACTCATGGTGTCGTTGCCGGATTCGCCAGACATTGAATCATTGCCATCACCGCCATACAATTCATCGTTGCCAGAACCACCAAACAATTCATCATTGCCATCGTCACCTTCTAAAGTATCGTTGCCAGAACCCCCAAACAATTCATCATTGCCACGCCGTCCATTTAAATCATCATTGCCACCGAGGCCATAGATGGTATCGTTGGGCGGTCTGAGGACATACTGACCGTTTTCAATAGACCAGAAAGGGATGTCATTACCGCTGAGATTATCGTTTCCATTAGTTCCGTATATCACATTGCTAGCCATAGCCTCTTGCTCCTTGATGTAATTAAAAGGTTTTGTTGCCCAAAATCCTGCAAGCCTAATATCGAGAAATATTTTATTATTAACAGACCTAAATTTTTGTTGTCTAGAACATTCGTTTTTAGCGTGCTAATTTTTGTCAAGCTTTTGTGTAGGTGGGCAATGCCCACCATCCAAGCTGCGACCTTCAGGTAGTTAGCTTGCTAAGTAGTATGCTTGCTAAAATCTGAAAATCGTAAATTTCAACCCTACTTCACATTTGCCCGGTACTTGGCATCAACCCCATCCCTTCACTCTTCCTCCTCCGCCTATTTGAGCAGCTACCTCATCACCGATTTCTTTCCATAAAGCTTGATTGGGATCGTTTGGTATGGTTGGCGATTTCTTAGGCTGCATTGCTTTCATCAGATTTACTCCTGTGTTAACTCATCGTGTTTTTGAAGCATCTAGTTTTTTGTGCATTACGGCTCTATCGTAATTGTGGTGGTAACGCAAGCCGATCGTCTTTCTCCACAAAGTTTTTTGCCTTCGCACTCTAGAAAAATTAGATCGACCGCTACTTTTCACGCCAATCACCACACCTCCGTCGTAAAAGAGGATCACTCTAAGGAACACCGCTTTGTCTGTGTCTACAAGTCGTACCACCGTCTAGTCTGCGCCGGCACCACATCCACCCAATTTGTGGATCGTACTCCCTCCAAATCAATTTTCCTCCTACATAGGATGAAGACTCATCTAAGGACAATTCATCCCAAAGATCGTGAGATTGGGAGAGTTTAACTTGATTTGAAGATTGAACTTGAGATTTGAACAAATTAAGCATGATTGCTTGACCTCATTGATATTTGGTTAGAACTCCTTAATTTATAGCCGTTGCTGTCGGTGGCGATCGCAATTTATACAGCCGCGATAGCTGTTACCAGGCTTGAGCCTGGTAACGAGTAATACCGACAAATCATTGCGACTCTGCAGAATCGATGTTCGGGACAGATGAACATCGATAACTTTAAATCCTTTGAAAGAGCATCACCTTAATCAACACCGGGTTCTCTGTATGTACAAGACACAGTACCGTCTAGTCTTTTTCGGCACCAACCTACCAATCCCCAAACTGGATCTTTATGCCTCCAAATCAATTTTCCTCCTACATAGGATGAAGACTCATCTAAGGACAAATCATTCCAAAGGTGTTGAGATTGAGAGAGTTTAATTTGATTAGAAGATTGAACTTGAGATTTGAACAAATTAAGCATGGTTACTTAACCTCCTTGTAGGAATTTATGAAGCAAGCCAGAATTACAACAAAATCACAAAAAATACGTCGGAGGATACGTCGGAGGATGGCGGGTTTCGGGTGACATCACCGAAACAAATACTCCAAGCCAGACACCCCTCTGCACCGCCAGAAATGGTTTCTGAGGTTTGTTCATCCAGTTCATGCCAAAGGGTTGTTTCCATGTTTGTTGGAGTTGCTTCCATGTTTGTTGGAGTTGCTTCCATGTTTGTTTTGGTTGGTTCCATACCTACATTCCTCCCTTTAATCGCTTGCATTCTGATTACCGCTTATAGGAATGATTCTGAATGAACGAACCATTCCCGCAGTGACTAACACGCAGGTCGCCCTGGTCCTGGTGGCAACATATCATCGCGACCTACACAATATGCAACTGCTGTTGGCCCTGTGTAAGGTCTAGAGTTTTGACCACCACAAATTCTTTCTTGTTGGGTATCGCTGAGTTCGCACTGCACAAGTGACGATTGAAAAGATTGTAACTTCTTATTTAAGGGCTTACGAAACATATCATGGCTCCTTTGCTAGTTACTTAGTAGTTTGATAGTCGCACGCACTGGCAGAAGAATCTTGCACGATATTGCTGTTTTTGCACGTTCTTGCTATGACTTGAGCAAAGTTTTGGGAGTCACTCCAGTCAAGCGTTTGAAGTGGCGAGTGAGATGGCTTTGGTGAGTAAATCCGCAGGCGATCGCAATTTCAGACAGACTCATCTTTCCCTGCAACAGCAATTGTTTTGCCCGTTCAACCCGCTGCTGAATCACGTATTGGTGCGGACTGATACCAACAGATTGTTTGAAAGCGCGGGAGAAGTGGTAGGGACTGAGTTGGGCGATTCCCGCCAGTTCCTCTAAACTGAATTGCCGTTCTAAATAATCGTTGATATAGTTTTGAACCCACCTCAATTTGTGCGGGCACATTGCCAATTTGCCGTCTAATTTACGAGGTCCTTGCGTCGAATAATGGCGCAATAAATGTACGGCAAGTGCATTCGCCATCGTCTCTGAATAAAGGCGGCTGCCCCCGCCATCTGATTGCGCTTCTGCCTTGAGGGCCAGTCCAATTTGCTGGATTAACGGATCTTGAAATGCCATCGGACACAATAACTCAACTTGCTCGGTATTGAATAACTCCAGCGCGCTGCGAACTAAGAATTCGTGTTCGAGATTGACAGAGAGAAAATTCATTTCACTATGCCAGCGAAGTTCGTGAGATAGATTGAACGGACAAAGACCGATCGCACCTGGCAATACTTGCGATGTTTCCCACTTGCGGTCAATCTTTCGTTCCATCTGGAAACTCTGTCCGAGGTTGATGGCGATCATGTGAGAACCGATCGCGTATTGCGAGGTTTCAAACGGTGGCTGGCGGTGATATTCTAAACTGATGCCAGTCCAAATTGCGCGATCGCTCCCAAGAATTGGCAACTGAGGAAATATCTGGGGAAAATGCTGTGCTTGACTTGCACCGGCAGCGGGAAATTTACTGTTAGCCACGATTTCATATCCTGTGTCAAAAACTTATTTTATAAGAGAACTCCTGAGAGCCAAACCAAACGATCGCCGAGCGAGCGATCGGGACTTACGCATCGGTAGTCAGAAACCGGGTTTTTTACTTAAACTTTTGGCTGCAACAAAAGATTTTCGTAAAAACCCATTTTCTTTGGTCTATTTTAGAGCGTTTCTCAACCAGCAAATCTCTCTATCTTCTCTCACTCCGCGTCCTCTGCGTCCTCTGCGGTTTGTTAAAAAAAGTAAAGAAAACCAGTCAACTTTCTATCAATACTTACGTAACAAAAAGTTAATTAGTGATGAAATATCCGATCGTTCTCCAACACAGCGAAGAAGACTGCGGTGCCGCCTGTCTCGCCACCGTTGCCAAATCCTGCGGGCGCACATTAGCCATGAACCGCGTCCGCGAAGCCGTCGGCACCGGACAATTGGGCACAACCCTGCTGGGATTGCGCCGCGGGGCAGAAGCTTTGGGATTTAACGCCCGTTCCGTCAAAGCCACGCCCGAATTGATCGATCGCCTCAACGAAGCCCCGCTGCCCGCGATCATTCACTGGAAAGGCGTTCACTGGGTTGTCCTCTACGGCCGCCGGGGCAAAAAGTATGCGATCGCCGATCCAGCGATTGGTTTGCGCTACCTCACCCGGGAGGCACTCACAGAGTCTTGGAACAATGGAGTGATGCTGCTGCTAGTGCCGGACGAAAACCGTTTTTGGGCACTGCCAAATGACCGAATAGGGGGATTTGGGCGCTTTTTGCAGCGCGTGTGGCACTACCGCGGCTTAGTTGCCGAAGTTTTGCCGCTGAACATGGCGATCGGCCTGCTTTCTCTGGCTTTCCCGCTGCTGATTCAGGTACTCACCGATGACGTATTGGTGCGGAGAGACACGGAACTGCTAATTACGATCGCGATCGCCACCGCCGCCACAATCCTCTTCAGCAGCCTGCTCAGCCTAGTTCAGGCGAATCTAGTAGCTCACCTAGCTCAACGTTTGGAACTAGGACTCGCACTCGAATTCGGCCGCCAAATCCTGCGGCTTCCCCTCAGCTACTACGAATCGCACCGCAGCGGCGAAATCGTCAGCCGCCTGCGCGACATCCGGGAAATCAATCTCTTAGTCTCCCAGGTAGTAACCAGCCTGCCTAGCGAATTCTTCATCGCCCTAGTATCCCTGGGATTTATGCTGGTCTATAGCTGGAAACTGACTGTCGCTGCCGTCGCCGTCTCGTTCCTCACAACTCTGTCAGCCCTCATCTTCCTGCCCGCCCTGCAACAGAAAACCCGCGACGTTTTGGTCACAGACACCGAAAACCAAGGCATCCTAGTCGAGACTTTCAAAGGCGCCCTGACTTTAAAAACCCACAATGCCGCGCCTCAAGCTTGGGAAGAACTGCAAAGTCGCTTCGGTCATCTGGCAAATGTCACCTTCCGCTTGCTACAAATCAGCATCCTCAACAGCGTCTTCTCTACTCTGGCCTCCGGCGTCGGTTCCCTTGCCGTCCTCTGTTTTGGCAGCATTCTGGTAATTCGCCAAGAACTCACCGTCGGTCAACTGCTGGCATTCAACGGCATGAACCGCAACTTCAGCGCCCTAATTGGCACCGCCATCAACTTGACGGACGAGTTCGCCCGCGCTCAAACTGCTACCCAGCGTCTCGGCGACATCATCGACACCGCGCCAGAAATGGGGGAGAACGCCCCGCGCGATCGTGCCGACATTCCCGCTGATGCCGATATTACTTGCAAAAACCTCAACTTCCACCACATCGGCCGCGTGGATTTGCTGAAAGACTTTTCGCTGACAATTCCGGGCGGCAAGGTGACAGCTTTGATTGGCAAATCCGGCTGCGGCAAAAGTACGCTGGCAAAACTGCTTGCCGGTTTGTACGCGCTGCAATCGGGGAATATCCGCTTCGGACAGTACAATCAATCCGATTTGTCCCTAGAATGCCTGCGCGAACAAGTCGTGCTCGTGCCGCAGGAACCTCACTTTTGGAGCCGATCGATTGTCGAGAATTTCCGCTTTTGTTACCCTAGCGCGACTTTAGAACAAATAGTAAAAGCTTGCCAAATTGCCGGTGCAGACGATTTTGTCAGCGGACTTCCCGACACGTATCAGACTGTTTTGGGCGAGTTTGGCGCGAATCTTTCTGGCGGACAAAGGCAAAGATTGGCGATCGCCCGCGCCCTTGTCACCGACCCGACCGTCTTGATTTTAGATGAATCTACTGGAGCCCTCGATCCGGCAACAGAAACTGAAGTGCTAGATCGATTATTAGCCGACCGTCAGGGCAAAACGACAATTTTAATCAGCCACCGTCCCCGAGTCATTCAGCGCGCCGATTTGATTGTACTGCTCGATCGGGGCGAACTCAAACTAACTGGAAGTCCCGAAGATTTGAGCCAAATTCCGGGGGAACATTTAGATTTTTTACATCCATAAATAACTGATTTGTTGAAATTTTCATATACAGTGTCTTGCTGTTTTTGCACAAAGTTTTTCTGACTTGAAAATTTTTCTAACTATCGCTCTAGTTGGTCGAAGATAGGGAAATCGATTTCGGTTTTAATGTTGGCTTAATAAATTGCCTGTCAACATCAGGCGATGTTTCGCTTACAATTACACTATGTAGCATCTAATAAAAAAGAGCGATCGCACTATGGGAATGACCCTGACCGAAAAAATCTTAGCCAAAGCATCAGGCCGCACTAAAGTCGAGCCCGGAGAAAACATTTGGGTAGAAACAGATGTGTTGATGACCCACGATGTCTGCGGGCCCGGCACTATCGGCGTTTTCAAACGCGAATTCGGCGAGAATGCGAAAGTCTGGAACCCAGACAAAATCGTTCTAATTCCCGACCACTACATTTTCACCAACGACGAACGCGCTAACCGCAACGTCGATATTCTCCGCGATTTTGCCGCATTACAAGGGATAAAATACTTTTACGACATCACGGATCGATCGGACTTCAAAGCAAATCCCGACTACAAAGGAGTTTGCCACATCGCGCTAGCACAAGAAGGCCACACCCGGCCGGGCGAAGTGCTCTTCGGCACCGATTCCCACACCTGCAATGCCGGCGCTTTCGGACAATTTGCCACCGGTATCGGCAATACAGACGCGGCTTTTATCATGGGAACCGGCAAACTGTTAATCAAAGTTCCGGCAACCATGCGCTTTGTATTCAACGGTGAACTGCCGGATTATTTGTTAGCAAAAGACCTGATTTTGCAAATTATTGGTGATATTAGCGTGGCCGGTGCTAACTACCGGACGATGGAATTTGCGGGCGATACAGTGGAACGTTTGACGATGGAAGAACGGATGACGCTGTGCAATATGGTGATTGAAGCTGGCGGTAAAAACGGCACGGTTGCGCCCGACAAAACTACGTTTGATTACGTTACTTCGCGAACTGATAAACCCTTCGATTCATTTTACAGCGATGGGGATGCTAAATTTTATAGCGATCGCACCTACGATGTCAGCAAATTAGAACCAGTCGTCGCCAAACCGCACTCTCCCGACAACCGCGACTTAGCCCGCAATTGCCGCGATGTCAAGATCGATCGAGTTTACATCGGTTCCTGCACCGGCGGCAAAACCTCCGACTTTCTGAATGCCGCCCGCATTCTCAAAGGAAACCAAGTCAAAGTTCCGACTTATTTAGTACCGGCAACTCAGAAAGTTTACGAAGATTTGTTTGTCACAAAATATGAGGGTCAAACGCTTTCGGAAATCTTCTTAGCTGCCGGCTGCATCGAACCCGCAGCGCCTTCTTGCGCCGCTTGTTTGGGCGGCCCGAAAGATACTTTCGGGCGGATGAACGAACCCGAAATTTGCGTGTCTACAACTAACCGCAATTTCCCCGGCCGGATGGGGAATAAAGAAGCGCAAGTTTATCTAGCTTCGCCTTACACGGCGGCGGCTTCTGCCCTGACTGGGTATGTCACCGATCCGCGCGAATTCTTATGCTAGAAAGTGTCTTTTAGCATTTTCTAAATTTGCTTGCAAAAATGGCTGATGAGTTTCCGGTTATTGTTGTTCCAGAATCTGATTACGATCTATCTGAAGAAGAACAAATGGGAACTAAGAATAAATTCTGGTTCCCTCACTCAGAATTTGGTCGCTGCTTGTACAAACAGTCTCGACCGAATACAGGTGAAGATTGGGCAGAAAAAATTGCAGCCGAGTTGTGCAAATTGCTCGGACTGCCCCGTGCTCAATATGAACTGGCAACTTGGAGAAGTCAACGCGGAACTGTCTCACCATCATTTTTGCCCGATGGTGGCAGTTTCATTCCTGGGAATCAAGTTTTGTCTGCGAACGCACCGCACAAAGTTGATATTGTGTTGAATGCGATCGCAGACAATTCTGTTAATTTGCCCCTCGATTGGGTGGCGCCAGTCGGGATAGAAACAGCAGTAGAAACTTTTATCGGATATTTGCTATTAGATGCTTGGATTGGCAATACAGACCGTCACTCAGAGAATTGGGGTGTATTAGATAAACCTGAAAGTTATCCTACTTTAAATATCGCCAGATATCTAGCACCAACTCACGACCATGCTTCTAGTTTGGGAGTGCGGATATCTGATGAAGAACGGCAAAAGAGATTGATTACAAAAGATACTGGCTATTCTGTCCAAGCTTATGCTAAAAGATGCTCTTCTCAGTTATATGGTAGCGATAATAGACCAAAGCCTCTCAAGACTTTTGAGGCATTCAGCCAAGCAGCGCTATCCTATCCCCAAGCAGCCCAAGTTTGGCTGAATTGCCTTGCGAGGATTTCAGCTAATGATACGCTAGCCATTTTTAACCGGATACCGCGCGCTCGCATTTCACAAATTACGATTGAGTTTTCCCAAGAAATACTTAAATTTAACAGAGAAAGGCTACTTGAATTGACAGGAGATTTGCTTTGAAAACACTATTTTTGGCTTGGCAAGACCCGGGCAGCGGTTCTTGGTTTCCGATTGGTCGATTGACATTTAACGGTAAAGAATACCAGTTCAATTATACAAATGGTGTTCTAGAAGCTAAACTTAAGTGCGGGTTTGGGCCGTTGCCATCTTTCCCTGATTTCAATAATGTTTACACTTCACAGAAACTGTTTCCCTTGTTTTCTAATCGAGTGCGGCCGCGATCGCGCCCTGACTACCCTGAATTTGTACAGTGGTTGAATATCCCTCAACACGAAGATGACCCAATTGCTTTATTGGCCCGCAGCGGAGGGAAACGGGTAACTGATAATTTTGAGGTATTCCCCTGTCCCGAACCGGATGAAAATGGACGCTACCGCATCCATTTTTTTGCACGTGGACTGCGACACCTTCCCAAGCCGGCAATTGAACGGATTAATGAACTTCAAGTGGGCGAACTTTTGTATTTAGCCCACGAATTTCAAAATCCGCACGATTCCTCTGCTTTGCTTTTGTGTACTGAAGATCGCTGGGTTGTAGGCTATTGTCCGCGCTATCTTTGCGGGGATTTTTTTCAACTTATCTCGCAGCATCGAGAATCGGTTCGCGTAGAAGTCGATCGCCTCAACCAACCCCCGACGCCGCTACAGTTCCGCTTGCTGTGCAAGATGACCGCCGATTGGCGAGACTTTCGCCCTTTCCAAGGCCCGATGTACCAGCCGGTTAGCAGTGATGTTTTAGCTGCAAGTGCGATCGGATAATCAGCAACAATAAGTAAAATTACGATCGCATAATTAGGGAAAAAGTCAAGTTAATTATTGTGAATTGAATACAGAAGATTGCACAATTTATACAAATAATTAACTCTATGTTGACATTTTTTCTATAATAGAGTACGTTTGAGCTAATTTATCGATTCCAAATTCCGCCGTCTCAGTTTAATCCCGTAAAATTTATGAAAGTTAGAGTTACACAATGCTAATGATTTCCATTAGTATTGTTCCTCTGCCTGAAACAAATTTGAGTTCTACTTTTGATAATTAGAATTCGTCTGGGTGCGAAATAGACGGAACATAAACTTCAAAGAATTGTGAGTATGAACAAAAAAATAAAGATTGGGGTTGCTGAAGCTTTTGGTACTTTTGTGTTGGTATTAGGTGGATGTGGCAGTGCGGTTTTAGCTGGAGACAAAATCGGCTTTTTGGGAGTGTCGATCGCCTTTGGTCTGTCTCTCTTAATCATGGTTTATACGATCGGCCCTATCTCTGGCTGCCACATTAATCCGGCGGTAAGCGTCGGTTTAGTAGTTGCCAAACTGATCGATGCTGTTTTGCTTCCTTATTATATAGGAGGTCAGATTGTAGGGGGAATTTTAGGCGGTCTTGTTTTGTACTTGATAGCATCAGGAAAACCGGGTTTTGATGCGGCGGCTTCTGGATTTGCGTCTAACGGTTTTGCAGAACATTCTCCCACTGGTTACGGACTTTTGGCAGCAGCTTTGACGGAAGTTGTACTGACTGCTTTTCTGTTATTTACAATCATGGGTACTACCCATCCCAAATATCCCGTCGGTTTCGGCGGAATTCCCATCGGCTTGATGCTGGTGTTGATTCACTTAATCGGAATTCCCGTAACCAATACTTCAGTTAACCCAGCTAGAAGTATCGGTGTAGCACTTTTTCAAGGCGGATGGGCAATCCAACAGTTGTGGGCGTTTATTGTATTCCCAGTGCTGGGTGGAGTTATCGGCGTTTTGGCTTATAATTTGATTAGACCCACTATGGAAGAAATTTGATCTAGAATCAAAAATAAACCGGGTTTATTGAATTTTTTAGGGTGGTATAATTCATCCGGCAGCTTAAGAAACCCGGTTTGTCGATCGCACAACTCGATCGAATTGCAAGTATTTCGGTAAATAGGTGCCATGATTACGATCGTGATGGGAGTCTCCGGTTCTGGCAAAACTACTGTTGGCAAGTTGCTGGCGCAATCTCTCAATTGGGATTTCAGCGATGCCGACGATTTTCACCCATCAGCTAATATCGAGAAAATGAGTCGGGGCATTCCTTTAGAAGATGCGGATCGCCTTCCTTGGCTATTACAATTGCAAGCGGCAATAGACAGGTGGCTGTTAGAAAATCAAAATGTCGTGTTGGCTTGTTCTGCTTTAAAAGCATCTTACCGCGAAATGCTCTGCCGAGACCAACAGCGCATGAAGATAGTTTATCTCAAAGGTTCTTTTGAACTATTGGCAGCCCGGTTAAAAAGTCGCGAAAATCACTACATGAAAGCAGACTTGTTGTTAAGTCAGTTAGACACTCTCGAAGAACCAGAAGATGCAATTATCATAGATGCTTCGCAACCGCTAGAGGTAATCTTGCGCCAAATTAGAATTCATCTGATGTGCGGTTAATTCCCCACAATAAAACCTCTAATACCATGTCCGGTCGATCGCGATTTTTGTACGGTTTCCCGTCACCCACAATACCTGCCAACAATCTCCAATCTCAAAAACCCGCCCCACCGGGATATTATGGTTAATCGATCGGACATGATATATAGCCTTTTTCAGAAAGATGAGGTACAAGTTTAGATTTTAGATTTTAGATTTTAGATTTTAGATTGGGGGATTGAGGAATTGTTAATTAATTAGTAAATACCTCATCTTTATGAGAAGCGCTATAATACAAAATCTGGCTTAAATACCTCTTTATTTCTTAGTTTCTCTCAGCTAAGACGAGAGTTTGTATAGTAGGAATTCCAAACACCGAGTATGATCGAGGTTTTTTAAGGCGGATTTAGTGTAAGAGTTATTTTTTTTCAGATTAACCGGGTTTCTGAACCACATTTAGCGCCATCTCCGTTTCCAGGTCGATCGGTTCGGGATGCTAATTCTTGTACAAATACAAAAAAGCTTCTACTTCAGCGGCGGTTGGTTGAGATCTAATTGCCCCGGGTTTCATCGCTGTCATCGCACCTACGGCACTGGCATAAGTTACAATTTTTTGGGCTATTTTTGGATCTGCTAAATTCTTGATTCCATGCTTGCACAATTGGCGTACAAAACCAGCCAGAAATGCGTCGCCGGCACCTGTTGTATCCTCAACATCTACTGTAAAGGCGGGGATTTTTCCTTCATTTTCCGAGATACAATAGGCGCAACCTTTCTCGCCCGCAGTCACCAAAACCCCTTCTACAGAATCGAGGCGGTAGGTAATAGATCCAGGGTCGGTAGTTGCAAACAACCATTCGGCTTCTTCCTCAGATAACTTGACAAAATCAACTTTTTTTAATATTTTTCTAATGCGCGCTTTTGCTTCGTCTGGATTAGACCAAAACACTGGACGCCAATTGATGTCAAGTATAATTTTAACGTCGTACTGTTCTGCTAGTTCGAGCGATCGGGCGATCGCCTCTCGACTTTCAGGATAAGCTAATTCTAAAGTGCCTAGCACTAAAAATTCGGCATTTTCAAACAGCACTTCGGGTAGTTGTGCAGCGAGGAGACGGGTGTCGGCAAAATCCCCAGTATTCAATTCGCCAAAACCGGCAAAATTTCGATCGCCCGCTTCATTCCGCAAGACATAAACTTGTCGCGTCGGCGCACTCGGATGCCGCTGCACTCCAGCGATATCAACCCCTACTTCTTGCAATACCTGCACTAGGGAATTCCCCAATTCATCCGCACCTACAGCACCGATAAATCCCGCCTCCGTCCCCAATTTAACTAAAGCACAGGCAACATTAGCAGGAGCACCGCCGGGATATGCCGTCCAAGATTCTACCTCTTCGAGAGATACTCCTGGTTTGTCTGCTAAACAATCAAATAAAAGTTCACCCAGACACAGAACGCGAGGATAAGTCATATCTATTTTAGATTTTAGATTTTAGATTTTAGACCTGCAGTAGACAGGTCAATAGTTATTTTTAACCGATCCCAGAAAAATTGCAAGCTATTTTTTAATAGCTGCTCCTATAATATCAGACTTACTGATACTGGTAGTTCCTCTCTCAACGCACAAGTGCAGTGCAGGCGTATCAGTTGTTTTACCTGAAAACATCTGCGGGCTTGGCCCGGATGTCAGATGCGCGCAGGTAAAGGGATCGCCCGCCACCCTCCGGTGTCAGCATTGCAAGTCGGTGCGAGTCATGCTGTGTCAGCGCTGGGTTTGCACTCCTGCCCGTTTTGCAAGCGAGTTGGTGCTTCGGGCCCGAAAGATTAGCACAGGAAATTTAATTTTCTCTTCATACTCGATCCCTCATCCTTTAGAATTGTAGATAGGTAAATATGCAGACATAGGAAAAATTTATGAGTGGGATTGTCTCTGGGACCCCTGTCACCCTGTCGGACAGAGAATTGCAAGTGGTAGAGTTAGTAGCGGCGGGATTGACTAATGAGAAAATCGCCGAAAAGTTAGAGATTAGCAAGCGTACAGTTGACAACCACATTAGCAATATCTTGAACAAGACGCGGGCTGACAATCGAGTTACGCTTGTACGCTGGGCGTTGCAGTGGGGAAAGGTATGTTTGGATAATATTAACTGCTGCCCTCTACCGGGGCCGATCGATAAAGAAGTATCTTAAGTAGGGGTTATGGTTGGGGACAGGCACAGAAATGATGCAAACGGCACAAGAAAAACAACTGGGCTATCAAATTCAATGCCGCGGATTGCCGCTGGCGGTGTATCGCGAAGTGGCGGCGCATTTGCGTCAAGTTGAAGGGGTGGAAACCGGTTTAATTCCGCAGCAATCGCAGCGGTTTGATTACAGCGACAGCCAAGTTGGGGGTTTGTGGATACAGTATCCTGAAGGGTTCGATTTGGCAGGTCGCGAGCGAGTAGATCGCATTTTGGCTTATTATGGCGAGCGTTACGGAGCGTGGGAATTATTAAGTCATTAGTTATTGGGAATTGGGAATAGTTAGCTGTTAACTGTTGACTAACAACTAATAACCGTTAACTAATAACTACTGACTAATGACTAATGACTGCTGACTAATGACTACTGACTAACAAAATGAATGCAATTAAAACTTTACCGGGAACGCGGGATATTTTGCCCGCTGAAATTCAATATTGGCAAAATGTCGAAGAAGTCGCTAGAACAATTTTGAAAAAAGCGGCTTATCGAGAAATTCGGACGCCAATTTTTGAACAGACATCTTTATTTGAACGCGGCATCGGCGAAGCTACCGATGTTGTGGGCAAAGAAATGTACACTTTTAAAGATAAGGGCGATCGATCGATTACTTTGCGTCCAGAAGGCACCGCCGGAGTAGTCCGAGCTTTTATTCAAAATAGTTTAGACGCTCAAGGTGGATTGCAGCGTCTTTGGTACGCGGGGCCGATGTTTCGCTACGAACGTCCTCAGCAGGGACGGATGCGGCAATTTCACCAAATTGGCGTGGAAGTCTTGGGGAGTGCAAATCCTCGTGCGGATGTCGAAGTAATTGCGATCGCCTGCGATATCCTGCAAACTATCGGTTTAAAAAATTTGCGCCTCGACATTAATTCTGTCGGAAATAAGCAAGACAGACAAAATTACAGGCAAGCTTTGATAGATTATTTTACACCGCACAAATCCGAATTAGATGCCGATTCCCAAGACCGCTTGACTCGCAATCCGCTGCGGATATTGGACAGCAAAAATGAGCGCACTCAAGAAATTGTAGCTGGTGCGCCGAGTATTTTGGACTATTTGGGTGAGGAATCGCGATCGCACTTCGAGCAAGTGCAGCAAATTCTCACCAATTTAGGAATCAGCTATCAGTTAAACCCCCGATTAGTGCGCGGTTTAGATTACTATACTTATACCGCATTTGAAATTATCTCCGACGATTTGGGCGCGCAAGCAACAGTTTGCGGAGGTGGCCGCTATGACGGTTTAGTCAAGGAATTGGGCGGCCCAGATACGGCGGCAGTCGGTTGGGCAATGGGTATGGAACGCTTAATTATCCTGCTGCAAAAGTTGCAACCTTTGCCCGTTCCGCAGTTGGATTTCTATTTGGTATCCAGGGGCGAAAAAGCAGAACAGCAATCGGTATTGTTAGCTCAAAAATTGCGGAGTGCGGGGTTTATTGTAGAGATGGATTTGAGCGGCAGTCCTTTCAGTAAACAGTTTAAAAGAGCCGCTCAAAGGGGTGCTGTTGCCTGTTTAGTTTTGGGAGATGCGGAAGCTGAAAACGAGACGGTACAATTGAAGTGGTTGGCGAGTGGCGAACAAAGTGCGATCGCCCAATCAAAACTGCTAGCAATGACAAACGAGCTACAGCAGAAAATTAACAACCCTTAGAACGATCGCTTGTAGCCGAGTCTAGATCCCCCTAAATCCCCCTTAATAAGGGGGACTTTGACGGCACTCTTGTCCCCCCCTTATTAAGGGGGGCTAGGGGGGATCGAGACTTATAGAAAAACAAAAGAAACGGTCAGTTCGACGTTAAGCTGTTACCAGTTGTCTCTGCCTCGCCATTAACATTAATCCCAAAAACCAAGAGATATAATTTAAGCATTAAAACATTTAACCTCTAATAAACTATGTCTGTAGCAACTAAAAACCCAGAAACAAAACTCACAATCACCTGGCCGCTACTACCAGAAGATTTTCAACTACCAGACGACCCCGTGGAAGACGAAAGCCAACCATTATTAGCCGCCGCTTTGCGCCAGCCGCTAACAGCATTTCCAGAATTAATCCAGGATGCCTTAATTGTTTCCAACTTTGCCTTGTGTGCCGGCATAAGTTTCCCAGGTTCAAGCAGCGACGAACAGCGCATTATCTGCAAAGCACCAGATTGGATGTACGTCAAACCCGTCAATCCCAAAAATGTCTCGCAAGTCCGCCGCAGTTACACACCGCACACAGAAGGAACCATCCCCCAAATCGTGATGGAATTTCTTTCAGAAACCTATGGAGAAGAATACTCCGTTGAATTTACCTCGCGGGTGGGAAAGTGGTATTTTTACGAGCAAGTAATCAAAGTCCCCAGATACGTCATATTCCGAGCAAAAACAGCTCATTTAGAAGTTTACGCTTTAGAATCAGAGCACTACAACTTGCAAAAAGCAGATGAAAACGGACGTTATTGGATACCGGGATTAAACCTATTTTTAGGTATTTGGGAAGGAACGCACGAAGGAAGGACAGGCTGTTGGTTGAGGTGGTGGAATTCTGAAGGCGAGTTGTTGCTGTGGTCTGAGGAAAGAGTAGAAGAAGAACGCCAGCGGGGCGATCGCGAACGACTGCGCGCTGAAAAATTGGCCGAAAAATTGCGTCAAGCGGGGATCGAATTAGATGACGAAGAGTGAAATATCAATTGATGAGTCGAGTTCGATCGGGTTTTGGTATGATGACACTCTTGTGGTGCGGGCATCCAGTCTGCCCTTGGCTAACTTTGCACTCCTATGTTAATCGAACGTCTCCAGGCGATCGCCTGGACAAAAAAACCGCGACTCATATCCTTATTTTCTGGTTGCGGCGGCATGGATTTGCCATTCCACCAAGCCGGATTTGAGGTAGTTTGGGCGATCGACTCCAACAAATACGCCTGCAAAACTTTCAGCAGAAACATCGCCGATGTCATCATCAACGACAGCATAGAAAATATAGACATTGCACAAGTTCCCGAAGCAGAAATATGTATAGGAGGGTTCCCCTGTCAAGATTTCTCCCTAATTTGGAAACGTCCGGGACTTGAAGGAACCAGAGGCAATTTATATACATACTTTCTCGATTTTGTCAACAAAAAAAAGCCCAAAGCTTTTGTAGCAGAAAACGTCAAAGGCTTATTAAGCGCCAATAATTATCAAGCAATCAAACAAATAATTTCCGACTTTGAAAGTATCGCTCCGGGCTACTTAGTTAAACCTAAACTCTACAACTTTGCTGATTACGGAGTGCCACAATTTCGCCAAAGAGTGTTATTAGTTGGCATTCGGATGGATACAGGATTTAACTTTGTGCATCCTCAGCCCGAATACGGGCAAAATAGACAATATCCCTATCGAACTGCGGGCGAAGCACTCAAAAATGTGGAAGCAGTTCTTGACAATAACAAACATCATAAAATTCAAGCCCGCACCGTTGAAATTTTAAATCGAATTAAACCGGGAGGCAATTTCTCTGATATTCCCAAGGACAGTCCATACTATGTCAAAGGCATGATCAGTCACGTTTATCGGCGGATTCATCCAGATAGACCATCATCGACAATCATTGCTGGTGGAGGTGGCGGGACTTGGGGTTATCATTATTTAGAACCGCGTTCTTTGACAAATCGTGAAAGAGCAAGATTGCAAACATTCCCCGATGATTTTGTTTTTGAAGGTTCTACGACTGAAGTGCGGCGGCAGATTGGCAATGCAGTTCCGCCGGAGGGAATCGCTGCTGTTGTTGAGGCTTTAATTCCGCTATTTAAGGGGGATTATCCGCAAGTTGATTTATATGAAATGAGTCAAAAATTGCAGGCGATGTCAATTCAACAACGATTAAAATGGGCTGAATCCGAGGGATTCGAGCAGAGTTTGCAGTTAATTTGAAAGTGTGGTATAGTTAAAATACCTGAGTCAGACGAGGCTTTAAGCTTATGTCTTAGTCAGGTTATATATAAAATACTCTATAAAAATAAAATTAATCGCGTGAAACAAAACTTAACTACAGGAAACCCCTATAGAAACACACCTCATTACGAAGATCCCCAAGACATACCTGAGAAGTATGCGGACATCGTAGAGGAACTGCGGACTAAGGCTCAAGAGGTTCGATCGATCCATATTAGAAAACCCAGTTCTGGTAATGCTGCGGCTGCCAAACTAGAACTAGAAACTGGCCGAGTTTATAGCAAAGAAGCTACCAGCAAGAAAAAGCCTCTGAATATTCCAGGCGAAGACAATGGGCCAAAGTTGTTTTTTGAGCAAAGGATTGACAGAGCAGCACTCTATAATAATTACAACAAAGAACACGCCGAGTACAAGATATTCAATGCACTTGCAGAAGAGTTGGAAGGAGATAGTGTACCTTCTGAGGCGACAGGAAGGCTTTACCTTTACACGGAGATGGAGATGTGTTCAGGCTGCAACACTACCTGCGATGAAGACTTTGCTAGGTTGTTCCCGAACATTGAAGTGATTATCTTCTACAAGGAGCCATATCCGTAGAAATATAGGATAAAAAGCCAGTAGAGCCAAGGAAGGCCTTACTGGCTTCTCTGGGTAAGGTAGAATGGAGGTGATATGAATCTTAAAAATAGCTTGATCTTGGTTGACGATCAAGGAAAATACAAAGGAGGGAAAGTCAATGATAAAGTTTGATCTAGGTCACTACACCGATTTTAAATTGCCCAGCAACTCAACTATTCCAGAGCAATTACAGCAAACACTTCAGACGGTTTGGGACAGAAAATATGACGATTTATACGAACGAGGTGGAAAGTGCAATGTAGAAGAAGCTTTTGTAGAAGTAATGACAGCCTTTGGAATGCCTAATGATGCAATATCCCATCAGCGATACGTCTATATGGCTTATGGAATAGCATTAGCAGCTAAACCGACCATTAAACATTACTTTCCTGAAGAACACAAAGCTGATATCGTTGAAGCAATTGTATCTTGTTGGCTGAAGGATGGCTGTGAAATCCCAGAAACTTGGGCTGATACCTTGTTTCCTAATATCAACAAACTTGGAAAATATCAAGCTAGTAACGAAGCTTATAATATTTTCTACGGCTTGCTGCAAACACTCAACACCAAAACAGCCTATAATGCCATCTTGGATATTTTGTATGATGCCATTACCGGGGACGCCATTTCAGGTTTTACTGAAGCCCGACGAGATATGTTTAATTGGTGGTTGATCGAGGTGGTTCCTGCTGCCTATTGTTTAAAGCTGCCATCTACTTTATATTCTGGAAAATGGGAATTTCCGCCACTGAGTCAGTGCGCTTAAGTGATGACAAAAGTAATGGGTACAGCTTAATTAGTTAATAATCATGGGAATCCAGTTATTGACAATTACGATCGCTCTCATTCATACTATAACTAAGCGTTGTAGGAGCTAACTTTAATGTCGGAGCTATTCGCAAGAATCACGGTTAATCCTAGGCAGTGTGGCGGTCGCCCTTGCATTCGCGGCATGAGAATTCGGGTATCAGACGTACTGGACTTATTTGTGGCTGGTTTGAGTGCGGAACAAATACTAGAAGAAATGCCCGATCTTGAAGCTGACGATCTGAAAGCATCTCTTTTGTATGCTTCGCGCAAACTAAATCATCCGGTATTGGTTGCATGACAATAATTTGGGTAGATGCACATCTATCACCGGCGATCGCAACCTGGATTACAAACACATTTGGTGTCACAGCAGTAGGCTTGCGTGAGATTGGCTTGAGAGATGCCGAAGATCCTGAAATTTTTGAGGCATCGAGAGCGCAGGGAGTTATCGTAATGACTAAAGATAGTGACTTTGTTGATTTGGTCGATCGCCTTGGTTCACCGCCACAGATTATTTGGTTGACGTGCGGCAATACATCAAACGCTCGGTTGCGAGAGATTTTGAGTTCAACATTAGCTGAAGCTTTGGAGATATTGAAAGCAGGTGAACCACTGGTGGAGATTAGTGGAAATTAAACTTTTAATCACTAATCAGGCACCATCAAACCCTTCAGAATTCTCCCCTTTTCCTCCTCCCTCAACCCCTTCGACTGCACCAAAACCCCAAAACCCCCCAAACCCATCGGATCGATCAATTGATGCAAAGCCTCCCGGCGGTGCAAAAACGTTGCCACATCCAATACTTCCGCATCATTTGCAGACAGAGAAGCAATACGATCGCCCAAACCCAACGCCATCAAAAACAAAGCCTGCTGAGTAAACCCTACCACATCCAAACCGCACAATTCACCCTGCCTTTCCAGCGCCGTAAAATTAACATGAGCCGTTAAATCCTGCCGCCCCACATTAATATAAGGATTGCTGTGATATCGGTGACGATAATAACACTGTAGCGTCCCTTCCCTGCGCCTCGGATTGTAATAGCGGTGCGCCGGATAACCGTAATCAATAGTTAACAAATATCCCCGCTGCAACTTTTGAGCAACTGTACTCATCCAGTCCAAAGCCGCCAAATTCACCTCACTGCGATAACCATCCCCGTAAACACTCGCCGACAATTCGATGCTTACAAAATCAAAATATTCGCCAATTCTAGGCGTGGAAACTTCGCCAATTACTTCAACAAATTTTATTTCTTCTTCTGCATTTTTTGGGGTTTCTGCGGCAACGTAAATCTCCCTAACTTGCCCTTCGTTCAGAATAAATTGATGCACGGGTAAAGCATCGACTAACTCATTAGAAAAGAAACAACCGACAATTGAATTATTAACTATCTCATCCCAATTGCACCACTTAACGCACTTGATATTGCTTAAGCTTTGGCGTTGTTCAGCTTGAAGTATTGGCGAAATTTCAACAATTATGTATGTTAAAGTTTTAAATAAGTCGGGATGTTGCCGTTGCAGATATTGCAGCACATTTTCGGCGAAAGTTCCCCGCCCAGCGCCCATTTCTACGACAGTAAAAGGATGAGGGCGATCGAGAATTTGCCACATTTCCACAAACTGGTCTGCCAAAACCTCGGCAAAATCAGCACTCCAATGAGGCGACGTGATAAAATCGCCTTGTTTGCCGATCGGCGGGCGATCGCTATTATAATAACCGTGCTGCGGATGATATAATGCCAAATCCATATATTCAGCAAAAGTAATACGCCGCTGGGGACTGGCGGCAATTCTTTCGCAGATTAAAGCGCAGAGTTCCGGGTTGCTGTCATTGATATCTGATTGCTGAAGTTTCATAATTTATCGAATCAAAGTTGATGTTATTTTATTTGTGAAGGAGAGATTTTTTTTTATTAACCGCAGAGGGCG
Organism: Microcoleus sp. F8-C3; assembly: GCA_036704825.1. Classification (GTDB taxonomy): domain Bacteria; phylum Cyanobacteriota; class Cyanobacteriia; order Cyanobacteriales; family Microcoleaceae; genus Microcoleus. Next base: position 5,852 of record JAUBSN010000062.1, on the reverse strand, counting down.
CAGAGGGCACAGAGGAAGTGAGAAGAGAGAAATAAGGTAGATTTTAGCGACGTTAATAGCAATATTAATCGATATCCATCCGCGTTTATCCGCGTTCATCTGCGGTCAAAAAAATTTAACCCGGTTTCCACAAAAAAACCGGGTTAAATTCTCAGAGAAAAACCGACCAAACCTACCTATCAACCGAGCCCATAATAATGTCGATACTCCCCAAAATTGCCACCAAATCCGCAATTTTCACGCCGCGCACAATGTGAGGCAAAATCTGCAAATTATTGAAATCCGCAGCCCGAATCTTCCAGCGCCAAGGAAACACGCTGTCGTCGCCGATAATATAAATTCCCAACTCACCCTTGCCGCTTTCAACGCGCACGTAATGTTCGCCCTTGGGAATCTTAAAAGTCGGCGCTACTTTTTTGCCAATAAACTGATACTCAAAACCGTTCCACTCAGACTTAGGCCCGCTTTCTAAGCGCTTCGCTTCTAAATTTTCGTAAGGGCCGCCGGGGAGTCCTTTCAAGGCTTGATAGATAATCTTAACCGACTCGCGCATCTCCCTAATCCGCACTAAATACCGGGCTAAACAATCGCCAGCAGCTTCGGTACAAACTTCCCAGTCGAAGTCGTCATAACATTCGTAACGGTCAACTTTCCGCAAATCCCACTTCACCCCGGAACCGCGCAACATGGGGCCGGAAAGTCCCCAGTTAATCGCTTCGTTGCGAGAAATAGTACCCAGCCCTTCAATCCGGCGGCGGAAGATTGGATTGTTGGTAATTAAACGTTCGTACTCGTCAATTTTGGGAAGGAAGTAATCGCAGAAATCTTGGCACTTATCTACCCAACCGTAGGGCAAATCTGCGGCAACTCCGCCGATGCGGAAATAGTTATTATTCACCATGCGATAACCTGTGGCTGCTTCCCACAAGTCGAGAATTGGTTCGCGATCGCGCATAGTATAGAAAAAAGGAGTTTGCGCGCCCACGTCCGCCAAAAACGGCCCTACCCACATCAAGTGGTTAGCAATCCGGTTCAACTCCAGCATAATTACCCGAATATAACTAGCCCGTTTGGGGACAGCAATATTTGCCAACTTTTCCGGTGCATTCACTGTTACCGCTTCGTTAAACATCCCCGCAGCGTAGTCCCAGCGGCTCACGTAGGGCACGTACATCACGTTGGTCCGGTTTTCGGCAATTTTTTCCATCCCCCGGTGCAGATAGCCCAAAACAGGCTCGCAGTCAACTATGTCTTCGCCGTCCAAGGTGACGATTAACCGGAGTACCCCGTGCATGGATGGGTGGTGCGGCCCCATGTTGAGCACCATCGGTTCGGTTCTAGTCTCAATTCTTGACATAATTAAATGAATTAATGATTACTAGCTATTGTTGATTTTTGTTTCGCTTTATAGATTATGAAGGATATCGAGCTCTGTGAGAAGGATACCCCTGGATTAGATGTCAGTATTGACACCTATCACGTTCCTGTTTTGGGTCAAGAATTAATTGCGGGTTTGGCTGTGCGTGCAGGCGGGCACTATTTGGACGCGACGCTTGGGGGCGGCGGACACACGAGTTTGATTTTAGCGGCGGCGCCAGATGTTACAGTGGTGGCGATCGACCGCGACGCACAAGCCATCCGTTTTTGCCAAACCCGATTTGCCAACTCGCCCGTTGAGTTTTGGCACGGCAACTTTGCTGAATACAAGTCCCCAGAGGCCGAATTTGATGGTATCATAGCAGACTTGGGCGTCAGCTCGGCTCAGTTCGATACACCGGAACGAGGATTTAGTTTTCGCCACCCAGCTCAACTAGATATGCGTATGAACCAGCAGCAATCTTTGACAGCAGAAGAGATTATCAATCACTGGGAAGAAGTAAAACTAGCAGATATTATTTATAAGTACGGCGAGGAGCGACTGTCGCGGCGCATCGCGAGGCGGATTGTGCAAAGCCGTCCTTTTCAAACTACAACAGAACTCGCTCTTGCGATCGCCTCCAGCTTCCCCCCCAAGCAGCGCAACGGCAGAATTCATCCGGCCACCCGTACCTTCCAAGCTTTAAGGATAGCTGTCAACTCCGAACTCGCTTCTTTAGAAACTTTCCTCCACCTTGCGCCAAGGTGGTTAAAACCAGGTGGGAGAATCGGAATCATTACATTTCACAGTCTGGAAGACCGACCAGTCAAGCACCAACTCAGAGGAACACCCAGTTTGCAGGTACTTACAAAAAAGCCGATCGGACCGCAATCCGAAGAAGTCGCTAGAAATCCCCGCTCTCGTTCTGCTAAGCTCAGACTGGCAGAAAGAATAACTTGATTCGGCAGCAGTCATATGCTTGCTGCAAAAAGTTCAAAGATTAGGGAGACTTGAATGCAGCAATCAAGTACGATTCAGCCTAGATGTAGGGAATAGCGCCAACAACCCACCGCTAACCCTCTGGGTAAAGTGGGGCTTGAAATAGAGCCGGTTTTGACCAGACTCAGGTAGCAATACAGGAGTTAGTAGTAAGTGTTAAAAATCACACCGACGAGAGCGTGCAGCTAGTTAAAAACTCTGCAATCAGAGCATTAATTAGTCATTTTCGAGGCTGGTGTGTTTAGAAAAATACCGACTGCTCACACGGTCGTTGCTCCTATCAAAGCACTAAAGCTGACTCGGGAATTTTCCCTATTGAAGCGGCCTACCGAGGCGGGTTACAGTATCAAAAGCCTCTCATCTGTTGTGCGAACAGATGGTGCGAAAGGAATGCTCACCTTAAGGTAAAACGGGTTTCTTTAACTCAACTTGACGTAACTGATATGTTGCATATATCCAGCCCTCCTTTTCCTCCCGCCACCTTGCTGATTACAGCTATGGTGGGGGTTTTCAAGGGGGAAGAAAGATGAGTCGGGGAGATGGAAGCAAGCTGAAACTGATGGTAGTCGATGACGAACCCGACAACTTGGATTTATTGTACCGGACGTTTCGACGCGACTTTCAGGTTTACAAAGCAGATAGCGCCCTCAGCGCCCTGGAAGTTCTAGACCAACAGGGCGAGATGGCGGTGATTATATCTGACCAGCGGATGCCAGAAATGAATGGCACAGAGTTTTTGGGGAAAACAGTCGAGCGATTTCCCGATACGATTCGGATTCTGCTAACGGGATACACAGATGTTGAAGATTTGGTCGAGGCCATCAACTCAGGTCAAGTGTTCAAATACATCACCAAACCGTGGAATCCAGAAGAACTCAAATTGGTGATCAATCAAGCCTCAGAAACTTACAAATACTACAAGCAGCGCAGCGTTGCACTGCGTCGCGCTTTGCGCAAGGAATCTCTGTTCAATGAGGTCATGAGCGTGATTCGCGGGTCGCTAGATTACTCTAGTATGGTACAAACTATTGTTCAAACCGTAGGTCAAACTTTTGAGGCCAACTATTGTATGCTGCGGCCGGTAGAGGCCGATCGACTATTGCCGAGTACCTTCCCCTACCAAGCCCAAACCACCGAACCCAGCAGCTTTTCTTTTGATGAAAATTTGCTGGTTCAAGCTGTGGCCAGCCGCCAAACTCAAGTGAAGCAAAACAGTGGGGGGGACGGTAACTCGGTTGAGATGGCAGTGCCCCTGACTTACCAGCAAGAATTGCTGGCGGTACTGGCTTTGTCCCAGATTGGCGGCACTAACCCTTGGTCGGCAGAAGAGATAGAGTTAATAGAAGGTGTAGCAGCTCAAGCTGCTCTCGCCCTGTCTCAAGCTAAGCTCTACCAGCGCACTCTGGATTTAGCCAAGCAGATGCAAAACGAGTTGGAAGTGGCCCGCCAAATCCAAACAAACTTGTTGCGCCAAAGTTGGCCGGATTTTGAAACTGTCAGGGTGCAAGCTTGCTGCTATCCCGCGCGGGAAGTTGGCGGCGACTTTTTTGAAGTCTACGTCCACTCTCAAGGGGATATTTGGATAGCGGTGGGAGATGTTTCGGGTAAGGGAGTTCCGGCTGCTCTATTTATGGCGAGCGCGATTTCGGTGATGCGGCGGGAACTTTCCCAAGAAGTTTCTCCAGAGCCCGATCGAGTTATGCAGAACATGAATAGCAGTATGTCTGACGACCTGATCGGCAACAACCATTTTATTACAATGGTTGTAGCTCGTTACACTCCGTCAACCGGACACCTCGCCTTTGCTAATGCCGGTCACATTTACCCGATTGTTTGGTCTCACTCGGAGGTGAAAGCTCAAGCCGCTAGCGGTAAAACGCCAGCCGAGCCGAATTTCCTGAAAGCTCGCGGCATTCCCTTGGGGATACTACCAGTTTGGAAGGGCAAAGCAGGTACGATCGAATTAAAGTCAGGAGATGTATTTCTGCTGACGAGTGACGGGATTACTGAAGCTAGCGTGACCACTGAAGCAGTCCCTGGGGGTGAACCAACCCGTTCTATGCTACAACAAGAAGGGCTTTGGCAACTCTTGATTCAGGAACCTGGTTCTTTTAACTTGGACAATTTGTTGGCTCACATCCGAGCCGACAATCCCGTTCAGGAAGACGACCAAACCATACTCTCTCTGGAGGTTCTTTGAATCTGTCAGCGACTCCCAACTGATAGTCGGGGGCGAGAGCCAAAAAACTCAAGCCGTGCTTGTTGACAGCCCACAGATTAGTCCTGCAAAGGACGGCGTTATCGTCAACAGTAAAAAACCACAGTAAAAAACCTAGCCGGCGATGGCGCAGCTAGTTTCCTGAATCGCTTTCCTGGGGGATTAAATACCTGTCAAGGGTTAAGGTAGAAGGCATTCGTCAGAAACAACCAACGCTTAAAAGCCAAGGATTGAAACACAGATTTTTTATACCTGGCTGCTTGCAGTATCGGTATAATTATCAATTGTGAATGGGCTTTATACCCATAACAAAAGTTTTCAACTATACTCTTAACTTCTGCTTTCTACCGACTGACAAATGCCTGATTTTTAAACAGAAAAGGCTAGTATCCCCCGAATAGCGACAAGTATCGAGGCCGAATCCATTCGGCGCGTCGTGTTTCATACCTGGTGTGAAGACACAGGGTTTTCAAACTTACGGGATTTTTTTATGAATACTGAGCTTCATGTGCCAAGCGACTTGCGGTTTTTAACAATTGTTGAAAATTGGTTGCTGAGCAGTTTGGAAGTTGAGCTAGGAGAGCACGTCGATTGGCCTCGTCAGTCGAATCGTTTGCGCTTGGTGTTAGCAGAAGCCTATTCTAACGTGATCCGCCATGCTCACAAAGATCAACCCAATTTGCCCGTGTTAATTCGCTTGAATTTAAAAAATAGGGATATTGGTTTAGAAATTTGGGATTACGGTAAAGGTTACGAAATGGATACTTACAATCCCCCGAGGCCGGAAGCTAAACAGGAAAGCGGCTACGGCTGGCTGATTATGAGCAGACTTATGGATCGGGTGGACTACACTTTGCAAATAGACGGTCGCAACTGTCTAAAGTTGGAAGCGAGTTTGCCGGAAAAATCTTAATTAGTCGTTGGTCATTAGTCATGAGTGATTAGTGATTGACCATGCACTTTTAGACTCGCTTTGGCTGTCTGTCGCACGCTGCGGTGACAGCCACTTTGTCGTTCAGTATCGTCCCTGCAAGGCGAAACTGTAAGATTGTAGGGGTAAAGTCCCGATCGCACAAATGCCCCAGAAACGGGATTTTATATACCGTGAGTGGCACTTCACCCAAGATTTGGATAAAAACCCGGTTTCTGCCTCTTTCGGGCGAGAAAAAGCCGATTAACCTGTCGGTCGCACGACTTTAGCTACAGCACTTCCGGATGTTACGAGGTACAATAGAATAGACTAAAAATAATATACAAATGAAAGCATACTCAGTAGAT
>JAUBSN010000061.1:0-54127 GCA_036704825.1 Microcoleus sp. F8-C3 | reverse complement strand
GAAGCTATATCTGCCCATTCTTGTGACTTATTGATGCCTTCTCTTATTCCTCAATCAAAGACCTGAATCCTTACGATTATTCTTTCCAGTAACGGGTCAAAATCCGCATTACTTCACCTGCGATCGGGGACGGTAAAGGCGGGCTCCATTCCCCAACTTCAGCAAAACCCAAAACGTGCAGCAGATTGATGATACTTTCTACTCCTTTGGGAACCCCGCAAATCAACAATCGGATCGGTTGCTTGCCGGTGGGTGCGTCGGGAATTTCTTCGCGCAGGAGTTCGGGAACTGACTTTGGCTGTGATATCATAAGTTTTAACTACACAAATAGTCGGATAGCGATCGCCCTTGAGTTTTCGAGGCCAAGGGGCGATCGCTTTTCCGTTTGTACATCCTGAGTATAGTTCATTTTATGAATTTAGTCAACTGCCAAACTCAAATAATTTACCGTAGCGGTTAATTTAAAGATAGTGAAGGTTGCGGGATGGTAACATCAGCTTGCAAAGTCCAGGCTATTAATTGAGCGTCAACAGTGGTCATCCGTTGGAAATTGGCAGTTGTAATGGCGGAGCGAAATATCAGCAACAAAGAGTTGGCTGCTTTGGTGGGGATGCACCCAACTTCGTTTTCGAGACTCAAAACCCGCCGTCGCCTCACGAGAATTGACGAATCCACTCTCAATGCTTTGTGCAAAGCGCTAAACTGCCAACCGGGCGATTTAATGGTGTATGAGGAAGACGAGCCCGATCGCACTTAAACACCGACTGCGATCGAATGTGTAAGGTTGACAGCGACGCACCCTACACATTCGTGAAGCGAAGCTATCCCGTAGGGAATCGCACTATTTCCACTCCAAAAACGCGAGCAAACTCAGCGACAAGAATCGATCGCACTCGATCGACCTCAATTCCGGGGATAAATTGTTCTAAACTCCCAACAGGTCGATCGGGAATCCCGCAAGGCACAATTTGCCCAAAACCTGTCAGATCCGGGCAAACATTTAAAGCAAAACCGTGCATCGTAATCCAGCGGCTGACTTTAATCCCGATCGCGCCTACCTTGCACCCATCCACCCAAACCCCAGTCATGCCGGGAACCCGCGAACCCTTCAACCCGCAAACTTCCAGCACCCCCAGCAGCACTTCCTCCAACTGCCGCAAATACCAGTGCAAATCAGGCTGGTGGCGCCGCAAATTTAAAATCGGATAGCCCACCAATTGGCCCGGACAGTGGTAAGTCACCTCGCCGCCCCGTTCAACTCGGTGCAATTCCGGCCCAGTTTGACTTGGGTCAAATTTCAGAAATTCCAGCTTGGCGCCCTGTCCCAAAGTGTAAACCGGCGGATGTTCCAGCAGAATCAGGACATCGGGCAAATCAGGATTTTCCCGGCGTTCTTGCACGAGTTTTTGCTGGATTTCCCAAGCTTGGGAGTAGGGAACTTGTCCCCAATCGAGGAGCAAGCAGGGTTGTGCATTTAGCTGTTGAGGAACTGGAGGAGAAACCATGCAAAAAATCAATAGTATTTTTACGGAATATTGGCCCAGCTTAAATCAAGAATTGTCAACATATAATAAAAGATTTGGAAGATAAGTGTTTTCCAGAATACATAGTGCTATTGTATAAACTATACCCAAGTTACAGAAGGGAGGGAGCTCTATGAAGCTTGTTATCCAGGGTAAGAATATAGAAATCACCGATGCGATTCGCGAGTACGTCAATCAAAAGGTTGAAAAGGCAGTTAGCCATTTTCAAACTTTGACTACTGAAGTGGACATACATCTATCGGTGGCTCGCAACCCCAGGATCAATCCTAAGCAGACTGCTGAGGTGACAATTTATGCTAACGGCAGCGTGATTCGGGCTGAAGAAAGCACGGAAAGCCTTTATGCCAGCATCGATTTGGTTGCCGACAAGATAGCTCGTCAACTGCGGAAATTTAAGGAAAAACGCCACGACAACAAGACCCAGAGTAGTGTTAAAACAGTTACAGCAGTTGAGGAACATCCTGTAGTAGCAGATCTGATTGGCGATCGAACTCCCGAACTTCCTGCTGAGGTTGTGCGGACTAAGTATTTTGCCATGCCTCCAATGACTGTGCAACAAGCTTTGGAACAATTGCAGATTATCGATCACGATTTCTATATGTTTCGTAATGCGGAAACAGGCGAAATTAACGTGCTCTACGAACGCAAGACTCACGGCGGCTATGGAGTTATCCAACCGCGCCACAGCAACGGTAACGGTAATAGCAAAAATGGCAAAACTGCCGAAAGCGCTGCACCTGAAAAATCGAGTGTTGGGAAAAGCTAGATAATTGCTGAGTGCTAATAGTTAATGGCAGCAAGCCGTTAGCAAAAAAGGACTAAAGTCCTTACTACAAACTCGTGGTTCGTAGTAAGGACTTTAGTTTTTTCTTGGTTTTTTATACAATAGACTTGCATTGCATTCACTCGCTCTTCTTGAAATCATCTGCGTCCATCTGTGTTTATCTGCCTTCTATCTGCGGTTGACTTATCCATCAAAAATTTATGCAATAACTCGAATAATTCGGAGTAAGGACTTTGCTGATATTTCCTAAAAAAAATGGATGAAAAATTATGCTATTGGAATTAAGACAATTGAAGATTCAGCCGGGTCAGCAATTACTGGTTGAGGATGTGAACTGGCAACAATTTGAAAGTATTTTGGCGGAATTAGGAGAACGTCGTGCTTCCCGACTTTCCTATAGTAACGGACGGTTAGAAATTATGGTTCCTTTGCCCGAACATGAAAAAGCCAAAGAAATTATTGGCGACATGGTAAAAATTTTATTGGAAACACGACAAATAGCATTTGAGTCGTTAGGTTCGACAACGTTGAAAAATGAATGCATGAGTCAGGCTGTCGAACCCGATACCTGTTTTTACATTCAAAATCAAGCAGCGGTTATCGGTAAAAATCGCCTCGATATGAGTGTCGATCCGCCCCCAGACTTAGCTATAGAAATCGATCTCACCTCTCGCACGCAGTTGGATAATTATCAAATTCTAGGAGTCCCGGAACTTTGGCGATACGCACGGCGAGGGCTACAAATCAACGTTTTGCAAGCCGAACAATATATTGAGTCTGATGTGAGTCCCACTTTCCCCGATATTCCGATTCTCGAACTGGTGAATCAGTACACTCAGCAGAGTCAAGTTGCTGGCAGAACCCAGGCTATTCAAGCTTTTAAAAATTGGGTACGGGAAAATCTCTAGTCTCAGAACTTTCTTCCTCACTAAAAATCCTTAGTTCGCAGTCAGGAATTTAGTTTTTTCTTGGTTTTTGAGATAATGAGGACTTTCGTCCTCACTACCAACAATATATGTAAGCAAATCCATCTAACTTTTGATGGCTTCTAAAGTTTTGAGTGCTTCCGCAACGTGTGCTTTGAAGTCTAACATCGAGTCAAAAATATGCTTGACAACGCCTTCTTTGTCAATGACATAAGTTACTCTACCGGGCATAATCCACAGGGTAGCTGGAACGCCGTACAATTGCCGCACTTTGTTGCCAGTATCGCTCAGCAGTGTAAATGGTAGCTGATATTTGGAGGCAAATTGCTGGTGCGATTGTTGCGAATCTTCGCTAATTCCTATGACTTCTGCACCTGCGTCTTTGAAGACTTCGTAGCTATCTCGAAAAGCGCAAGCTTGAGTCGTGCATCCGGGTGTGTCGTCTTTGGGGTAAAAGTAGACGATGACATTTTTTTGACCTCGAAAATCTTTGAGGCTGACTGATGTGCCAGTTTGAGATGGTAAGGTAAAATCTGGTGCGGTGTCTCCTACTTTGACTGTCATGTTTTTTAAATGAGTAGCTCTGTTTGCGTGAAATTTTAACTTTTGTTATTGTACAGTTTTTTTGAGCAATTGTTCGCAGGTGCGATCGCCCGCTGCGACAGTCTCTCATTTTTGCTTTCTCGCACTCAAACAAAGAAACTCTTTTGACAACATCGGGATGCTGCAGGCGATTCGCAGTTAGACGGATTAATTGGAGAAGCTTTTTTGAACCGCAGATGCACGGGGATTAACGCAGATTCTTAGGGAAAATTGCTGTGGCGTCGCTGAATTGTTGCTAGAAATTTGATTGTTATCGGCCTTTGGTTAAATTTTTTAATTCCCGCCATATTGGAGGAATTTGGCCGGAGTTGGTGCGGGGCTGAGTGAGGATTCCTTGAGTGGGACTGAACAGCAATGATAGCACGAAGAATCCCGATGCAACTAAAACTATTGCGGGGCCGGATGGTAAGTTATAGAAGTAGCTGAGATACATTCCGCTAATGCTGGAAATAACTCCGATTATTGCTCCTAAAATCATTACTTGGTGCAGGCGAGTGACTAGGAGATAGGCGGTACTTGCGGGTGTAATTAATAGGGACAAAACTAGCACTACGCCAACGGCTTTGAGGCTGGCAACTATGGTGAGGGCGATGAGTACCATCAGTCCGAAGTTGAGCAGGTTTACTGGCAAACCTGTTGCTTGCGATCCTAATGGATCGAATGTGTAAAATAGCAGTTCTTTGTAAAAGACTACTACAACTAATAAGACTGCGGCGACAATGACGGCTGTGTCGATCGCATCTTCGAGAGTAACGCCGAGGATGTTGCCGAATAGAAAGTGGTTGAGGTCGATTTTGTTGTCTTTTTGGACGATCGTAATTAGGGTGATGCCGAGGGCGAAGAATGCCGAAAATACGATGCCCATTGCCGCGTCTTCTTTGATTGTCGATCGAGTTTTGATCCAAGCTATAATTACTGTACTCAAAACTCCGGCAATGAACGCGCCGACAAAGATATTTGCTCCGAGGATAAATGCGATCGCCAATCCGGGCAAAACCGAGTGGCTGATGGCGTCTCCGAGCAAGGCCAACCGCTGTACCATTAGGTAGCTGCCGACGATCGCGCAGACGATACCGACGAGAATGGCAATTACGAGCGATCGCTGCATGAATCCGTACTGCAACGGCTCAATTAAGGTTTGTAGCATAAAATTATCAAATCACAGTTAACTAATGACTAACAACCAAAGCAACCGGGTTTAAGGGGAGATCGATCGTTGCCAAACCCAATATTACCCAAGAAACTGGGTTCAAAAGCGTAACTCGTAGATTAATGACTGCTGGCTAATTAAGCGGCTTGTCCGGCAAAAAACATTACTTGTCCGCCGTAGGCGCGGTAAAGGTTTTCTTGCGTTAGCACTTCTTGGCGGGGACCAGCGGCAATCAGTTCTGTATTTAGCAAAATTAAATCGTCAAAATTGGTGATTGATTCGCCTAAGTCGTGGTTGACTACTAAGACGATTTTCCCGGCATTTGCTAGCTGGTGGAAGATGTCGAAAATGATATTTTGAGTTTTTTGGTCAACGCCGACAAACGGCTCGTCAAAGCAGAAAATAGCGGCTTCTTGGGCTAAGGCTCTAGCTAGAAATACTCGCTGTTGCTGTCCGCCGGAAAGTTGTCCGATCGGTCTGTCTTTGTAAGCACTCATGCCTACTCTTTCTAAGGCATCGGCGGCGGTGCGGCGGCTAGCTGCCGAGAAACGGCGGAACCACCCGGCTTTTCTGACTCTTCCCATCATCACGACATCCCAAACGGTGGCGGGATAGTTCCAGTCAATTTGCGATCGCTGCGGCACGTAGGCTACTGTTTCGAGTCGATCGGCGATCGCTTCTTCCCCCCAGGTAACAGTGCCGCGAGTTGCGGGAATTAAGCCCAACATTGCTTTGATCAGCGTGCTTTTGCCGGCACCGTTGGGGCCAATAATACCCGTCAACCTTCCCGGTTTGACGGAAAGATTGATATCTCTGAGTGCCTCTACCGTGCGGTAGTTTACTGCTAAGTGCTTAACAGTGATAATTTCAGTGTCGGTAGCGCTGTCTTTGAGGTGGCAAACCATTTTAGACCAAGGATTCTCGTTGGGCAAAGCGGCGGTATTCATGGCGGTGACTCTATGTCCTTTGTATTAAGTTTACTGTAAAAATGAAAAGAATATGAAAAAATCGGTAAATAGGAATAATCAGGAACGCACCAGAGGTAGATCATGGGACAGTGCAAGCTCAAAACCCCTCAAACCATAGGTTTGGCGGCGAAAATCTCAAGTCGGTTCAAACTCATATCTTCCACCATTGTCAAGAACGGGCAAGATGCCTGTGAAGCGAAGAGTACATTTTCTTCTTGTGGGGTGGGCATCCTGCCCGCCCAGACAAGGGTTATTGAGAATGGTGTCAGATGTGAGTTAAAACCGACGGCAATTTTGAACCAATCCGATAAAGGGGAGTTTAGCCGTGAGTCGGGGATTGAAACCTCCCGCCCTGGATTGAACAAGTCCAAGGTATTTTGGATGAGAACTATTGCTTGCGGCATTTTGACTGTGGGTTTATTTAGTTGCGCCCAAACCCAGGGCGGCCTCTCTCCAGAGGCAGATGCTAAACCCAAGGTAGTTGCTACCAGCACAATTATTGAGGATTTGACCGATCGAGTAGCGGGAGGCGAAGTTCAGCTAACAGGAATTTTGCAGCCGGGAACCGATCCTCACGTTTACGAACCTGTGCCAAAAGATTCTCAAGCTTTAGAACAAGCTAACTTAATTTTGTATAACGGTTACAATTTGGAACCGGGATTAATTAGGATGATGAATGCCGCCGGAATTAAGGCGCGGAAATTAGCAGTGGGGGAAGTTGTCAAGCCTTTGCTACTGAATAAAGAAGGCAATACCGTACCCGATCCGCACGTTTGGGGAAATGTGGAAAATGTAGTTCAAATGGTGGAAGCAATTCGGGATGCGCTAATCGAAGTGTCGCCGGAAGATCGGGAGAAGTTTACGCAGAATGCTGTGAAACTTACTGAAGAGTTAAAACGCTTGGATATTTGGATCGAACAAGAGATTAAAACTATCCCCGAAAATCAGCGCAAATTAGTAACAACTCACGATGCTTTTCAATATTACAGCAGGATTTACGGATTGGGAATTGCTGACAGTTTGATCGGGATTAGTACGGAGGAACAGCCCAGCGCTCAAACGGTGCAAAAGTTAGTAGAATCGGTAAAATCGGCGGGAGTTCCTGCTATTTTTGCCGAGACTACAATTAACCCGCAACTGATTAGAACTGTGGCGGAGGAAGCGGGGGTGAAATTGGCGGCGCAGCAACTTTATTCGGATTCGATTGGGGCGCCCGGAAGCGAGGGCGATTCTTATGTGAAAATGATGTCGGCTAATACTCGCACCATCGTTGAAGCTTTGGGGGGAAAATACACGCCGTTTGAAGTTAGCAAGTAGCAAGTAGGGTGCCCCGGAAGAGTTTTATTTTCTCTGCGGGGTGACAGCTAGCTGACGCAGCCTACAAGTTTCAGTAGGCTTGCATTGCATAAGTCTTTGATACAGAAACCGCAGATTTAAGGCAGATAAACGCAGATAAACGCAGATTGTTGAAGGAATTGAAAGCTTGGGAATGCAAGAGGTCTAGTTTATCTGTTTTGACAAAATTAAATTGAGCACGTTCAATTCGTTGGAACTTAAAAGATATTTATCTGTAAAAATCTTTTCTCGGCTTTGTTCTAAACTGTAGCTTCTAAACACGATAAATGGAAAGTCTTGATACTTGTGCCCGATCGGCATTACACTATCTACAGGGTAGATCGATCGCACGCAAGCCGACAAAATATCCCGAAACCGCCTGTCTTCCGGTTCTTCCAGCTTGGTATCAGCAAAATACTCCTGCATCTCCTCCCCGCTGACAAAAGCAAACAGCGGGATGGCATAATAGCGATCGAACTGCTGACTCTGCTCTTCAAAATACTGAGTTTTCTCCACATCGCTGTTGAGAAATTGCAAAAGCTCGATCGCACTTCCTTTTATGGCCGATATTACATTCTCCGGGGACGAATCGCTATCCCTAATTAGACGCATTTTGTGCAGCAACTTCTTCTCTAGACATTCCTTAATTTCTCGATGAAGCCGCATCTGATATGTTTCTACCAAAGTGCGATCGGCTAGAGGTACGATCAACAAACTACCGCAAACATGACCGATCTCTAAATTATCATAGCTCAGCAAACCATCCAGCGGATTGCACTTCTCCAAAAACTTACGATTAAAATCTTCCCGCATTTCCAGATAGGAATCGCCCTTTTGACGAGACTTATCAGAATTTGTCAAAACAAACTCCCCGCGACCCAAAAGCTGTTCCAGACTCGTATAAACCTCCGCAAACAGCATATTTCCTCGCTTGCTCTCGCTTTTTAATGTCTTAATTAGAGCAGCCATTTTGCTGCTAAATGTATCCCCCACTGCGGAAACAGACTTACCGCCAATCGGAATCATTAAAAACTTATCCCTACCTAAATAACCGTATCCCGAAATTCGCGTCATCACTGCAGTCTTGAGAATTAGCAATAAATTCAACAAACTTAACTTGCTTTCTTGCAGGGAAAGTTCCGCATCCTCATCGTAATAAACTGCGGTATCAGACAGATAAAAAACCAATTCCTTGTCTTCACCATCAAGGGTTTTACCGTTCTCGTCTTCCCCGCGTCCCCGATAAATCACCTGTATCACTTCCATGAGATTTTTCTCAATTTGGAAGCGGGGAATATCAACTAAAATATGCTTAGTTTTCGGGAAAGAAAGTCCACGACTTCCCGATGCAGTCATAAAGATTACTTTAGCTGTATTTTTGAATTTCTGTATTTTTTCTTTCTCCTCTTCCGAGATATTCGCGTGAATTTCCAGATAATCGGTAAAAGGCTCAAACTTGTCGCGACAATCTTTAATCTTTTCAATTAATTCTGCCAATCTTTGCTTGTTCTGAATGTATACTATAATTTGTTCCACACCGGGTATTGCTAATCGCTGATTGATATCCTCACTTATGTCCGACTGTACGCGCTTTACTAAATTACTCTTCTCTTTTAAAGGTGCATTTTCACTGTACTTAACCGTTTCTACAAATACCTTGTAAGTGATATATAAACTGCGCGCCGGGTAGGAATTCGCATTAATCACCTTTGCAGGTAGATTCTTAAATTTAAAAGGAATAACTTGTAAAGGTTGAATTTCTTCCGATTTTTTCGCTAGCTTTTTAAAATAGATTTTATCCGGTTCTGGTGACGTGTTGTCAAGGTGCTGTGTAATCACATCGGAGTCAACAATCGAAGCATCTGCTACAATAATTTTTGTATTAAAACCGTGTTCCCGCTTGTGCAACTCATGTTTTTTGACAATCTTGGCAATTCCTGCTAAAAACTCAACCCCACCATCATCTCCCGTAATTTCATCTATCATAATGAAAATATGTTTGATGCGACTGGAGATTTCTTGCATCTTAGCCGGAATGACCAGTTTGTCCCGTTTATTGTAAGTATCTTGAAATATTTTTTCTAAATGCTCTAGGGTATTTTGTCGGTTTTCTTTCATTTTCACCGATTGAATAGAAACCGTAGCTACGATATTATTAGATACCTGGCAATTCATCAGCGCGTATATACCTTCGCAAATGCTCTTCAGCACTCCATTTCCTTTGGGATTAATGGGTTTTATGACGGTTTCTCCCTTTTTTTCAAGTTCTGATTGATGATATTCCCTCCTCTGAATTTCTGAATCATCTTTGAGGAAGCGAACAGTTTTTTTGGTGAAATCGTCGCTATAGCTATTCGATGCGTACTTGACGGTACAGTGTCCTGAATTGCTTTTGATGATATCGGCGTTAGTGTTGATACAAAATAATCTATCGTTGCACAGTAAACCAGTATTTTTATCTTTGAATTTTTCGATAATATCTAAGTTTACTTGCTTGCGGGGACTGACGTACAGAAATAAGAAACCGTCGTCGATATTGGTTTTGAGGAAATTGGCGATCGCAGTTGTTTTCCCGATTCCCGGATTCCCCGTCAAAAAGATATAATTTTCATCAGATTGAATCGCTTTGACAATCAATTGAGCGTGAGCATTTCTCAGATGTAATCCGCGATAAATTTGCAAATGATCTGCCAATTTATCTGATATAATATCTATGGAATTAGCAAAATTATCTATCCGCTCTGTATTACATACAGGTGTAGAACTTTTGCCAATTGTTAACAAATCGCTGACAAACTTTTTGCCATTCTGAAAACTGTAACCTGCGTTAAGTTGGATCGCATCTAAAACTTCGGCGCGAGCATCGTTAATTTCTTTGTTTTTTGCTTCCTGCTGGTAAATTTTGGCACAAGTCGCCAAGATGTCAATTTTATCACGGCGGAGGGAAATTGCGCTGATTGTGCGATCGCTATAACCGACAACATTCAACAAAACCTCAGCATCATGAGGAATAATACCAGTTGTTTGCAGAAAACCGTAGAAGCTGTGAGCGTAGCTACTCGCCTGAATCAACTTAGCGCTTTCCTTATCCTTATACTTAAAAGCCGTAAAATAGCGTTTTAAATCCTCCGAGAAATCAACACCTAAAGTGCTAGTATCGATTCGCAGATTAGAAAAAACACTTTTCGATCGCAAATAGCTAATTTCTCTGAGCAAAGACTTCCGCATCACCTCTATTTCGTTCAGATTCTCGACTTTTTCCGAAGCCAACGGGGGAGTAAACACAGATAAATCAACGCACAGAATTCTAAAATCCTTACCATTCTGTAACAAAATCAGGGTATCAGCTTGCAAAAACTCGCCTTTTTCCTTGTAGCGGCGGATGTAGGAGTTAATCTCATCGCCTGATAAATTGGGTTTCGCAGTTTTGAACTGAGATAATACCTCTTTAAATCCTGCTTTTGCATCCTTATTATAAGTTCTGATACTGTTAGCATCGCTAAAACTGCACTGACAGTACAAAATCTTCACCAAATTTAAATTCCAGCCAGTAGATTTGATGTACTCCCGGAAAAAATTCAACCCACCCAAAAAGCCTTTTTGAACAAAATATAAGCTCCATTTTTCAACAATTTTAGCATCCAAACTACCGAGCAAATTAGCTTCTCTGGTAATTTCCGCCATCATCTTTGGCAATTTGAGTTTTTGCAAATCTAAACGATATGAATCACCGAAATTATGAGCTATATTTTCCCGCTGAATATATGCCAGAATCCCGATATTGAATCCCACCTCAAACAGCCGTCCAAAATCTTCACCAATCATGATTAATAGCTCCCTCACCGACATTCAATACTTCTCTTACCTTATTCAAAAATGCCAGGGAATTAAAATCTGCGCTACCGCCAGCATGACTAAATACAGACAAAGCACCAACCGAGTCATCGCCAATGATTCGCTCGTAGGGGTCAAGTTTTAAACTAATATTGTGACGAGCTTCATACCGAGAAAAGTGGAATATTGTTAGATAATGTAGCAAAGTATTTTTGATGGCACCATCATAAATCAAACCTTCACGAATATCTCGATCGTCTAGGATACCTTGATAGATATTCAACAGAGTCGAGTAAGAAATCACACCGTTATAAAAGTTTTTTTCCTCCCTGACTCTAATTCCGTTAAATAAGTTGAAAAACATCACAGCTTGCTGACTGCTATCTGCAAACAAGCTTTCAAGCTCCATTGTATCCTGAATGTAAAAGGATTTTCCCTTATCGCCTAGGAAACTGCGGACATAGTATTTGTCAAAGAATATCGGATAAATTTTGATATCTCGGCGCTCTCCTTTCAAAGTTCGGAGCAATTTTTTTGACATGAAAGACAATTCCTCATCTTCCTCAGTCTTGGTAATGTGCAGCCTACTCATGTAAGGTGCCTGCGAAATATATGCGAAATTCCGATATCCTTGCTGGTAAAGCTGGCTCATGACATCTTCAAGGATTAACGGCTCAGAATAAAGACGGCTGACACTGTAATTCTCGGAAAGTGTTTTCAGCATTTCGACTTGAATTGTGCTATCGTCTAGGCGATTGATGCCGACAACTTCTCCGATTAAACTAGCTTGCCTTTGGAAGCGGTTTTGATTGCCTTTTTTCGCATCACTATCTCGACTGGAAACGACAATAATTGCTAACTTGTCTAACTCGGAAGCTAGCTGTACATTGTCGTCGAAGCGAAACTTTTTAGGAAGGATTGAATACAGGGAACTCAAGCCGTTACGAATTGTGAAACCATTGGGCGTTTTTCTAATCCGAAATCCTTGAGAAGTTGAGCGTTGTTTTTCACTCAAAATATGAGACAATGTTTTGGAAACGTTAGCCATAAACTTTTCTGACGGCGAAGGGTTTTTGTCGTCGCCTTCGTGAAGTCTCACCATCGGAATAAATAAGTTGTCCCCAGTATTTTTAAGCAATATCCTCAGACAGATATATGACAGCAGCAGCATGGCAAACTTATAAACAAAAATCGCCGCAGGTTGTAAACCTTTATCACCGCTGTCTAGTCGTCTGTCGTCGTAGGGAAACACAACTAATTTTGTCTGAAAATGTTTTTCGTAGATGCCTCTAGAGCGCTCGGCTTTAGGTGCAGAAAGTACCGGCAAAACATCGACACCTTTGATATTGTATTCCATGCTGAAATTTTGACGTTCATCAGTAGGAAAATAGCGGACATCTTCTATGGTGATATTGACGGGTAGCTGACAAATAGATTTTTCATCGACACTAGGATCTTTCACGGTAATATAATGGAGCGTTTGCTTGTAATTTCGCTCCATAATTTCATTAAAAAATTTACCAGCAGTCAAAATATTGTCAATCTCCTCTACCAGACCCATTTTGAGGTTTACGTGTCGCGTTTCTGTGCGGCTTGGCAAAATTGTCTGACGTTCCAGAAAGCCTTTTAGCATTTTTTTAAGATGCGTGATTTTGTGCTTTATATTAAACTGATTAAATCCTTTAAGAAAGTTGCGAAATAGCTCTCTTTTTTTCTCATCATCAGAACCTTGTAGGACTGGCAACACTCTTTGCTCAAATATGGCTATCGGCTGATAATTGAACTCAGATTCAGGATCGTAATTTGGTGCTAGTGGATTGCTACGGGAAGCAAACACAAAATAGTATAGTAATGCTATTTTCAACACCTTGCGGACGAAGGTTTCGCTATTAACATATTCGGCAAATTCTGCTTGATGTTCTTCACTGTCTGGATTTAGGAGATTTAGATAATATTCAAATACATCTTTTCCACCGCGCGCTTGAACTGAGTTATCAAATTTGACTTTAAGTCCAAAAATAAACTTACGTTCGTTACGAGAATTGTCGGTACTTTCTCCCAAATAACCTTCTACAATGGGAATAATTGGCAGAAAATCTAAGGCTTCCGCTCTCGCAAATAGTTCTCTGTAATTAACTCTAATACCAGCATAATTAACCTCGTGATAGCCATCAGATTTACTTGCATCGTTGATATAATATTCTATCAATCTGAGGCGGCGAATCAAATCTTGTAAGTAGATTATTCCTACAGTATCTGTACTGCTAGCGCGAATGTGTTCTAGCAGATAGTCCAAATAAATAATTTTAGCTTCTTTGTTGATTTTTCCCAGAGTTTCTTTATCTACCAGTCTGATTAATTTGTGAAAATCAGAATCTGGATTTTTCACCATCTCATCAAGACGATGGCTAAGGTCTTCCTTCTCACTGCTCTTCTCGGCATTTTCATTAATGTAGTTTTCCAAACCATTCTTAAGTTCTTGTTGAAAAATATCTGTATTTCGGACAGCAATGGTCAATTTATGCAGCTTTAAAGTCGCATGAGTACCAGAAGCAAGGCTTTGCAAAGTTAGCTTTTCTTTTTCTAAAGGAGTGTAGGGGGTGCTAAAATCGTATTTGAAACCTAACTGCTGGCCGTTTCCCCGAAAAGATGGTGAATCTAAAGGACTAATCAAATTAGCGACAAAGCTTTCGATAGAAGTGTTTGGGGGCAGTTTTAATTCTAAGTGCTGCCGCAAACACTCTTTAATCTGCCTGACGCCATCGCCAAAATGCTCCTCAACTTCCGGCGGAAAATTAACCGTAGCAGCATCTGCTTGACGTTCAAAGGAACCCAAGGGTGTCCGCACTTGCATTTTTGCAACATCAGCAGCAATGGCATCAATATCGACGATCAGACGGCGGCGGTCATCTGATATATTAAACGGGTTTTTTGTCTGCAATGTTTCTAAAATTTTGTCCAGCAAATCGCCATAGTCTACTGGAACTAAGTCGCTGTCATCCAATCTTAAGATGTTCACCCTGTTAACCCCTTCAAAAAGCTTGAATCCACTCTTTCACATCGTATTCAGTCCAAACCCCATTTACCCAATAAGGATCGGCTTCCACCAATTCTCGCACGGCAGCCTCATCTTCTGCTTCGTAAATTGCAAAAATTTTTGTTAAATCTTTGGTTGGCCCGATCGTACTTAACACACCCGATTCCTTCTGCTTAGCCAATCCTGCTAAATGAGCGTCCCGAAACGGAGCGCGTTTTTCTAGAACGTCTTCGCAGTAACTTCCCCACATCACATATTTGGTCACGGTTTTGAGCCTTAGATGAATTTGTTTAAAAATTATTGTACAATAGGAGTAACAGGATTTAACGAAAATTTTAAGGATTAAGATTAATTGACCGCAGAGGGCGCAGAGGGCGCAGAGGAATAGAGGGGAATAGAGAGGTTTGTTAGAGAGAAGGAGGTTACTATGACTTTATTAGATATTCGGCTGCTGACTGTTCATGAATATGACCGGATGACGGAAATTGGTATTTTTGATGAAGATGAACGGGTAGAATTACTAGCAGGACAGATAGTAAAGATGGCAGCGAAAGGAACAGCACACGGTGCGGCGGTGAAACGGACTGAGAAGCTACTGGAAAACCGTTTGGGAGAGCGGGTTTTGGTGCGACTGCAAGACCCGGTTCGGATGAATAATTACTCGCAACCTGAACCGGATATTTCTGTAGTTATACCAGATCCACTTTACTATGAAGACCACCATCCAATTCCTTCAGAAATTTATCTGATTATTGAAGTTGCGGATACTACGCTGAGAACGGATTGCGGGATTAAAGCGAAAATTTATGCTGAGTCGGGAATTACTGATTATTGGGTTTTGGATGTGAATAATCGGCAACTTCATGTTTTTCGAGAACCGAGTCAGGATGGTTATCAAAGTCGGGTGATTCTTGCGGATGGTGATAGTATTTCTCTGTTGCGATTTCCTGATTGTTCTTTTTTTGTGCGGGAGATGTTGCGGCCTTTAAATTAATGATTTTTTCAATGAATTTAGGACTCGCTTGGCCGCAGAAACCGGGTTTCTATGAATATATTGGTTTGTGGCGGGCAATCTTGCAAGAAATCCGGTTTCTCAGTCTTTGCGTGTAAGTCGAGAGAGGGCGGGCACTTTTAGCACCGCCCCTACAATTAGCTTCTCAAACTAACGCCGAACTTCTCAACTAGGATATCGCGAACTTTTTGTTGTGCCGGTTCGACATCGGTTTCGCTCAAAGTTCGATCGCCCGCGCGGTAAACTAACCGAAAAGCCAAACTCCGCTGTCCCGCCGGCACGTTGTCGCCCCGATATTCGTCGAACAGTTCCACCGAATCCAGCAGACTACCCGCCGCCTTTTTCATCGCACTCTGCATCTCAACAACCGGAACTTCCACCGGTGCGAAAAATGCAATGTCTCTGTCAGAAGCGGGGAAACTCGAATAACCGGCGAATTTGCGAGTTAAGTTGTTCGATCGCCCTAACTCACCCAACAGCACCGCTAAATCTAATTGAAACACGTAAACCTGCTCGGGCAAATCCTTTTCTTGCTGCAATTGCGGGTGCAACTGTCCGAAAACTCCTAAATGTTTTCCGTTTAACGATAACGCAGCCGTGCGGCCCGGATGCAAGCGCGTATTCGAGGAATCGCTTTGATATTCTACGGACAAACCCAACTCCTGAAACGCGCTTTCCAAAACCCCCTTAGCTTCAAACCAACTCAAAGGTCGATCGCGCCCGGACTGCTGCCATTTCCACACAGTCGGATCGCCGCCGATAATCCCCGCCACTGCATCGGCTTCCTTCATTGCATCCCCATCTTTCCAAAAAATGCGGCCGACTTCAAAACCGTTTAGCGCCCCATTTCCCTGTTCCAAATTGTACCCGAAAGCATCAATCAAACCCGACAGCATTTCTGTCCGCAAAGCCGAATACTCGACAAACAGCGGATTCGCCAGCACAACCTGATTGTCTCCCTCAGTTTTCACCAAAGAATAGTGCATCAACTCGGTCAAACCGGCCGCCCGAAAAGCCGATCGCACATTCCGAATTGCCGCGTATTCTGCCGACAGATAACCTGGTTCCGTTTTGCTAGGCAAAGTATCGCAGAAATTGTCGTAGCCGTGGAGTCTGGCAACTTCCTCAATTAAATCAATTTCCCTTTCTAAATCGCGGTAGCGGTAAGGAGGCACAGTCACATTCCAAACCCGTTCTTTTTCAGTCGGAACAACTTCGCATCCCAAGGCTGTCAGAATATTTTTCACCTCTTCCGGTTCCAGATATTTAGAACCGCCCGTTTCTCCTCTTTTCAACTGCCCTAACACCAGATTTACTCTGTCTAAACGCAATTCGAGCGATCGCGAAAAACTCAAATCCTCGCCGGAACTCGCCGTTTTCTGCACCGTCGCAGCGCCTCCAGCCAACTCCAAAATTAGGGCTACAGCGCGGTTGCAAGCCGTCGCCAAGGCCGCCTGATTCACCCCCCGTTCGTAGCGGATCGATGCCTCGCTCCGCAGGCCTTGAGCGCGCGCAGAACGGCGAATCGTTGCCTGGTCAAAAATCGCGGCTTCCAAAACTAAATTTTGCGTTCCTTCGTGAACTTCCGTATCTTCGCCGCCCATTACCCCAGCTAAGGCAACAGGTTTGTCGCTAGCAGTAATTAACAGGTTTTGTGCTTGCAAATTGCGGTTTTGTCCGTCCAAGGTTTTGAAGGATTCCCCTGATGAAGCAAACCGGACGCCGATGCTGATATCTTGAGTACCGGTGAAAGATTGCAGGCGATCGCGATCGAAAGCGTGCAGCGGCTGGCCCCATTCCAATAAAATGTAATTAGTTACGTCAACCACATTATTAATTGGCCGCACTCCCGCCGCCTGCAACCGCTGCTGCAACCAAACTGGAGAAGCACCAATTTTCACACCTTCAATTGCCGTGCCGATGTAAATCGGGCAGCCTTGCGGTTCCGATATTTCTACTGCCAAAGCAGGACTTTCTTTACCCTCAATCGCCACACCATTCGCTGCGGGAATTCTCAAACTCGCCCCAGTCAGCGCCGCCACTTCCCGCGCTACGCCAACCATGCTCAAAGCGTCAGCACGGTTGGCCGTTGCGGTCAAGTCTAAAATCACGTCGTCTAAACCCAAAAGCGGGCGAATATCGCTGCCCAATTCGGGATTTTCTAACTCAAAAATGTGAATCCCGGCTGACTCTTTAGATAGTCCCAATTCTGCTAGAGAACAAATCATTCCTTGGGAAGGAACGCCACGCAATTTAGCAGGTTTAATCTTTAAGTCAATAGTCGATAAATAAGTGCCGACAACAGCGACAGGCACGTAAATGTCTGCCCTAGCGTTGGGTGCGCCGCAAACAATATTCAAAGCTTCGCCAGAACCCACATCCACTTGACAAACTCTTAATTTGTCTGCATTCGGATGCTGTTCGCAGGCGATGATTTTGCCCAAAACTACGCCGTTTGCCCACGGGCGGCGGTCTTCGATTTCTTCCACTTCAAAGCCTGCCATTGTCAGGGTTTCGGCTAATTCTTCCGGCGATATTGCCACATCCACCAATTCCTGCAGCCACTTTAGAGAAATACGCATAATTTAGTCAGTAGTTAGTTGTCAGTGCTCGGTAGTTATTAGTCATTAGTCGGCGCCGACGGGCTACGACTTTTGAGTCCCAGAATTTATTCGGGGAAAGCTTTTCATAGCATACTAATTCAAATTTGTCAAGACTGTTATGGTACACATCATCAAAAACGAGTCCTCTGCCCAAAGGTAGATGTCTGTTGGGGATGAGTAGCATTCTCATTCAGAGAATGAGGTATGCTAGATACATCTAACAACGCAAAAAGCACTTAAGTTTAGAAAGACTTTACACAAAAAAGGACAACTTTAGCAAGTCTTTAAACTATCTTCAAGGATAATCAACCGAAAAAACTCAAACCAGCGAGATAATCAAAATAGGGAAAAGATATCGGCCTAAAAGACTTAGGTGCAATTCCAATTCGCAATCGAAGGCACGGCCTGCCGAAAACTGATATATTAGTATGTCTACCAGAAGCAGGAACAGGCTATTTGTGCAGTCGAGCGACGCTGACAAGATCAGAACAACATAGGCAAACTCAATCAATATGAGCTACTGCGTAAATCCGGGCTGTCCCCATCCTCAAAACCCTGCTGACTCTATTCTCCAGTGTCAGACTTGCGGTGCGCGGTTATTGCTGCGCGCTCGCTACCGAGTTATTGAACCGTTAGGACAAGGAGGTTTTGGAGCTACATTTCTGGCAAAAGACATCTCTTTGCCCGGTCAACCGAGTTGTGTAGTCAAGCAACTGCGACCCAGTAGTTTGTCGCCGCGAGTTTTAGAAATGGCGCGGGAATTATTCAAGCGAGAGGCAAAAACCCTCGGCCAACTGGGCGACCACCCGCAAGTACCCAGGCTGCTAGACTATTTTGAAACGGAACAGCAATTTTACTTAGTTCAAGAGTATGTTAGAGGCTCGACTTTGAAACAAGAAGTCAAGCACTCAGGCCGTTTCAACGAATCTGACGTTAAAAATTTTCTATTAGAAATTCTGCCAGTAGTGCAATATATCCACAGCCAAGGAGTAATTCACCGAGACATCAAACCCGCAAATATTATTCGCCGAGTTCAAGACGGCCACTTAGTTCTGATTGACTTCGGAGCGGTAAAAGACCAAGTTAGCCAAACAATATTATTAGACCCCGCCGACCAAAGCGCTAACACGAAATTTTCAGTCGGCACATTTAGTTTTGCGCCCCCGGAACAAATGGCGCTGCGGCCGATATTTGCCAGCGACATCTACGCGGTGGGAATGACTTGCTTGTACTTGCTGACAGGAAAATCGCCCAAGGATTTAGATTTTGATGGAGTAACCGGCGAAATTGTTTGGCAGCCCCACGTTCAGGTAAGCCCCTATTTTGCGCGGATTCTCGAAAAAATGCTGAAGCCGATGGTTGGCCACCGCTTCCAATCAGCAGCAGATGTCCTCAGAGCTCTCTCTGGGGAATTTGAAGACCCAAGTCTTGTCGATGGCTTGGCAACTCAATTCAACGGGTCTTCTCGTGCAGTTGAAGAACCGACAATATTTAATGACGAGGGTTCTTCGTGGTCGCGGCCTGAGAGCAAAATTAATCAAGATTTACGATCGAACCACACGCGCACTGGTAGAACTTCCTTCAGCCAATCCGGGAACACGGGGATGCAGCCCAGAGTTTCCCGTACTCTGGCTGAGTCAGGCAGAACTTTCGGAACGGTTGGACCTTCTAGCGACAATTTAGCAGCGTCAAAGCTATCGAAAGTTGCTCCTAAGTGGGACACCAACAGCTTGCGAGCGGCATATTTTAAAGGCAAGCGCGATTTTGCTGACTGCGAACTGTCTGGCCTGCAACTGCAAAAAGCGCAGTTGGCGGGGGGAAATTTTTATCAGGCTAGGTTGGTGAAGGCAAATTTGCAAGCAGCGGATTTATCGGGGGCGAATTTGGGTCACGCGAGGTTAATTCAGGCGAATTTGCGAGATGCTAATTTGACTGAGGCTTATTGCAGCACTGCCAATTTTGAAGGCGCGGATTTCCGAGGTGCTGACTTGACGGGGGCTTATTTGACTAAGGCGAATTTGCGGGGAGCAAATTTGTGCGGGGCGAATCTTACCAACGCTACAGTTTCTGAGGAACAACTGGCAATGGCAAAGACCAATTGGCTTACTGTTAAGCCGGATGGTAAGCGGAGTTTTGGATTTTAAGCAGTCAGTTGTCAGTTGTCAGTTGTCATTGGTCATTAGTCATTGGTCATTAGTCATTAGTTAGTGGGTAGCTGCTACGAATAACAACAGTCAACAGTCAACTGTCAACAGTCAACTTCCCACTCGCCCAGTCAGGTGAGTCGTCAGGAGGAAGCCCGATCGCCCCAAAGCCGCCTAAATTTAAAACTAGGAATGGAGGATTCGATCGCACCTAAACATGAAACTGCTCAACCCCCGCACTCGAACGCTTCTGTACACCGGCATCCTGGCGCTGGCCTACTTTGTTACCGGAAAACTCGCAGCGTCGATGCTGGGACTGGTGCAAGCCGAACCCTCCCCGGTGTGGCCGCCCGCCGGTATTGCTCTAGCGGCACTGCTGGTGCAAGGGCGACGGATGTGGCCGGGAATTGTCCTGGGTTCAGTGCTGTTAAACTCTACGGGCGGTATACCGTCGGCTGTCATTGCCGCATCGGCTTTTAGCGTCACCCTGCAAGCGCTGGCTGGAGAGGCTTTGCTGACTTGGAGCGGATTTTCTGCGAAACTCGATCGACTGCGAGATGTTCTGGCTTTAGTAGCGGGCGCTGTCATCGGGTCTACTTTCCTCGGCTCTATCCTCAGCAACTTGGGCGCGTGCATTTTTGGTTGGGCTCAGTGGAGCAATTTCTCTCGGAACTGTTGGACTGCGTGGCTCGGAGACGGCATGGGAATTTTGATTGTGACGCCCGTGCTGCTGACTTTGAACCGCGCGGTTAACAGTTTTAAATTTCCACTAAAACTGAGATGTTTCATTATTTTCAATTACTTGTTTGGGAACAGGCAAGATGCCTGTGAAGCGAGAGATGAATTTTCTGGTGGAACAGGCATCTTGCCTGTTCTCGACCGTCGTGTTAAATGTGAGATTAAGCCGGGTATTATTACAATATTAAAAGCGTTTTTAAATGGGGTAGATTCCCAAATTCCAATTCCCAATTCCCAATTCCCAATTCCCAATTCCCAATTCCCAATTCCCAATTCCCCCAGCACATTTTCTGCAATTAAAAACCGCTACAATCTTCTATTTTTAATTGTTAATTATGCAGAAATAGCGCTCTGGCTGACTCTCTTGCTGAGCGTGAGCTGGCTGTTTTTTTGCTCGAAAATACAGACGGCGATCGCTCAGTATCCGCTGGAGTATCTGCCTTTTCCTCTGATAGTTTGGGCTGCCCTGCGCTTTCAACCGGCGGGAGCGATTTTTGCTTATTCGATCGTCTCTTGCATCGCGATTTGGGGAGCAGTACAGGGAGGCGGCCCGTTTTTGGCTAAAAGCGATAATCTCAAACAGGCGGTTTTGTTTTTACAGGCTTTTACCGGTACGATCGCCCTTGTGGCTCTGATGTTGGCCGCCGCCGTAGCAGAACGCCAGCAAGCGCTCTTTGAGGTGCGCCGCACGGCGGCCATGCTGCGCGATCGCGAAGCTAGTTTAGCCAACGCTCAGCGCATCGCTCAGTTGGGCAATTGGGATTTAAATTGCGCCGCCGTCACAGCAACTGACAACTGCCAAGAATCCGCAGCAGATCGTATATCCAATATCGAATTGCGGTGGTCGAACGAACTTTACCGCCTCTTGGGTTTTGCCCCGGGAACTGTCAAACCGACACCATCCGTTTTTTTGCAGGTCGTACATCCAGAAGACCGAGAATTGGTGGCGCGATCGCAGTGTCAAGCTATGTTTGAGCGCAAACCCTATTGCATTGATTACCGGATCGTGCTTCCAGACGGCGGAGTGCGTACTGTCTGCGAACAGTCGGCAATTAACTCAAACCTCATTTCCGCCACAGTCCAAGACGTTACCGAACGCCACTGCGCGGAAACCGCTTTGCGGGCGTCGTCCGATCGCGATCGCTTGCTCTCAGAAATCGCCCTGCGAATTCGCAACTCCCTCGACCTCGAAGAAATTCTCAACACTACTGTTGCCGAAGTCCGGCAATTTTTCAAGGCAGACCGCGCTTTCATCGGTATTGTGGACGCGGACGGGTTACATCTTCCCAGCCCGGTGTACGGTAAGGTTGTGGCCGAGTCTGTGGGTGCCCAATGTCGTTCTCTTTTGGGGTGGGTACTCGCTGACGAGAATCACCTCGAAAGCCAGAAAACTTTTTATGCTAACAACCGCGTCCGAACTATCTCCGATACTGCTAGCGTTGAACTCAGCGTTCCAATTGCCCAATTCTACAGCGACTATCAAATTCGCGCGACGTTAAATGTGCCGATCGTCCTGGGGGATGAATTGTTCGGGATCTTGGCCGTCAACCAGTGTTCGGGGCCCCGCCAGTGGCAGGAATTTGAAATTGATTTGTTGGAAAAACTCGCTACTCAAGTGGCGATCGCTCTCCAGCAAGCCCAACTTTTGCAGCAGGTAAAAGCTCTCAATGCCAACTTGGAATCTCAAGTGGAGGAACGCACCCGCCAACTACAGCAAAAAATGCACGAACTGGAAGAAAGCAACCGCCTCAAAGACCTATTTTTGCACGCAGTTTCTCACAATCTCCGCACTCCTGTTATGGGAATGTTAATACTGCTGAAAAATTTGCTCAACAAATCGCCCTCTGACTCTCTACAAGATGTTCCGGTTTCTCGATCGATCTTGCAGCGGATCGTTCAAGCTAGCGAACACCAGTTGACTATGGTTAATTCCCTGCTCGACGCTCACGCTAGCGAGGTGAAAGGTATTGTTCTCAATACTGTACCGCTGCATTTGCCGTCTTTAGCTTCAGCCATTATTGCTAATTTAGATCCCGTCCTGGAAAAAAATCAAGCAACTTTAACTCAGGAAATACCAGTGGATTTGCCGCAAGTCAATGCCGATCGCCAACACTTGCAGCGGGTGCTAGAAAATCTGCTGACTAATGCTATTAAACACAATCCTCCGGGAGTCAATATAACTTTTAAAGCTGAGGTAATTGAAGTTGAAAAAAGGGTAAGTTTTGAAGGAAATTCACAGGTTTTAACATCTCAAAATACTCAGATCGCCCGCTGTATCGCTAACCGGATATCTGCTGCGGGCGATCGTCCTAGGATGGGCGATACCGCCCAGAAAAATCAGGAAACCCTGGCCAAATTCCACCTCGACGGCAGTTGCAAAATGCCCCGCTATCAGGGTCAAATTGGCAATACTGGCAGCAAATTGCCCGGAGTCACCGTAAAAATGGTTCGCTGTACTGTAACAGATAATGGAGTGGGAATCAGCGCCAAACAGCGGGAATCTCTGTTTGAACTTTACGTTCAAGACCCTAATAGCCGACAATTAACAGGGCTGGGTTTGGGACTGTATCTCTCCAAACAAATTATTAAAGCTCACGGCGGCTTCATCGGCGTCGAAAGCACTCCTGGCGGTGGTTCGACTTTCTGGTTTTCGCTACCTGCTGTCAACTCGGACGAGCTCTCTTTCTGAATCTAAAATCTAAAATCTAAAATCTAAAATGGATGGAGTGGGAATCAGCGCCAAACAGCGGGAATCTCTGTTTGAACTTTACGTTCAAGACCCTAATAGCCGACAATTAACAGGGCTGGGTTTGGGACTGTATCTCTCCTTTACAAATTATTAAAGCTCACGGCGGCTTCATCGGCGTCGAAAGCACTCCCGGCGGTGGTTCGACTTTCTGGTTTTTGCTACCTGCTGTCAACTCGGACGATCGCTCTTTCCCAATCTAAAATCTAAAATCTAAAATCTAAAATGGTATGACCTATTTGGGCAATGCAAAATCAGTTCAGGCGTTAACGGTTTACGAGGTGTGGCGCGATCGCTTCCTCCGAGATCGGCTGCGCCCTGCTGTCGGAATTGCCATCTTTTTTGCCTTCACAATAACGGTCTATTTTCTGGGCGAAAGATTCTTCGCTCGCCAGGAGTTTGACAGTGTTTATTTGTACACGAGCGCTGCTGTAGAATTGGGTTTGCTGACCTGTTTTGTGTTGCAAAAAACCTCCTTCGGACTGCGCTATCCCGGTTTGCTATTTTTGGGTTTTTCGTGGTCGCTGACGGTGGTTGTACAGATCGGGCTAGCTGTCGCACAAGCCGGGGAATTACCAATTTTTACCTGGAGTTTAGCGTTTCTGATCCAAGCTACGCTGATGCCCGTCCGCTGGCGCCTCCACCTGATTTCTCAACTCGGCGTTTTGTGCTGCCACGTCGGGATAAATTTGGTTTTAAATCTAAGTTTTGCTAAGTATACTCCTTTTAAGTTGACCGGGTTGTACTTATATCTGTTTTGGTTTTGTTTGATTTGCGATTTGTCAGTTTATTGGTACGAATGTCTGCAACGGAAAGAGTTTAGTACCAGGCGCGAGTTGGAATCTGCTTACCAGCAGTTGGAGGTGGCGGAAGCGAAGTACCGCAGCATTTTTGAGAATGCCGGCGAGGGCATTTTTCAAAGCACTCCCGACGGCCGCTACATTACTGCCAATCCTGCTTTGGCCAGGATTTACGGCTGCGATTCCCCGGAAGAAGTGACGGCAAAGTTTACTGATATCGAGCGGCAGTTGTATGTCGATCCGGCTCGCAGAAATGAGTTTTTGCGGGCGATCGAGGAAAGCGGCACAGTCTCGGATTTTGAATCTAAAATTTACCGCTCAGACGGCAGTATTGTCTGGATTTCCGAGAAGGCGCGGGCGGTACGGGACAGCACTGGCTCCCTGCTTTATTATGAGGGTTTAATTGAGGATATCACGCAGCGCAAACAGGCACAAGAATCGCTGCGGCTGTTTATTCACGCTCTTTCTCACGATTTGCGAAACCCGGTGGCGGGAATGTTAATGGTGCTGAAAAATTGGCAGACTAAAAGTGGGGATTCGATCGCCATTCCGCGTTCTGTTTTGGATCGGATGATTCAAGGTAGCGAGCAGCAATTGCGGTTGATAAATTCGCTGCTGGAAGTTCACGCTGGGGAATTGCGCGGTTTTGTTCTGCACTGCGATCGGGTAGATTTGAGGGCAATAGTTGAAGCGGCGGCAACCGATTTGGAGCCTTTAATGAATGAAGGTCAAGCTACTTTTAAAAATTTGGTTCCGCATGATTTGCCAGCGGTGAATGCTGACTCTACTCAGTTGTGGCGCGTGTTTTCTAATTTAATTACTAATGCTTTGAAACACAATCTTCCCGGACTAAATTTAACAGTTTCAGCTAAAGTCATTCATGCGGAAAAATCAATTTTCGATCGAAACGCAGCCAAACATAAGAGCGAGCAGTTACGAATTCCCCCCGAACAATTCCCCATTCCCCATTCCCCATTCCCCATTCCCCATTCCCGAAGTAGTATGATTCGCTGTACAGTTGAAGATGACGGGGTGGGAATATTGCCGGAACAGTGCGAACATCTTTTTGACCTTTACGTTAGGGGCGATCGATCCCGACACTCGGTTGGTTTGGGTTTGGGTCTCTATCTGTGTCGGCAAATTATTGGCGCTCACGGCGGCGAAATTGGGGTAATTAGCAGTGCCGGTGCTGGGGCAAGTTTTTGGTTTACTTTGCCGCTGGCTGACAGTTCTCGGTGATTTTTTGTCTGTTTAACTACATTTGATACATTTGATACTTTGGTTGTACCGTTGCAGGTTGTTTTGAGTGGCTCCCGCCAAATTAGCAGACCGAACTATTGATATTAATTTTAAACCGTGCTATAATTACCGCAATGTTTTTCGGGAGCATCTCATATTTGTAAAAACACTTATTCTGGCTCCTGACTTCTGACTTTTTCCTTCTTCCTTCTGACTCTTTCCTCCTGACTCCTGACTCCTGACTCCTAGCTCCAATTTCAAGCGGAGGGCTGCTTTCATTGAGATGCTCCCGGTTTTTCAATAAAAAAAATCCCATATTCACATTTTATTTAGAAATACCATTTAATCTAGAAAATCTCTAAAACTCCATGAAAGACCTGTAATTTATGGTCCACAAAAGCTCAGAAAATATAGCTAAAGACGATGCAGCTAAGTACGACTCAGCTAAATATAACGAGCGGTCGTTCTCAACTTTAAATCGGGCGCTCCGTCTTTCCCAAGGTTACTTTTCTTTTGTTTTAGTCAACTGCAACTCGCTGGCTTTGCGGCAGCAAATAGTCGATCGGCTGCAAGCAAATTGTCCCGTGAAACCGCGGCAACTGTTTTTGCCCAAATCGGCGACAACTCTCTACACGACAATCGCAGCAGAACTAGATGGCGAACAGCCTCCAGCTTTAATGCTCCTCGGTTTGGAATCAGTGGAGACGATCGATCGATTGCTCGTTTCTACCAACCTACTATGTAGCGAATTCAGCAAAAAATTTTCCTTTCCCCTCGTCTTTTGGGTGACGGATGAACTTCTGAGAAAAATCATTCGCACCGCCCCGGATTTATACAATCGGATGACGACAATTAGATTCATCAGTAATTAGTCATTAGTCATTAGTCAGCAGTCATTAGTCAGCAGTCATTAGTCAGCAGTCATTAGTCATTAGTCATTAGTCATTAGTCATGAGTCATTAGTCATGAGTCATGAGTCATTAGTCATTAGTCATGAGTCATGAGTCATTAGTCATTAGTCAGCAGTCATTAGTCATTAGTCAGCAGTCATTAGTCATTAGTCATTAGTCATTAGTCAGCAGTCGGCAGCCATTAGTCAAGTGTTAAATTCCGCTTCCCAAATCAAGACTAATTCGCGCGCCGCCGCAGTTCCCTCAGCAGGAAAATCGGTCAAAAAGTCTTTATCCGCCGCCACGTTGTAAGGCCCTTCCTTGAACTCCAAAATCACAGTATCCGGTGCCAAAGCGACTAACGTGTGAATAGTGCCCTCTGGAAGTTCGACAGCGCGAGTCGGCCCGGCAGCGCTGACTAGCAAGGAGCGCAGGATTTGACCGTTTTCGTTCAAAATAATCATACCGACTTCTCCTTGAATCACCACAAAAAACTCAAAACCGTTAACCGCAGGCGGGCGCAGGTGTCGGTGAGGGCGGACGTAAGTGCCAGGTTGCAAGACGTTGACAAACCGCTGCACTTTTTCAGATAAATCGTGGAAATTGTAGTTTTGTCGCTGGCGGGGACTGCGGCGGGAGGAAGCGGCAACTTCGTCTAGCAATTCTTGCGTCAGCAATTTGATCGGAGGGGGCTGCACAACAGATATCCTGTATTTAATAGTTTTTGAACAAATGGGCTAGTCTGGGATCGTCGTTATCAGCATCTCTTGACACATGGAAATCGCAAATCAGGTGCGTATCACTAAGGCAATGCGTTTGTCAAGTATTTTTAAAACAAGTATTAGCCCGATCGCCCTTTCGACTATTCTAGTCTGCAGCAGCAACGTTTCTGCATCTGAACTGAAGCCGGCGGCACTGTTGGTTCAGCAGCAATTGCAACAACAGCAACTGAAAGAGGAAATTCGCGATCGAGTTCAAGAAGAAGTTGACATTGCTTTCGGGCGCACGGCCCTGCTGCTTAACGGGCTGGTAATTGCCCTAACTTTGTTTCCGACAGCAGCCGGAGTCGGGGCTTGGTTTCTGTTTAGCAAATTGTCCAAGCAGACAACAATTGCTCGCCAAGAAATAGAAAGTCTCCATTACGATACAATCTCTCAATTAAAACTATTAATTTCCGATGCAGAAACTATTTTAGGCGAAATCCAACACCAAAGTCACCAGGATGCAGAAACAGACTTGTTATTTCCCGATGCTCAAATTCAAGAATTTGCTCCGGTTAACTACGGCAATTACCAACAGTTATTGACAGCCGCCGACTATGCCAAACAGGGAGATGCTTGTTTCTTTGAAAACCGTTATGAAGATGCGATCGCCGCTTACGATCTGGCCCTGCAAATTCAGCCGGATTTAGCCGATACTTGGAACAACCGGGGAGTAGTGCTCACGAGAATGCAGCGGTATCCAGAGGCGATCGCCTCTTACGAACAAGCTACTACAATTCGCCCCAATTATCCCGACGCTTGGAACAACCGAGGCGTGGTATTGTTGGAGTTGCAGAAGTACCAGGAGGCGATCGGCTGTTACGAACAAGCAATTCAAGCCAAACCCGATTATGCCGACGCTTGGAACAACCGAGGCGTTGCGTTTTCCAAAATGCAGGAGTACGAACAAGCAGTAATTTCTTACAATCAAGCCCTACAAATTAAAAATGATTATACTGACGCTTGGAACAATCGAGGCGTTGCACTCTCAAAATTGCAAAAATACGAAGCGGCGATCGCATCCTACGACAATGCTGCTAAAATCCGACCTGATTTTTACAGAATTTGGTACAACAAAGCCCGATGTTATGCACTGCAAGGTAAAATAGAATTAGCAATTGAAAATTTAAAGCGAGCCCTCAATCTCAATCCCAATGTGTGCAAAGAGTTGGCAAAAAGTGAAGCTGATTTAGAAAAAATTCGCGAACACGACACATTCAAGCAATTGATTAATTGATCGGAACTAAGGAATGAGAATTAAATATAGCAGTTCGAGCGAAAAATGAGGTACGTAGTTGGGCTTGGGCCCTCTTAGGATCGCGAATTAAATAATTTACACATATTTGTGGGATGGGCGTCCCGCCCGTCCAAAAAGGATGGGCGGGACGCCCATCCCACAATAACAATTAAAATTATAAGTTATTTAATTCACGATCCTTACTTCTGTTTGATTACAACCAAAGTAATGTCATCAAATACTTTTTGCTCCCCGATGTATCGCCGCACGTCCTCAATCACAGCTTGCTTGATTTCTGCTGCTGACTGTTCCCTGTTAAGGACAACAACTTCAATCAATGGCTCAATACCGTATTGAGCTTGATTCATATCAAAAGCTTCGGTAATTCCATCTGTGTAGAGTACGACAACATCCCCCGAATTCAAATGTATTTCAGTAGAAGCAATGAAATCGGCAATATCTGGTTCCAAGGCGATGGGAAAGCCTAACTCCATCGTATCAATCCGCTCTACTTCGCCGCTAGAACGCACGACAATCACCTCTTCGTGCTGTCCGCTCACACGCAGGGTGTTGTCCCGATATTCCAGCAAAGAAAGGCTCATACTTTTACCGCAATTCATGCGCTCTACGTTGTCAAAAAGCGTTTGGTTGACTGTTTGCAATAATTTAACTGGGTCGGTTTCATTGTGAACCAACAAAGTGCGAATTGCTGTTTGCGCCATAATCATTAACACGCCGCTTTCTAAACCGTGTCCTGTCACGTCGCCGATGCCAATTGTGGCTTGACCGCCGTAATTTAGTGCGTCGTAGTAGTCGCCGCCAACTTCATCAGCAGGTTCCATGAATGCAGCTATTTCTAGCCGTGCAATTGACTCTAATTCCTGCTGTTGAGGCAAAATCATTTGTTGCAGGCGGCGGGTTACGTCTAGTTCGGCACTCATGCGAAGGTTTTCTACTTTTAGCCGTTCGTTCAAAACCAATATTTCTCTATTAGCTTGGGCTAATTGTGCGGTGCGTTCTTCTACTTTTTGTTCTAGGGTTTGGTACAAAGTAGCATTTTCTAAGGCGATGGAGGCTTGGGAAGATAGGAGTTTTAAAACTTCTATTCGCCCTGGTGTGAATACTTTTTCTGCTAGGTTGTTTTCTAAGTAAACTATACCCATGAAGCGACCTTGATTGATGATGGGGGTGCAGAGGATGGATTTGGTTTGATGGGCAACAATATAGGGGTCGGCGGCAAACATCGCCTCGGTGGTGGCATTGTTTAAGACGGCACTTTTTTGGGTTCTTTCTACATAGTTGATGACGCTGATGGGGAGGACTTCAGTAAGGGGTAAATTAGGAATTTGTGAGAGAGTGATGTTGTCGCCTTCGACTTGTCCGACGGCTTCTATGGTGAATGTATTTGAGTGTTTGAGCAGCAAATATCCCGTTCGGGCTCCGGCATTTTCAATGGCGATTTTGATTAGTTTTGCTAGCAATTCACTGAGGACTATTTCGCTGGAGATGGCTTGGGCGGCTTTGAAGACGGAGGCTAAGTCAAATCCTTCGGAATTGCCGCTGCTGGTGATGATGGTGGCTAGGGTGAGGCTGGTTTCTGCGGGTTTTTGAGCGTTGATTTTGGCGAAGAATTTCGGATATCTGGTTTCTAAGTCTTTGACTTTGGCTTTTGCTCCCCAGCGGATGTAGCAGTAGTATGCTTCTAGGAGGAAGAAGCGGGCCATGTTTTCTTGGCCGCGAGTGAGGTGAAATTCGCCGGTGAGTTCGTTGGCGAGGGCTTCTTCTTGGGTGTATTGCTGTTCTCTGGCCCCGGTGATGGCGGCATCGTAGAGGGTGATGGCTGCGGGGTAGTCTCCTAAAATTCGCGCTTTTTCTGCTTCTACTAACTCGTATTTGTGTTGGTAGTTGGCGGGGCAATTGTTGGCCCAATGTCTCATTGTTTGTTGATTGGTGGCTACTTGTTCGAGATATTCTGTCTGTTCGGTTTCGCTGACGTGGGGATATTGAGCGAGGAGGCTGAGGGAATAGTAAAAGTTGAGTTGTGCTGTCACCAACAGACCGCCAACAAGTGCTTTATATTTATCTGCTTGTCGAGCATTTTCAATGGCGGATTCGCGTTCTTTAAATAAATATGAAAGTAAGGTTTTGAAAGTGTAGATAAAAAACAAGGTATAATAGTTATTTATTTGTAATGCTGATTGAATAATCTGTATTTCATTGTAATTATTACCAATTAAAATTGTAGCTTTTTTCGACTTAGCCAGCAAATTTAAAATAAGCTGCCGGAACATCTTTAAACCTTCAATAGAATAATGTTGTTTAAGATTTTGAATCAAATACAGATACTCTCGACTTTTAGCTTCGAGAGATTCTAAGTCACCTCCCGAATACAATCTATGCTCGTGATAGCTCAAAATTGCATAGCAGCCATACTCTAAATTTCCTATTTCTAGCCCACTATTAAAAGCCTCTTGCAAAGAGTCTATAGTTTCCCTAACATGGTCTTTCCAGTGTCTAATATATGAGTAAAAGTACTGTAAAACAAGTACTTTTACTTTTATGTTTTTGGCATTGAATTGCTCTAGCAATCTTAAAGATAACTGACCAAATCTATATCCTGAATTAATATCTCCAGAAACAGTCAAAAAGACACCATAATTAACGTACACGCCAGCAGCTAAGGGAGGATTGCCGTAAGTTAAGCAGAGATCCATCATTGCAAATAAAAGCCGCGACTTTAAGGCAGGATTTGTAATATAAGCAGCCGAAGTAACTGTTAAAAGAATCCGAATTGCGGCAACCTGATAAGAATCTGTCATTTCTGGAAGGTCTGCTAAATCCTCAATTTGTCTATTTTCTTCTACCAGTTTTCTAGCAATTGCCTGAATCAAAATTCCCGGATCTTCTGACATTTGAGATAGCGATAATCCTAATTTTTCCAGCACTTCTAGCCCTGTCTCTATGGCTTCTGAAAACCTGTATTGAGAAATATAAGACTGAATTTTCACCTCGTAAACTTTCACCCGATCTAAAAGCGTTTTTGCCTCTTGCAGCACAACTTCTAAAAACTGTTCCGCCTGTTCAAAATTACCGTTTAAATATTCAGCTTCTACTGTTTCCACATAGATAGGCAGCGTCAAGTCATAATCACTCTGCCAACTATCGGCAGCCAGCAGTCCTAAACTCAGATTAAAATAATTAACCGCCGCTTCAAAGGCTGCGGATGCTTTAGCTTTTTGACCGGCAATCAAGTTAAGTTCTGCTAACAGGTTTTTGTCTGGCTGGGCGGCCAGTAGCGGTGATTCCTCTGCGGTTGTCTCTATGCCAAAATTCAATTGATTGACTAGGGCAAAAATATTGTTTTTGCGTTCTTCGGCTGTGGTATTTTGCAGCAGCAGTTGACCGATTTTGAAGTGAGTTGATTTTTTCTCGGTTTCGGGAATCAGAGAATAGGCAGATTGCTGCACTCTGTCGTGCAAAAATTTGTAATCTACTTTCACATCTTGCAGCCGCATTGATTCAGATTCCGACTCGACAAATACCAAGGGAATTTTGTAGGCTTCGGAGAGGGGTAAAATCAAACCCGCCTGAAGCGCCGGCCACAACTGCGCCCCCGTTACTAAATCTGATGCTTCGTTGACAATGGCTAAAACATCTAAGTTGAAAGTGTTGCCAATGCAAGCGGCAAGTTTTAAGGCTTTTTGAGTAACCTCTGGTAGCTTTTGAATGTTTCTAGCAATGAGTTCGACAACGTTTAAATCGGTAATTCCAATGGCTTGGATTGCCTCGATATCCCATTGCCATTTGTCGCTGCTGGCTTCATAATTCAGCAGGTTTTCCAAGGCGAGGGTTTTCAGGAGTTGGGTTAAAAAGAAAGGGTTGCCTTGGGTTTTGCTAAACAGGAGTTCGGAAAAAGATTGAATGCGTTTTGTGGCTGCGGATTCATTGAAAGTATCGGCAATCAGTTGGCTAACATGATTTAGCGCTAAAGGTTGGACGGTGATGTTGTTGAGATTAGCCCCCGATTCGCGGATTTTTTCTAAGGTTTGAACTAAGGGGTGAGTGGGGTTGACTTCGTTATCGCGATATGCTCCAATAATTAACAAATATTGGCTGTCAGAGTCACCCATCAGCAGTTGCATCAGTTTCAGGGAGGCTGAATCTGCCCACTGCAAGTCATCTAAAAAAATGACAACGGGGTGTTGGGGCTGGCAAAAGACTTTGAGGAATTGTTGGAAAACTCGATTGAAGCGGTTTTGTGATTCTGTTGGCCCTAATTGCGGCACTTCTGGCTGAAGGCCGATAATAAATTCTACTTCGGGGATGACATCAATGATGACTTGGGCATTGGGGATGAGGGCATCTAAGAGTTGATGTTTCCAACTGGCAATTTCGGCGGCATTTTCTGTGAGTAATTGGTTGATTAAGGCTTGAAAAGCGGTGATGATGGCTGAGTAGGGAATGTTGCGGTTAAATTGGTCGAATTTGCCGGAGATGAAGTAACCGCGTTGGCGGAGTATGGGTTTGTGAACTTCGTTGACGATGGCGGTTTTGCCTATGCCGGAATAGCCGGAAACTAGGATCATTTCGCTGCCGGAAGGGGAAGGGGAAGGGGTAAGAGGGGATGCTTCGCTTGGAACCCCCCCAGCCCCCCTTGCTAAGGGGGGGGTAAGAGGGGATTCTGCTGGTTCTAAAGCCCCCTTAGTAAGGGGGTTGGGGGTTAGAGATGTCGGGGTAAGAGGGGAGGATTCGCTTGGAACCCCCCCGGCCCCCCTTGCTAAGGGGGGGGTAAGAGGGGAGGAGGATTCTGCTTCGGAAGCGTAGGTTTGATCCCCCCCAGCCCCCCTTAAGAAGGGGGGGGTAAGAGGTGTTGGGGTAAGAGGGGATTCTGCTGGTTCTAAAGCCCCCTTATTAAGGGGGTTGGGGGTTATAGAGGAGTGGCTGATTCTTTCAAAGGCGGCTAGTATTTCTATTACTTCCTGTTCGCGGCCGTAAAGTTTTTGTGGTATCAGTAATTGGCTACCTTTGTCGCGGGTGGCAATGGCAAAAGGTGCTATTGTTCCCGTAGCAAGCAACTGATTTAAACAAGTTTCTAAGTCAAATTTTAATCCCGCTGCACTCTGATATCTCTCTTCTGCGGTTTTGGCTAAGAGTTTCATCACAATATCAGAAATAACTTGGGGAATTTCTCTATTTTCACCAAGTGGTAACGGCTGTTTAGCTAAGTGACAATGTATTAACTCCATCGGGTCTTCAGTAACAAAAGGTAACTGACCCGCCAGCATTTCGTATAAAGTCACTCCTAAAGAATAATAGTCGCTGCGGTAATCTACCGATCGGTTCATTCGCCCCGTTTGTTCTGGGGAGAGATAGGCGAGAGTACCCGCTAGTTCCGAGGGGTTGCTAACAGATTGATTTTCTTGTTGCAGGCGGGAGGAAATGCTAAAGTCAGTGAGTTTGACTTCGCCTGTGGTAGAGTTAATAATGATATTGCCCGGTTTAATATCTTTGTGAATAATCGCATGGCTGTGCAAGTAATCTAAGGCATCTATTAAGACAATGGCAATTCTCAGAACTTCTGTTAAAGGGAAGGTTTGGTGAGTAAGTAACTGGTCGAGGGAGGAGCCGCCAAAATCTTCTAAGATCAGGGCAAAGCTGTTACGATAGTTTTCTAAGCTATAGACTTTAGTGATGCTGGGACAGTCTAGGGCTTGGGCAATTTTGTATTCATTTCTGAGGCGGGTGACTTCTTCCAGAGTGGGGTACTCGGACTTGAGGAGTTTAACGATCGCAGGTTGTTGGTCTCGTTGCCGGTAGCCTCGATAGACTAGACTTTTTACGCCGCTGTGAATTTCTTGTACAATGCGATATCCGTTAAGTCCGAGCATAGTCTGTGCGCTAGTTGGTGTTGTGCTTGTTAGTAATGCTAGCCGATCGGGAGTGAAAACCCCTGTGTCACAGCGAAAGTCCGTAAAAATTTACATATTATTCTACCATTATCAAAAGGCTGTAGGGGCGGGTTCGCCAACAATATATAACGATAACCAACAATCTAAATAAACCCGCCCAACCCCGCTAGTTGGTGTTGTGCTTGTTAGTAATGCTAGCCGATCGAGAGTGAAAACCCCTGTGTCACAGCGAAAGTCCGTAAAAATTTACATATTATTCTACCATTATCAAAAGGCTGTAGGGGCGGGTTCGCCAACAATATATAACGATAACCAACAATCTAAATAAACCCGCCCAACCCCACCAACCGCCCACATCGACCAAAAAATTGCATCGAATATTACAATGTGGATGATGATTGTTGGTTGGGTGGGGCGGGTTTTTGAGATTGTTTGTTGTTGGCGATTATGGTTGGTGAACCCGCCCCTACAGCATTGAGGATGATGATTGTTGGTTGGGCGGGGCGGGTTTTTGAGATTGTTTATTTTTGGCGATTATGGTTGGTGAACTAGCCCCTACAGCATTGAGGATGATGATTGTTGGTTGGGCGGGGCGGGTTTTTGAGATTGTTTGTTTTTGGCGATTATGGTTGGTGAACCCGCCCCTACAGCATTGAGGATGATACAATTCCCAGTCAAAGGGAAATGATATTATTTCTCTTTCTTAAAAAAGGGCGATCGCCAGTTGCCTAGACTCTGAAGCGTTGGGCTTTGCCGACTGTAAGCCAGGGGGCGGTCAGTAGTTGCGGATCGAGACTGTAGAGAACTCATCTATTATAGAATAAAAGCAAAATCTATATTTCCCAAAAAAGGGAGCTAGGAGAAACTTATGGCTTTTCCCCAGGATTGGAGAAGTTGGGAAACACAAATAGCCCGACTGATTGGTCAAGCATGGTTGGACGAAGCTTTGTATAACAGCCTACTGAACGAACCCGCAGCCACGCTGCGAGACAATGGGTTAATTCTCGAAGATTTCGTAGAAGTCCAAGTAAATCAGAGTCCCAATGCAGTTCCCGTCCTTCGAGGTACTGAAGGGGAGACGGTTATTTACGAAATGCCCCTACCTCCCAAACCAGACGAGCTGACAGAGGAACAGATTAGCGATTGGCTTGAGGGGCGGAGTGAGGGATTCCCAAGCGGAATTAAGGCCAGTTGCACCTAAAGTTCCTTTAGCTTACCGCAGGCAGAACCCGTAGCTTGCCAGTTTTTCGGCCCCGCTTGTCTAGTCGCAGCGGGGCCGCTTCAGGAGAGTTGGTGTTTCCGCAGTTGACAAGCGGATGAGACTGTTGTACTGTATCGGCA
Organism: Microcoleus sp. F8-C3; assembly: GCA_036704825.1. Lineage (GTDB taxonomy): Bacteria > Cyanobacteriota > Cyanobacteriia > Cyanobacteriales > Microcoleaceae > Microcoleus. The sequence continues at coordinate 18,526 of JAUBSN010000061.1, read as the reverse complement.
TTAATTGCCAGAACAAGATTAGGTTGATCTAACAGAGGAATATAATTATGTCAGTTTTGCAACAAGATTTGACGGCGAGCGAACAGGAAATGTCAAAGGCGATCGCCCAGGCCTGGTTAAATGGAACTCCTGAAGGTACGATGATTGGTGAAATGCCATTGCCTGCGAAACCTGATAATTTGATAGACGCACAGATTAGTAATTGGCTGGAGGGCAGAGCAGAAATAGCTCCTGGTTTGGCTCCTAAGTGCTAAAGTCCCTTTAGCTTACCTCCGGCTACACCCGTAGCTTGCCAGTTTTTCGGCCCCGCTTGTCTAGTCGCAGCGGGGTCGCTTGAGGATATTTAGCTTTTCGGGCGATCGATTATAGTTAATTTATAGATTTAAATTTTTAAGAGTATGGAAACCGTAAATATCGATCGGGCTAAAACGAAAAAGATTGAATGAGGAGGCGATCGTACAAATTGTTGAGGAAACGAACGAATTGTGGTTTTCTGTTGCTAGTATTTGGGAAATAGGTATCAAAGTTGCGATCGGCAAATTGCCACTGTATTGGTGTCAACTTAAGCTTTTAGTCCGGCAGTCGTCTCGCTCACCCGGCAGTCCGCCAGGGGTTGAAACCCCTGTCTCATAGCGAAAGTCCTCTGAAAGAGGACTGAAGAACTGATTAGATCGGGTTCGGGTAACTGCTGATAATATTATGTCCGGTCGATCGCTAGTAATACAAACCTAACTTATTGTAATTGTTCGATCGGACATGATATTAGTCCTCTTTGAGAGGACTTTCGCTTTGAGGCAGGGGTTTTAACCCCTGCCGGACTGTCGGTTGTACGTTAAGATCATTTGTTAATAATTATCAAGTATCTCAGCGAACTCGCCCCGGCTTTGATATTATCCTAAAATCTATTCAAAAGTTATATTAAACACCCTTCAGGATGCTCTACCAACCAAAGTTTAAAAACTGCTTCACAGTTGAAATCATCAAATCGGTGGGAGTATTCCTAATCTCCGAGTCAGATTCCTTCGTCCTCTCAGGCCACCTTTACGAACTATTAACCCCCTTAATTAACGGTAACAACACCGCAGACGAAATCGTCAATCAACTGCGAGGTCAAGCCTCACCGCCAGAAATTTACTATACCCTAGCCCTGCTAGAAAAACAAGGCCACCTGATCGAAAACGACACCTCCCTCCCCGATGAAACTGCTGCCTTCTACACCCTTTTAAACATCTCCCCCCAACAAGCCACATCGCGCCTACAATCCCTCAAAGTTGCCGTCATCTCCTACAGCCAAATCCCAGCCGAAGCTTGTGTCAGCGCCCTAGAAACCCTCGGCATTCAAACCTCGGCTACCGCAGATATCACGGTCATCCTAGCCGACGATTACCTGCAACCCGAACTGGGCGAATTCAACCAAAAAGCCCTTCAAACAGGCAACCCTTGGCTACTCGTCAAACCTACAAGTTCCACAATTGCGATCGGTCCAATTTTCCACCCCGAAAACACCGCCTGCTGGGAATGTCTCGCCCAACGCCTGAGAGCAAATCGCCCCACCCAAAGCTTCATCCAGCGTCAAAAAAACTACTCAAAACCCTTATTAAATCCCCCATCTTACCTACCTTCCACCCTACAAATAAGCTTAAATTTAGCCGCCACAGAACTAGCCAAATGGATTGTCCAAGGCGACAATAAAACCTTAGAAAATACAATAATTACCTTTGACACCAAAACCCTCACAACCACCAATCACACCATAACTAAACGCCCCCAATGCCCCGAATGCGGTCAACTTCCGCCCCAAGAAATCCAGCCCTTTGTCCTCCAAAGCCAGAAAAAAACCTTTACCGCCGATGGCGGACATCGCGGCTTTTCCCCAACCGAAACCCTGCAAAAATTTCACAGCCAAATCAGTCCCATAACCGGAGTTGTGCGCGGTTTACTCAAAGTTCCCCAAACAACCAATGCTTTAACACCGAACTACTTAGCCGGCCACAATTTCGCTACGATGTTCGATGACTTGTACTTCCTCAAAGAAAACTTACGCGGCAGAAGTGCCGGCAAAGGCAAAACCGACGAACAAGCCAAAGCCAGCGCCTTGGGAGAAGCCATTGAGAGATATTCCGGCGTATTTCAAGGCGACGAAATCAGAAAAAAAGGCAGCTATCAAACAATTGGAGAAACCGCCATTCACCCCAATGATTGTATGGGTTTCAGTGAAGTACAATATAGCACTCGCTACGACTGGAATAGAACCTGTAAAAACTTCTTTCAAAGAGTCCCCGAACCCTTCGATACCAGCCGAGAAATTGACTGGACACCAATTTGGTCATTAACTCATCAACGAGTCAAATATTTACCCACAGCTTACTGTTATTACGGCTATCCCAAACCCGAAAAACCCGACTGTTGGGCGGACTCCAACGGTAGCGCCGCCGGCAATACCAAAGAAGAGGCAATTTTGCAAGGATTTATGGAATTAGTCGAGCGAGATAGCGTGGCCTTGTGGTGGTACAATCGAGTTAAAGTCCCCGCAGTTGATTTAGATAGCTTTAAGGATTCCTACATTCAAGAACTCAGAAACTATTATCAAAGTATAGAGCGAAGTCTGTGGGTTTTAGACCTCACCAGCGATTTTAACATTCCCGTTTTTGCCGCCCTTTCTCACCGCATCGACCGAGAAATCGAAGACATCATTTTTGGTTTTGGCGCACATTTTGACCCCCAAATTGCCCTGTCTCGCGCTTTAACAGAAGTCAATCAATCTTTACCATCAGTATTAACCTTTAACAGCGATGGCAGCACAAATTACGGCGTTTCCGACGGCCTCACCGTTGAGTGGTACAAAACAGCCACCCTAGAAAATAAATCTTATTTAACGCCCGATACTTCCCAACCTTTAAAATTACTATCTGACTATCCCCCCTTAGCCAGCGATGATTTAAAAGCCGACGTTGAAAAGTGCGTAAAAATAGCTGAAACATTAGGCTTAGAAACCTTTGTTTTAGATCAAACCCGGCCAGACATTGGCTTAAATGTCGTCAAAGTTATAGTACCAGGAATGCGGCACTTTTGGAAACGCTTAGCACCAGGGCGACTTTATGACATTCCCGTTAAATTAGGCTGGCTTGATGCACCCACCCCCGAACACCAAATCAACCCATTCCCCATATTCTTTTAAGATTAATTATGAGTGAAACCATCCCCCAAATCATCCTAACTTTTAAGCCAGAAATTTCTATAATTGAGGATGCCGAAAAAGGCTTAATTTTAAAAGCCCCCTACCTCGAATTTAACCTCAGCAAACTCTCCCCCGGAATTGTCGCCGCGATTAAAACTCTTTGTACCGAAGGCGCAACCGAAACAGCCCTAACTCAACTGGTAGTTGCTACCGATGGCAGTTCCGCCCTAGCCAAATTCTACTACTACCTAGAACAATTGGTCATCCTGGGTTTAGTTTACCATACTCTAGAAATAGACGGAAGTGCGATCGCTACAGCCGTCCCCATAGCCACACCCTATAAATGGCAATTATCAGAGACAATTACTGATAACACCTATCAACTTTCGCGCTTTGCCTATTGCCACTCAGAGAAATCTCATCTTGTGGTAGAATCGCCCCTTTCCAAAGCAAAAATTATCCTCAAAGATTGGCGCAGTGCCGCTTTAATCAACGAACTCTCCGAACCTAAAGCCATCTCTGATTTAACCAAAATTCCCGGAATTTCCGAAGCCACCGCCCGATTATTTATCAGCATTTTGCTAACTACTGAAATGCTATCGCCTATTAACAATGATAGCAGCTTAGAACGCAGTGAAGCGTTAACTCAATGGGAATTTCACGATTTATTATTCCACACCCGCAGTCGCGGCGGCCGCCATTCCAATCTGATTGGCAAAACCTTCAGATTTTTAGGACAAATCGAGCCCACACCCGTACTCAAAGCCAAACCATCCAACGAGATTATCAATCTGTATAAACCCGACATCGACAGTTTAAAACAAACAGATACCCCTTTTACAGCAATTTTAGAAGCAAGAAAGTCAATTCGGGAACACGGAGAAAAGCCGATTACTGTCGAACAATTGGGAGAATTTCTCTACCGTTCCGCCAGATTGCGCGAGATTGTCCCCAGAGATAACATGGATTGCAGCAATAGGCCTTATCCAACCGGAGGCGCTTGCTACGATTTAGAGATTTATACTGCTATCAATTCCTGTGAAAATATTGATGCTGGCTTGTATTATTATGCACCCCAAGAACACCAACTTTGTAAAATTTCTGGGAAAACAAAGCAGGTAGAAGCTTTACTAAAAAGTGCAGGTTTGTCAGTACAAATAGAGGTAGAACCACAGATTTTAATTCTGCTATCCTCTCGGTTTTCGAGAGTAAATTGGGGCTATGAATCAATGGCCTATAGCCTAATATTAAAGCACGTTGGGGTTTTGTATCAAACCATGTATTTAGTCGCCACAGCAATGAATCTCGCGCCGTCGGGGGTGGGCGGGGGAAATTCCGAGTTATTTGCAGCAGCGGCGGGGTGCGATTATTTTGCCGAATCCTCCGTAGGGGAGTTTATCTTGGGGAGTCGGTGATTAGTTTCCATTGGTGTCAACTTAAGCTGTCAGTCCGCCCAGTTCTTTCGTCCGCCCGTCAGTCCGCCAGGGAATGAATTCCCTGTCTAATAGCGAAAGTCCTCTCAAAGAGGACTGAAGAACTCATTAGACATCTCCTAAAAAGATTTTGGAAGCCTTGCGCTATCTGAACAAAAACCTCATTTTGGAAGATGCCTATTAGTCCTCTTTTATAGGACTTCAGCTTTGAGGCAGGGGTTTAAACCCCTGCCGGAATGTCGGTTTGACGATTAGGGTTCGATGGTCAACTGTCAACTGTCAACTGTTTGGCGTTTGGTGGGAAACTGTCAACTGTCAACTGTCAACTGTTTACGACCCCAAATCATAACTGGGTGGCAACCATGCAGACCGACTCAAGTTAAAGTTTTCCTCTAACATTAATTCTGCACTATTCAACGCCCCTTGCACCCATCCTTGCATATTTGAATAGGCTTCGCCACAGACATAAACATTAGCACCACGAATCGGATGCCGCATCTGTTTCATCACTTCCCAGGGCTGACAGCGGGGGTTCCAAGAGTGCCATCCACCGCCGTAGGGATCTTTTTGCCAGTCGATATAAAGGGCGGTATAGGGTTCAGGAATATCTGCTGAATTGTGTAGGGCTTTGAGTTGTCGCTGGGCCGTCCGTACCATATCCTGAGAAGGAACTAAGGGGTCTGTGGTAATAGAACCATCACTTGTCAGAAAAGCTCTCAATTCCCGTGTTTCGCCTTGTTCTCCGCGAAAAGCTGGACGTTTTTCTGGCCGATCTGGATTATAGGCCATCGTTTGCCAGAAACCCGCAGCAATATTATCAGAAAAAACACTTAATAATAGCGAGTTGTGATTGTTCGGATCGCCCCCTTGTGCGCTTTCTGTACCGAAGTAGTAACACTTTTGCATCGGCAAATCTGTAGCTGAAGTACCACCATGAATATCTAGTTCGTGCCACCAAGGATGATGATAGCCGAGGAAAAGTTTGTAAGCCGGATCGCCGCTAACGGTTTGGATATTCCTGCGAAAATTTGAATTGCTAAAGAGGAAGTTGTGCTGATTTTCTACGGCCAACAGTTCTAGCGATCGCTTCGGCATTGCTAAAATCAGATGTTTCGCCAACACGGGCGGGAGGGAACGGCCGGCCCGATCGACAAAATTTAACTGAATCAGCCCTTCAGAGGTGCGATCGAAGGTCTTTAAGCGATGATTTAGGCACACTTCCCCACCCTCTCCCTCAAATTTCGCTGCGAGAGTTTCCGGTAATTTTTGGTAGCCATCAGCTATCATGTACCAAGTATCGCTGTAGGGAAGAGATATACTGGTTGCGATCGCACTAGCCGCATTCCAAGTACCCAAATCCGAATAGAAAAAGCCCGTATCCAAACAGAGATTGTAAGCCTCGTTGCTAATTTCCTTCAGCAACACTTCCCAAATACTCAAGTCATACAAGTGTTGACCGTCAATTTTCAGCGTTTCGCGATCGCGCTTCCACTCCGGTGAAGCAAAATAGGCCGCAGTCAATTTTTTATCAGGAATCGCCCGCCCAACAGCCAACTCGAACAATTCCTCATAATTTTTACCTGCTTCATCCGGCCGTAAATTATAAGGTACTTTATCCGGTTGGTTAAATTCACTCATCAACAAATGGCGATCGCGAACATATGCCCGTACTCCCGGACTGCTAAAGTCAACAACCGTTGTCTTCAGGTTCAGCAACTTAATCAATTCCCAGACAATAGCCTGAGATTCCGTCACGTACATCCCACCCAACTCAGCCTGAACGTGAGGCATCCCCGGCATTGTCATTGATAGTAACCGACCACCAATGCGATCGCTCAATTCATAGAGACGAATCTTAGAAGATTTGTGATGAGATGCTAACCGCCAAGCAGCGTAGGCCCCAGAAACGCCACCACCCACAACTGCAACATCAATCATTTGATTTGGCTTAACTGCACTATTACTCATAACTTCCTAGTAAAATTACCACCTAAAAAATTATTTATGTATCGATCGGCGTCAGGACATTCCAAGAACCTATTAGCGTCTACTTAGCGTCAAATTACATAAATAGAAAAAACCCTCGTAATATAATCAGTCATTGGCAAATAGTGATTCAGCTCAATTGGATATTGATTTGACGGCATTGCATAATTTTGGGAGGACTCTTGTAGGGGGGACTCTTATAGCCACGCAGAAAAATAAGGGTTTTCAGCTTTGATAAAATTCAAAATCATCCCGCAAATATGCAACGCCTCACTTTCAACTACAAATATTTCTGCAACAACAAACCCATTTTCTCCTTAGTGGCGGCCGGCACTCGATCCAGCCGAGTCAGAATTGCATATTTCAAAGCTGAATGTGCATCAGATACGGGGGGATTTTCTGTTAGTCTGCGGACTGTTTCTTGAATGACTTTTTGAGCATTCTCTGCATTGCGGTGCAAGTTGGCAACTACCATTTCTACAGTTACGCTGTCGTGATCTTCGTGCCAGCAGTCATAATCGGTAACTAATGCTAAAGTTGCGTAGGCAATTTCAGCTTCTCTCGCTAATTTTGCTTCCGGCAAATTTGTCATCCCGATGACTGTCGCCCCCCAACTGCGGTAAAGGTGGGATTCTGCTTTTGTGGAAAATGCGGGGCCTTCCATGCAGACGTAAGTGCCGCCCCGGTGGAGGTTAACGTCGGTGAGGTTCAAGGATTCGATCGCCCCAGCTAACACTTTAGCCAATTCGCCGCAAACCGGATCGCCGAATGTGATGTGACCGACTATTCCTTCTCCAAAAAAGGTAGAAACTCGATTTTTTGTGCGATCGATAAACTGATCCGGGACTACCATATCTAAAGGTTTCGCCTCAGCTTTCAGGGAACCAACCGCCGACGCTGAGATTAAATACTCAACTCCCAAACTCTTCATTGCATAAATATTTGCGCGATACGGCACTTCTGAGGGCAAAAAAGTGTGGTGGCGGCCGTGTCTAGCCAGAAATGCTACCGGCGTACCGTCCAATGTTCCCACAATTGCGGCATCCGATGGCGATCCAAAAGGTGTATCAATTTTGACCTCTTCAATATCTTTGAGGGCCTCCATTTTATACAAACCGCTGCCGCCGATAATTCCGATTTTTGCTTGTGCCATTTTTATTTTCTGCTTGAGTTTTACAAGAGTGATTCTATCGGGCCATCGTTAAGTTGGGGTAAAGATAATTGAAGATTTGGTGACAACAGTCACCCGACATACACTATTTTGTCACAAACTATATATGATCGAAATCACAAAACCGCTTCACGAAATCTTTAAAAATAAAGGTACACAGTTCTGTTACCTACTTTTAGCGTGTTAAAACCATGACAGTCAGCTCTCCTAACCTCCCCAAAATCTCGATCGAAGCGATTGTCCAGCGCATCTTTGCTTTTCGCCAAATTACCCCCCTTGACAGACGACTGCTGAAGTCAGCAGTCCTCGACGGGCTCGACCAAAAGGATCGTGTTCACATCAACCGAGTGTGTCAGGGCATCCAAAACGGATTGATTTTAGTTGTAGAATAAATTTGCAGCACCCTTTCTTGCTAGGTCAAAAAGCTGTTTTAAAATTTTTGTCTGAGTCTGTATTTGCAGGAACAGAGTTCGGGCGGTTTTTTACTATTTTTCGGCGCGCGCGCGACATCGCAAATAATATTATTTACATCTTACCGATCGAAATTCAACAGCCAAAAGCCTGTATAAGTCATCCCACTATCATCGGGCTGCACTAACAAAAAATGCAATCCTTGACTTAATTGCTGGCGCTGTTGGTAAATTTTGGCCGCCGCTTTCACCTCACTATCTTCAAAAGTAGCTACAACCCACCTATCTACTAACCCAGCTTCCAATATCAATCCGTCGGGAGATCCAGCGATATAATTCAAAGCAAAAGGTTTGGCATCCTCAAGCCACCTAGCCAACCGCATAGACTGGCGTCCGCCGTCAATCACAACTCCCGGTACGGGTACTGTTGAGGCCAAGCCCAAATTCAGGGGTAACAGGAATTCTGGCATTTCCAAAATAGGGAGGGGACGCCCTTGGAAAGCCTCTTCAATGTCGCCGGCGGGTAGGGAAGCAAAACGCCAGCCATCGCCCCAGAGGTTTTCGGGTAAGGGTACCGGCGGCGGCGAGTCGAGGGCGATCGGGCTGTAAGCTTCACCTGTATAATTAGGCATACTCGAATATTCTTTTGCGCGTTGTTCCAGCAGCAATTTCAGAGTCGCAGTGCGCCGAGTCGCTTCCACCTTGACGCCCAAAACTTTGCCCGCAGCTTCGATTAACCCCAGAGACTGAGGTCTAAATACTTTAATTAAGTCCGGCAAATTGTGGGTTTGAGCTTGCTGCTGCAACTGGGAAGCTAGCCAAGTGGAATTTGCGGCCTCCTGGCTGCAAACAGCGCTAAATTGAAAACTGCTTTCCGAGTCGCAAATGAAAAGTTCCCACAGTGGTTTGCCAGTTTCGTCTTGGAGGGGGCGACGGTAAAAATCGGCTTGCCAAATACTCATAAATAATTAAAAAATAAAATCTACAACTCGATAATTTTAATATAGCTTGGGGACGCTGCGATACAATACCGAACTCTCAAAAAAAACTTCGAGCTATATATTCTCAGTTCATAGTTGAGTTGGATTTCACTATAGCAATCCTCGCATCATTTGTGAATTTCTTACGGGAGCATCTCATATTTGTAAAAACACTTCTTCTGACTCCTGACTTCTTCCTTCTGATTCTTTTATCCAGGCTGCTGACTCCTGACTCGTAACTGCTATTTCTAGCTTGACCAAGACTTTCAAAGGTGGTACCCGCCACGCGATTTATCCGTGGAATCAATCCCAAATCTAAAATCTAAAATCTAAAATGGTATAAAGGCTCGCTCAGTCATTTTCCCTTACCAATTAGCTGTGTCCAAGTTTATTTAATATAGCGAACCAAATACATATCCAACTTGCCCTTATTTTTAGCATAAATTTTTCCTCGGTATTCACATTCAAAAAAATCTCTAACTAATTCAAACGTGTCGCGAGAGATATTGATGTTTCCAGGAACGCCGGAAGATTCCATCCGAGATGCAGTATTAACTGTATCTCCCCAGACATCATAAGCAAACTTTTTATGGCCAATTACCCCAGCAAGTATTGGGCCTGAATGAATGCCAATGCGAATATCCCAATAAGGAATATTTTGTTGAGCTTTATGCAATTTTCGCAAATCCATGAACTGTCGAATTTCTATCGCAGCAAGTACAGCGTCAAAGGCGTGTGTTGGGCGAGGCGTAGGAATTCCCGCCGCGCACATATAGCTGTCGCCAATAGTCTTCAGTTTTTCCATAGAGTATTTATCCATCACGCGATCGAAATAAGAAAAACAATAGTCTAGTTCGTCAACCAACTCTCGCGGCGTCATTTTTTCAGATAACTGAGTAAAGTCTTTAAAGTCAGTAAATAAAACCGATACGTTATCATAATAAAGTGGTTCTACTTTGCCGTTATTTTTGAGTTCCTCGGCAATTTCAACCGGCAGCACGTTCAACAGTAGCCGATCGGATTTGTGCTTTTCGGCATCGAGTTCGGAATACAGCCTATTTATCTCTTTAAAACGCTCAGCATTGCGGATGGCTGAGGATAGTTGCAAAGCCAAAAGATAGCCAATCCGCAAGTCTTCTTGAGTGTACGCCCGCGACTTGGTTGTCGCAAAATTAATTGTCCCTAAAACTTTACCTTCGCTTTCCAAGGGAATGATAATTTGCGAAGCGTAGGGGTATAAAATAGCAGTAGCACCCGCTTCTTGAATTAATTGAGGTTGACGTGTTTTGAAAGCCTTGTTAATAGGACCGCCCTCTGGGAGGGCTGCAATATCTACAGGGATATGCGGGCCAAATAAAGTTGTGCAAGCGTGAGTGCTGTGCAGGCAAACGCTACAGTGTTCAAAGTCGAGCAGCCATTTGGCTTGCTTGCCTACTACCCGCAAAATCTCGTTGATATCTAGGGTGCGGTTAATGGCTGTGGCAACTTCGTTGACGGCGGAAATGCGGATGGAAAGCGCTTGAGCTTCTGCTAACAAACGGCGGGCTGTCAACAGAAGTTCTTCTCGATCTAGATCTTCTAGCCGCTCGCCCATAATAGGGGTATAAAATATAGATTACAAAGCATCTATTTCAAGGGCAATGGAATCTGTATATCGGTTGACACAGCTAAACAAGTCTGCTGTCGCAATAATTTCAAAGATTTCAGAATCATCTAGCCCTAAATCCCGCAGGTTTTTGTAATCAGATTCTGTCACTTCCAGGGGTTTTGTCGCAGCAAGCAAGCCAAAGGTAATTACGGCTTTATCGCGTTTTGGCAAAGGGCAGTTGGCAAAGTCAGAAACTAAAGTTCGCAGGATTTCTTCGCTCATCCCCAACGCTGACAATCCGTGCAGGTGAACTTGGAGAGCGTACTCGCTATTATTTGATTGGGAAATAGCGACGCCGACCATTTCTTTAAGCGTGCGGGGTAAGTCTCCTTGCAGGATTGTTGCCCGGAATTTTTTCCAATTTGCTTCTAATAAGTCAGGGTTGATGGCCATTGACTTGAACAGGTTGGGGACGATGCCAAACCCCAAATCTGTCAATATTTCTTCGTACACTGCTTTGGCTTTAGGATCTGTAAGTTGCTCGTATTCTCTAAGTGGAAAGTGTGTCATTGTTGTGTTAAAATTTACGGCAGTTAATTGGGGTTGGGATTTACGTATTTGTTATGTAACACCACTCAAAGGGCGATCTTACAAGCTATAGCGGTTATCAGAAAGATTCGCGGACGTAGTTGGGATGCGAGCCCTATACGTTTAGTGGTTATCTAAGCTGTCAGTCATGCCTCACCATGCTTGAGAAAGGCTATATCTTGGCTTTAGTCGGATTGAGTGACGATCGAATGCACCGCTGTCAGCAAACCGCGAATAATGAAAATGAGGTAGCAACAAATCTGATTTGTGAGGCTGGATTAAACCTGTAATTATAGCAGTAACAGGAGCAAATAAAATTCTGTTGCGATCGGGTTTTACGGCTAATTTTAAATTCTCCCAATGGTTATTGTCAAGTATCGGCAATTCATTTGGCGCGACGGCGTGAAATCTTACCACAACTCTTGAATGAGAGATGGCTGTTCCGTTCGCTAATTTTCAGGCAAAAAACACTGTTCGATCGCTCGCTCCGGCTCCACAAATGCCCTGAATATTATACTCCGGCGCGCGCACAGGGGAAGAAACAAAACGCTGTGCGATCGAGTTTATTGAGTTAATCAGAAGCTCGATCGACAACCCATGCTGCAGACAAGCTAAGCTAACGCCGGCGACTGGAGTTATTATAGTTAAATTGTAAACATTTCTCTTTGTCGCTGCATTTGCTATGAACCCTGCCCTGACTCAATTTGGCGCTCAGATGTCCCACCTCACGGGAGTTCGGGCAATTATGAAAGATATTATTGAAACTCTCAGAGCCGGCAGCGGGCAGGAGTTTATCAATTTGAGCGCGGGAAATCCGGTGATTTTGCCGGAAGTCGAGCAGTTGTGGCGCGACTGCACTGCGGAACTTTTGGCGAGCCCGGAATACGGCGAGGTGGTTTGTCGCTACGGTTCCAGTCAAGGTTATCAGCCGTTGATCGATGCGGTTTTGGCGGATTTCAACCAGCGTTACGGACTGAATTTGACGGATCGCAATATCCTAATTACTCCCGGAAGTCAATCGATTTACTTCTACGCAGCCAACGCTTTCGGGGGCTACACTACCAGCAAACAGCTTAAAAATATTGTTTTACCGTTGAGTCCGGACTACACCGGTTACGGCGGCGTTAGCTTGATTCCCGAAGCGGTAGTCGCCTGCAAACCCACCCTCGATATTGATGCAGCCGCCCACAGGTTCAAATACCGCCCGGATTTCAGCCAATTGTCGATCGACCAAACCACCGGTTGCGTCATTTTTTCCCGTCCCTGCAACCCCACGGGCAACGTTCTCACTGACGACGAAGTGAAGAAAATTGGCGATTTAGCTGCCGCTTTCGACGTGCCGGTGTTCGTTGATTCCGCTTACGGCCCTCCCTTCCCGTCCTTGAATTTTACCGAAATGACGCCGATTTTTGGCGGCAATATCGTGCACTGTATGAGTTTGTCGAAAGCCGGATTGCCGGGTGAAAGAATCGGAATTGCGATCGGCGATGAAAAAATCATTCAAATATTAGAATGTTTTCAGACCAATACGTGCATTCATTCGCCGAGATACGGACAGGCGATCGCAACTCGTGCCATTACGTCCGGCGCTCTTGCCGATATTTCCATCAACGTAATTCGCCCGTACTATCAAAGCAAATTTGCGATCGTAGAAAGCACTCTCGAACAAGCAATGCCGAAGGATTTGCCGTGGTTTTTGCACCGGGGCGAAGGAGCAATTTTCGCGTGGTTGTGGCTGAAAGATTTGCCCATGACTGATTGGGAACTGTATCAAGAATTGAAAAAAGTAGGCGTAATCCTAGTGCCTGGAAGTTCTTTCTTCCCAGGTTTGCGGGAAGATTGGCAGCACAAACACGAGTGTTTGCGGATCAGTTTGACTGCAACAAATGATGAGATTGAAACTGCAATGAAACGCTTGGCTCAAATGGTAGAAAAGCTTTATCAGTCAGTTGACAGTTGACAGTTGACAGTTGACAGTTGAAGGGCAGTACAAGTTACCAATTACCAATTACCGCCGATGAACATAACTTCTGCCTTGGCCGATCGACTAAAATTTAAAAAATAATTAGTAGCGCGGTGGGTTATGGCACTGCAATTACTCAAAAGGTTGTTGACCGTAGAAGAATATCATTTAATGGGTAAACCCACAAAAATTATTGTTTCTTGTGGGTAGCCGTCCCGCCTGCTGTGAAAACTTGATTGTACCTCCGGCATTCCCAAGCTCTCAATGCCTTCAATTATCTGCGTTTATCTGTGTTTATCTGCCTGACATCTGCGGTTTCTGTATCAATCAAAGACTGATGCAATGCAAGTCTATTAAACAGACTTTTGCAAGAGGTATGTTGTAGAAAACATTCCCAATTACCCATTCGTAAATTAAACCACCCGATAAACAAAACTCAGAGTTGCCCAAACACTCACATCCAAAGCCCAATCATCCGTCGATATCCCCACTTTCTGCACCCCCGGAATGCTGGCCGCGTGCAAATCTTCGAGTACCGCCCGCGCCGCATTTAAAGGATTCAACAACACTCGAATTGGCTGGGCATCCCTCGTTTGCTGGATTTCGGCTGCTATTGCAGCCAGAGTTTGAGCGAACGGACTCTCACTAAATATAATTAAAGTTTCCGCAAGTCCGATCGGTCCAGATACCGCCCACCCCATCGCCCCAGCCGCCGGCACGGTCAAATTCTCCCCAGGAGCGATCGCCCGCGACATTGCCTCCACAGCCTCTTTGCCGTCAGCGCCGAGCACGGACAGCCGTCCCGCGCTGTCCGTGCAAAACACCGCAAAGTAAACCGGGCGATCGCTGTCGTTATACAAAACGCAGTGAACGAGGCTGCCTTTTTGCAGACTTAGTATATGAGCCCTGACCGATTGCTCACTTTCCCCGTTCAGCGGTTCCAGCCGATAATCACCGCCGGCACGCACCGGCTCTCGCTGCGCCACAGCCCGCGCTTGCGGTGCATTAGTTGCCAGAACCGCCCGCACCTTCAGGCGCGAAGACCCCTCATTGGCTGTCAGCCGCAGCAACTTTCCAGCATGCAGCGCTTTCAACTGCGGAGTCAAGCGCTGCAACGCCACCTTAACTGCTTCTCCCCCGTCGCCCTGAGTATCGGGAATCAGGATTTGAGCCGAAGAAAACAAACCGTAACGGCTTTGAGACAAAGCAGGCTCGTGAGGCGAGACTGTTTCGGCTAAAGCCGTTTCCGGGACTCTGCCGAACCGACAGTCAGCCAATTGGTCGCTGCCTACCGCCGAAACTTGTGGCACAGTCGCAAAGGCGCTGGTAGCGTCCACCCGTTCGATGCGTTCCAAACCCGAGTCCAAAGCTACTGTCAAACCGATGTTTCGCGGCAATACCCGAATTTCTTCCCTCACCAGTTCGCCGACTGTTAAGTGGCCGCCTGTTGGAGCAGACCCATCTAAAACTTGGGCTTTAGCAGAGAGGCCCGTGCGTCCCCGCAGCAAAAGCCTCGCGCCCTCCGAGGAATCCACAGCAAACACAGAACCCCCGGACCACTCCAAAACCCCGGGCGACAACCCGCCCAGCCACAACTGCACAGTTTTGCCGCCGTCTTCCACCGCTGTCACAGCGCCGTCAGATGCAGGGGAATTCAACATTAAATTTGAAAAATTCACCGCCGGCGCGGTTGTTAAATTGTGATTGAGAATTTGCGGTTGCTGCGATAGCCCCGCCATTTGCTCGACATTACCCGCAGCGCGACTGAAACTGACGCTGAAGCTGCTAGCGGGAGTTGCCCACCACAAAGTTTGGGTGAGGGCGTAGGTAAACAAACCTGCGGTAAATCCGCCCCACTCTTGTTCGGCTGCGAGTTGGGAATCCGCACCCGCAGCAAGTACGGTGGCCGCAGGACGGAGATTTGGGCGGGAGTAGAGGTCTCGGGCCAACGTTAATTCTCCGAGGTTTGGCTCGCCGATGGTGGGGCGGGGGCGGGAGCGAATGCGAAAGTTGCCGTTTGTGGGGAAACCCCGATAGTGGTAGCTGGTGTCGAGGATGGCGATCGCATTTTCTGTCGCGAGCGATCGCACCAACAGCAGCAGCGTTTCCTCTAAAATATCGTTCACCGCCCGGTTTGCTAACAGCGGCAAAACATCATCCGCCGGCACCAAACTGTTTTGCATTATTCCGGGAGACTCAGCCAAACTGACTCGACTACCGCAACCGCTGAAGTGAAAAACTACCACGTCACCGGGTTTTGCTTGTTGAGTCAAGTGAGTCGCAAAAGCCGTCTCGATATTGTCTCTCGTAGCTTGAGCGTCAGTCAAAGTCAGAATGTCCGACGGCGCAAACCCAAACCGATATGTCAGCAGTTCCCGCTGCAATTCCACATCCGTGAGGCAGCCGCGCAGGGGAGAGTCTGGATACTTGTCAACCCCTACCAACAAAGCCAATTTCCTGGCTGTCGGCTGCGATAAGGCTTGGAGGTAGCGCGAGCCCAACGGCAGCCACAGGGCCTCGCCGATGCCGATGGCGGCCACCACCCGGCCAGCTTGCTGCAAAAATTCCCGCCGCTTAAGTCCCATTTTTAAATAGCTTTGAATTTTAAGTTTTCAATTTTCAGTTCAATTCCCCTCAATAATTTTAGGGAATTTAATTAAGTTGTGAGTGTTTAGTATTAAGATAATTTTAAAGTTTTAACTTTTGAGTTTTAACTTTAAAGTTCTCACTTTCAACTTAAAACTCAAACTTCAAAACTCTTCAGAATGTCCCCCACACCCATTTTCAAGATTTAAATCTCGTAATTGAAAATATTCATTGCCTTGGCTAATTCTGCGGCGACTTCCGGTCGGGAAAACTGCGGCGGTGGCAATTTTCCAGCGCGCAGCATTTCCCGAACTTTGGTTCCCGACAAATGCACCCGTTGTTCGGGAGTGCTCGGGCTTGTTTTAGTTGTAGCCATTTGTTCCGTCAGCGTGCAATAGAAAGCGTGCTCGAATTTCATCGGCACAATTCCCAGTTCTCCCGGCTCAAATTCATCAAAAATATGTTGGGCATCGTAAGTACCGTAATAATCGCCAACTCCAGCGTGATCGCGGCCCACGATAAAGTGAGTGCAGCCGTAGTTTTTGCGAATTAAAGCATGAAAAATTGCTTCTCGCGGCCCGGCGTAGCGCATCGCCGCCGGATTAATTGCCAAAATTACGCGATCTTTTGGATAGTATTTTTCTAGCAGAATTTCGTAGCAGCGCATCCGCACATCAGCCGGGATGTCGTCTTCTTTTGTCGTCCCGACTAGCGGGTGCAGGAACAAGCCGTCTACTGTTTCTAAGGCGCATTTTTGGATGTATTCGTGAGCCCGGTGGATGGGGTTTCGGGTTTGGAAACCGACTATGGTTTTCCATCCTTTTTCTGCGAACAGCATTCTCGATTTCGCCGGGTCAATTTGGTATTGGGGGAAACGGGGATCTGGTTCGCGTTCTAACAGCCAAATGTCGCCTGCGAGGTTAACGGGTCCGGATTTGTCTAGTACGAGGACACCCGGGTGTTTGAGGTCGTCGGTGCGGTAGACGTTGAGGGCTTCTTCTTCTTTACTGTAATGATATTTTTCTGCGAGCTCCAAGAGCCCGACAAATTCGCCTGCGGGGGAGTCGAGGCGCACTAAATTGCCTTCTGTGAGGGTGTCGGCGACTGCTTGGCTGACACTGAGGGTGATGGGAACCGACCAAGGAAGGCCGTTGGAGAGGCGCATTTGTTTGACGACCGATCGATAATCAGCTTCGTTCATGAACCCTTTGAGGGGACTCAGGGCGCCGATGGCGATCATTTGCAGGTCGGAGATCGATCGATCCGACAACTGGACTCGCGGCAAGACTTCTGCTTTGTCGAAAAATTCTTGTCTCTGGTCTAGTGTGGCAATGCGGTTGACCAGGGTGCCGCCGTGAGGGGCAATGCGGTCTGAATGCTGGCTCATGTCGATTTGAAGTTGTGGGTTTTAGCTGCCAGAGTACATAGTATCAAGCGGTGGCTGCAATTCTACATTTTTTAATTGTGCTGGACTTGTGCAGAACGCTGCTTTTGTGGCGCTGTAATTCTTTAACAGTCAACTCGCGCGCCCAACACTCTAAACTTTCCGGTCAAGTCTGGACTTGAAATTCTTCGGGATCTATTCCCCAATTTACCCAGCTAATCGCTTCTTTAGCCGTTAGCATTTTTGGCGGCACTCGCAAAGCGTGAAGGTGTCCCGTACTCGGACAAGTCATCTTTAACAAATAAATTGGCTCTATATCAATATTATTCTCAATTTTTAACAAAGTATATTCTTGCCAAGAATCCAATTCTGTTGCTTGCAATTCTTGACAAATTCTCGGATAGCCGATCGCCCCAATTAAAACTCGCCGCACTTCGGCATTCTGTTCTGTTAACAGCCATGAAGCTTGCCAAAACTGAGGCGGAACTTGACCGATTGTTTGTGGCAGCCGGACGCCGCGATAACAGTATAAGCTGAACTTGTCAGCAAACTCGACCGCTGGTTTGCCTTCTGCGTGGAGCAAATATTCGCTGTCAAAATGAAGTTGTCGAGGGCGATCGCACACAAAGCATTTTTTCTCAAACGGGTAAATCCAGCCGCAGTTTTCCACTAAAGATTTAAAGGCTGAATATAAAGAGCGATCGTACTCCAAATTTAACACGCCAATACAAAAATCCACCCAACTGCCGTGACAGGCTGACAGTTCTGCAACTATGGTGTTATTGTGATAATTCTGATCGATCAAAAATCTCTGAAATCTCCCGCCCAACTTCCTTGCTAATTTGACGTAAACTTCGTCTTTAACATGAACGTGAAGTTGATTCATCAGTTGAGCGTACAGCGGATTATATAGTTTGCTGTAAATCTTATTTTCTAATTTCCTGCTGAGTTGACTTCTTAATATATCGTACAATTCATTATGAATTTTGTTTCTGATTTCGCTGGCCGTTCCCAGACCAGAATCGCGTATCCTTAGCGGTTCAACTGCTTCCAAAGCTATGTAAGGGCTGTCACAGAAAATAATTTCCGGTTCAGGACAGCCGATGATGTGGTAGGCGGTGTTGATAGTGGCTGTCGCTTGCGGGCGATCTACTGGTTTTATCGACAGTCCAATTTGTCGCCACGTAAGGATTCAGGTCAAAAAAAGTTCATCAAGAGCCGAGAAATATGGTAATGTAGTCAGATGAGGGAAAAAGCAG
>JAUBSN010000060.1:0-54203 GCA_036704825.1 Microcoleus sp. F8-C3 | reverse complement strand
AAGGTAAGACTACAGTCAAGCGCATCTCAGTGAAGTGTCAAGAATCCTAGCCCTTATAGGGCGGGGAGTATGTCAAAGTTCTACACAGTACAGCAACTACTACACGTAGTAGCACGGTGTATTTATCATATGATGTCCGCTCGAACGACTCCCATCAAATAGGTTATTTGACCCGAAAGGATATTGCCAGCATAAGATTGCACTTTCGCACTTTTAATGCTTTTAACTTGTGCTTGATAGAATTACCCACTGCCCTTTTTGTTAGGAGTTTTTGGAGGGCTGACATAGCGCGCCCAAAAAGGTTCATCGATATCTTTCATCGCTGCTAGTTTTTGGCGCTCTTCCTCTATGCGCTTGCGTTCGGAAAGATCGGAAAATATGTTGATACTGCCGACAGTCTGGCCGCCCGCATCTCGCACGCGTGCAGCAAACAGCCAAACATCGATCGAACTACCGTCTTTTTTCAACAAAGATATTTCCAAACCGTTTTGCGGTTTGCCATTAGACGCAGACTTTAGCAGCGCGTAAAAATCTTGCTTTTGGCCTTCAGGAATATTCGGTAAAGGCTTCCCTAAAACCTCAGCCGCAGTCCAGCCAAAAAGTTGTTCGGCGGCGCGGTTCCAAACAACGGTATTGCCGTCATTGCTGGTACAGTTAATCGCCAGCGGCGCCGATGCTATCTGGGCTTGCAAAACTTGGTTGACGAGTTGCAATTTCAACTCTACTTGCTTGCGATCGGTAATTTCCTGACAAGCGCCCCACAAACGGACAACCCGTTCAGCAGTTTTGTCCCACACCACTTGCCAGTAGTCCCGCAGCCAGCGCACCTCGCCTTTTTGATTAATAATGCGATACTCATTGGCTCCAGTACGGCTGAAAGTACAGCCTTCTAATTGTTTAATTAACATTTCCCTGTCGTCGGGATGAACGACTTCGGAGTTCCACCAACCAAACGATTCTAATTCTTCAGGAACCCGACCGGTACAGCGCTCAAAAGCTTCTGTCGCCCACTCGCAGGCGAACTTGCCGTCGGGCAGTCCTTTAAAAGAATAAGCAAAATCCGAAGTAATTTGCGACATGACTCTGTAGTGGAGTTCCGACTCTCGGACTGCGATTTCGGCTTGCTTTCTTTCCCCTATTTCCCGCGAATTAATTATAATTCCCTGGACGCTAGAATCGTAAAGCAAACTGTTACCTATCGACTCCATGTATATCCAATAACCGTCAGCGTGGCGTTTCCGATATTCGATTGCCCCTACAATTCCTGGAGATTCTAACAACTTACCAAAATACGTCTGCCAAGCCAGCAAATCGTCGGGATGGATTAACTCGCCGTGAAATTTGCCAATTCTTTCTTCTGGGTTGTAACCCAAAAGCCGCTGTAGAGATCCGCTGTGGTATCGAACTCGCCCGTCGGAGCCGACAATGCTAATTAGATCGGGAGAATTACGCAGCACAGCTTGCAGTTTGGCTTCACTTTTAGTTAATGCTTGAGTTTCCCTGCGATGCTGGCTGATTTGTTTTTCCAACTGCTCCCGTAGCTGTCTGATTTGTCCTACTTGCTGGGTGACAGTGCGTTCCAAGAGGCGATTGTTTTTTTCTAGTTCAACTAGCTTTGCTGCATTATTTGTCGCGCTTTCAAACATACGGCTGTCTGCCATTTCCTGTAAAGAAACTGATAAATTTTCCAGAGTTTTGGTTAAAATTGCCTGGTGAGGCGGTGGCAATTCGCTAGCTTGTTTCTGCAACGTTTCTAAGTGTTTGTAGACTGTTTCTAGCATTTTATTAATGGGAGAATCTGATAGTTGCCACAGGCGCAACCCCTAACAAGCGGACACAAGTTTTTTCAAGATAACCCATAACTAAGACTGGTGTCTGGCGATCGCTCGCGATCTCAATAACCAGCCATTTTGTCACTTGATTGTCAGATTATAGCAACCCACACCTAAAGTAAATTCTTGTTGCGCCGTAATTGCCAGCCCAGCATCACCCCCAAGAAGTGCTCGCCAGAAGTGCGGGTAACTCTCCTATCCAGTGAATGTGGGGCTTCTCGCGGTTAAGCTAAACTAGATGGGTGTCAAGAGAAAGAGGGATTTATGACAGAGCAAGCCAACGCTCGCGATTTGTTTCGCGCTGCTTACGAACACCGCTACACCTGGGATGCCAATTTTCCCGGTTACAGTGCCGATATTGAACTCAAACAGGGCGAGGAAGTATACAGGGGTCATGTTTCCATCAAACCCGACATGAGCGTGGAAGTCAGCGGCATTGAAGACGAGGAAGTGCAGCAAAGCGTCTACACCCAAATGCGGGATATTGTCACCCACCGCAAGCGCTCGACATTTGAAAAATCTCACGGCAAAAATAGCTTCACCCTCGGCGAGAAGGACAGCACCGGCGCTGTGGATATTTTAGTGGAAGGCGACTCAATGGGGTCTAACTATAAAGTCCGAGATCTCTCAATTTGTCAAGTCAGCCGGGTGATGGGCCGCATGGCTTTCGTAATTGACACGCACAAAAGCTTAGAGACACCCGAGGGTTCTTTGGCGACTCACTACGATGCCGTTTTCCGCAACCCCCAAACAGACGAAATCATCAGAGAACTCGAATTTGAAGATACCTTTGAGAAGATAGGCGACTATTATGTCATGACCAAGCAAGTAGTCCGATCGAAAGAAAAAGGTCAACTGACAACAACCGAGTTCAACTACTCCAACGTCAAACTGCTAGAACCAGCAGTAGTGTAGCGCGATCGAAAACCCAATTTCTTAAATAAAACGGGTTTTTTTGGTTAACCTATCAGAATCAACTTGATTTGGCAGCAAGTAAGGCTACCATCGAACGAGAGAGCGAACTCATATCGAGCATCAGCCTTACAAAAACCGGGTTTATTGCGGCCAGGTCACCAGAGTGTCCAAGTCTTTTGTCAAGAAACCCGGTTGCTTAAATCCCGCGCGGTTGAGAATGCTGCCCTTGACTCAAAGCGAACTTTCAACAACTGCAAGAAATCATCACAGAGGCGAAAAATGACACTAGCACTAACCAAAGATAACGTCGAAACAGTTCTCGATGAAATGCGGCCATACCTGATATCCGACGGCGGCAACGTCGAACTCGTAGAAATCGACGGCCCAGTCGTACACCTGAGACTGCAAGGAGCTTGCGGCTCTTGCCCCAGTTCCACAATGACTCTGAGAATGGGTATTGAACGCCGCCTGCGCGAGGCCATCCCAGAAATTGCCGAAGTCGAACAGGTAATGTAATTAGTCAGTTGGCAGTTGGCAGTTGACGGTTGACAGTTAGCAGTTGGCAGTTGAGAGTTAAGTGTTACCAGTTGACGTTTGACAGTTGAGTGTTGACAATTACCAGTTGACTGTTGAGTGTTGACTGTTGAGTGTTACCAAATTTAATTGCCAATTGCCAATTACCAAATTCAATTACCAATTACCAATTACCAAACTCAATGTCTCACCCCCTTTATGTAGCCTTCATTTGGCACCAACACCAACCGCTGTACAAATCCCGAGTATCAGCTAGCGCAGCAGCAGCCGAGTACCGACTGCCTTGGGTGCGCTTGCACGGAGTCAAAGACTACTTGGATTTAGTGCTAATTCTGGCAAAATATCCCAAGCTTCATCAAACCGTAAACCTGGTTCCGTCCTTGATTTTGCAGATAGAAGACTGCATCGCAGACAAAGCATTAGACCCTTACTTGACGGTGACATTAAAGCCAGCAGAAATTTTAACCATTCCAGAACAAGAGTTCATTTTAGAACACTTTTTTGACGCCAATTACCACACTCTGATTCAGCCGCATCCCCGCTACGATCGACTCTACACTCAGCGGCAGGAAAAAGGCATTCAGTGGTGTTTGGCAAACTGGAAAGTGCAGGATTTTAGCGACTTGCTGGCGTGGCACAATTTAGCTTGGATTGACCCGATGTTTTGGGACGACCCCGATATTTCAGGGTGGCTCAAACAAGGACAAAATTTTAGTTTGGCAGACAGAAAAAACATCTACTCAAAACAAAAAGAAATCCTCGCCCGGATCGTTCCCCAGCACCGTAAAATGCAAGCCCAGGGACAGTTGGAAGTCTCTACAACCCCCTACACGCACCCGATTTTACCGCTGCTTGCCGACACAGACGGGGGCCGCATAGCCATTCCAAACATGACGCTGCCACAACACAGGTTTCAGTGGGCAGAAGATATTCCCAGACACTTGAGAAAAGCCTGGGAAATGTATCAAGACCGATTTGATTGCCAACCGCGCGGTTTGTGGCCGTCGGAACAAGCAGTCAGCCCGGAAATTTTGCCCTACATTGCCAAACAAGGCTTTAAATGGATTGTCTCGGACGAAGCAGTATTGGGGTGGACAATTAAACACTTTTTCAACCGGGACGCGACAGGGAATGTCTGCGAACCAGAATTCTTATATCGCCCTTACCGTTTAGAAACTCCTGACGGCGATTTAGCCATAGTGTTTAGAGACCACAGATTGTCCGACTTGATCGGGTTTACCTACGGTTCGATGGAACCGAAAAAAGCAGCATCAGATTTAGTTGGACACTTAGAAGCGATCGGCAGAACTCTCAAACACCGACAGTCCGGCGGCCAAACAGCTTTGGAAAATCCCTGGTTAGTGACGATCGCCCTAGACGGCGAAAATTGCTGGGAATTCTATCCCCAAGACGGCAAACCGTTCTTAGAATCCCTCTATCAAACTCTCAGCGACAATCCAGATATCAAATTAGTCACAGTCTCGGAATTTCTCGACAAATTCCCAGCAACCGAAACAATTCCCGCAGCCCAACTGCACACCGGTTCCTGGGTGGACGGTTCCCTCACAACTTGGATCGGCGATCCCGCGAAAAACCGCGCTTGGGACTTGTTAGCGCCCGCCAGACAAATGCTGGCCAACCATCCAGAGGCCACAGAAGAAAGCAACCCAGAAGCTTGGGAAGCGCTTTACGCGGCCGAAGGTTCCGACTGGTTCTGGTGGTTTGGCGAAGGCCACACCTCGAACCAAGATGCCATGTTCGACCAGCTATTTCGCGAACACGTAGCGGCGATTTACGAAGCTCTAGGCGAGCCCGTACCTTCGGAAGTGCGGCGGCAAGTAGAGGTGCACTCCGTTCAAGGCGACCACCTGCCGCTGAGCTTTATTCACCCGGTGATTGACGGTATCGGCAACGAACAGGATTGGGACAAAGCCGGCCGGATTGAAGTTGGGGGAGCAAGGGGCACGATGCACCGGAGTTCGGCAATTCAGCGGCTTTGGTACGGGGTTGACCACTTGAATTTTTACATTCGCGCCGACTTTAAGGCAGGGGTGCGGCCGGGAATTGATTGCCCGCAGCAGTTAAATTTGTTCTGGTTTTATCCCGATCGCACGATGCACAACAGTCTGATTCCGCTGTCGGGTTTGCCTGACGAAGCACCGCTAAACTATCGATTTCACCATCAGTTAGAGATTAATTTGCTGACGAAATCGATTTGGTTTCAGGAAGCAGAAGAGGGCGATGGGTGGCAGCCCCGCATTAGCCGCGCTCAAGTGGGAGTGGATAAATGTTTGGAGGTAGCAGTACCCTGGGCGGATTTGCAGATTATGCCCGACTGGCAGGTGAGGCTGATTGCGGTTTTATCGGAAGGGAGTCGTTACTCTAGCTGTATGCCGTTCGATTCTTTGATTCCGATCGGAATGCCGTAAAAAGTCATTAGCGCTCAGTCATCAGTCATTAGTCATTAGGCTGTAGGGGCGGGTTTCACGAGCAAAGTAGAACTGCTAACCCAAATACATATAAACCCGCCCCCGCCAATATTCATTCAACAGTCATCAGTCATTAGTCATTGTTTGAAGGAACAAACAATTAAATAATTATCAATTATTCTTGAATAGGGGCCTCTACTCTGGCTGCCTAATGCCTTCATCATTCGTCGGATCGCGTCCTGCCGATCGAGGGCTATAAAATTTGTTGGTAGTGAGGGCTTCAATCCTCATAAAAAATAGGACTTGAGCCCTCACTACCAACGAATGCTTAATTTACCGCACATCATATCATTAGTCACGGGCAAATTAACAAACTAATGAGCCGCATTTTACTCTTGGTCGATCGCCACCAACAACTTAATTTGCCGATCTCCCACCTCAACATCGAGCATGAGGTGATCGTACTCGATCGCGCTTTAGATCCCAACTCCGATTTTCCCTTTCCCCAAATCGCTTTTGACTTGTGCATTCTCGACGAGGCCAATTTCGATCGCATCGGGCCGCTGGTAGAATCATTAAAAACTGCTGCCGAGCCGATATTTTTGCCGTTTTTGCTTGTTAGTAAATCCCAAACGCCTGCTCTTTTTGAGCAACCATTTTCGCAGCGTGCAAAACAACTCGAACGCAGAATAGACGATTTGATAGTAAGTCCCGTCGAACTCGCCCAACTGCATTTGCGGGTAGAGAATTTGTTAGCCCGCAGGTGGCTGTCGCTAGAACTCCACAGACTTCAGGAAGTAATTAAAGAAAGGACTTTTACAGAAAGTTTGTTAAAGGACTCGTTGCAAACGGCAAACGAAAACCTGCAACGGGAAATCGCCAAGCGGGCGGAGGTAGAAGCTGCGCGGCGAGAAAACAGCTATCTCGACTTGCTGATGAATGCCATGCCAGATATTGTCTGCTTCAAAGATGGCGAGGGCAGGTGGCAGGAGGCAAATCAAGCGATATTGGAAGTGTTCGAGCTAGAAAAAATAGACTACCGCGGCCTTAAAGATTTTCAGCTAGGAGAACTCAGCAGTTTTTACCGCGAGGCTCTACAGGCGTGCGAGGTCAGCGATCGAGAAGCGTGGGAAAAAGGTAAGCTTTCTAGGGGGGAAGAAATGATTCCCCGCTCCGACGGTACTGTGAAAATCTACGACGTGATTAAAGTACCCGTATTTCACCCCGACGGCAGACGCAAAAGTATCGTGATTTTGGGCCGCGACATCACCGAATACAAGCAAGCTAGAGACGAACTCGTGCGCTTAGCGTCGATTGTCGAGTCTTCCGACGACGGTATAATCAGCAAAACCCTCACCGGGACAATTCAGAGCTGGAACCCAGGAGCGCAGAAAATTTACGGCTACTGCGCGGCGGAAATCAAGGGGCAGTCGATCGAGATTTTAGCAATACCGGAACGCCCCAAGGAAATGCCTCAAATATTGGAAAATATTAGGGCCGGAGCCACCATCGACCATTACGAAACCGTGCACTTGCGGAAAGACGGCCAACAAATAGATGTGTCTCTGACGATTTCTCCGATTAAAGACGCCACTGGATCTGTAACGGGCGTTTCCACCATCGCTCGCGACATCAGCGACAGCAAGCGAGTCGAAAAAGCCTTTGAACAACTCCGCCACCAAACAGAAATGATTTTGTTCTCTGCTGGAGAAGGAATTTGCGGGTTGAACAAACAGGGAAAAGTAACTTTTGTCAATCCTGCGGCTGTGAGAATGGCTGGGTGCGAATCGAAGCAATTGATCGATCGACCGCTCTATGAAAGCTTACACCGTTCACAAGAAGAATGCTCAAAGGCGCTCCAGCAACTCTCACCTGCAACAGACATCAATTCAGGCTCTGAACTTGTCCCACACTGCGCCGCACCGCAGGCGGGCAAACTGCTGCCGAACCGGGTAAGTTCTCAAATTTTAGCCACCTTGGAAGACGGAGAGGCGCGGCGCGTCACCGATGAGATTTTTTGGCGGCGAGACGGCAGCAGTTTTCCGGTTGAGTACGTTGTCGCTCCGATGCGAGAACAAGGCGAAATTATTGGAGCTGTAGTGACTTTTAAAGATATTACGGAGCAGCTTGCCGTCGAGCGCATGAAAGATGAATTCATCTCTGTTGTCAGCCACGAACTGCGGACGCCCATGACCTCAATTCACGGCGCCCTCGGCCTCCTCAACAGCGGTCTGCTTGACGCTTACCCCCAGAAAGCTAAGCGGATGCTGGAGATTGCTGTCGCTAACACTGACCGTTTGGTGCGCTTGGTCAACGACATCCTAGATTTAGAGCGGATGGAGTCGAGTTACAGCACTGCCATCAAACAAACTTGCAATGTGGCTGAGCTGATGTTGCAGGCGGCTGACGAGATGCAGGGAATGGCTCAGCAGGCGGGAGTTACTCTGTCGGTGAAGCCTGTGGGGGCCCAGTTGCAAGCTGTTCCCGATCGGCTAATTCAAGCCTTGACAAATTTACTCAGTAATGCTATTAAATTTTCTCCTTCCGCTGCTACGGTTTGGCTGAGCGCGGAGTTGAGCCACAATCCAGATTTGGCAGAAAAAGCAGCGCACAATTCGGTGTCGTCTCCGTCTTTGCTGTCTCCTGAGACTGCCGCCGCGCCTCCGCATTTGTCAGGGACGAGATCGCGGTACATCGTGATTTCTGTGAAAGACCAAGGGCGGGGTATTCCGCCAGACAAACTGGAGATGGTCTTTGAACGCTTTCAGCAAGTTGACGCTTCTGATTCTCGCCAGAAGGGAGGTACTGGTTTGGGGCTGGCTATTTGTCGCAGTATCGTGCAGCAGCACGGGGGCCGGATGTGGGTGGAGAGCGTTTTGGGGGAGGGCAGCACTTTTTTCTTAAGTCTGCCACTTCTTGCCGGAGAGGCTGGCAACTGAAAGTTAATTTCTACTCTGGTGTACCCAAAGTTACTGATTTTGTGCAGATTGTTCGATCGAGTCAATCGATTAAAGATTAAAGATTAAAGATTAAAGAATTGAAGTATTGAAGTATTGAAGTATTGACCCCACGGATCGATTCGGGGGGCAAGTTTCATCGGGAGCATCTCATATTTGTAAAAACACTGATTCTGGCTCCTTGGCCTTCTGACTTTTTCCTTCTTCCTTCTGACTCTTTCCTCCTGACTCCTGACTCCTGACTCCTAGCTCCAATTTCAAGCGGAGGGCTGCTTTCATTGAGATGCTCCCAGTTTCATCGGATACAGGTTTTTTATTTCTGGACGGATGAATCCGGGGGCTTGTATCCTGGATGCTTGATTGTCACCGACAAACAATCTCAGCCTTTTGGATTAATCGGGGACTGCGAGCAAAAATCGCGATTTGAGATGGAAAAGCGGCTTTTTTGGGGGGAGATTTTACAGCAACCGCGGCCGAAGGTTAGGATATTCTTAATTGTTGAAACCCAGGCGGTCGATTGCAACGGAGGTGTTCTTTTTTCCTTCTTTTTACCCGGTCGCGAAGTCTCCGGGAGCCGAAAGGCATTCAACATCTGCTATACAGTTTTGAAAATTTACTGTAAAGTCCGATCGGGTAAGATAATTTGCTTTACAAAATATTCACATTTCGCCTCTAATCTGCGATCAGTTCTCTTTTCTAAAAAAATGTTAATTTTGACTGCCAAGCGCATCTTGGTTATTGACGATGCCGAAGATATTCGGGAAGTGGCTCAAGTCAGTCTTGAGATGGTGGGGGGCTGGGAAGTCCTGACCGCGAGTTCTGGCCGCGAGGGTGTTGCTAAGGCTCTTGCCGAACAGCCTGATGCTATTCTACTGGACGTGATGATGCCCGACCAAGACGGGCCTACTACTTTTCTACAGTTACAAGCTAATAATGCTACGCAGCACATTCCGGTAATTTTATTGACGGCTAAGGCTCTTGCTGGCGACAGGCGGATGTTCGCGGATTTAGGGGTTGTGAGCGTGATTGCTAAGCCTTTTGAACCGATGTTTTTGGCGGCTCAGGTCGCTAAAGCTTTGGGTTGGGAGCAAGAATAGCTCGATCGCGCGCATTGAATTGTGCAGCTTTTCAAGCAGTAGTTTTGCAGGCAAAGAGAGTTAAAAAAACTTGGTTTCTTTGGTATGGTTCCTTAGATCGAATCAGGGCGATCGGACAGGATATATGTAGGTAGCGATTTAGGCGCCGTACTTTTCGTCCTGTCAGCTTAAGACTCCAAACCTCAGTCCGGTATCAGTTTCAACCCTGTCGGTATTGGGGTGAAATTGATACCAATTAGGATGCCTAAATCCCTATGGGTAGTGCGTCCATTTAACCGAATTCGGCCTCAGCCATGAGAACAGTATTCCTACTGATTTATCGGGAAGATATAAGCTGGCAGGATTATTTTACTTTTTGTAACAACTCACTCGTCTTCATAAGTTCTTCAGGTTTTAGTTTTATGTTTAAGCAGAACGTCAGGGATCGCTCCTGACTGTTGGCAGACACATTGGGAGAAGACAACTATGCCCTCAGCTTACATTTTGCTACTAATAGTTTCTCTGGCAGCAGTCTGGATTTACTGGCAAACCTCTCAAGATATTTTTGTTCTTGTGGCTTGGGCCGGGCTGGGTTTTTTTATTTGGGGTTTCTCTTGGGCTCCTTGGAGCGTTCAGCTTTTGATTGTGGTGTTACTGTTGGGCCTCCAAAAGTGCTACTTGCGCGACGCTCAAAGCTGCGAGTGAAAGAGATTTTTTATTTTTGTGCCTGGAATTGAGATGTGCAGGCATTTGTGAATCTCTCTAATGATTGCGTTATAGCTCCATATCTTCAAAAAAGGTTTAAAATATCATGAATAGTTGCCCTTGTTGCTCCTCTCAATTGCTCCGCCACGCTCGCCACAATCGCGTGTATTGGTTCTGCTCGCACTGCTGGCAGGAAATGCCGGATCTGTCGGAAATGATTTTAGGTAACAGCGCGCGGACTCACAAACGCGACGGTTTGGTGAAGCTTCCTGTTTTGACTCCTAAATTGAGGATTTTGGATTCGGTAGGAATTGCTTAGTTTGCTGGAGTTAGTCTCGCGATAAATATTAAGACAGAAAAAATTTTTGATTGTGCCATCTGTGGGATTTTGTAATAAAAAATGCAAAAGCCCCCTTCAGCGTGATGAAGGGGGCTTATTAGTGGGCGGGCGATCGCGCTTGTGATGGGGTCGATCGCCCGACAGAATTTCAGCTATTGTATGCAGAAGAGCTGATTACATCAAACCGACTTGAGAGAGAATGCCTTGACCGGTGAGGAATTCGGTAGCTAAGCCGATAACGAAGCCCAACATTGCCAAACGGCCGTTCCAGGTTTCAGCAAACTCAGTGAAGCCAACTTTTGCGTCTTTGTTTTCCATGACCATAAACCTCGTTTAATTTCAACCTTCTGTAACTAAACTTAACACAACAGTACAAAGTTTGCAACATATTTTTACATTAATTGTTCAAATGCCAGATATAAGCGGGATGGGCCCGCAGTCCGAGGGGCGATCGCATCGGAGGCGAGAAACCCGGTTTCTTTCTTGTATTTTTCGTGACTCGTCGCAAAATCTCGTAGAAACCGGGTTTCTGATCGAAGGCTGTCAGAAAAATAATTTTTAGTTAATATAAAATAGCCAAAATCTAGTGACACTCCGCCTGGGGGGCCCCGGAAGAGCAAACCCTAATTGTTTCGCACACAGCATAATTCCGGGATACCATGCAATCTGAATCTATTAGATGCGAAGGTATTTCACAAAAATACTCATCACCTCACCACTTTTAGCAGTTGGTAGCAGGGGACTCCAGACACCAACCTCAGCGTACCCGCGCGCGTGGAGTAGGTAAATTGTACTCCTGACAGCTTGGGGAGAACCTATCAGCAGATGTTTGAGGGGTTCTTTCTCAGGATTTTCTGCGTCGGGAGTTAGTTCTGACGCGGGAAGTTGAATGGCGTCGCTGCTGGAATTCGATAAAAAACTCTGTGTCACAGTGATTAAAGGCTGTTGCTAGTTGAGTGCTACATCCAAAAAATACAACACCCAGCCCCCCTTGACACCACAAAATTAGTGTAAATATTCACCTATTATTTTAGATTTGTTTTTGATTCGTTCTAGTACCTCCTCCAAAAAATCTTCATTTTTGCCAGCAACCTCTATCATCTCTCGCAGCGTGTCAGCGTATGACAAGGTACGCTTGTGGTGGTCTGGCATTTTTTCAAAACCCGGCCCCCACCGCTTGACGGCATCAATATTAACGCCTAAAACCTTTACCAGAAGCAGGTTGCAACGCGCTTTGTAGCCTCTGGCTTTTTCTTCTTCTTGTGTGGCGTGGAACCACCGACGGCAAAAATCCCAAGCTTCCATTGACTCACTCAGCCAGCTAAACCATTTGTCGCGTCGCGACGTTCTGCAAGTTCGCAACATAGGGTAAAAATTACACTGTTTTAGGATTATGGTATCATCCCATTTGGTGTAAAATTTCCCCTAATAGACTATAGCTGAGAATTGATGCGACGATCGTGCAAAAAGAAGTTCCGCTCGCACTTGGCAGACTTCCTCCGCAGCAGTCGATCGTTCGGGGCGATCGGCAAAAGATTATAAACTAATTAAATATAAGCCGGTTTATTGAAAAAATTCGCTTTTACGAAAAACTCACAACTCTAAATGTAGCAATAAGAAAGGCAACTAAAAACAACATATGGCTATTAGCAATCGCGAACGAGTTGACAGAGCTTTAAACCTCTTATGTCAGGGATTGTATCCTTATCTTAAACAGGAAATGCAGGGAGTTTACAGCAATAGCTGGGAAAAAGAGGCTAAGTCCTGCTTACCTAAGCATAAACCATTAAAACAAAAATCAGCAGACAGTATTCTGAGTGAAGATGTTGCTATGCTGCTGCTAGTCATGTCAAAGCAGTGGGATAAAGTTTTCAACGAAAAGCTAAATTCTACAGAAAACGGCCTGGTAACTGAACTTATCCAAGTCCGCAACGATTGGGCACACCAAGTCCCATTTTCCACCGCTAACACCTATCGCGCTCTGGATAGTATTGCCCGACTGCTAAAAGCTGTCTCCGCACCACAAGCCGATATTAAAGAAGTAGAAAAGCAACAGCAAGAAGTCCTGCGACTCCTGTCTCAAGAACAAACTCGTCAAGAAAATCGCCATTTTTCTGCTGAAGAAGACCGCATTAGAGAAAGATTGAGCGATTTACTAAAAAGGATACCTTTTCAGGAAGCCGATCTGCTAAATCAGGCACTCACTCACCGCTCTTACCTTTACGAAAATCCTCAAGCAGTCAGCAAAGACAACGAGCTATTAGAATTTCTAGGCGATGCGTTGCTGACTTTTCTAAGTGGTCAATATCTCTACCGCCATTACTCCAATAAAAATGAAGGCGATCTAACTCGCCTGCGTTCCTTGTTGGTGGAAGACAAGCAATTGGCAAAGTTTGCTGCCGCCTTGGATATCGGCCAGTGGATGCTGCTAGGCAGGGGTGAAGCAACAAATGGAGGCACTGCGAAAGAGTCGTTGCTCAGCAACACTTTTGAAGCAATTATCGGCGCGTATTTTCTAGATTCCGGCATTGAGGCAGTCCGCGATTTTGTAGAACCGCAATTTACGTCAGTAGTGGAAGAAATTATTTCTTCTCAGCCCGAACCGGACTCTAACATTCTTGTAGACCCAAAAAATCAGCTTCAGGAATGTGTACACCAGAATATCGGGCCAATTACCCCTCAATACATCACAATCGAGGAGGCAGGGCCAGATCACGCTAAAGAATTTACTGTGGAAGTGCGTATAAATGGACAAGTATACGGTCAAGGTAGCGGTCGCAGTAAAAAAGAAGCTGAAAAACGTGCTGCTGAAGTCGCACTAAAAAAACTCCGGCTAATATAGAGACGTTTTCGATGCCATTAATTTCCCAGCAAGTCAAGACAGAAAAATGTACAAACTTCCCAAATTTAAAAATGAATCACTTCTCAATCGCGCGCTCACTCACCGTTCCTACGTTAACGAACACCCAGAAGCAGGCGAACACAACGAGCGACTAGAATTCCTCGGCGACGCCCTGCTAGGTTATCTAGTTGGCGAAGTCTTGTACAAGCGGTATGAAGATTTTAGCGAAGCTCAATTAACTCGCTTGCGATCTGGATTAGTCGATCGGGATCAGCTAGCAAAGTTTGCTGAGCAACTAGGTATAGGCAAGTTAATGCGCCTGGGAAAAGGGGCAGAACAAGATAAAGGTCGCCAAAATCCCTCTTTGCTTTGCGATACTTTTGAAGCGATTATTGGTGCGTACTATCTCGACTCAACCATTACACCTGTCCGCGCCTTTGTTAAAAAGCTGTTTATTCCAGTTGCTGATAGTATGATTTACCCTCAGTCCGATGCTGGGCAAAAAAATCTTGTAGACTCTAAAAATCGATTTCAGGAGTGGGCTCTGGCAAAATTCGGTCAAAACCCCGAATATTCAATCATTGACGAGGAAGGCCCAGATCATGCCAAAGAGTTCACTGCTCAAGTATATGTCAGCGGTAAAATGTACGGTGTTGGCCGGGGTCGCCGTAAACAAGATGCTGAGAAAAATGCGGCGGAAGATGCGCTAGCAAAGCTGAAAAAACGCGGACTCATCTAAACTTGAAAACATCGGTAAAAACTACTAGCTTTTTTGTGCGATACGGGAGTTGGCTAAGCCCTCGAAGACGATCGCCCGAATTGATGGCCAGAGCACACAATCGGTTATAATCAGGACTTGGACAAGTGTTACTGCCGTCGATTGAGGGTTGCAATGACAGAAATTCGTTGACGAGTACCCCAGTGTCGATCGTAATTTTGGGAAATATCAGAGCAATTCATGTCTACTCAAAACCCGACTACTCTAACTGTTGAAGAAGCACAGCAAATCCTCAAAGATTTCACTTGTCTGGATATGCAATCTGTAGCATCGCCGCTGGAAAAACAGGCGCTGCGTCAAGCGATTTTGCTGGTAGCAAGTTTGTCGGATTATCAAATGTTGGGAGTGTGCGCTGCTTCGACGGATGAAGGTTTTTCAGCTTTAGAAGCTTATTTGAAAGCTTTGGGATATCAAGCTGTTTTAGATCCCAATGCTGTCTCGACCTTTGCTGGTTCGGTTTATATTAAGTTCAATACTTTGAAGGGTTCGTATTATGTGGACGGCTATCCCGGAACTTACCGGGGCGTTTTGATTTCGTGTCAATCTTCCTCAGAAGGTGGAGTTAGTGGCACTTACGGTCATTTACCTCTCGATTTATTTGTTGATTAATTTGTCAGTAGTCAGCAGTCAGTAGTCAGCAGTCAGCAGTCATTAGTCAGCAGTCAGTCGATCGATTAAATTGAATCAAAAACCCACTGATGCACCTTACTAAGCTGTAGGGTGCGTCAGCCGATAGCCCTTCGATGCAGTTGAATCAAACACCGACTGACGCACCTTACTAAAATTAACCCTTACCAACGATCAATTCTGCCTCTGGTTCCGGTGCTGTTTCTTCTGGCGGGATTCCCAAAATATCGCTGTACAACTTGACGTATTTCCGGGCCGAAATATCCCAGCCAAAATCTTCTCTCATGCCGCGCTGTTGCAGTTCTTTCCACTTATCTTTGTAGCGGAAACCTTCCCAAGTTCTGATCATGCAGGTGAACAAATCGAGGGGTTCGTAGCGATCGAAACAGTAACCTGTACCAGTGTTATTGATCGGATCGTTGTGGGAAACCGTATCGACTAAACCGCCGGTGCGGCGAACCATTGGCACGCACCCGTAGCGGAGGGCGAGCATTTGGCTGATGCCGCATGGCTCGAAACGGCTGGGCATCAGGAAGGTGTCGCAGCCTGCGTAAACGCGACGGGAGAGAGCTTCGTTGTAGAGTAATTGGGTGGACATCCGGCCTGGATAGCGGGCTGTCATTTGCCAAAGTTGGGTTTCGTAGTAGCGATCGCCCGTTCCGAGTACAATAAATTGAGCGTCGGTATAGGCCATGAAGCGATCGAGCATTTGAATTATCAAATCCAGCCCCTTCTGTTCTACCAGTCGAGTCACCATGCCCATTAAAAAGGCACCTTTATTCACTTCCAAACCGACTTCTTCTTGCAGGGCAATTTTGTTAGCTGGGCGCTTTTCAATAGTATCAACACTGAATTGTTGATGAAGGTACTTGTCAGTTTCTGGGTTGTAAGATTCTGTATCTATTCCGTTCAAAATGCCCGATACTTTACCGCTGATGTAAGACAGCAAACCTTCTAAATTTTCCCCGTAAGCTGGGGTTTTGATTTGCTCGGCGTAAGTCGGCGAAACTGTATTTACTCGATCGGCAAACTGTACTGCGGCAGCCATTGTATTGTGACCTTGCATATACCAAGGACACCAAGTCATCTGCTCCAAGCGCCAGCGCCACGGCCCTTGATAAGCTAAATTGTGAATAGTAAAAACCGTGCTAATATCGGGGTCTTGGCTCATCCAAACAGGTATCATCCCCGTATGCCAGTCGTGACAGTGGATAATTTGGGGCTTCCAATGATTCCAGGCAAATTCAGCCGCAGCATTGGCAAAGAAAGTGAACCTCCAATCTTCATCTAAACCGCCGTAAACGCGGCGCGGCAAGAAAGATGGATGTTGTAATAAGTATAAAGGTACATCGGTTCCCGGCAAAACAGTTTCAAACACCGAGAAGCTTTGGAACATGGCCCCCCCATCCCAAACAGGTTTTTTGGGAACGTCCATTTTGTCGGGGATGAAACCGTAGTAGGGCATGAAGATGCGGACATCGTGGCCCATGCGCCGCAGAAATTTCGGCAAAGCGCCGACGACATCGCCCATACCGCCGACTTTGGCGAGGGGTGCTGCTTCGGCGGATACAAATAGAATGCGCATTATTTTTTTGTGTTCCTTGGGATAGCTAGTCTAGATTAAGTTTAAATGGGGAGCGGCACAATATTAACGCGCCGTCCAAAAACAAGTATAAATCTCTATTGTCGATCGCTCCAGCAATTTTTTTAGTGCTTAGTTCAAGCATTTAGTAGAGGCTGTGAAGGAAATCTCAAATTTCCTGTCTCTAATCTCTAGTCTCAAATCGACCTTAGAGGTAGGAAGTATGGAGTTGATGGTAGATAAGATGCGTTTTGATAGTTCGGATACAAATACTGGGAATTGCTAATGGCGGACGTATTGATTGCGATCGCACATATTGTACCTGACCGTGTATGAATGGCGCTGGGGCAATAGTGTAAATTATTGTTACAAAACCTGCCAATATGCGTAAAAATAGAAGGCTTTTTCCTAAATACCTATAGAGGCTGAAATTTAGGGGGTAAAAAGCTATGGGGTTTGTGTCAAATGATGCTGCGGCCGATCGGGCTGACAAAGCAGGCGACAGCAATAGTAAACCCAAGTCAAATCAGAAGGTGGAAACAGATATGTCATCAGGGCGAGAAAGTAGGGAGAATCCGATTAATCAGGTTTTTGATAAAATCGAGGACATTCTGTCGGAAACTGGGGAAGAAACTGGGTTCGGAGAGGTGACTATTGAGAGTGAGAGGGAGAAGAAAAGTTTGATTCGGGTAACTGTTAAGGGTTCGACTCATTATCGGTACTTGATTGCGGATGAAGATGTTGAGGAGTGGAAGTCGAGAACGTAAAGTGCGATCGATCGGGCTATTGGGCTAATCAGTCAGGTTAAACACGCTAACAGCTAGATTTTACGCGATATCTGTAGGGACGCGGCATTGCTGTGTCCTTACCGGTATCTGCTAAATAAATGGGGTTTTTCAACCGAGGGCGATCGCCAATAAAATTTTTGCATTGGGGGATTGATAAATGGAAGAGAATGATGTAAGATTCTGAGTTAAGGTTAATCAAACCTAAAGTGCATCTATGCTGTACAACTGTAAGCGCTGACAAGACCAAAATTTGAATCAACTGAATATAAGTGACATAGAACCTAGTCTGTGACGGATGTGAGTTTCGCGGGGCTGGGGAAATGGCCGCAGGCGATCGGTTGAATATAGGTGAGATAAAACCTAGTCTGTGACGGATGTGAGTTTCGCGAGGCTGGGGAAATGGCTTTTTCGATCGGTGCGATCGCATTTGTCTTTTCTCCGGCTTGTTGTGTTTTGGCAAATAATTAGTTTTTTGAGAGAAGTTAATAATCATGAGCAACTGGCAATCAATGACTGCTTTGACAGCAGGGGCGATCGCGATCGCCCTTAGCAGCGTATCTTTAAGCACCAAACCCGCTCAAAGTCAACCGGCACCGGGACAGCGCGGTTTTTGGTGCGACAATTCAACCCGCGTGCCGACAACTATGTATCAAAACGTACAGGGAAATCGAGAACCTTGGATTCGGTGGGTTTCCAATGATTTCTCCGGTGCTGGCTACGATCCTGTGACTCGCTGCCGCGAGGTGAGCGCTCGCCTAGAAACTTTCCGCAGTAACAAAGAGCTTAAGTTCATCACTGTGGGGTTCATGAACGGGCAGCGCGTGGTTTGCACGACTAGCCAAGTGAACGGCCGCTGCCAAGGATTAATATTTACACTAAAACCAAATCAAGATGCAGTGAAAACACTGAATAATCTCTTGGCTTGGCGGGAGGGACAAGCGGGTGCTCCTTCTCTGTCTGAAAGCAAGGACAGTATTCCGTTCATTGATGTCAGCGGCAGGTTGGGAGATGAGGGAAGTACGATCGCGCCTCCTGCACCTAGAAATAGTCAACCTGCACCTCAACAACCGAGCACTGGTGCCGGATCGCGGGAGCTCTAAGGTGATGAATTTGCGGAAACTGGGACTGACGGGAGTTTGTGCGGTTGTGCTGAGTATTTTTCCAGCTAGTTGCAGCGTTATTGCCCAACCAGTTAGCGCAAATTCTCCCGTTACTGATGCTCAAAGTGCCGGTGTTGAAAGGTTGGCAAAGTTAACGACGGTACGTATTTTAACGCCTGATGCTTCGGGTTCCGGGGCGATCGTCCAGCGGCAGGGTCAAGTCTACACGGTGCTGACAAATTGGCACGTTGTCGGTTTCAGCCAGCAGCATACCGCGATCGCGCCAGACGGTCAGCGTTACCGGCTGTTGGGCGTTCCGAAACAGTTGGGAAATGCGGATTTGGCGATCGTCCAATTTCGCAGTTCCACAATCTATCAAGTCGCCAAAATTAGCACTGATTTATTAAGAGTAGGAGAACCCGTATTTGCCGCCGGATTTCCCATGTATCGGGGCGGCAGTTTAACCACTACTTTCGAGCAAGGAATTCGGGCATTTAGATTTACCCAAGGTGCTGTATCGGTGCTGCCGCCAAAATCCCTCGCTCAAGGATATCGTTTGGGATACACAAATGATATTGCTGTAGGGATGAGCGGCGGGCCAATTTTTAACGATCGGGGGCTTTTAATTGGGATTAACGGTCGGATGAAGAACGGCGATCCTGATTTTGGAATTTATGCCTTTGAGGATGGAACTGAACCATCGGCAGGAATGTTGGAACTCATGGTGAATTCTAGTTGGGGAATTCCGATTACCACCTATTTGCGTTATGCGCGAGTTTCTCAAAGCTCCTCTTATTAAGGGGTTGATTCATTAGACCGACAGACCGACAGGGGTTTAAACCCCTGTCTCATAGCGAAAGTCGTCTTCAGACGACTGAGAATTAGGATTAGTATTCAGTCGGTTTTAACCGACTTTTGCTATTAGCCAGGGAATTAATTCCCTGGCGGGTTGTGCAACATTCTCAACAAGCTTTAAGAAACCGGGTTTCTGACCGACAAATATAGGTTTAGATGCAAAGTCTTTGCCAGAAACCCGGTTTCTGCCACAGTGCAACATTTCAATTTCAATGGAGTTATCTATGAATTTCGGATTTTCTCGGTTTAATTATGTTCCCGGCATTGTAGCAGGAACGGCAACAGTAGCAGCAATTATGATTAACCAGCCCGTCATGGCAAAAACGGCTAAAGAAGTCGCTCAAATAGCAGTTCCCACTACAGTGCAGATCAACAATATCCTGAGTCCGGGGGATAGCGGTTCGGGAGTAATTATTGCTAAAAAAGGCAATAATTATACAGTGCTAACGGCATATCATGTCGTGAAAAACCCCAACGCTGAATTTATGATTCGGACTTCTAAGGGTAAAGAGCATAAGGTGACGGATGTCAAGGGTTTGCGGAATAATGAGAGCGGGCCAGATTTAGCAATTGCGATGTTTGAAAGTGAGGAAGAATATTCCGTTGCACCGATTAGCAATTCGGATGAAGCAACGATTGGATCTGGGGTTTATATTTCGGGATATCCTTTACCGGCTGGCGGTGGCACAGAACGAGAATATGCGTTTACGAACGGACAAGTAATCAATACCCGATCTAGTAACGATCAAGGATATACGATGCGTTATGACGCGGTGACGCGGCGGGGAATGAGCGGTGGGCCTGTGTTTGATGTGAGCGCGCGAGTGATTGGAATTCACGGACAAGGGGATACGGTTGCTACGGTGAACAATGAGGCGGGGGAAAGGCAAGAAGAGGTGAAAACGGGGTTTAATTCGGCGATTCCGATTAATACTTTTGTAGAGATGGTGTCGCAGGTGGGGATGGATAAATCTGCTTTTAAAATTGATAATAAACCGCCAGCTAATGTGGATGCGGAAAAGGTAGAGCCTGGAGAGGCTCAGGGTTGGTTTGCAGATTTTGGTAAAGAGATTGTTAAAGATGTGATTCAACGGGGTATTCGGAGGATTTTGCCGTTTTAGGGCGTGAGGGCGATCGCTTTTATTGAGAGCGATCGCACTTCTGATTTACTTGAAGGTTCTGGACTTGTTTGGGTAATGTTAACTGCTCAATATGTGAGGTAAGTTATGGGCCTGATTCGATTTCGATTTATTAATTGGGGAATTTTTATTTTTGTTACAGTAGCAAGTACGTTGCCTTTTGCTGGCAACGGACAAGCACCGCCGTATCCTGAAGATCCAGGGCCTAATATTATTCGCCCTGAGTTTGATAATCCCGATCGAAATTCAAACGTTCCATCGCCCTCGACATCTAATGCAAGGGTTAGTTGTCCTGTTACTGGCAAGTGGAAATTTACTTCACCTACAGATTTTGGATACAACCCTGAATCGGGATTTTTTGGTGGAGGACAACCTTATAGTGCGATGGTAGAAATTACTGAGGATGGAGATAATCTCACAATTTCTAGTTTTTATCAAAATAGCAGCGGTTTAGGTAAAGGACAGCGTTTGGGAGAGCAGATTACTAGCAGCATCCCTTTGCGATTTGGCAACGGACAATTAACAGGTGATATTAGCGATCGCGGTTTCAAAATCAACGGTCAGATTGCCTTCTCGGATGGCAAGCCCGATCGCAGTAAAGTGACAATTCCGTTCACAATGGAGCGACAATCGCCTTACCCTCGCCTTCCTCCTAATTCTCAACTGGTTTGTGGTGGTTGGTAGTGCTTATGTACAAGATGTTTAAGATTTTCACGTCACTCTCAAGTTGGGTAGTTTTGTGGACAGCAGCCACAGGTTTCATTGTTA
Source organism: Microcoleus sp. F8-C3 (assembly GCA_036704825.1). Classification (GTDB taxonomy): domain Bacteria; phylum Cyanobacteriota; class Cyanobacteriia; order Cyanobacteriales; family Microcoleaceae; genus Microcoleus. The sequence goes on along the minus strand of JAUBSN010000060.1, from coordinate 32,936 downwards.
GCCACCAACCTATTGTGTTGGCTCAAGTGAGCGATCGCTTATCTCTTGAATTGCAACCGCCAGTTAATCAGCAAACTCGCCTAGAGGTCAGTCTCAGCCGTCGCCAAGTCACAGTGTACCGGGGTGCAGTTGAGGTTAAAAAATACCCGCTAGGTATTGGTCGTTCTGGATGGGAAACTCCGACGGGAACTTTTAGCGTTGTTCAGATGGTTCGCGACCCAATTTGGATGAACCCATTGACGGGTCAAATTGTCCCGGCCGGCGATCCAGCAAATCCGCTAGGTACTTACTGGATTGGGTTTTCTACTGAAGGTCGAATTTGGTATGGCTTTCACAGCACCAACCAGCCACAAACAGTGGGACAGGCTATTTCTCACGGCTGTTTGCGAATGTATAGCCAGGATGCAGAGGAATTATTTTCTCAGGTAAAGGTAGGCACTCTTGTCACTATTGTTCAGTAATCCTTTAATTATCTAGTTGAGGTAATTTATGCGTCGTATTCGTCTTTTTGCTCTTGGTATTGTTAGTTTTTTTGCTTTTTTAATGAGTGCTTTGCTGGCTCCTGGTACGATTGTCAATCGGGCTTTATCGGCTGCACTTTGTACGGTTTTCAGTTTTAATTCTACTATTTGCACGGTGAATTTAGTTAATTCGTCCGATCGGGTGGTGGCGGCGACTCCGCCTGCTGTGGAAAGGAATATTTCGGATTGGTTGGTGCAGCGAGATCCGGGGGAGTTTGATGATGCACCGAGTGTACCGTCTGGGAGTAATCCGCAAGCGCCGCCGTTTCCTCAAGATCCGGGACCGAATCAGCCGCTGCGTCCTGATTTTGATAATCGCGATCAGAACCCTGTTAATCCAGCAGCGCCATCAAATAATATTTCATTACAAGAACTTACAGGAACTTTTATCACTAGCTATTATGCAGACTCTAGCCCGGAGTCGTTATTTTATTGGACACCTGTAAAAGTTACTGAGACAGAAGAAGGTCTTGTGGCTGAATTTTGCGATGAAGACTGTGTAAGTGGATATAAACTATCTCCTAATGTGAAACATCTTCCGTTGCAAGAAACAACTATTATTGAAGATGAAGGCTTAATTGTTGAAACTGCCGAAAGTCAAGATGGCGCGGCTGTATGGGGTGAAATCAAGGATAAAGATTCTGGAGAGGCGATTTACTTCATGTCTGAGAAAATCGCTGATGGGAAAGCCATTTCAACGCGAAGTAATCGTCCTGTACCCTCCAGCCTATTACGTCCAGAAATCTTTCAATCCAAGGCAATTTTTGCAACAAGAAGCAATTTTATTCAGGTCGATAATAGGATAAAACCTGCGGGGCAAAACATACCTAACACTCAAAATCAGCAACCTCTGGCTAAAACTGGTAATCTTTCAAACAATGGACAATTGAAGGATGTTACCAAAAATGTTACCTCAAGTGATACATTTAAGTTTACCAACAATAACACACCAGGTCAAGCTAACTTCCAGACTGATACGAATCAGCCGCTTAGAGATAATCAACGGGTTCGAGCTCCTCAAAGTAGCACAGGCACAAATTCGGGGTCAAGTCAAAGTGGCAAGGAGCAACTAGATAGGCAGAAACTCGCAGAAGCTGAACTAAAACAAAAAGAGCGCCTAAATCAAAACCCAAGTAACAAACCTAGTCCGAGTGTCCAAGAGAAATTGCGAAAAATAGGAGGCAATAATCCTTGCCCTCAAGCCAGGGCTGAAATTAAAAGCGTTGGAGTAAAAGTCTTATCTGCTTCACATAATCTGTCCGAGATTGCAAGTCCTGCATCTCAAATTTCATCAATTAAAGTGGGAGCAAATATCTTTTGTCCTCCAAGTAATCTGTCTAAAATTGCCACTCGTGCTTCTCGAGCTTTATCAAAATCCAGTAAATTACTGGGACTGATTGCGCGTGGCTCTCGTCTGGCACTGCGAGTTGCTGGTCGTTTTGCAGTGCCGTTGATGATTGCTGATTTAGCTTTTACAGCATACGAATATTGTCGCGACAATCCAACGGTTTGTAAATCTATTAGAGATCGAATTGCCCGCGCTCTTTTCCCAGACAGTTCGACCTCTGGTCAAGTTACAGCCCAGCAACCTCAACAAAATTCCCCACAGCAACCTCAAAACTTTTGTTATGGTTGCTATACAGGTAAGCCACCTAATCCTGGTATGCAATCTTTTTCTTGGACTCCGAATCCTGGACTTAGTAACACTACCAGCAACTTGAAGCCTGAGATCCTAGCTCAAAGCTTAGAGAGCAAATTTGAAATTTATGCCAAAAATCTCAGGCAAAAAGAAAGCATAAATTTCACCGAACAGCTAGCTAGTCACGCTAAAGTAAATCATCACTTAAGCGACACTCGCCTTGCTCAACTTAACATCCCCGGCCTTCCTAATATTCCTGGTGTTCCAGGCGGTGCAGGTAACATTCTCAAAGATGCTGTTTTGACCCAAATTGCTGGACAGCTAGGTGGATTTGTCGAAAATGAACGCGCTTTTACTACAGGGATAAAAGACATTTACCCGACAGTTGCAGAGGCACCTGGGGGTGAATTCAAAGCAAATCCAGCCAATCTACAAATCTTTTCACAAGCCTTGCGATCGGCGAATGGTAGTCCAGAAGTTCAGCTACCTCCGGGAGACTATGAAATACCAGGTCAAGTGTTTTGCTTTAAACCTCGGAGTTATGGCCCTCAAACCAGTGTCGGTTATCCTTTAGCCCCCATTAAAGGGAAGCAAGCCGATGCCTTAATAGCGCTCAATTCCCGACATATTGCCGCAGGAATTCCTCATCAGAGCGCTCAAGTGCTTTCTTGGAACATTCAGTTAGGCGTAAAGTATGAGGATATGCCCCCTGAAAGTAAAGCCATTGTAAACAAAATTATGCCTGAGTTTAAACAGCAACTTTCTCGCAGCTTTTGGGAAGATTTACAGGCAAAATGGGGACAGATTTCTAGCACGATTCCCGGCGTACCTTCTTTTGATAGCGTGTTAGGTCAGCTACCTGGTGAAATGAGTCAAATCCTAAAAACTTATCAAGAAGGTCGCGCTGCTTTACAGCGGTATCGCGATAATTTTGACCAGTTACAAAATGAGATGGTTTTGCAGGGTGAAGCACCTACCGATTCTGGGGATAGTAAATACCCTCGCGGCATTTGGAGCAAAGTGAGCGATCGCGTTTATGCCCGCTTGCTTCCAACAACCTACACTGGGCCGGCAACCATGCAAGTTCGTGTGTTAGATGTTAACGGAAACGCGGTCAAATAAACTCCGCTCGCTCTTTTCATCCCCTTTCAAAAAAAGAGCGATCGCCTTTCTGGATGGGAAGGGCGATCGCCCTAACCATTGTAACTGTAAGGGCTTTCCCCCCCGCGATCGCCCCGTTTTGCGGAAGTAAGGGAAGGCGCGATCGCCCCTCCTAAAACCTTGTTAATAAAAAGATAGCTGTTACAATAGAAGCATTATTCTTTCCTCACTCATCTGAATATCAAATTTATGAAAATAGAAGACTATCCCCTTGCCAAAGAATTAATCTTCGATACCGAAGGCAACATTAGTCAAGTCATACTCAATTATACTGACTATCAATATCTTCTCGATGCGATCGAAGATCGAGGACTTCTCCTCGCTATGCGCGAAGTAAAAGCTGAAAAGCCGTTAACTTTACAGCAAGCACTGACAGAACTGGAACAAGAATGAAAGTCGAATATCTACCCAGTTTTTTGAAGGATTTAAAAGCTCTTAAAAGTACACGTGTCTTTGAGCAAATCAAGGCAATCGCTTTTGAAGAAATACCAAATCTTACGGATTTACAGACAATTGTTAACTTGAAAAAATTAAAAGGCGATGACAATGCCTATCGGCTTCGGGTGGGCGACTATCGAATAGGTTTTTATTTTGAGGGCGAGATTGTTACTTTTGCTAGGGTTCTCCACCGGAAAGATATTTATCGTTACTTTCCACCTTAAATCACTTTGATGAATGTCCATCGCTCTTTTTGTGTGGAAGGGGGCTCTCTTTTGTTGAGGGAAAGCGCGATCGCTCTATCAATAGTAAAATTTACTTGGCTCGCCCGTGCTATAATCTAAAAATAATCTTTGTAATTACCAATTGCTAAGATGACGCAAGCTGAAAAAATATCGATTTCCTTACCGCGATCGCTAGCACAGTTTATTGAAAGCTACAAAATTGCCAAGGGCTGCGAATCTGACTCCCAAGTAATAGAAGTAGCACTGAAGTTATTGCGGCGTTTGGAACTAGAGTCTGCCTACCGAGAAGCATCTCTAGAAAATGACCCGGATTGGGAGGCGACAGTTGCAGATGGACTGACAGATGAAACATGGTAAAATTTACTATACAAACCTAAGCCCTGCGGTGGGTTCCGAGATGGATAAACGCCGTCCCATCTTGATAGTCAGTAATGATGCCAATAACCGTGCTGCAAATACAGTCACGATTTTACCGATTACGTCGCTATCAAGCGAATTGCGAGAAATAGTTTTTGAGATATTACTGCAAAAACCAGTATGTGATTTTTTGCATCTCTCAGCTTACACGCTGTGACTGGTTGAAACAATTTCTATTATTTCTCTGCAACCCATTCCTGTTGCTGTGAGGGAAGTGTAATTGAGGAAAGTGCGATCGCCCTTTCCATCCCCTCTCAGAAAAAGAGCGATCGCCCGAATCACAGATTACCGACAACTACCGACTAATTCTCGGAATCGTCCTCAAAAGTTTCTTCAAATCCCGCTAAAAAATCATCCAAAGCTTCAGAGGCGATCGCCAAATTAATATTATCGGCATTTTCCCATCCCCACGTATTCACCCCAACGACTTGACCGGTCATATTAATCAGCGGCCCGCCGGAATTTCCCGGATTAATCGCCGCATCCGTTTGTAACACCTTTACCTCAGCAACACTATCATCTTCTTCGTCACCTTCTTCATACTCGTCAGGTTCTCGAATAGCACTCACAATACCTTGAGTTACAGTTGAAGCAAACTGCCCCAAAGGATTGCCCACCGCAATTACTCTATCTCCCACTTTCACATCAAAAGACAACTCTAGGGGAGGATATTCTTGGGGAAATTCCACTTGTTCCCCTGTGTTCGGGTCGAAGGTAAAATCGCTAATTAAGAGTAATGCTAAATCTTCTTCAGCATTACCAGTAAACACCACCTCTGCCAATCTCAATTTTCCGTCGTGAGTTTCGACTAAAACCTGTTCTATTTCATCTTCTTCATAGAAGTAATCTTCATCGGCAATATCTTCTACAACGTGATAGTTAGTGACAATTATGTCCGGCGATACAAAGAATCCGCTTCCTGAAGAAATCTCTTCTTCTGTATCCCAATCCATGACGTAAATTGACACCACGGACGGCAACACTTGCTCGACTACATCCGAAAAATTTCCGGCTTGAGTTTTGAACTCTTTCAATTGCTTCTGCAAAGCTTGTTGGTCTGCCTGCATTTTGCTATATAGTTGCTGAACCTTTTTCAATTCCAGTTTTAATTGATTTTCTCTAGCACTCATATTGGGCCTTTACCTCAAATAAATTGCTAATTAATTTTGGATGTTTGATTGTAGATTGTGGATGGGGATGTCAAGAATTATAGGACTTACGAAAAAAAGAACCGGTTTTTACCATAAATCTTGGGCTATACAGCGAGACTTACATCAGAAACCGGGTTGCTTAACACCCGTGCGGAGCGTCCTAAATTAGTCAGATATTTTTGAAATCTATCGCGCAAGTCCTATCTAAAGTCCCCACCAAAAATCTACAATCAGACTGCTACTCTACCTGTGAAAGCAAAAGCGAACCGCCTGTTTTTTTTTAATAAAGACGATAGCTCGCGTCTCAAAGCCTGAACAAATAAATGCCCGTCGGATTTAGGAACCGCGCTGAACTTGGGCAAATATTTCCTCCAAAATTTCACTAGCACCCTGTTGGCGCAGTCGGTGAGCGAGGTCAATTCCGAGCATTTCAGCAGTCTCGGCGGCGCCGGAAACAGTATCTTTGACGAATTGCTTGCCGTCGAGACTCGATACCATTCCAGTTAAGGTTAATTGACCGTTTTCTATTTTGGTATTGACGCCGATCGGCACTTGACAGCCGCCTTCTAATTCCCGCAGAAATGCGCGTTCGGCATAACATCTTTGGGCGGTTTCGGAGTGTTCGAGAGCTTTAATCACTTCCATGATTTCTGTGTCTCCGGCGCGGCATTCGATGCCCAAAGCACCTTGTCCGACGGCGTGAAGGGAGATTTCAGCAGGGATAATTTGGTGGATGCGATCGCCCATTCCCAATCTTTCCAATCCCGCAACTGCTAAAATAATCGCGTCGTAACTGCCCTCATCTAATTTAGCGAGTCTAGTATTGAGATTGCCGCGAATATCTTTAAATTCAAAATGAGGGAAATGATGCCGCAGTTGAGCCAGCCGGCGCAGGGAAGAAGTGCCGATTACAGAACCTTCAGGCAGGGTGTCGAGTTGCTTGTCTTTGTGCTTGGAGTGAACTACCAGGGCATCAGCGGGATTTTCCCGTTCGGTGACGCATCCTAAAATTAAACCTTCGGGCAAATTGGTAGGCAAATCTTTGAGGGAATGAACGGCAAAATCGGTTTCATTGTTCAGCATTCCCGTTTCTAATTCTTTGGTGAAAAGTCCTTTATCGCCAATTTTAGCGAGGGCGACATCAAGAATTATGTCCCCTTGGGTGGACATGGTGTGGACTTCAAAAGTGTGTTCCGGGAAGTGTTTCTGTAGCTGTTCTTGCACCCAGTGGGTTTGCACGAGAGCAAGTTGGCTTTTGCGGGAACCGATGCGAACGGTTCGGGAGGGGGCGGATGTGGTTGGGGACATAAGATCGATCGGAGGATAGCTTGAAATCAGCCAATATATTCACCTGATCTAGCGTACCGCAGGTGGGGACTTTAATTGCTGGTTGGGATAATTCGGGCGATAAAATAGAAATACGAAATTGTGACCGGCTGCTGCTGCGAGTCTTGATGACGTTTCCCATCCAGCATTGTGCGTCGCTGGCATGGGGGCGATCGACATTCCAAAGCAAAGGCTGCTGGCGATGTAAGATTTACCTAGGGTGGAGCCGGATGAATCTGGTTGGTATCAGGAGTTAGCTTAGCTGCTGCGAGAAAGAATTAGCTCAAAGGTTGGGGGATTTAGATAGAAAAATGTAGTGGCGAGCGGAAAAGGGCGATCGAAAGTGCGATCGTACTTCTAAAGCCACCAAATAGCTTAGCATCAAAAGTGAATTTGTCAAATTACTCAAATCCTAAAACTATGACAAGTGCTCTTGATATAGCTCGTTATTTTTTATGCCGTGTCGATCGAGAAGCAGGCGATACCATTTCGGGGCTGAAACTGCAAAAGCTCGTGTATTATGCACAAGCTTGGAGTTTAGTCTTTAGAAGCCAGCCGCTATTCGATCGAGATATTGAAGCTTGGGTTTCCGGCCCAGTTGTCCGCGATGTTTGGCATGAGTACAAAGCTTACAAATATAGCGATATTCCCGCTCCCGATAATTTTGAAGAAGAATTTGATGAAGATGAAATCGAGGTTCTCGAAGAAGTTTGGAATGCTTATGGAGAATTAAGTGCTAAACATCTTGCAGAATTGACGCAATCAGAGACACCTTGGCTCAACGCCCGCAAGGGATTAGAACCTGCGGAAACATCAACTAAAATCATCTCCCGCGAGGATATGAAATCCTGCTATGCACCTTTGGTGAAGGCGTAAGTGCAGCTTCGTTGACAAAAGGTCGATCGACCTTTTAGCCCTCAGCTACGGCAATCAATAACTGAACTTCAATTCCTAAAGTCCGAGCACTGCGAGCCAAAGCTTCATCGCCAGTCACCAAAAGAAACTGATTAGAACTTGCTACTGCTAAATGCAGTGCATCTAAGGTCCGCAACGGTACTTCAAAGCGACTAATCCAATCGCGAGCTAAGTTATAATGAATTGGCTCTAAGGGGATGCGAGTATAAAAACCCCTGTCCAAGTCTGCCTGAAACTCAATTGCTATTTGTCTTGCCTCGGACTGAGAAATTTCTCTCATTCGCACTCTGCGAGAGGGGAGCATCTCAATGAAAGCAGCCCTCCGCTTGAAATTGGAGCTAGGAGTCAGGAGTCAGGAGTCAGGAGGAAAGAGTCAGAAGGAAGAAGGAAAAAGTCAGAAGGCAGGAGCCAGAATAAGTGTTTTTACAAATATGAGATGCTCCCGGCGAGAGAGTGCGGAAAAAATTTTCACTTCAACTAGCTGACTCAATCCTCGTTCAGTTTCTGTCCTCAGTAAATGCTGAGATGCTTCGCTGAGACGTTCTGGCCAGTAATTGGGAGCAATAACGCTAGTATCCAAGTAAATCAATAGCGTTCCTCCTGTCGCAGCCTAATGACTGTTGCACTCAGCGGTTCACCCTTTACTTGGATAGAGTCTCGGAGTGTTTTGAGTTCAGCTAACCGCTGCTCCTTTGATAGGGGCGGGACTACGCGAGCTACTACTTTGCCCTCCTGTACGATTGTCACTTCTTCTCCTTTCGCCACCTTTTCCAAGATAGCTTGCAGATTCTGCTTGGCTTCTTCAACACTAATCGCAGGCATCTTATTAGTTTTTTAGCTATAGTTTAATTGTACATCAACGCGAATCTAAAATCTAGCATCTCAAATCTAAAATCCTATTAACGTTGCCCTGCTTGAAGTGCAGAATTTGCTATCTGGATAACTTCTTGCTGCCGTGCGTTTTTCCTGGTGACTCGGTACAGCACCCCCAGCCTTTGCCACTCAACAAAAGCAGTGCAGTAAGCACCGCAATTATTGAAATAAATCCCCCTGATTCTGCCCGCCAATTCAACGCTTCTGTAAGTATCCTGCGGCAATTGCGAAGGAGGTGAAAACGGTTCATTTCTTTTAGCTTCGATTGTGCCGAAATAACAGGCTCCGAGGCGGCATCCTTTGCCTAAATACATTCCCACAATGTAACCGTGGGAACCTGCTTCCACGTCAAAATCAACTTGCTGAGTGTTAGGTAAAGGAAGTATACTCGGAAGAAAAACTGGCACTCGCGTTTTGCCTTTGATTTGTCTAGAAATGTTACTTGCAGGAAAACGACTGTTAGCTTGGTTTGCACCTGAATTATCGGGGATTGGGGGAAACTTTTGCACAAAATTCCTCCACTGCACAACTCTATTTTTAGCAATGTTGAGAGTGGGAATAGAGTATTTTTCTAGCGCAAAAGAAGGGCGACCGTTTTTCAGGTTGAAGCTGCGGCGAATCACTGTAATTTCTGGTTTCCCTAACCCGTAAGCTGTGGCTGTGGAACGGGCGAGATTGCAGCTAATTTTGAAGCGTCCCATCTCAATATTGCCATTTTCCGCTTGATAAGACCAATTGTAACCTTCAGAAGCACGATCGCGATCGCACAGAAAATGAGAAATCTCAAACATCTTGGCAATATGAACATCGTACAACCGCAACTTGCGGCTGCCTGCAGATTTTGCAGTGTTGCGATCGGGCACAATAAATTGTATCGGTTGCCAGCTATCTTCAGGGGAATAATTAAACCAGCGGATTTCTGTAATCGGGAGTTCAGTCCTTGCTAACGCTGAGTTTGGCGTCAAAGGTGCGATGGCAAAAGCAGTCACCACACAAGCAAAAATCGCCGCAAATAGCCATCTTCTCCTCATCCTGATTTCCCCCTAAGTAGGTCCGCGCAAAAAAACCATAGCATCTTGCAAGAGGCGAGTGCGAGTTAAGATATATCATACAATAAAGGTAAGGTGCGCGCTGACGCACCCTACAGATAGAAGTTGTGCATCCCCAACTACAAAACTTAACGCTTCCCAGCTTGAATAGCAGAATTTGCTATTAAAATTAAATCAGATTCTAGTCCATTCTTAATTGCTACGGTATACATAAAACCCTGAGTTTTCCACTCAAGAGTTGCTGTGCAGTAAGCCCCGCAACCGTTATGAAAAACTCCTTTCACTTCGCCCGCAAGTTTGACATTTTTTAACGTCTTAGTTACCCCTTCTAGTTTTGTAGTAAACTCCCCGCCTTTTTGACCTTGAATTGACCCAAAAGTGCAAACAGTCGTACCGCCGCAATCTGCTGTATAGTCGATTGAAATAGCATAGCTGTTTGCTTGTGCTGTAGTTGGATAGTACATTTTTTGCGAAAGCGGAATCCTGCTGGGAATAAAAATAGGCACTTGCGTTTTGCCTTTTAACTTGGGCAAAATTTCACTTACCGGAACCGCAGTGCCTCCTCGAACAATTTGCGTTGTTCGCGACTGTCGCTGCGACAATTGCGAAGATCCAAAAACAACGGAGAGAGGTACTAAAGCAGTCAATACACCAGCCGAAGCAGCCAAAAGTAATAAATTCTTCTTCACGGTCTTTTCCCTTAATATTCCAAGAGTTTAGTTGGGCGGCGAACTGCATTCACCTATGTACAACCATAATTCAAAATACAAAATTAACACTCGCTTTTCCGGGGAAAATATTTTTTATACTATCTTGACAAGGTTGCTAAAATATGAATTCATCTATAATAGAGAGAAGGCGATCAATTTAGGAGTCGATTGTGGAACTGCAAGAGTATTTGCGCGAGCACGGATTGGAAACCTTGTCCGAAACTTATCATATCAAAGTTACCCGCCACCGCCAATATCCCGATTTAGTCTGTCTGAAATACTCGCAGATAGAATCTCCCCTGGGCGAAAAAATAGTCCAGCAGTGCCGAGGCATTATTTTAGATTCATCTCAAGATTGGCAGATAGTGTCTTATCCCTACGACAAATTTTTTAATTACGGAGAAATTCACGCCGCTGCAATTGATTGGACAAATGCCAAAGTTTACGAAAAACTAGACGGTTCTCTGACTGTACTGTATTTTTACAATGGAGAATGGAGAGTGCAATCTAGCGGCACTCCCGACGCCACAGGCGAAGTTAACGGTTTTGGGTTCAGCTTTGCCGAACTTTTTTGGAAAGTCTGGCAAGAATTGGGATATCAATTGCCACAAGAAACCGACCAGTGTTTTATCTTTGAGTTGATGACGCCTTACAATAGAATAGTTGTCCAGCAACAAAACAATCAAATCGTGCTGCACGGGGTTCGCAACACTCAAACGCTGCTAGAAACAGACCCAAGTATTTGGGCAAATAAATACGGCTGGGAATTGGTAGCATCCTATCCTTTAACTAGCTGGAAAGAAGTTGTCGAAGCGGCTCAACATTTAGATCCGATGGATTCGGAAGGGTATATTATCTGCGACGCTAACTTCAACCGAGTTAAAGTTAAGTCTCCGCAATATGTCGCGATTTCCCATCTCCGCGAAGGGTTTTCCACCCGCAGGATGATCGAGATTGTTTTAACTAATGAAGGAGAAGAGTTTTTAGCTTATTTTCCTGAGTGGACTCAATTGTATCAAAAAGTTAAGGACAAATATCAATCTTTGGTTGAAGAAATCGAGGAAGTTTACCGACAGCACGAACATATCGAAGTTCAGAAAGATTTTGCCTTAGCTGTGAAACATTTGCCCTATTCCGGGATTTTGTTTTCTTTGCGGGCCCGAAGAGTTGCGGGAGTGAAAGAAGCTCTCCGTGATGTTACGATCCATAAAATAGAGGAGTTATTGGGTTTAGATTACATCCATCTAGGTTTGTAGAAGAAGAAGGCACGACACGGATTTTGACACGGATACACGGATTAATTATTGAGCGTGAGGCAAATGTTTAAGAAAGAGGGAAGTTCGGCAACGGATTATGTAACGGATGTAACGGATGTAACGGATGTAACGGATGGAATGAAGAGGTAAGTATTTAAACAATGCCCTGTTTGGCCAATGCCCAATTACCAATTACCAATTACTATGAAAAGAGTTATTGTACTTGTCGGTTTACCTGCTTCGGGAAAATCTCAATTTGCTAGGGAATTGCTGCTGTCGGAACCTGCCAAGTGGGTGCGTAGCAATAAAGATTTGCTCAGAGAAATGGCTCACGCTTCTCATTGGTCGCCGGCGAATGAAAAGTTTATTGTGCAGTTGAGAGATACGATTATTTTGATGGCTTTGGAAAGCGGCAAGCACGTCATTGTTGATGATACTAATTTCGGGCCTCACATCGAGCATATTAAACAGTTGGTGAAAGGTAAAGCTGTTGTCGAAGTTAATGATTCTTTCCTGCAAGTTCCGGTTGAGGAATGTATTAAACGGGATTTAAAAAGGCTTAATTCGGTGGGCAAAGATGTGATTATGAAGATGTACAATAAGTACGTGCGGGTTCCCGTTGTGCCGCCGGAATATAACCCGGATTTGCCGGATGCAATTATTGTCGATATGGACGGCACATTAGCGCTTCTCAACGGCAGAAATCCTTTTGATGCTTCGAGGTGCGATCGCGATTTGCCCAATCAGCCGGTCTTAGATACCGTTCGCAAGTGGCAGTCCAGCGCCCATATTATTGTAGTGTCGGGCCGCACAGATGACTGTCAGCCTCAAACTGAAAAATGGTTGCAGCAGTATGAGGTTAATTATGCCGCTCTTTATATGCGGAAAACCGGAGATATGAGGAAGGATGCGATTATTAAAGAGGAGTTCTATCGGCAGCATATTGCAGGGAAATATAATGTTAAGTTTGTGTTGGACGATCGCCAGCAAGTTGTTGATATGTGGAGAAGCTTGGGATTGACGGTATTCCAAGTAGACGAAGGGGATTTTTGACCTATGGTTTTTCTGACAATTGTCCCAGGCATAATGCTATAATCAAAGTAACATTACAAAAAATTTTGTTATGATAGCCATTCCCCAACCACCCCAAAAAATGACCGTTGAGGAATATCTAGAATGGGAAGCTCAACAAGAGATTCGCCACGAATATGTCAACGGCGAAGTTTTTGCCAGGATGGGCAGTACAATTCCCCATAACGATATTGCACTTAACTTTTACAGGAACTTGCGCCCGCATCTGCGTTCCAGAGGCTGTCGAATCAACGTGTCCGATGTGAAATTGCAAGTCAGTTTTCAAAGCCGTTACTACTACCCTGATGTGATAGTCAGTTGCGATCCAGAAGACATTTATTCGCGCAATTTCATTCAGAATCCTAAAATCCTTGTGGAAGTTCTTTCTCCCACTACAAGTGCTAAAGATAGGGATGAAAAATTAACTTGTTACCTGAAAATTCCGACTTTGCAAGAGTATATCTTGATTGATTCACAAAAGATTTTTGTTGAGCGTTACTGTCGGGGAGAGGGGAGAATGTGGCTGTACTATTCTTACACTGCTGGGGAGATTATCACTTTATCAAGTATTGGGTTTGATTTGCCGATCGCACTTTTGTATGAAGGTGTTGGATTTGAAACAGAAACAGAAACGTAAATGGGAAGGTTGAAAACCGCAATCTCTGTAGGGGCGGGTTCACCGAAATATTTAACACAAATCAAACAATATGATAAACCCGCCCTCCTCCAACGCCCAATTTTACATCAACATTTGATTCAATAAATTAATGGTAAATTTGTATTTTCTATCGGGTGGGGGCGGGTTTAGGAGATTATTAATTTTTTCCATAGATGGTTGGTGAACCCGCCCCTACGGTTCAATTGTACCTGGTGTTGATTCAATACAGTTCAAACTATCGCGTCCAAGCCAGCCAGCGGTTAAACAAATTTTTCACAAACGGCGTCAAACGAGTGCGATTGTAAGCATCTCCTGCTTTCCGAATTGCCTCAGCTTGTGTTGGATACGGGTGAATTGTACTAGCAATCTTTCCCAAACCAATATTGTTAACCATTGCCAAAGTAATCTCGCTAATCATATCCCCAGCGTGTCGCGCTACAATAGTTGCACCTAATATTTTATCGCTGCCTTTCTTGACGTGAATTTTCACAAATCCTTCCTCTTCACCGTCAATAATTGCCCGATCGACTTTATCGAAAGGAATCAAAAACGTATCGATATCAATGCCTTTTTCCTTAGCTTCGTGTTCCCCAATTCCGACGCGCGCAATTTCCGGGTTTGTGTAAGTACACCAAGGTATCGTCAAAGCGCTGAGCTTTTTGCGCCCGAAAAATAGAGTGTTTTGAATTACCATTCTCGCGGCAAAATCAGCAGCGTGAGTGAATTTATGTTTCATGCAAATATCACCGGCGGCATAAATGCGGGGATTAGTCGTTTGCAAATTGTCGTTGACAAATACACCCGTGTGTGTATCGTATTCGACACCCACAGCCTCCAGATTCAATCCTTCGACGTTGGGCGATCGCCCTGTACTCACAATAATTTCATCTACTGTTACCGATGCTTCCTTACCTTGAGATTTATAATAAATTACTTTGCCTGCATTTGTTTTCTCAACGCGCTCTATTGTGGATTCTAGTATTAGTTGAATTTCTTCGCGTACAAAAGCCTGCTGCACAATGGTAGCAGCATCCGCATCTTCTTTGTCTAAAATCTGAGCATTTTTGTGCAGCAATACCACTTCCGAACCCAGCCGCCGAAAGGCTTGAGCCAATTCGCAGCCGATCGGCCCTGCGCCAATTACTGCCAAACGCTGCGGCCTTTCCGTAAGGTTAAATACAGTTTCATTTGTCAGATATCCAGCTTCTTGTAAACCAGGAATTTGCGGTTGTCGCGCCCTTGCACCTGTGGCAATTACTGCTTTTTTAAAGCGGAGAGTTTGACCTGCAACTTCTACTGTATTATTGCTAGTAAAACGACCAGAACCTAAAAAAACATCAACTCCTAATTTGTGCTGGTAACGTTGAACAGAATCAACATCGCTGATTCCCGCCCTGATGCGGCGCAGCCGTTCCATCACAGCGGCAAAATCCACTTCTACACTGTCAGAAACATGAACGCCAAATTTACTTGCTTCCCAGATATCGCCAACAGTGCGAGACGATCGAATTAAAGCTTTTGACGGCACGCAACCGACATTCAAACAGTCGCCACCCATCAAATGTTTTTCAATCAAAGCAACTTTCGCGCCCAAACCTGCGGCACCTGCAGCCACAATTAATCCAGCGGGGCCCGCACCAATTACTACTAAATTATAAGAACTAGCCGGCTGCGGATTTACCCAATCGGGCGGGTGCAAATAGGAGACTAATTTCTGGTTGTGTTCGTCCATCGGGGGGACAGTTACGCGATCGACTTTTGACTGCGACATTGGCAAATTCTCCTAATTAAATGCTTTCTTCCAAAGCTTTGCTGGCTATCCGAGTGATAAAGACAGTAACAGCGACTGTAGCCATAAAACTGATAATATTAATCAACCATTTTACGGCGGCATCTTGAGGACTTGCATACACAGTTGCCGTGCCTATCGCAGCCACCTCTCCCACCAAAGAACCCGAGTAAACGTACATAATTGTACCCGGTATCATGCCAAAGGAACCCAGCACGTAATCTTTCAAAGAAACCTGAGTAATTCCCAAAGCGTAATTCAATAAATTGAAAGGAAATAAAGGACAAAGACGAGTCAAAAAAACTATTTTTAATCCTTGTTGGGAAACTGCGCGATCGAGAGCTTTAAACTTGGGGTGAGATTCCATATACTTTACCACGCGATCGCGGCACAAATAGCGCCCGATCGCAAAAGCAAATACAGCACCTAAAATCGAGGCCGCAAATACGTAAACCGAACCCCACCACAAACCAAAAATCGCCCCCCCTCCCAGCGTCAGTACCGAACCCGGTACAAACATCACAGTAGCCAAGTTGTAAGTAGCTACAAAAGCCACCGGCCCCCACCACCCTAAATCCTCGATCCGCATTAACACAGTTCTCAAAACATCTTGAACGCAGGCAGATCTAGTTGCTACAATTAAGAGAGCGAGCAAAAGGGCGATCGAAAAAAACAACACGATGCGTTTAAGTTTTACCCTAGTATAATCTTGGATTCGTTCTTTTGCCATGATTCACCCGCCAATATTTATCAGCATTATACTCCCAACTTAAATTCTTACTGTAAACTACCCTAAAAGCGATCGTCATGACACAAAAAACCCAACTTCCAATCCCCGAACATTTCGACCCCAAAAAAGTAGGCGAAGTCTGGCGAGTCCCCTACCGAGAACGCGCCGCCCAAGCGAAAGATTGGGCAAAGCAGCACAGCATCCAGCCCGCCGCCAGCGACAAAAATCAGACTTGTTTGCTGATAATCGACGCCCAAAATACCTTTTGTTTGCCCGAATTTGAATTATTTGTGGGCGGGAGTTCCGGTAGCGGTGCAGTAGACGATAATTTGCGGTTGTGCGAATTCATCTACCGCAATTTAAACGCAATTACAACCATTGCGCCGACAATGGACACCCACACCGCCATGCAAATTTTTCATCCAATCTTTTGGATAGACGAAGCAGGCGAACACCCCATACCAGCCGCAACTTCTATTACACTGGAAGATGTCCAAAAAGGCATTTGGAAAGTCAATCCAGCCATCGCCCACAGCATCAGCGCGGACAATTTTTCAGCACTGGAAAAACAGGCTTGCCACTATGTCAAAAAACTTAGCGCCGATGGAAAATATCCCCTGACAATTTGGCCCTATCACTCGATGCTGGGCGGCATCGGACACGCCCTGGTTTCTGCCGTTGAAGAAGCAGTATTTTTTCATACAATAGCCCGCAACAGTCAAGCACTTTTTGAAATCAAAGGCGGGAATCCGCTAACAGAAAACTATTCGGTTTTGAGACCGGAAGTTTTAGATGGATTCGACGGCAATCCGATTGCTCAAAAGAATGCTAAGTTTATTGATAAATTGCTCGATTTTGATGCAGTAATTATTGCCGGACAAGCCAAAAGTCACTGCGTTGCTTGGACAATTGATGATTTGTTAACGGAAATTTTGGCGCGAGACCCGAATTTGGCCAAAAAGGTTTATTTGCTGGAAGATTGCACTTCGCCTGTGGTTGTTCCGGGTGTTGTTGATTTTACGGAACAAGCAGATGCGGCTTATCAAAAATTTGCGGCGGCGGGAATGAATGTTGTTAAATCTACTGAGTTAATTTTGGGCGATTAAAGACGAGTGTTTTCGCTTGGGGTTTTCAGTGCAAAAAAGTATACATGATTAACTAGAGGCGGTAGTTTTTGTTCGCTTGGGACTCGGCTGCGATCGCATTTATACCCGTTCTCAGAAAGATTCGCGGACGTAGTTGGGCCCCGGCCCTATACGTTTAAGTGGTTATATAATAATCTGTCAATCATACCTCATCTTTTTAAGAAAGGCTATAACTGATAGCTTGTGATATCATATCCGAAACGCACGCTGACTGTAGAAGTTTAATCAAGGAGTTTCCCGATGGCTGAAAGCGAAATTTATAGTGTTGTTCTGTTTCGGGATGCGAGTCTGCAAGCAATTTCAAAACTCTCGGTGGCGATTGCCACTACTATTCTGAGCACAGTTGTAACTGCAACCCAAGCCTACGCAGTTCCAGTCACCTACGATTTCACCATCACTGTTACCAAAGGCGGGTTAGCGGGCAATTCTTTCAACGGTTCTTTCAGCTACGATGATGCCAAATTGAAGGGAACGGGAGTGGAAGAATTGGGAATTGCTGAGGGATTAACAACCTGCCTAAATTATCTGGGACGCACTTATCGCGAAACCGATGATACCAGTTACCCTAACTTTCCCACACTCAGATTTGAGGATGGCAAGATCGTGCAGCTAAACTTCTGGATTCAGCCGAATCAGCGAGTTAATTGGTGGAATTTACCTGGATGGGAAGTCAAGCTGTCCGATCCTAAAATTGGCGATTCAACTGTTCCCAATTGTCAAAAACGGTGAGGCGCTGCTAAGGTGCGATCGACCTTAGAAATATAGGGGGAATTAGATGCAACTGCCTGCGCTTGCGGTAATTTCATGCAGCCACGCTACCAAGGTGCGATCGCCGATCGTCTGCTGGGGCGATCGCAAAGATGCGATCGCTATGAAGCATGACTCAAAGATTGTTTGAAAAAAAACTGCATGATACCTATTTTCTGTCGTCAAAAGCACGTCTGCCCTTGATGATGTTTAATAACTATTTCCCGTCCAATCTGGGCACTCCTTCCAAAAAACTGCCGCTCAACATTAACTCAGTAATCCTATCTAGCTTGCCGCTGATTTTTAAATTTTTATCTTTTTGAAACCGCTCAATATCTGCTTGCAAATTACCAGAATTATATCCTAATTTACTCAAATAGTCAATAGCTTGCTGGCTGCTTAACAAGATATCCGCAGACCGGAAAATCGGCACGTATTGATCGCGCCAAATCTGGGAAAAAGTTGCCCTATCTAAATAGAAAATCCTGCCCCGCGCCGGGTCTCCAATGGCAGCTACACTGTCATTCATTCCCAGCAAAGCCACCGCGTGCGGTAGCTTCCGAGGGCCGTCAAACAGCCAAACTGCTAGCACTCCGGGGCGATTAATTTGCTGAATTTGCTCCCAAGTTGGCGTTAGTTCGATCGCATTTACGCCCAAAGCTCTTGCTGCCACAATTATTTGTGGCATCGAAGTTCCCAAGCGACTCGTGCCGGCAAAACGCGCTACACTCGATTCCGTCGCATCAATTCCCCAACGCCTTAACACTGTTGCTAGCGCCGCCGGCGCGCAACTGCTGCTAGATGTTTGCCGGAACACACCGTTTGGCTGCAAATTATCTATTAAATCAGCATAAATTGGCGCCATAAAATAGTTTTCAGCGCTTGTAAATCCTGCCAATCCCAGCAAGCAAATTAAAATTACTGCGATTACTTGCGATCGCGCCGTCAACCAACTTATACTAAACCCAATACCGCAGACTCCCATCAACATGACTCGTAGCAACGTCCAAGTAACTTGCATCCCGTGAAAGCGCCACTCGATCGGCAAAGCAGGCATTTGAGGCATATTTAGAGCCAGTAGCAGCAAGGCAATATAAAAACCCAAAAACAGCAGGGCGATCGAATTTCTACCCTTAAACAAATCATTAGCCGTCACTCCAGATCGAACTAACACCCGTCCGAAGCGCATTCCCCAGACCAACAGCACCGAACCCAGCACCAGCGTCACTACTATTTCCATAAGTTCAGAATTTGATCGCTTAACTAGGTTGTAACATTTATGCGATCGACTTGGAGGCACATCAAGAGCGGGAGAGAGGAAGAGTGGGGGGGAGAATTTGACGGTGTTTGGGTTTCGTTCCTCAATTTATCGCTACAATCGAATAAACAGGATTTATCCAAAATCGCAGCAGGTAAAATAACCCTTAATCCTAAAGGCCTTGACCTGCATAGCTTCCTCGATATTAAGTTTTGCCAGATTTTTATCGATCTGTCTGAGTCAATGGTTGAGTTAGTAAAGCAAGGAAAGCAAAAAGAAGCGCGGGAAGTTTTTTCCACCAAAAAAGGGGCATTAATTGTGAATGAGTATTAGGAATTAAATAACTACTTTGGTGAAAAAGAACCCGAAATTATTGATGCTGCAACTTCCCGCGCAAAAGTAAACAACTAATCAAGGAGTAAAAAGTTAAATGTCGCCAAATATTATTCGGCTTAGTAAAGTAGTTCCGTTGGGCTTTGGCTCCATTTTTTTGTTAATGATTTGCATCGGATTTGCCACTAAATTGAGTATGGATAATTTAGCCGAAGCTATTGAGTTGCAAACGCACACTTATGTAGTCAAGACAAATTTGCAAGCCCTAGAAAAAAATTTAGTGGATGCTGAAACAGGACAGCGCGGGTTTATATTCACTGGTAAGGAGGAATTTTTAGAACCTTATAAAACTAGTAAAGTAGCATTTGATACAACATTAAGCGAGACAAAAGAGTTAATAAAAGATAACCCCGATCAAGTTAAAATGTTGGATAAAGTTGAAAACTTGGGTCAGCAAAAGCTAGAGGAATTAGCGGAAACTATATCCCTGAAAAGAGCTGGTAAAGAATCAGAGCTAAGAGCTTTGGTGATTTCAGGTAAAGGCAAGATATTTATGGATAAAATCAGGGATAACCTGGCAGAAATGCTTAAGCTACAAGATAATCTATTGCTTCAAAGAACAAAAACAGCAAAACAATCGGAGCAATTAGCGACGACTGTTTCTATAGGAGGTACGGTTGTTGCTGTAGCATGGGGTTCATTTATTATATTATTTATTTTTTATAAAATTATCCGACCAATCAATCAGGTAGCAAATACGATCGCCACTTCTTCCACAGAGATTGCTGCCACAGTTGAACAACAGGAACGCACCGCCGCACAGCAATCTAGCTCTGTAAATCAAACTACAATCACAATGGATGAGTTGGGCGCGGCTTCCCAACAATCAGCCCAGCAAGCCCAAGCTGGTGCGGAATCTGCACGGCAAGCTTTAAAGATCGCTGAAAAGGGAACCCTAGCAGTGGAGCAAACCCTGGAATCGATGAGAATTTTGAAAGGAAATGTCGGGGCAATGGCGGCACAAATTCTGCGATTGAGCGAACAAACCCATCAGATTGGCAATATCTCTACTGATGTCACAGATTTAGCCAATCAAACAAATATGCTGGCACTGAATGCCTCAGTAGAAGCAGTCCGGGCGGGCGAAAACGCCAAAGGTTTTACTGTCATAGCCACAGAAATCCGCAAACTAGCAGATCAAAGTAAGAAATCTGCCGAGCAGATTAACCGCCTTGTCGATGATATCAAGAATGCGATCAATTCCACCGTAACAGTGACAAAGGAAGGTACTAAAACAGTAGAACAAGGAACCAAAATTAGTCAAGAAACGGCAGCAGCTTTCTCGGCAGTAGCAAATGCTGTTAACAATGTGGTATTGAACAATCAACAAATTTCTCTAACTGCTCAACAACAGGCAGTTGCCATTCAACAAGTAGTCGATGCGATGAACAGCCTCAACCTAGCGGTCAAAGAAACCGCTAGTGGTATTACTCAAACCAAAGTAGGCACTCAACAATTGAACGATGCAGCCCAAAATCTCAATTCAATTGTCTAAAGCGTGCTCAGTGTTTTTGGCTAGCAGACTAGCAATTGATAGCATTGAGTCAATCGATTTGAGATTTGAGATTTGAGATTTTAGATTCAAGCATTGACCCCACGGATAAATTTGGGGGCTCCTTTATCTGATACAGATTTTTTATTTCTGGACGGATGAATCCGGGGGCTTGTATCCTGGATGCTTTCGGTCATGAATTGATCTCGATGCCCTCCCAGCTTGTCAAACCGCCTGCATCCAAGTTAAAACGATCGCACGCGATGGCATCGCCAAAGCCAGGGCGATCAAATTTCTGCCCTTAAACAAATCCTCTTCTGTAACGGACGATCGAACTAAACACCCGCCCCAGCCCCATTTCTTAGACTAAAAGCACCGAACCCAGCACCAGCGTCACAAGTATTTCCATAGGTTCCGAATATGGTCGCTTAACTCGGTTGTAACATTTATGCGATCGTCCGTGGGGGAGCCCAGGAGGAGGAGAGTGGGGAAGTGGCAGCATTTTTCTTTTGCCTCCTGCCTTCTTCCCTCTTTGTTTAACCAAACCTAAAATTTGCAAAATGTCAAGGGATTCGATCGACTTTCCCCCACCTTAGCCACCAAGTCCCAAACAAGATTTAGCACCGGAAAAAATCCCCAAAATCTCTTGCCACAAACGGCCACATCCGTTGTAATATAGATGTAAGTCACAACCCGTTCAAGTAATCAACAAACAATTAAGCCGCTCAATATATTCACGCTCCAACGAGCGATGAATTGTATTGAGCGTGCCTGTTAAGGAGCGATCGAAGCTCGTCAGACACCCCAAATATTCAGGAAGAATCATGCCATCAAGATCCGCCAACGATGTAGACGTAGCAGAGCAATATTGGCACTCCCTAGAAATATCCAAGGTTGCAACTATCTTAGGAACCAACCTGGAAAGCGGTTTAGAACCGACAGAAGCCAACCATCGCCAGCAGAAATTCGGGCCCAACGAACTAACGGTTAAAGCAGCGAAACCAGCCTGGTTAAAATTTATCCTGCAATTTAACCAACCCCTCCCGATCATCTTGCTGAGTGCAGGTTTAATCAAAGCAGCGATCGGAGAATGGCTAAACGCTAGCGTAATTTGGGGCGTAACAACCACCAACGCTACTATTAGTTTCATCCAAGAAGCTGGAGCCGAGAAAAAAATTGAAGCCCTAGCCCAAGCTGTCACCACCGAAGCCACAGTCATTCGGGGCGGCAAAAAATTAAGAATTCCCTCCAAAGAACTCGTTGTCGGTGACTTAGTAATCCTGACTTCCGGCGACAAAGTACCGGCAGACTTGCGCTTAGTCAAAGTGCGCGACTTGCAAATCGACGAATCGGGACTCACCGGGGAATCTGTTGCTGTCGAAAAAGAATTAGGACAGTCTGGAGACATAGTTCTGCCAAAAGAAACGCCGCTAGCAGAACGGGATAACATGGCCTATGCCGGCAGTTTTGTCACTTTTGGCCAAGGTAGCGGCATCGTAATTGCGATCGCCAATAAAACCGAAACCGGCAAAATCTCCCAACTATTAGATCGGCACATCGACCTCACCACCCCCTTAACCCGCAAATTCAACCAATTCAGTCAAAACTGGCTGTTATTCGTGTTGGGAATGGCAACCTTGACCTTCGCCGTCAGATTGGGGCGGCCAGTCCCTGCCGGAGTTTCAGCCTTTAAAGAAGCAGTCGAACCCGCTGTCGCCCTGATTGTCGGCGCAATTCCCGAAGGCTTACCCGCCGTCATCACCGTCACCCTAGCCGTAGGCGTTTCCCGGATGGCAAATCGCCACGCGATCGTCCGCAAATTGCCCGCAGTGGAAACCCTCGGCGGCGCTACAGTCATCTGTTCCGACAAAACCGGAACTTTGACGGAAAACCAAATGACGGTGCAAGAAATCTATTCTGGCGGCGCATCCTACTCGGTTACGGGTACGGGATACAGCCCCGAAGGTGAAATTCAACTCAACCAACTGCCAATTACTGTCAGCCAAGCTCCAACTTTGCAAGAATGTTTGCAAGCCGGACTCCTTTGCAACGACTCTCACTTGGAATTTAAAGATGATGATTGGATAGTCGTCGGCGATCCGACAGAAGGAGCGTTAATTGCTGTTGGTAAAAAAGCCGAATTGAGCCAGCAAACTTTAGAAAAGTCAATGCAGCGGCTGGATTCAATTCCCTTTGAATCTCAGTTTCAATACATGGCGACGCTGCACCGAACTCCCACTGGCAAAATTTTGTACGTCAAAGGTTCAGTAGAATCAATTCTCGGCCGCTGCGGTTCCAGTCTCGACACTCAAGGAAATCCCGTAGAAGTCGATCGCCCACAAATCCACCATCAAGTCGATGAAATGGCAAAGCAAGGCTTGCGCGTCTTGGCTTTAGCGAAAAAGCCAGTACCCCAAAGCCAAAATTCCGTCGATCACTCGGATTTGGAGTCAGGGCTGATTTTCTTGGGACTCCAAGGCATGATTGACCCGCCGCGGGCAGAAGCGATCGCAGCCGTCCAAGCTTGTCAAACCGCCGGCATCCAAGTCAAAATGATTACCGGCGACCACATCGCTACAGCCAAGGCGATCGCCCGCCGCATGGGATTCCGCAAAACCAAGCACCACAGGGAACTTGTAGCCTACACCGGCGCCGAGCTCGCCTCCATGAGCAAACAGGAACTCGGCGAAGCCGTAGAAGCCGGCTCAGTTTTTGCCCGCGTCGCCCCAGAACAAAAACTCCGCCTCGTAGAAGCTTTGCAGCAAAAAGGCGAAATTGTGGCGATGACGGGAGACGGCGTTAACGACGCGCCAGCCCTGAAACAAGCCGATATCGGGATTGCGATGGGCAGCGGTACTGAGGTTTCTAAGGAAGCCGCCGACATGATTCTTACCGACGATAACTTTGCGTCGATCGAATCTGCTGTCGAAGAAGGGCGATCTGTTTACAAAAATCTGCTCAAAGCAATCAGCTTCATTCTCCCAGTCAACGGCGGAGAATCGATGACAATTTTGCTCAGCACCCTCCTAGGTCGAGAATTGCCGATTTTGTCGCTGCAAATTCTCTGGCTGAATATGCTCAACTCGATTACCATGACAGTGCCTCTGGCTTTCGAGCCCAAGTCAGCGGGAGTCATGAGACAGCAGCCCCGGCCAGTAAACGAACCTTTTCTCACCGGAAATCGGATCAAGCGGATCATCGCTATTTCTCTTTACAACTGGACTCTGATTTTCGGAATGTTTGAATGGGTGCGCCAAGCGGATTGGGGAACTTTGGCACTGGCCCGCACGATGGCGATTCAAGCTTTGGTAATGGGGAGAATTTTTTACCTGTTGAGTCTCAGCCAGTTGTTGCCTTCTTTGATTGCTAAGTTTAGCGGTTCTAAGGAAGAAGTTAGCGGCGCTCCCGCCCTCGGTGTGGGAATTGTCCTGGCGGTGATTTTGCAGATAATATTTGCTAATTCTCCGTTTGTCAATCGCATATTTGAGACGGCTCCGATGAATCTGGATCAGTGGCTAATTTGCTTCGGTGTCGCTCTGCCGATGATCGGTGTTGCTCTCTGGGTCAACCGCTTTGACCCGCCCAACTAATCGAATTTGTAGGTACTGCGATCGATTAGTAATTTCGGGTTTCTCTGTTTCTACTCGTTACCAGGCAGAGCCTGGTAACACATATCCGGAGGCTCTGCCTCCCATTTTCCTGCTAAAAGAGCGAGAGCCTTCCTCTGGACATCGGTTCCCTGGCTCTTCCAGGGAACCAGTTATTTATGGTTTATTAGAAAGGGCGCGATCGCGTAAATAAACCCAAAATAAGATCACCATAGATAAAACGCAAGAAGCTTTCCAAACAAATAACCACCAAGGACTCCACCACGCGCCCGTTTGTACTTCGACAATATCTGAGCCACCAAACAACAAAAAAATTATGGTAGTAATCAGGCGATTAATTATGGTTTTTCCTGATGTTTTTCCTGGATTAACAGCGAAACTAATCGCAAAGCAAAACCAGAGAAATGCTTCAATATAATTGCCATTTACATAGATTTGCTCTAATAATTTAGATTGTGCTTCAGTTTGTTCTAAAGAAGCCGGGTTTAACAGGATTTCCCATGAATAAGCACCACCTATTCAGAGGAAAATAAAGATAATTGTTAGTCTTATTGCTGCACCTTTTGTCAAATTCATAAGTTAATTTTTAGGGTGGGTTAGGTGGTAACTATATTGGCAAAAAGAAAGTTAATTGCCGTCTTATACCAATTTAATGTGAAGCAAACTAGCAATTGATAGCATTGAATCATCAATTGCGATCGCAGCCGTCCAAGCTTGTCAAACCTGTGGCATCCAAGTCAAAAGGATCGCAGGTCGATCGCTACAGCTTGGGCGTGAGAATTGCCTGGTAACGCAGATCCGAAGTCCGAGCCTCGAATTTTCCTGCTAAAAGAGCGAGGATCGGACTCTAGACATCGGTGAGGTGGAGCTTCCTGGAAGTGAAAAACACTGTTCGATATACCGATCGGAATTCGCCAACCATATCCGTATCTCGGCAATACCTATATACCCACTGGCAGGTGTGTTCACTCACCTTTATGACGAAATGTTAAAACTCTGTGCATTAATGCAGTAAGTGTGATTTAATTCAAATCGTTGAAACTTAATGATTAATCGGCAATTAATATTTTTTAGCTATGTATTCATCTTCTATAGACACTTACTACAATAACCCTTTTCCCTTTCATCTTCGCATGAACGATTTAATATCACAACTCCAATTGCGAGGAGACGAAAAAATTCTAGACGTAGGATGTGGAGACGGGAGAATAACGGCAGAAATTTCAAAATTATTGCCCCAAGGTTATGTTATTGGTAGTGATATTTTTCCGGCAGTTATAGAGTTTGCTAAAAATAAGTTCGATCGCCAAAATCACCCGAATTTAGAATTTCAAGTAGGCGATGTGAGAAGCCTTGAATTTGAAAATTCATTTGACGTGATTGTTTCTTGTGGAGCTCTTCATTATATCCACAATCATATCCCCGTGCTGACAAGGTTTAAAGAAGCGCTCAAGCCTTCAGGGAAAATTTTACTATCGTTTTTAGGTGAAGGCTCTAACAAGTCTTTTCATTTTGTGTTGCAAGAATTACTCCTGGATAGTAAATGGAAAGAATTAAATAATCTTAGTTATCAGTTTTATTCGCCTGCAGAATATAGAGAAATGTTAAAAGCTGTGGGATTTAGTACAAATAGCGTAGAAATTTATTCCTACCCGTTAAGTAATAATAATAGCAAAACAGAAATAAAGCAACAAGTTGAAAAAGTTTGGTTTTCTTTGAGTACTAGAATACCTCCAGAAATTTACGATACTTTTCTTGAGGAGTTAGTCAGTATTTATATGGAACGCAATCCTCCCAACCAGAGCGGTTTAATTGAAAGTAAAGCAGAATGGTTAGAAATTCAAGCAACTGCAATACCGTAACCAAAAAATATTTCTGTATTGTAGACTACAATTAACCGCCACCTTAAAAAAGTAGACATATATTAATAAACTAAATGTGCGGTGGGTGCGATGTTTGCAACTTATTGACAATTAAGCTTGAATGACCCCGATCGCCCTCCGCTACAACCTTTACCCCGCAAGTCTTAATTTGAACCTGTTTTGATGTTTGAACCAGTTTTGATAAGCAAACCCGATCGCTCTTCCCAACGGCTCCTTATCGATAGCAAATTCCTAAAAGATTTACTTATCAATCAAATTTAATAATTGTTTTATAATTTCCGCAAGAGCACGGTAGAGTTAATAATCAAGTGAAGGAAACGTGCGGCTCGCAAAAAGTGAGTTCACACAACTCGGGCGATCGAAATATCGATATTAATCAAACAAGTCAAATCAGCAGGGATAGTTTAAAGACTTATGCTAGCGATAAATCTTTTGCTCCCTCCTGCCACCCTGCGCTCAAAACAGTTCGCTAAACCCAATTAGCGAACAGCAAAAAAGCGCCTTGATAACCTTCAGTGAATGTTGTTACAGAAGATTATGAATTGCAGCGAGGCTAGGCTATGACAAGATTTTCAGATGAATTTTCTGCGCTTTCTCGGCGTAAATTTATCGTTACAGCAGGTGCATCTGCCCTGGGTTCAATACTGCTCAAAGGTTGTTTGGGAAATCCCCCAGAACCCGGTGCAACTGCCGGTGCTGACGGCGCGATACCCGCAGCTACCTCAGTAGTGGCTGTTGCCAACGAGAAAAGAGTCGAAGGAATTGAAAGCACTAAAATCACATTGGGATATATCCCGATCGTCGAAGCAGCACCTTTAATCATTGCCCAAGAAAAAGGCTTTTTTGCCAAATACGGCATGACTGAGGTAACAGTTGCGAAGCAAGCCAACTGGGGCTCTGCCAGAGATAACCTAGAAATTGGATCTGCAGGCGGCGGCATTGACGGCGGCCAGTGGCAAATGCCGATGCCTTATCAAATTAGTCAAGGTCTGATCACCAAAAACAGCGTCCAAATCCCGATGTATGTTCTAGCGCAGTTGAACACTCACGGAAACGGAATTGCGATCGCGGCGAAACACCAAGGCAAAGGCCTCGGACTTAAACTAGATCGAGCGGCCCAAGACTACATCAAAGGCCTCAAACAAGCAGGCACGCCCTTCAAAGCAGCCTACACCTTCCCCAAAGTCAACCAAGACTTTTGGATTCGCTACTGGCTGGCAGCTAACGGCATCGATCCCGATACAGAGGCCGAGTTGCTAACAGTACCCGCTGCCCAAACCGTCGCCAACATGAAAACTGGAAGTATGGACGCTTTCAGCACCGGCGACCCCTGGCCGCTGCGGATTGTCAAAGAAAACATCGGCTTCATGTCCGCCCTCACCTCCGAAATCTGGAAAGCACACCCAGAGGAATATCTAGCAATTCGCAGCGACTGGGTAGACAAACACCCGAAAGCCACCGAAGCCTTACTCGCAGGACTAATTGAGGCGCAGCAGTGGTGCGACAAGCCCGAACATCGAGCCGAATTAGTCGCCATTACTTCTGGAAGAAACTTCTTTGACGTATCTCCCACGGTTTTGACGCCTCCTTATGAAGGCAATTATGTTATGGGCGACGGCAAACCAGACATCAACGACTTCAAGATGAGTCCGCTGTACTGGAATGATGGCGTCGGCAACGTTTCCTATCCCTACAAGAGTCACGATTTGTGGTTCTTAACCGAAAGCGTGCGCTGGGGTTTCCTGCCGACAAAAACCTTGGCAGACAAAAAGACACTCATCGATAAAGTCAACCGCGAAGATTTGTGGAAAGCCGCAGCAAAATTAGCCGGAGTTGCTGATGCTGACATTCCGAAAAGTACGTCTCGCGGCGTTGAAAAGTTCTTTGACGGCAAAGAATTCAACCCGGAAAATCCCGAAGCTTATCTCAAGAGTTTGGCAATTAAAAAAGTGTGATGGGGTCTTAGCTTCCCATAATTTAGTCTCGAAATTTAGTCTCGAAAATACACATCACCAGAGATAGGAGATTAGCAGCATGGCTGTAAGTACAAGTCGGAGAGGCGGCAATGCACAAGGAGCATTTGGCGAGTTTTGGAAGAAGAATTCTCCAAATATCTTGCCGCCAATTTTGGGAATAATTGGATTTTTATTAGTTTGGCAATTCCTGTCAAGCACCGGACTGATCAAACTACCGGGACCGATAAGTGTTTGGACTGACGAACGGACGCGGATATTGTTGCTGTATCCTTTCATGAATTCCAAAACCTACGGAATCGGCTTGTTTTGGCAAACTTTGGCTAGTTTGGAACGGGTGGCAAAAGGCTACACTCTAGCCGCTGCTGTGGGAATTGCTGGGGGTGTTTTGGTAGGTACGAATCCCTTCTTGAACAAGGCTTTAGATCCGATTTTCCAGTTTTTGCGGATGGTAGCCCCTCTGGCTTGGGTGCCCATTGCCCTGGCGGCACTGCAACAAAACGAACCTGCTGCTTTGTTCGTGATTTTTATCACTTCAGTTTGGCCGATTTTAATCAACACGGCTGAAGGTGTCCGCCAAATTCCCGACGATTACAACAACGTGGCGAAAGTGCTGCAGCTTTCTCGTCAGGAATATTACATGAATATTTTGTTTCCGTCGGCGCTTCCTTATATCTTCACAGGATTGAGAATTGCGATCGGTTTGGCTTGGCTGGCGATTATTGCAGCCGAAATTGTGATGTCGGGGATTACGGGTATCGGCTTCTTTATTTGGAATGCTTACCAGCAAAACTACATCAGCGAAATTCTGTTAGCGGTGTTCTACATTGGGGCTGTTGGTTTGTTGCTCGATCGCATGATGGCTTGGTTGCAGCAAAAGATTGCTCCCCCTCAAGGAAAGTAGGGCTGTTTCATTCTTCACCAAATTCGTCAGGGGTTAAAACCCCTGCCTAATAGCGAAAGTCGTCTGAAGACGACTAATACACTGACTAACACAGTGACTAACCCACTATTTTTTAGTCGGTTGAAACCGACTTGAGCTATGAGACGGGGGTTTCAACCCCCGGCGGACTGACTAACACAGTGACTAACACAATATTTTTCAGTCGGTTGAAACCGACTTGAGCTATGAGACGGGGGTTTCAACCCCCGGCGGACTTCGGTTCAGACATAATAGCGAAAGTTGTCTGAACAAAAAATTAGCCGATCGCCAAATGACAAACCTACACCAAAGGCAAGAAAATCATGTCTGTTTTGATTGCAGTAGAACAACTCGAAAAAGTTTTTAACTTATCAGACGGTGGCACATACATTGCTCTCAAAGGCATCGATCTGGAAATAAAAAAAGGCGAATTTATCTCATTAATTGGACACTCCGGCTGCGGCAAATCTACGCTGCTAAATATGGTCGCAGGTTTGGATATGCCGACATCCGGATTGGTGACAATTGAAGGGCAAAGAATCACCCAGCCAGGCCCCGATCGCATGGTAGTATTCCAAAACTATTCCCTGCTACCTTGGCGGACGGTCAGAGAAAACATTACCCTAGCCGTAGATTCGGTGATGAGCGGCTTACCCAAAGCCGAACGCCTCGAAATCATCCAAAAACACATCGACATGGTGGGCTTGACGCCCCACGCCGAGAAGCAACCCGCACTGCTGTCGGGCGGACAAAAACAGCGCGTGGCGATCGCCCGTGCTCTGGCCCTGCGCCCCAAACTGTTACTCTTAGACGAACCCTTCGGCGCTTTGGACGCTTTGACTCGCGGCAACTTGCAAGAAAAGTTGATGGAAATTTGCCAAGAGTACGAAATCAGCGCCCTGATGGTAACTCACGAT
Source organism: Microcoleus sp. F8-C3 (assembly GCA_036704825.1). Taxonomy (GTDB): domain Bacteria; phylum Cyanobacteriota; class Cyanobacteriia; order Cyanobacteriales; family Microcoleaceae; genus Microcoleus. The sequence goes on along the minus strand of JAUBSN010000060.1, from coordinate 2,649 downwards.
GTGGATGAGGCAGTGTTGCTGAGCGATCGCATCGTCATGCTCACCAACGGCCCAGAATCGAAGATTGGCGGCATTCTCGAAGTAGACATCCCCCGCCCCCGCAAACGGATGGAAGTCGTCTCGCACCCCAGCTACTACGCTCTGCGCAGCGAAATGATTTACTTCCTCAACCAGCAGAAGCGCGTCAAAAAACTGCGGGCGCGGAAAGTACCCGCGATCGCCCGCCACGGCCTGGAAAAAGTCAACCTCGAACTCGGCTTTATTCCGCTGGCAGCCTGTGCTCCCCTCGCTGTCGCCAAAGAAAAAGGCTTTTTTGCCAAGCACGGCCTCGATGAAGTCCACCTCGTGCGGGAAACAAGCTGGCGCGGCATCGTAGACGGCATCGCCGCAGGTTACTTAGACGCAGCTCAAATGCCCTCTGGGATGGCGGTGTGGTTGAGCTTGGGGGGCCACCAAGAGAAGCCGATTCCGACGGTTACAGCCCTCACCATGAGCCGCAATGGCAACGGAATTACCCTTGCGAGGCGCTTTTACGACCAAGGGATCTACACTCTGGCAGACTTTAAAAAAATGCTCCAGAGAACGCCCGCGCAAACGCACCGTATGGGCATCGTTCACCCTTCTTCGATGCACAACCTGCTGCTGCGTTACTGGCTGGCTGCCGGCGGCATTGACCCGGATCGCGATGTGTTGCTGAAAAATATCCCTCCAGCCCAGATGATAGTTGACTTGCAGGGCGGGACTATTGACGGTTTCTGCGTCGGGGAACCTTGGAACTTGCGGGCCTCGATGGAAGGAGTAGGCTTTACGGTGGCGACAGATTTGGAACTGTGGCCGGGGCATCCGGGAAAAATTTTGGGTGTGCGGGAAGACTGGGCAAATGCTTATCCCAACACTCACATTGCTCTAGTCAAAGCTTTGCTGGAAGCTTGCCAGTATTGCGCCGATCCAAATCACGCCCAAGAGGTTTCGGAAATTGTCGCGGGAAGGGAGTATGTCGCCACCGACAAAAGTTACATCCAACTCGGCGACCCGAACTCTTTTACTTGCAACCTCGATACTCCGATGCGGGAATACGCCCACCACTTGTTTTCTGGAGAGGGGGTGAATCGCCCCAGCCGTACCGAACAACTCTGGCACATGGTGCAGATGGCGCGCTGGGGGGATACTGTGTTCCCGCGCAACTGGGTGGAAATTCTGGAACGGGTGGTGCGAGTCGGTGCGTTCAGCACGGCGGCGCGAGAGCTGGGGATGGCTGATATTAATTACACTCGCGGTTCTCTCAGCTTGTTTGACGGCTCGGTGTTTAATGCTGACGATCCGATCGGCTATCTCAACAATCTGGCAATTAAACGCGATTTCACGATGGCGGAAGTTGTACTCGATTCGGGCCGCAGAGCTGCTTAGAGCGGTTTTTATTTGGATACAAACAGGGTAATTGCTAATTGTTAGTTGTTAGTTTTTAAGTGCTAATTGCTAGTGAGCAATTCCCTCTTCATAACCAAGACTTTCAAAGGTGGTACCCGCCACGCGATCGATCGGTGGAATCTATCGAAAGCATCTCAAATCTCAAATCCTCAACAAAGAGAATTTATCTCGCGCAAGTCAATCGAAAGTATCTCAAATCTCAAATCGCGCAATCGAATGACCTCCGTTACATCCGTTAAATCCCGTACATTGCTCGTTGCCGAACTTCCTTCGTCAATCACCCACTAACAATTTCCTAAACCCATGATTAATAGTTCTCTCAACCAGACGAATACCCAAACCAAAATCAAGTCTAAGAACGATCGCCGCCAGCCTTTTTTGGTGATGGACAGTGTTTACAAAGAATATCCAAACGGTTACAGGGCTTTAGAAAACGTCAATCTGAATGTAGCTGAGGGAGAGTTTATTGCTCTGATCGGACACTCGGGCTGCGGCAAATCAACACTGTTAAATATGGTGTCGGGTTTTAGCCATCCCAGCCAGGGCACCGTGACGATTAACGGGCAGCGGATTACGAAGCCGGGCCCCGATCGCATGGTGGTGTTTCAGAGTTACGCTTTGCTGCCTTGGCGGACGGTGTTTGAAAATGTTTATTTGGCGGTTAATTCTGTATTTCCGAATAAGTCGAAGGTCGAAAAAAATGCGATCGTCAAAGAGCATTTGGCGATGGTGGGATTGACAGAAGCTGCCCAGAAAAGACCGCCACAAATTTCGGGGGGGATGAAGCAGCGGGTTTCTATTGCCCGCGCTTTGGCAATTCGCCCGAAAGTGCTGATTTTAGACGAACCTTTTGGTGCTCTGGACGCAATTACTAAGGAGGAATTGCAGGAAGAATTGCTGAAAATCTGGAACGATCACCGCTGTACGGTGTTGATGATTACTCACGATATTGACGAAGCGCTGTTTTTGGCCGATCGACTGGTGATGATGACTAACGGCCCGTCGGCGACAATTGGCGAAGTTTTGGAGATTCCGTTTCCGCGTCCGCGCGATCGGGTGCAAATGATGGAAGATCCAGAATACTACAATTTGCGGAACTACGCCCTAGATTTTCTGTTCCGTCGCTTTGCACACGATCACGATGCTTAGGGATGAGAATTAAATAAAATCCACTTTTCATGACTGTTGTGGGATGGGCGTCGGGCCCGCCCAGAAAGGACG
>JAUBSN010000059.1:0-54368 GCA_036704825.1 Microcoleus sp. F8-C3 | reverse complement strand
ACTCGCGCTTGGTCTCTGACGATTCACTTTTACCCCCTCACTGCGTGTATGTGCCAGTTGGGGGTGCGGAATGTGGGCTGGAATACGCTGTATAATAATTAAAGGTTCTCAGAGGTAAACCCCATGAAAATTACTCTCAAGCCGGAGCAGCAAAAATTCATAGAAGCACAAGTTACAAGTGGCAGATATTTTTCTGCGGAGGAGGTAATCGCAGCGGCATTAGAACTCCTAGCCGACAACAGCGATCCCAAAGAGAGCAACAGCTATCAAAAATGGGTAGAAGAAACGCGACTAAAAGTATCAACAGGAATAGCTCAACTCGATCGCGGTGAAGGGATTGATGGAGAAATAGTCATAGCAAGATTGCAGGAAAAATTTCGGAAAATGCGGGAGAACTAAAGATGAGTCGCTACATTGTTTCTCCAGAAGCGAGGATCGATTTAGATGAAATTTCGGATTACTTTGCAGCTATAAATATTGAATCCGGAGAACAGTTTGTCGAGTAGTTCAATCGCAAGTGTCGCAATTTAATTAACTTTCCTAATATGGGTCGTAGTTACGAGGAACTAGCTGCTTCTGTGCGGGGGCTTCCTCTCATGGGTTACATTATTCTTTATCGGGCGATAGACAGTGGAATTGAAATTATCAGGGTGGTGAGGGGAGAACGGGATTTACCGTCGCTATTTTCTGATCGGGATGAGTGATATCAAATCCGGTAGCATCCATGATATTACCCACAGCCAGGACACGGCAGTGCCGTGTCCCTACAATTAATGGGGGTAGGGACACGGCACTGCCGTGTCCTCTATATCATTCCGATGCAACCGGAAACGATATGACTAACAGTTAGAGAGTTTGCCAAATGTAAGGTGCGCTTAGGAACGGGCAAGATGCCCGTTCCACAAAAAATGAGTTTTCTTGTGGGGAGTAGGGGTTGGGCCGGAGAGCCCGCCCTACTCAAAAGTTTATCGCCCGCTAGCTAAAGCCTCCCGCAATTTGCGGCCGCGCGATTTATCCCGAAGTTCGGGAGTTGCCATCCGCAACACAAAATCCAGCAACCAAGGCGCAATTCGGTGACACCAAACTGCTAGATGACTTTGATATCCTACTAAGATTTCCGGCGCATCTTTGTGCAATCCCGCGACAAGTGCTAGGGCAACTTTTTCGGGAGTTGTGGGTACTACCCACCGGAATTGTTCCAAGTCTCGCACCATGTCGGTATCTGTTAGAGATGGCAGCAAAGCTGTGACTCGAACATTGTACGGTGCTAACTCGCTTCGCAAAGCTTGGGTGAATCCCAAAATCGCAAATTTGGTAGCAGAATAAGTCGCCATTGTGGGCGCGGCAATTTTTCCCATTAAGCTGGAAACGTTGACGATTGTTCCTTCTTTTTGAGTCGCCATTCGCCTCGCAATCAAGCGGGTTATTGTGTAGGTTCCGAGCAAATTTAAGGCGATTTCTTCCTCGATTAACGGCAGCGGGGAACGCAAGAATGATGCTTGGTGGGCGACACCCGCACAGTTGACTAGCAGGTGAATCGGGCCGAAATCTCGCCAAGCTTGGGCGATCGCAATATTCACCGCTACTGACTGAGTTAAATCCAAAGCTAACGGCACTACTTCTGTGCCCAAAACATCGATTTCCTCTGCCAGTTCAATTAATTGCTTGCGGTTGCGCGCCACAATCAACAAACGTTTGACTCCTTGTCTCGCTAATTCCCGGGCGATCGATCGCCCAATTCCGCGCGAAGCTCCTGTAACAAGAGCTGTTTTTCCTTGAAGTTGCATAGATTAAACCTTTTGGTTGATGCTCACCGCAGCACGGAGTTATGAGTTGTGAGTTGTGAATTATTAGTTATGAGTTGAATTGTTTGGCGGTAACAACTCATAATTCATAATTTTGGGAAAGGCTATTTTGTTCCGATCAGCCTAATTTATTCGTGGGGTTAACTCAAAACCAAAAACTTTTGAATCGCTAACGTGCGCGTGAGTTGAACTAAACTTTTGGTTTGCCAGGAATCAGTCAAATATCTGGTCATTTAACCTCATGCAAGCAGACAAATGTGAGATGGCAAACCTAGTCGGAAATCATGGCCGAGCGGGCTTTATTACCGCTTTTTTTTCAGTTCGCGGAGGCGGACGCAAGCCTGTGCAGCCGCGAATTTATTCGCCGGGATTGGTTTTATTCAGTCCGCAGAGGCGGACGCAAGCCTGTGCAGCCGCGAATTTATTCGCCGGGAATATTCACCCGAATTTTTCATTTGTCGGGGCTTAATTACCCCTCTTTTTTTAGTCCGCAGAGGCAGACTATATCCTGTGCAGTCGCGACTTACAATCGCCAGGGATTCGCGCGAATTGGCACAGGATAATTGAGCAATGCAGATTATCAATTCCACACCTCCTAGATATGAGAATTTCCTATCTACACACACCTTAACAACTAGAAGTTAAAGCGGCAACAATTTTTAATAAATCTTCCGCAACACTTCTTTACAATTTTCTCAGACTGCCGATTTCCAAGTGCCGTGAAAGCCCAAAGGTATGACACCGGGCAATTCTAGCTGGCAAACAGGTTCGCGGGAAAGTCCGTCGCTGTCAAATATCCAGACTTCGCTGCTATCAGAATTGCCGTCATAAATAACTGTTACTATCCAACCTTTTTCAGAGGAAATATCTGGAACGTAGATGGGCTCTGCGGGATAGCGATTTTCGCCCAAGTCGGCAATTGTGAGATGGCGGCTTTGCGTGTCAAAACGGGCGATCGCACCGTAACGTTCCGGTACAATATCAACGTCAGGCCGATACATTGCCAGATAAATATATCGCGAGTCTTGCCCTATTTCTGAAGCAGGTACTGTCGGAAACTCGCAAGGTTTATCCAGCAATTCTTCGGCTGCTGTCACTTTGCCAGTTTGAGGATTTAGACACACCCGCCACAGAGTCCCCTCCGCATCGGTGCGAGTTTCACCCGCCGCTACTTCTTTCAGTCGCTGATTAGTTTGAAAGTCAGCGAAGCGCACAAAATCTACAGCCACAGAACCATCTTCTTTGACAAAACCGTTAGCAAAATGCCACTGAAACCAAGAATCGGTTTCGCCGCGACTAACTAAAGATAGAGTTTCCGAGTCAACAACTAATATCTGCGTTCCTAACTCCGGTTTCCATTCCAAAGAGTCGCTGTAACTGCTGATTCCAGCTAACACAGGCAAAAATTTGAGTCGTACTGGCGGCACAAAAAATATTAGATACTTTCCAGCCAGAACAAAATCGTGGAGCATAGGAGGGCCATCTAAAGCAACAGTTGCGTGTTGCACAATGTGACCTGCGGGATCGCTTTTATAGAGATTCAACTTTGTACTTGCACCATGTGTAATCCCAAAGTTAAAAATATTACCAGTAATCGGGTCGCGCTTGCAGTGAGCGGAATAAGAAGATCCACTTTGTAAACTGCCTAAATCGTCCGTTCCGCGAGTTTCTAAGGTGTGCAAATCGAGGCTGTGAGGCAAGCCGCCTTCCCACAAAGCTAAAAGGCGATCGGGCAAAGCTAAAACAGAAGTATTGGCGGCATTTTTAACAGATTTAGTCCACCGCAACCACGCCGGACTCGGTGCTGTCAAGCCGTAATTAGAGTAGAGAAATTTATCAGCTTTTTCCTCAGCTTGGTATCCCGCTGTCTGCACGTAGCGATAAACAGCCGTAGCACCGACATCGGTAAAATGTACTGCCAAAATTGCACCGTCGCCATCAAACCAGTGTCCCGCAGCAACACCGCCGCGTTGCAAACGTGCGGGCCCGTTGCGGTAAAGACTGCCGCGCAATCCTTCGGGAATTTTACCAGTTTTCACCGATAGCTGAGTCAGCGGAAACTCCGCAGCCGGACGGGCTAAAGCTTGAGCCCAAGATTTTTTAGCTGAGATTTTAGTGCTTGTTTTCATTGGAAACTGGCAATTTTTAACTGATCTGACAGATATTTTGCTATACAATTATAGCAAAAATCATCTATAGCAATCCTTGCAGGAGTCGTAATTTTTTTACCCCACCCCAGCCCTCCCCTTATCAAGGGGAGGGAGTAAGAAATTCAAAAATGATTTAGGATGGCTATATAACAGTTCTCGCGTGAGCCATTCATCAATGAATTAACAATTGCTCAATCCCCCAATCTAAAATCTAAAATCTAAAATCTAAAATCTCAACCTGTACCTCACTTAATCGAACAAGGGTATAACACCTATGACTCTCTGCCGCCGTGTTCTGCTCAAGACTTTTGGGCTGACTGCTATTGGTACTCAGCTTTTGCCACTCGCCCAAACCAACCTATCTCCCAAAAGTGCGATCGTTAAGCCGCGCCGCCTGCAAGTTGGCGATACTATAGCTTTAATCAATCCTGCTGCTTTCAATTACAAAAAAGAAATCGAGGATTTTTTTAAAGTTATCGAAAAGCTGGGTTTAAAAGTTAAATTGGGAGAGCATTTTTACGACCGCTACGGCTATTTAGCCGGCAAGGATGCCGATCGCGCCGCCGATGTCAACGCAGCCTTTGCCGATGACTCAGTGCGAGCTATTTTTACTGGAATGGGCGGCTGGGGCTGCGCTCGGATCTTGCCGCTCCTGGATTACAATATTATCCGCAACAATCCCAAAATTATTATGGGATTCAGCGATATTACGGCGCTGTTGTTGGCGATTTACGCTAAAACTAATATAGTTACTTTTCACGGCCCTTTAGGTGCCTCAAGTTGGAGTCCCTTTACAGTAGATTACGTCAAAAAAGTTTTGTTTGAGGGAGGTTCTGTGACTCTGCAAAACTCCCAAAGCGTACAATTTCAAACAATCGGGCGGGGTACAGCTAAGGGAAAACTAATCGGCGGGAATTTATCAGTAATCGCAGCAATGGTTGGTTCGGCTTATTTGCCGGAGTGGGAAAACAGTATTTTGTTTGTCGAGGAAGTGGGCGAAGAGGTTTATCGCATCGATAGAATGTTGACGCAGCTCAAATTAGCGGGCATTCTCGATAAAATATCAGGTTTTATTTTCGGACAGTGTACCAAGTGCGAAGCTGAAAAACCCCAAGAGTCCCTAACCTTACCTCAAGTCTTGTCCGACCACATTCGCCCTTTGAAGATTCCCGCGTGGTACGGTTCAATGGTGGGACACATCCGGGAACAGTTCACTTTGCCGATCGGCCTAGAAGTTGAAATTGACGCAGACTCTGGTACAATTAAATTGTTAGAATCCGCTGTCAGCTAAATTTTAAACTATTCTCGATATTCGCGAAGCTCTTCCTCTGCTTCTGCATTACCGCGCAGAGCCTGGTAATGAAAAAATTAAACATACAATTAGGACGATCGTGAAAAACCGACAATTCCTCAAACATCTAGCAGCCATTACCTTAGCAATAATTTGCCTGTTGCCGCTCAATGCCTGTGCAGCAGCAAGTAAAACCGCAAATGGCGACCCAATTTACCAGCAGCGAACTCTCCACAATCCCGACGGCACAGGCAAATTTTACATGGGTCGAGAAATTGCCCGAGTCATGGGATATCAAGGCGCTAGTTGGCTGGAAAGACCGTCTCGCGGCATGGAAGAAAAATCAGCTCGATTAGTGAACAATCTCGATTTAAAACCAACCGATATTGTCGCCGACATTGGAGCGGGAACGGGATATTTTAGCTTTCGCATCGCTCCCTTAGTTCCAGAAGGAAAGGTTTTTGCAGTTGACGTGCAGCCGGAAATGATTAATTTTATTAAATTGAATAAACAAGAAAAAAATATTGCTAACGTTGAGCCAGTTTTGGGAAGTATCGACAATCCAAATTTGCCGGAAAACAGCGTAGATTTAGTTGTGATGGTGGATGCTTATCACGAATTTGCATATCCCAGAGAAATGATGCAAGGAATTGTGAAAGCACTCAAACCGGGAGGCCGCACGGTATCGATCGAGTATCGGGGCGAAAACCCGCTGATTCCCATTAAAGGTTTGCACAAAATGACGCAGAAGCAGGTGAAAAAAGAAATGGCAGCCGTCGGTTTAGTATGGAAAGAGACAAAAGATATGTTGCCCCAGCAGCATTTGATGGTGTTTGAGAAAAAATCTCAAATTTAGCAGCCAAATAGAGCGATTCTCTACCATTTTTACTGAGTTTTGTCAAGGTACAAAAGACGTATTTTTGAGGCGCGCAGGCGATCGGTCAAAAATTCTAAGCCTTAAGTAACCCTTAAGAGAGACATTTTACTAAAAATACCATTTACAATTAAAAATTGATAACCCAGAGGCGCTTCCTTCATTTTTCAAGCGAAGAAGTGTCGCTATTAAGAAGTACCAGCGTGAACATTCCAAGTTCCATCCTCACCATGCTTGCCGGCATCGGAGTAACTCTGATCAGTCTCTGGTACGGGCAGAATCACGGTTTGCTGCCGATCGCCGCCTCTGATGAAGCATCCGACATAGACGCACTTTTCAATACAATGATGACCATTTCCACTGGATTATTTATCATGGTCCAGGGAATTCTCATCGTTGCTGCAATTAAATATCGCCGCCGTCAAGGAGACAACACAGACGGGCCCCCTTGGCACGACAACTTTCCCTTAGAAATTCTTTGGACAGCCGTGCCGGCGGTGATAATTTTAGGAATCGGAGTCTACAGTTTTGAGATTTACAACTCAATGGGAGGCCTCGATCCGATGGGAAATCACGACCACGGAACCATGCAAGCGCACTCTAAAATGCGGGGAAGTGCGATCGCAGCCACACTCTCAGATACACCCCAAAACGCCCCTCAAATTCCGTCTCAAAAATTCCTTGCTTTAGGCGTCGGCGCTTCCCCAGAAAATGAAGACAAACCAGCAGATTTAGTTGTAAATGTCATGGGTTTGCAGTACGCCTGGATTTTTAGCTATCCAGAAAGCGGCGTTAGTTCCGGCGAACTACATATCCCAGCCAACCGCGACGTACAGCTAAATATCTCAGCCCAAGACGTGCTGCACGCATTTTGGCTGCCGGAATTTCGCCTCAAACAAGATGCAATTCCCGGGCGGCCGAGCGAACTGAGATTTACAGCAACTAAAACCGGCGAATACCGGGTTGTTTGTGCTGAATTGTGCGGCGCTTATCACGGAGCGATGAAAGCTTTAGCAGTCGTTCACACGCCCGAAGAATTCGACAGTTGGGTGCAAAGCCAGCAAGTTGCTAGCAGTCAAAACTTAGAGCAAGCAGTTGCAGTTAACCCTGGGGAATTGTCAGACGGTGAATTTTTGGCTCCCTACGTCAGGGAAATAAAAATTAATCCCGAAACCCTAGAACAACTTCACCCAACTCATCACTAAAAATAGTCATTAGTTTCTGGCACTGGGTCTTCGATCCTCAGCCAATAACTAATGACTAATAACTAATGACTAATAACTATGACACAAGCACAGTTCCAAGAAACTGCCAACACTGAGGCTCGCGGAACAGCGCCCGCCGATAGACATTGGCGCGACTACTTCACTTTTAATACCGACCACAAAGTCATCGGTATTCAATACCTAGTCACAACATTTATTTTCTATTTAATCGGCGGGGTGATGGCAACTTTGGTGCGAACCGAACTCGCCACCCCCGACGCCGATTTTGTCACCCCGGAACTTTACAACAGTTTATTTACTGTTCACGCCACAGTGATGATCTTCCTGTGGATCGTACCCGCCGGAGCCGGATTTGCTAACTTTTTGATCCCCTTAATGATTGGGGCCAAAGACATGGCATTTCCCAGGCTGAATGCGCTCGCCTTTTGGCTGATTCCCGTAGGCGGCGTGTTGCTGTTGAGCAGTTTTTTGGTAGGAGCTCCGCAGGCGGGTTGGACTTCCTATCCGCCTTTGAGTTTAGTTACTGCTCAAGCCGGAGAAGAAATTTGGATTCTGAGCGTTTTGATTCTCGGAACTTCTTCGATTTTGGGGGCGGTGAATTTTGCCGTTACCATCTTTACCATGCGCGTTCCGAGCATGAGTCTCAATGAAATGCCTTTGTTTTGCTGGGCGATGATTGCGACTTCAGCGCTGACTTTGATTGCTACTCCAGTCTTAGCAGCAGCTTTGATTTTGCTGTCGTTTGACTTGTTAGCAGGGACGACCTTTTTTAACCCGACAGGCAACGGCGATCCCATCGTCTACCAGCATTTATTCTGGTTTTATTCGCACCCGGCAGTTTACATTATGATTATGCCCTTTTTCGGGGTGATTTCAGAAGTTTTGCCGGTGCATTCGCGCAAGCCAATTTTTGGTTATTTGGCGATCGCATATTCCAGTCTCGCGATCAGTTTTTTGGGCTTGATCGTGTGGGCGCACCATATGTTTACCAGCGGCACTCCCGGCTGGCTGCGGATGTTTTTTATGATCACGACTATGATCATCGCCGTACCAACTGGGATCAAAATATTTAGCTGGCTGGCAACTATTTGGGGAGGCAAACTCCGGCTGGTCAGCGCCATGCTATTTGGGATGGGTTTTATCTCAACATTTGTACTCGGCGGCATCACCGGGATCATGGTGGCTTCCGTACCTTTTGACATTCACGTTCACGACACTTATTTTGTCGTAGCTCACCTGCACTACGTGCTGTTTGGCGGCTCAGTGTTTGGAATTTACGCTGCTTTTTACCACTGGTTCCCCAAAATGACGGGGCGGATGATTAATGAATTTTGGGGTAGAGTTCACTTTGTTTTAACGTATGTTGGCTTTACTGTAACTTTCCTGCCGATGCACGCTTTGGGGATGCAAGGAATGCCTCGGCGGGTGGCAATGTACGACCCGAAATTTACCACAATTAATGTCATTTGTACTGTCGGTGCTTATATGCTGGCAGTGTCTACAATCCCCTTTATCATTAATGTGATTTGGAGCTGGAGGTACGGCCCGAAAGCAGGTGACAATCCTTGGCAAGCTTTGAGTTTGGAATGGATGACGACTTCGCCGCCCCCGATCGAAAATTTTGAAGGAGTGCCGGTATTGGCAACGGGGCCTTACGATTACGGCATGGAAAAAATTCAGCGGACAGGGGAACGTCTCAGGCTCAAGTTGAGGGAAAATGCCACCCGCAATGCCCAGAAACAGGGTATTCCTATTGCGGAGGCTCAAGCTTCAACTTTCTTTAGCGGTACTGCCACTTTGGTCGCTCCTGAATCAGAGATAGATGCTGATTCTCCGGCTGATGAAAGTCAAGATGGCGAATAGTCATCAGTCATCAGTCATCAGTTATTGAACATTGTTGACTGTCAACTGTTAACAGTTAACAGTTAACAGTTGACAACTGACAACTGACAACTGACAACTGACAACTGACAACTGACAACTGACAACTGACAACTGACAACTGACTTCTTCATTACCAATTTATTATGCAAATTCCAGCGATCGATCCGGCAAAAACAGCCTTGAATTACCACCACAATGCCGAGGTAGAAGCACACGGCGAAGAGCATCCCGACCACCGAATGTTAGGTGTAATTGTGTTCCTGTGCGCTGAAGGCATGATATTTTTCGGTATGTTTGCGGCGTATTTGATTTATCGGGCGATGGCCCCCGTGTGGCCTCCTGAAGGTACGCCGGCGCGAGAGTTATTGCTGCCGGGAATTAATACAGTCATTTTGATTGCTAGCAGTTTTGTGATTCACAATGCGGATACTGCAATCAAAAAAAATGATGCCGCCGGAATGCGGAATTGGCTGCTCGTAACTATTGCTATGGGCGCAGTTTTCTTGTTCGGTCAGGTTTACGAATACACTCATTTAGAGTTTGGCTTGACGACGAATTTGTATGCCAGTTGCTTTTACGTTTTGACTGCTTTTCACGGCTTGCACGTTACGTTGGGAGTGCTGCTGATGGTGGCGGTGGTGTGGCGATCGCGCGCGCCAGGTCACTATTCTAGCGAGCACCACTTCGGAATCGAAGCGACTGAGATTTACTGGCACTTTGTGGATGTGATTTGGATTGTCTTGTTTTTGTTGCTGTATATTTTGTGATCCCAGAGGCTTTTGGGCCTCTGCCGCAAGAGATTTGTATGACCCCCAATTGGGGGTTTTTTATTGTTTGGAGAGTGCGATCGCTTTTCATATCAAGTCCGGTCGAGCGACCGCGATTTTCGTAGGGGCCCGTGAGCCAACAATACCTGCCAACAATCTCCAATCTCAAAAACCCGCCCCGACCGGGATATTATGGTTAATCGATCGGACATGATATCATTCACCTCCTCAAAGCCGATCGCGCTAAACTAAAAGTAGCAATTCTCCTATCCAGCAGCATTGAGGAAATTATGCAGTGCGAATTGTGCGATCGACAAATGGAAGCATTAACCGCCCATCACCTCATCCCCAAACAAAACACCAAGCGGAAAAACGAAGAGCCCAGCCCGACAATCGACATTTGCTCGGCCTGTCACCGCCAGATTCACTCTCTATTTGACAACAAACACCTCGCCCAAAAGCTCAATACCCTGGAAAAGCTCAAAAATGACCCAGAACTCCAGAAATTTGTCTCTTGGATTAAGAAACAAAAAACCGACAAACGCATTCAAGTACGCGGCAAAAAAGCGCGATCGTAGGGAGCGATCTCAGATATATAGTCCTGGATGCAGTTAATCGATTTTAGATTTTAGATTTTAGATTTTAGATTTTAGATTTAGCCCACGGATAAATGGTCTTTCTTGAGGATTTTAGATTTGAGATTTTCGATTGATTCCACGGATCGATCGCGTGGCGGGTACCACCTTTGAAATTCTTGGTTACTGTCTGAAACCCGGTTTATTCATAAAATTTTCGTTTCCTAAACCAATTTAGCCGAGAAACCCGGTTTTTTTGCATAAATCCTAGTATAGTTATTTACTTATTAGTAACAACCTGCCAACTATTATCATGAACCTCACCTCCCTCGAACTTGCAAAAGACCGAGCGCGCATCTTCAAAAACTACCTCCAAATGGAAATAGATGCCCGAGCTAACATCAACAAACTAGCTTTTTTAGACCGGGGCATTGAAAAATCAATTTACCAACAACACATTAAAAACTATCCCGATTATCTCAAACAGAAACCCGACGGCTTAAAAGTAATTAGCTCTATTCCGGGCCCCAATAATCCCCTCAAACCTACCCCGTTTCCCAGCCTGGGAGAACTACCTCAAATTAACTCTCAAGCTTTAAATTTTCTCCACGCAGAAATCAAACAAGCCTGCGTTTGCATTGGTACGTTTGTAGACGGCAAAATTCAGGCACAGTGGCTGGGAAAAAACGCACTTACCAATGCTGAGCAGTGGAGTGCCACTAAAATTATTGCACTCCTGAATATCGTCAGTCAAGTAAATGCCAAATATCCCGACTGCGACATTGACAACTGCGTTGTTAGGGATGGCAACGGGCAAAAACAAGATTTTTACTTTTACGATGTAGCAAAAGACATGATTAGCTATGCCTCAAATATAGCAAGTTCAAACTCCTTAGCAGCGATGTTCAAACGCTTCGATACTCGCACAGGACTAGAGCAATGGTTGAAGAGCGCTACTGGCAATAATGACCTAATTTTTCGCGGCGATTACGGCGAAAATCCTTATCTCAACAACCCAAAAATATTCGATCTCACCAAAAAACAAGTGCTTTTAAGTGCCGCATTAAACAGCACCAAACAAAAAAATTCCGTATCTGCTTATGACTTGACCAGGCTGATTTCCATGTTAGGATGGCACTTCCACATCGAACAGCGATCGCGCATGAAAGCATCTCAGTGGAACAGCTTAGAAAGCATTGTCAGAGCAATGGGACATGACAGCGCTCGATATGCGGACGTAGCAATTAAAACTTTGGGGATGGATAGCCTCATCACTTCTCCAGTAATTATCTCAAAATTGGGTTACGGACTGAGCTCGATCAGGGGAACCCTAGAAACAGTTTATGTGGCTTTAGTGCGGTTTGTTGACGAACGGCCGAAGGCGGCGGGAAAGCCGGCAAAAGTCAGAACTTTAGCCATGACTTTGCGGGCAGAAAAACCTGTAAGCGGTTCCAGCAGTGTCGATCGGTTGGCGATCGAACTCGACGCCAGATTTTGCGCCGAAGTCACGGAAATTCTCCGCCGATTGTTTGCGGAAGAATTTTAAACGAGGGCGATCGGCTAATGAGAAAGTCGGTGAAACTTGCGATAAAGCATCCTCTCTACCGGCTTTCCTCCCCGCAAATGCTGCTCAGTTATTTCCGCAACTTCCTCCTGACAAACACCGCTATACCAAACCTCTTCTGGCAGCACCAACACCATCGGCCCGTTGCCGCACTGTCCCAAACAACTGCTAGCAACAACTTCAACTTCTGAGGGCGACAATTTCTGAAAAGCTGCCAGTACCTTTGCTGAATTTTGCTTGCGACAAGTGCGGTTTTGGCAAACAAGAACTCGCCTAGAAGATTCGAGAATTTTCATATTTTTTTACTTGACATTCTGCTCAATATATGCTATTTTTTTATCAGGGGAATAGGTGTCGTCATATATGCCCAGATTGTAGGAAAGTCGTTAAAAACTTTGGACGGGCTAGAAGAAGCCCATCCCACAAATCATTAAACTTGGATTGCATTCAATCGCTGTGAAGTCCTCAAATTATCTGCGTTTATCTGTGTTTATCTGCCTGATATCTGCGGTTTCTGTATTAATCAAAGACTTATGCAATTCAAGTCTATTGATGATGGCTGCATCTGCCCCGACGGTGTACACGGCATTGCACGCGCACAGATTAATCCGATGATAAACCTTTTGAAGCCAACCATTGTCGATCGAACAAACGCGACTGATACCGCGCCCCCCCATCGCACAAAACCGTTACAATAGTATTGCCCGGTCCCATTTGCTTCGCCAAAGCCACCGCCGCCCCCACATTAATTCCTACCGAACCACCCATAAATAACCCATCTTTTCTCAACAGTTGGTAAACCACCCGCACGGCTTCCGCATCATCTATTTGCAAGGCATCGTCTACCGGGGCATTTTCCATATTTCCCGTGACCCGACTCGTGCCAATTCCCTCAGTAATCGAACTGCCTTCGGTCTTAATTTCCCCAGTTTTGAAATAACTGTAAAGCCCGCTGCCCATCGGGTCTGCCAAGACAATTCTCACAGCAGGATTTTTTTCTTTCAAAAACATTCCTACCCCAGCAAAAGTGCCGCCCGTACCCGTTGCGGCTACCCAAGCATCAATTTTCCCGTCAGTTTGTTCCCAAATTTCCGGACCAGTTGTCTCGTAATGAGCTCGGCGATTGGCTAAATTGTCAAACTGATTTGCCCAGACTGCATTCTCCATTTCCGCCGCCAATCTTCCCGACAATTTGACATAATTGTTCGGGTCTTTGTAAGGAACAGCGGGAACAGTCCGAACTTCCGCGCCCAAGGTTCTTAAAGCATCGATTTTTTCTTGAGATTGAGTGTCGGGAATCACAATCAAACATTTGTAACCTTTAGCGTTGCAAATGTGGGCTAAACCGATGCCAGTATTGCCGGCAGTGCCTTCAACAACGGTGCCGCCCGGTTTCAGCAAGCCTTTTTCTTCTGCATCTTTGATGATGTATAAAGCAGCCCTATCTTTAACGGAACCGCCGGGATTTAGAAACTCTGCTTTACCGAGAATTTCGCAGCCAGTTTCATCGCTGAAGCTGTTTAAGCGAATTAGTGGCGTGTTGCCGATTGTGCCTACAAAGCCGTTTTTGATATCCATATTTTTTGCGTGTTTGCATCCTATGATTAAGTTTTACAATAAGTTGATATTTATTGCTAGCAGTTCTACCAAATCTTGCTCATATTGAGTACGAATCCCGGCAAAACGGGGTCGCCGCTAACTGTAGCCGGATTCTCCAAACATTCCTCTGGCAAACCGGGACGGTAAATATAAACTCTGCGATTTTTGCGGTCAATCAACCAGCCTAACTGCACTCCTGGTTCTCTCATATATTCTTGCATTTTTTCTTGCAATGGCTTGAGATTGTCAGAAGCCGACCTGAGCTCTACTACAAAATCAGGGCAAATCGGGGCAAACTTTTGCTTTTGTTCTGGTGACAAAGCATTCCACCGTTCCAATTTTATCCAAGCAGCATCCGGCGACTTTTCTGCACCTGTTGATAGAGTAAATCCCGTACTCGAAGTAAACGCTAAACCAGTACCATTTTGTTCTGCCCAAACCCACAGCGGTCCAAATATATTACCTTCTCGGTTTCCCGTCTCCGAACCAGTAGGGGGCATAATTAGCAATTCTCCCGATTTGTTGCGTTCAATGCGTAATTCACTATTGATTTGACAGAACTCAAAAAACTCGTCGTCTGTCATTTGCAATTTGGGCGGGATTCGCAATACGATTGTTGATGTCAACATATTTGATTTACTCGATCGCTGCTTCCATACTTCAGCTTACCAAATCTCGCTCATATTAAGTACAAAACCAGGCAAAACAGGGTCGCCGCTGACTGTCGCGGGATTCTCCAAACATTCCTCTGGCAAACCGGGACGGTAAATGTAAACTCTGCAATTTTTGCGGTCGATAAGCCAACCCAGCCGCACTCCTGGTTCTCTCATATATTCTTGCATTTTTGCTTGCAGCGGCTCTAAGTCCTCAAAATCTGGTCTGAGTTCAACTACAAAGTCAGGGCAAATCGGGGCAAATTTTTCTTGCTGTGCTTTTGATAAACTATTCCACCTTTCCAGTTTAATCCAGGAAGCGTCAGGCGATCGCACGGAGCCGATCGATAAAGTAAATCCCGTACAAGAAGCAAAGGCAATGCCAGTTCCGTCTCGATTTGTCCAAATTCCCAGTTCTCCAGTTAAGATAGCATTGCGGTTGCTGCTGATTCCGCCAACAAGAGTCAACAATAGTATTTCTCCTCGCTGGTTGCGTTCAATTCGCAAGTTGCGATTGATTTGACAGAAGTCGAAAAACTCGTCCTCTGTCATTTGCAATTCTGGTAGCATTTGCAATACGAGCGGAGATGACAGCATTTTGCCTTTCCTCAAATCTAAAGTGTTTACACAATATTGCACACTTTCTTTGTTGGTATTGAGGACTTTAATCCTCATTAGGATTAAGAATTAAATTCCTCAATACAAGCTGGTTTGACGCGCTAATTATGCAAGGTTTGCAGTGCACACCTTGCATAATTAGGTTCTGCGTCCAGGAATGTTAAACCTATTTATTCGGCTGAGGAGTCATCCGCAAATAAGGCTTAATCGGCGTATAACCTTTAGGAAATTTCTCTTCCAACTCTTTCGGGTCGGTAATCGAAGGTACAATTACGCAATCGTCGCCGTCTTTCCAATCAACCGGAGTCGCAACGCTGTAGTTGTCCGTCAGTTGCAAGGAATCAATTACTCGCAAAATTTCATTAAAATTCCGACCGGTGCTAGCCGGATAAGTAATGCTCAAACGCAATTTCTTTTGCGGGTCAATCACAAAAACTGTGCGGATTGTTAAGTTGTTTAGCGAGTTGGGATGGATCATGTCGTAAATGTCGGAGACTTTACGATCGCCATCTGCTAAAATCGGATAATTGAGGGTGACATTTTGCGTTTCCTCAATATCTTTAATCCAGCCCATGTGAGAATCCACATCATCGACGCTGAGGGCAATGGTTTTGACGCCCCGCTTGTCAAATTCCGACTTGAGACGGGCCACTGCACCGAGTTCTGTGGTGCACACTGGAGTATAGTCTTTCGGGTGAGAAAACAACACCACCCAGCTATCCCCAGCCCAGTCGTAGAAATTGATTTCCCCTTCAGACGAAGCTTGGGTAAAGTCGGGAACTGTATCGCCTAATCGCAGAGTCATAACTGATTTCCTCTAATTTTATTTAAGGACTGTTCCTTATCATGCCATAATTGCCCGGTTTCTCGATCGAGCTGTAAAGGATTCTAAACTTTTTGGTCGATCGATCGGCAATTCCACTACTCTAATGTATGTGTGGCTTCTAACGCTAAATTTTCTTGCTATGCTTTACTTTTTGCTTAAGGCAATACAGCCTGTTTTAGTGCCCCTGTGTTTTGTCTCCGCCTGGGGTTTAGTTTTTTTGGTGTGTTCGAGTATCGGGCGTACTGTCACCGACTCCATGCGCCGAGCTCGGCGGATGCACCAAATCCCTTGTGCAAACTGCGTATTTTTCACCGGCGACTACCACCTCAAGTGTCCCGTTCAGCCTACCATAGCTTTATCTGAAGATGCGATCGACTGTCCTGATTATCGATCGCATTCGGGAATTTACGGTTAAAAAATCCGATTGGATTTTTACATATTTCTTAACATCTCTCGCTCTTTCAATTAAACTTAAGTTGTGGTAAAGAGATTTTTAGGAGTGCGGAAAGAATGCTAATTCAAAAGCTAAATGCCTGCGAGGAGTTTATTGCTGGCGACGGTACTCAACTGCGAGAATTGCTGCATCCAGACAAACAAGCTGTGGATTTGCGTTACAGTTTAGCCCACGCCGCTTTGCCACCGGGACAAACTTCTGCGCTGCACTCGCTGACAACTTCTGAAGTTTACTACATCCTCAGCGGCGTTGGAGAAATGCACATCGATGACGAAAATCAATTCGTGGAAGCCGGAGATGCAGTTTACATTCCGCCAAACGCCAAGCAGTTTATTTACAACTGCGGCACAGAGCCGCTAATATTTATTTGTATCGTCGATCCCGCGTGGAGAAAGGAAGACGAGACAATTTTCCAGTAGCAGAGAGGGCGGGTTTTGTACAAATATTCTCTGTTACTTGCAAGTTTTTCTCGCTTAACCCGCCCCTACAATTAATATGTCGTCGGAAAATCTGTTTTAACAACAACAGCACCCAGCCATATGTACCGAGTGAGTTCCTCTTTTTTCAACTTCGATGTGGAGTTGCAATAATCATCTGATTCACTTGCATTGCTCCCCTCTAATTAGTTGAGAAACTATCAGCTTTGTTGGTGGGTGCTGCTATTGGTTTTTAATGAGACAGATGTGAGATTAAACAGCGTTTTACTCCTTAGATTCTATTGTGAACTTCGCTGTGAAATTTGGATGTGGTATCTGTCAGAGAAGCTTTTTGTTCGCTTCATATTATTAATTTAGCACCTTCTTCTAGAAGCGCAAGTGCCTGCAACTAAACTTTACATTTTTAGAATTAACTGCACATAATTATGAAGTTAAATTAAGCATTGAGCTTTCTAGCTGCTCAGCTAGATAGTAGAGTTCGGTTGTGCTTGCTGCTGCGAGAAACGGCATAATATTTGTATGAAAACAACCAAACTCATCAAACTGTGCGCCTTATCAATCGGCATCTTCCTGCTGTGCAGCAGTGTAGCGGCTGCCGCAACGACGGCGAACCCTCAACCCGGGAAGACTTACACGAACCAAGAGATTCTACAACAGTTGGTGAAGGCAAAAGTCGTGTATCTGGGAGAAACCCACGATAGCGCGGAAGACCACCAAGCTCAACTGGCGATTATCCGAGAAATGCAGCGGCAAAATCGGAAAATTGCGATCGCGATGGAAATGTTTCAGCGTCCCTTTCAAAGCGCGATCGACAACTACTTAGCAGGTAAACTGACCCAAGAGCAATTAATCGAGCAAACAGAGTACGATCGCAGGTGGCGTTTTCCCTGGAAATTTTACGCCCCCATTTTGCGGTTTGCCGCATTAAATCAACTACCCGTCCTCGCCTTAAATACACCATCCGAAGTAACGAGAAAAGTTGCCATTCAAGGTTTAGAAAGCCTCACAGCCGAGGAAAAAAAGCACATTCCGCCAATATCCGAAATTCGCACCGACAACGCCGAATACCGGCAACTGCTGCTAGAAGTTTACCAGCAACACCAAAAGACAGCACAGGGAAATAGTACGGCTTTTGAAAGATTCTTGCAAGCCCAAGTTTTGTGGGACGAAACTATGGCGGAAAAAATAGCCCAATTTGTCAAAGCAAACCCCGACTATCAAGTTGTGGTGTTGGCGGGTAAAGGACACATTATTTACGGTTACGGCATTCCCAGTCGCGTCGAGAGGCGTTTGGGTGTCGGGAATGTAAAAATGCGATCGGTTTTATTCAATTCCAGTGAAAATCCTGCTTTGTCGGCAGATAGACCCATTGCTGACTTTGTTTGGAAGCATTGATTTGATATGATCTCAAAAATATAACCCACTAAGGCAGAGGGATAACCAAATCGTGAAAGTCAAGCGTCTAAAAATGAACTCATTCCGAGGCATCAGCGATTTGACCCTGGAGTTTGATACAGATGAGCCGACTGTGTTCATCGGTATCAACGGTGTGGGGAAGTCCAGCATACTTGAGTGTTTGGCTATTCTTCTCTCTTGGCTGACAAAGCGAATTCAAAGTCCTAATAGTAATGGACGTTCTTTCAACGAAGATGATATCAAAAAAGGATGCAAAGAAACTCACAACGAAATTACAATTTCAATCAATGACTGGCCGGAAGTGGTATGGTCTTTAACCAAGGTCAGTAAAGGGCGAAGCAAGGATACTAGCAGCAACCTTGGGGACTTAAAAAGAGTTGTCGATCACATACACAGTCAATTAGATGCTAATTCTTACGCAGCATTGCCTCTGGCTGTTTACTACCCAACTAACCGTGCCGTACTTGATATTCCTTTGAAGATTAGGACGAAACATTCGTTTGAGCAGATAACTGCTTATGACGAGGTTCTCACGGGAGGGCAGATCGATTTTAGGCGATTTTTTGAATGGTTTAGAGATCGGGAAGATTTAGAAAACGAATTACGACTAAATAATACTAATGAGTATCGCGATCGCGAACTAGAAGCAGTCAGATATGCGATCGCTAACTTACTAGACGGCTTTTCAAATTTACGGGTTAGGCGATCGCCTTTGCGAATGACGGCAGATAAACAAGGCGATGAACTGATCGTCAATCAACTATCGGATGGTGAAAAATGCTTGTTAGCACTAGCAGGAGATTTAGCAAGGCGTTTGGCGATCGCAAATCCGAATCCAGATTGCAATCCGCTTGAGGGTTCCGGCGTTGTTTTGATTGACGAGATTGAGCTCCACTTGCACCCAAAATGGCAACGGGCGATTATTCCGAACCTGAAAAAAACATTCCCAAATTGCCAGTTTATAATTACGACTCATTCGCCACAGGTAATCAGCGATCTCAAATGGGTTCATCTTTTGAGGTCAACATCTGAAGGAATTGCGATCGATCGATTACCATCCTTTGGGAAAGATAGCAATCGGATTCTAGAAACGCTTATGGGAACTCCAGAACGTCCGCAGGAAATTAAGGATGATCTCGATCGACTATTTCAACTGATTGATGATGAAAAATTTGATCGAGCCAGAGACTTACGCCAGCAGCTAGCAAAAAGCATGAAAGATGAAGACCCAAACTTTGTGAGAGCAGATTGGCTGATACATTTAGGAACAGCTCAAAATGAAATACATTAAGAAGAGAGTAGAACCTCCACAATTAGGCCATTGGAAGGCAATGGCAAAACAACAGTCTGTTGGCGTCAATTATGATTTCGACAGTCTCCCCAATCCTCCCAAAGGAATAGTACAGGATTCCTTGATTCGCGAACAAGGCTATATTTGCTGTTACTGCTGTCAGCGGATCGCAACAGATACCAGTCATATCGAACATCTGAATCCACAGAATCCAGCACTTAAGAATGAGAGCGATATAGATTTGTGTTTAGATTACAAGAATATGCTGGCTTCCTGCGGTAGTGGCAAGGATTGGCCCAAGCACTGTGGCCATAAAAAAAGGAATCAAGCTATTAAAGTCTCACCTCTACAACCCAACTGTGAAGATTTTTTTAGTTATACTGGAAGTGGCGAAATCCGTCCTCAAGCCGATAATACTGTACAACAACAAGTAGACGCAGCTCAACAAACAATTGACATTCTGGGACTAAATGATTCCGATCTCAAAAAGGGACGGACTCAAGCACTTGAATTTTTGCGATTGCAATTTCAGGGACTCACGACAACAGAAGTCTCTAAGAGAGCCAAACAAATTAGGAATTTGGACGCACAAGAAAAATATCAACCTTTTTGGCCTGCTGTATCGCATTATCTAAAAAAGTATTACAAGGTTTAAGCGATCGCTCGAATTCATTAGACAATCGGACTTAATATAAACTTTGCCCCACCGCATCACCCGATCGCACAAAATTAAATCGCCCGCAGATTGCAGAAACTCGATGCACCAAGGTACAGTTTACATATCAGTCATCGGTCGGTTATATTTACTACAAACCGCGCGCCCGGTGTGGGAAACTCCTCAGTCACGCCTGCCCGGTTTTTTATTGGTGAATATTTATTTAATTAATATATCTTAAGGAAAGAGACAGCGATCGCCTTCCTTTGCTAAAATTTAGCTTGGAAATGTCAAGATTATCTTGTCAAAATATCAGGAAATACCGTGAACAATACACCAAAAATTCTCGCATTTGCCGGAAGTACCCGCGAAGCATCCTACAACAAACTGCTGGTAAAAGTTGCGGCCGCTGGGGCTAGGGCGGCGGGTGCAGAAGTTACTTATGTAGATTTGCGCGATTTGCCGATGCCGCTATTTGATGAAGATTTGGAAGCAAAAGAGGGAATGCCAGAAAATGCCCGCAAATTGAAGGAATTGATGGTAGCGCATGACGGGTTTTTGATAGCTTCCCCCGAGTATAACAGTTCAATTACGCCTGTGTTGAAAAATGCGATCGATTGGGTATCGCGCCCAGCACCCGGTGAACCGGGATTGGTGGCATTTACTGGCAAAGTAGCGCTAATTATGAGTGCTTCGCCAGGCGGACTTGGCGGTTTGCGGGGATTAGTGCATTTGCGATCGATCTTGGGGAATATTAACGTATTGGTACTCCCGGATCAGAAAGCAATTCCCCAAGCTTTTGAAGCATTTAATGCTGACGGTACGATGAAAGATCCCAAACAGCAGGACGCTGTTGAAAATCTCGGTGCTAAGTTGTCTAATGTGCTGTCGAAATTAATCGCCTGAAGCAATAAATTCATTTTGCAGTAGGGACACAGCTATAGCGTTTTTCAAAAAGATGAGGTATGACTAACAGCTTACATAACCACTAAATTAAGAGGGCCCAAGCCCAACTACGTACCTCATCTTTCTGAGAACTGCTATATGTTGTGTCCCTAATCCTAGTGGCTTTTATTTTGCTGGCTGCATCAAGTGCGATTCATAGAATAAAAACCTTGAAACGGCATTGTTAAAATACCCAATATCCGACTAATTTCATTAATAAAAAAGTCTCGCTTGTCAATGAAAATTGTGCTGTTACTCAATTTAAGAAACTTCCAATCAGTACCCGTAGTAACAGCCCCATAAATGGTTTCAATTGGCTCTCCGCTGCGCTGATTAAATAATTGGGCTGCCACCATTTCTGCAATACACTGGCCTAAACCGGATTTAATACTTTCATTTTTAGCCTCTGTGAGAGTAATTACCGGGGCGCGAATTTCATAGGAATCCTTCGATGCAGTGAGAATATAATCGCAATACCCGTTTAAGCCCGCTTCTACATCTACATTGAATTCTGAACCAGAGAAAAAACCAACTTGAAAATTAAATTGTCGCCTGACTTCCAATAATATTGGAGCAATAATTAACTCAGCGCGAGCCTTTTCTGTATTAATTGCAGTAGCTAAAGACAGGTTTTCAGTTAAAGTAGTTTGCAAATAGGAACTTGGCTGTACCTCTGGGATATCACCAAACAAATCTAAAGGTTCTTCTACGGTTAAATTAAAAGATTCTCTAACTTTCGCTAAAGTTGTAAAGTCGCTGTATGCCACAGGTTAACCTCCTTGCTCGATTTTGGCGATCGCCTTCTCAAATTGCTAAAATTATAATTGATTGCCTGTTATTCTCACCCCCAAATTAACATGACATTCACCGGAGACCCAAATTCAGCACCTGTTTTACCGACAGCCGAAGAAGCAGCGATTGCCAAAACCAGCAGCCGCGCTTTAGAATCGCACTTGCAAAATCATCCGTCTAGCGAATCTCTCAAATTGATATTAAACGAAAAAGAGGGAAAGACAATTGACATACCTGCCGCCGCATTGCCACTGCTATTAGAAATTTTGCAACAGACAAGCAGCGGCAATACTGTCAAGCTGATTCCAATTACTGAGGAACTAGATATCTGGCAGGTTGCTACAATACTGAATGTTGACCGCGAGTATGTGTGGCAGTTACTAGATGATGGCAAAATTCCTTACAAAATGGTACAAAGCTGCCGCCGGATAGATTACGAAGATGTAATCAAATATAAAAAGCAGAGTTACGAAAAAAGTATGAAAGGGATGGATGAGCTTGTAGCTGAATCAGAAGCACTAGGCTTGTACGATTGAAGTATGGCTATTTTCACTGCTGTGTATGATGCTAACATTTTATATTCTGCACCGCTGCGGGACTTCTTCGTCCAGTTAGCAGCTAGCAAAATAGTTAAGGCCCGTTGGACAGAAGAAATTCACAGAGAATGGATGAGAAATGTACTTATCAACCGTCCGGATATTACGTCCGAACAGCTTGCCAGAACCAAAAACTTGATGAATGAAAATGTTGAAAATTGCTTGGTGCAAGGTTATGAGTCAATTATACCAGAGTTGGAACTTCCCGATCCTGGCGATCGGCATGTTCTAGCAGCCGCAATTCATTCTCGCGCGGATTTTATCGTTACTTTTAATCTCAGAGATTTTCCTGCTGACAAACTCAGACAATATAATATTGAACCGCTGCACCCAGATGAGTTTATCCTGCGCTTGCTCAACTTCAATTGGCAAATAGTATGCCAAGCAGCGGAAAAACAAAGAATCAGGCTCAAGAATCCGCCAAAAACGCCTGACGAGTATTTGGAAACGCTGGTAGAATTGGGACTCCCCCTGTCAGCAACTCGGATGCGAGAATTGTGCTATCGAGATTAGCCCGATCGCTTATTGAAAATTTATTTTATAGAGATAATAGGTAGTGGAAAAATTACCACAAATTGTACCAAGACCGCATCACCCGATCGACGTAAAACAAAACCACCCGATCGCAGATTGGCACAAATCGACGAGAGTAGGCATACTTGAACCATCGGTCATCGGTCGGTATATTTCTTCCAAACAGCAGGGCAGGCGTGGGAGACTCCTCCGTTACGCCTGCCCTGCAGTTTTATTTAATAATTGTGCGATTTGTGCGATCGCCAATGATACCAGTTCCCAAAAAGAATGAAACTGTAGATTAGATTCAAACCCTTTGGGAATTAGTAATTCCTTAATCGAAAATCGAAAATCGAAAATAGTATCACCCCATTTTTTTCTTCTTCCAAGCCTCCACAAACGGCAAAAACACCGACACCAACTCCTGCCGATTCACCACCAAAGTTGGATAAGAAACCCTACCGTAATTCTTCCCCACTTCCAGCGGAAAAATCGCCTGGGACTCCAGCGGCAACCAAACCGCACCAGCAGCCTTCACAATTACCCAACTCCCCGCAATATCCCAAATTTTCGGAGTTGCTTCCACCCCTCCCAACACCGCACCCGAAGCCACAGTCAAAAAATTGTAACTAGCCATACCCAACATCCGAACTTTACTCGGAAGATGAGGCCCCATTCCCACACTCCGCGAACACAAATTAAAAAAATGATTCCCGCTCATTTTATCAGGACTTGGCCGAATTTGCTGCCCGTTTAAAAACGCACCTTGAGGCATATTATCAAACACGCCGCCCGCCAAATCAGGTGCATAAAAACCGTGAAAACACTGATTAATTGGTGGCAAATGCACGCAGCCAAAAACCGGAGTTCCGCGATACAACAAACCCAAAGAAATCCCCCAAATCGGAATTCCCCTAGCGAAATTAGTCGTAGCATCCAGAGGATCGACAACCCAACACCATTCAGTATCTGGGAAAACGTGTTCGCCCTCCTCACTTAAAATCCCGTGAGTGGGAAAAGTAGATGCGATCGCACTTCTAATCTCCGCATCAGCCCAATTATCGGATTTCGTCACCAAACTCCCGTCATCCTTCTCATCCGCTTGCACGGAACCGAAATCTTGCAACAACTGCTGCCCGACGCGATCGACAGTAACCCGTGCAAAACTTAAAATAGAATCCCAAAAATCTGTCATTAGTTATTGGTTGTTAATTGCGAATGACTGTTGACTGTTGACTGTTGACTTTACAGACTAAGATTATAGCTTACTTATCTCTGATTCATTGTAATTGTGGATTTTCATTCCTTCTGTGAGTTTTGGCCCAAATGGTTAGAAACTTGCCTGTTTCGGATTTTATTTATACCTAGCTATTTTGGCGGACTTGATATTAATCGTGCTAGTAGCGATTCAAATCTAGGAAAGTATGCTATATTCAAAAGATTGTGTTGCTCGGGAAAAATGGAAGTAACAATCAACACTTTGACTCCTCTATGGACTGGTGGTATTGATACTGGTAAGTGCGATCGCATCCACGAAACAGGGTTGCTTGGCAGCTTGCGCTGGTGGATGGAAGTATTGGTGCGAGGGATGGGAGAAAAAGTAGACGAGCCAACTTCTGAGAGTCGCAATGGCTTAGATCCCAAGAAATTTGATATCAAAGCATATCGCCAGTTACAAGATGAAGTTGAACGTCGCCAATACTTACGTGCTGCTGGATTGTGCGATGTCTCCCAGATTTTCGGTGCCACAGGCTGGAAGCGACGGTTTCGGCTGGAGATACAGGACATTCAAGTATCTGATGCAACAATTCAGCGTTCTATAAAAGCAAATCGCATTTATACAGATAATAAAACCAAACAGAAAACACCAACTTGGTATTTCCCAACTTCACCAAAATCGGGTTTCTTCACCATCCAGATTCAGAGCTTGCATCCAGACTTTAAGCCAGAGGTTATTGGTGGGTTAATTCAATTCATTGCCGATCGTTCAGCATTGGGCGCTCGACCTCAAATGGGTTTTGGCGTGATAAAAGTTGAGGGCGATCGTATCGATATGCAACCGCTCTATGACTGGCTGATTGCCACAGCCGGAAGCAACACCTATCCAGCAGATATGCCTTCACTACAGAACATCTTTTTGGCGCAGATTCAGCCCAAAGATTCAAGTTCTTTATTTAAAGAGGAAGACACCTTCAATGTGAAATATGATATCCGCCAACTTTTTAGGACAGAGAAAGATGTAACCCAAAACAAAAGCGAACAGAAAGGTCTAGTTCTTAAAAAGGATAAACATACAAATGGAAGTGATGGTGATAAAGATTTACGCCACTTTATTATGGGTACAGTGGACAACGATCCCACGGCTGCCAAAGTCAAAATCTCTCGTCCCTACAAGAATGACAATGAGAATGACAAATTGATTCGTGTATGGGGTTGGATTCCTGCACAAGCAGAGGTTTATAAAAATGACTGGAACAGAGAAAAGATCGTAGATGTTATTTATCAACACCTGACAGCAAAATATACCTTGCATGATTGGCGTGAAATGAACTCAGCGAGAGATACTAAAACACCAAATATCAGCGATGCAAAAGTATTTCTGCGTAACTTGTTGCAGTTGCAGGGGGATGGCTGATGCAGTATGACTATTACGCTTTTCGGAAAGAGCAATTGGGCGAGACGCTGAACGAACTCGATCGAGCAAAAGTAGAACTTGATGAAGCGAAACAACGCAAGGATAAGAATGCACGTCAACAAGCCGAAAGAAAGATAGAGCAAGCTGCAGAAAACAAAGTTAAACTTGAACCTCACTTGTCGTATTTGTGGTATGAAGCTCGGAATTCTGAACTCAAAAATTCCCTTCGTGATGCTTGGCAAAAGCATTTAAATGCTAGCATTATTCCTAATGCTTTTCACTTTACACCCGAGCTTTCTGCCCTTAACTACTTGCCACCCCTCAGTTTTATGCTGCGGTTTCCTTTTAAGCTCAAGAAACCCTACTTGAGTAAGGACGATCGCACTTTTTACCTACTAGATAACCCCGTTCGTAAAGACAAGGTGTTCCAAACCCCAATGGTTGCATCCACAAGCTGGAAAGGGGTATTACGAGCAACCTTTTGGCAATTAGGGCATCAAAAAGACAACGAGCAAATTATTCGCCTCTTTGGTGATGCTCGCGAGGATGAAAAAGGACAGGCAGGTCGTCTATATTTTTACCCAACTTTTTTTGATAAGATAGGTTTAGAAGTGATTAATCCGCACGATCGCAAAACAGGCACGGGCAAAAATCCCATTTTGATTGAATCCGTTCCCGTAGGCGCAACAGGAGAATTTGTGCTCCTATATGTACCTTTTGGTAAAATTGATGAAACTCAAATTGCTAAAGATTTAGAATTGATTGCAGAAGGTGTAGAAGCAATGCTCGCGGTTTATGGTTTTGGCGCAAAAACCAGTAGCGGTTTTGGGATTGCTGAGGTTATTGGAAAAGTGGCTTTTGCAATTCGGGCTGATTGGTCTGAATTAAAGCCCCCAGAACCCCAAGTAAAGCCACCAGAAACCGATCTACCTCGTTATCTCATTGCACCCGGACAAATCGATCCAGATTTTCTAAAGCCTGATGGGAGTTTTAAGTCTGAAGCAGAATACATACAAGGAAAATCTGCTAAAAAAGCTAAACAGCTTTACGACAAAGCTAAAAAATGGTGGGATAGCGAACAAATTAGATTAGCGGAATCTGCTAAAGTAGAGCTAATATCCAAACCCGAACCCCTGCAAAAAATACCTATAAGTGAAGTTTCTTTTGATAAGTTGAGTGACTTGGGCGATCGAGCAAAGGAAATAACAGAGCGTCTACATCAAGAGGAAATCAGCCATGACTCATAACTTACAAGATTTGGCGGATAAACGCGATGCTTTACTTTTGGCAGAAATAGCAGCATGGCTACATATGTTGGGCAAGTTCCATGAAGATTTTTTGAAAGGGAATCACGACTTAGATATTCAAATTCCGCCAGATTTAACAGCGAATTACACTAAGTTAGACAATTTACTACAAGATATCTGGACAGGAAAAACTTGGAAACAATTTGGGATGTTAGAATTCAAGGCTGATGCACTGAGTTTGTTTCATTTCATCAAAGAGCATCGCAATCAGGAAAAAGTTTCAGAGGGATTGTTGAAGTTAATAGGGGATGCACATGGACGTGGATCGGGAATTGAAAAAGGGGTATTGAATCGCTTTGCACCTAGTCAAAAAGATATAGTTTATCCATTAACAGCATTTGGGACTGAGAGAAACGCTATCGATTTGAATAATCTAAAAACTGAGAGTCACAATTTTTATGATTTTCTACAAACAAATCTAGAAATCTTAAAAAATTCATTGACATTAGCAGGTTCAACGTTTGACTGGAAAGGATTTCGCAAGGATTTTATCTCTAAACTAGAACAATACTTCCGCCAAACGGTTGCGGAAACTCGCCGTCCCTTAAGTGATGTCTCATTATTTGACCAGACTTCTGCCAGTGTTGCCTTTCTCAAGGCAGCATTAGCACAAAATTTGCTGACTGGCTGGAAAGAACCTCCTCCTCCTGATAGCAAGACTGAAAACAAATATTACTGGCAACTGCTAAAGATTGGTTTAGATGGTCTTGCATTTTGGGGTGATTCTATTCGCATTGGTGACTTGCTGGCACGCAAAGAGTCGATCGGCAAAGCCTTAGATGAAGTCCAAAAGGCTATCGAAGAGGACTATCCTCTTGGATTAGAAGTTTATCGGGATGAAAAGGGCAGTGTATTTATTGTGCCAGATGTCGATGATTTACTTGAGGCGACGATAAGATCGGGATGTTCTTTGCAAGAACATTTGCAAGAAATCGCAAACCGTCAGTTTAGGGGTGAAGCTTGTTGGACATTGAAATTAAGCGATCGCACCCGCAATACCCTGATATTTGGAAGATTGGCAACTTCTCAACCCGATAAACTCACTGCCAATTCTCAATCAATCGCACCCTATTGGAATATTATAGAAAAGCGAGATATTTGTCCTGTATGCACCTTGCGACCAATTGGTTCGAGTGAAAAAGCATTGAGGCTGAAAGTTTGTGATATATGCTGCGATCGTCGGACTAATCGT
Source organism: Microcoleus sp. F8-C3 (assembly GCA_036704825.1). Classification (GTDB taxonomy): domain Bacteria; phylum Cyanobacteriota; class Cyanobacteriia; order Cyanobacteriales; family Microcoleaceae; genus Microcoleus. Next base: position 26,303 of record JAUBSN010000059.1, on the reverse strand, counting down.
GCTAAAGACTGGACAGGAAACCTACCCACAACAATTTGGCTTGATGAAGTCGCAGATACTAATGGTCGTCTTGCGTTGATCGTAGGGCGATTTGGACTAGAATCATGGCTAACAGGTGAGGTATTCAGCAGTATAGTTTCTTCTAATCCTCAATCATGGACAAACTCACTTGGAAGTAAACCGTATAATATTGACTATTCGCAATTGCTTACTGATATTCAAAATGTTCTTCAAAAAAAACCTGAAAATAAACGTCAATTTACTGCAAAAACATTGTTAGACGATCTTGTCCCTAAAAAAAATGCTCGTGGAGTGCCTAAAGGTCACAATCAATTCCAGCCATTTTATGATTTACAAGTTACTGATACGGATTTAGGTGAAGATCCCAATTCAGGTGAAAAACGAATTGAAGAACCTTTTCTTCTAGCCTTAGCAATGATGCGACAAAATCCTTCATTTGCTCGCTTGCGTCGGGTATGGGAAACCACTCAGAAATTCTGGCAAGAAGTAATAAATGATGTGCCAGATACACAACTATTGAAAGTAAAATGTCGTCTCACTATTAAAGTAAAAGCATTTGAAGTCGAGCGACTAAAGCTCGTCAACCTTGGAAACTACGAGCTCGTTTTAAGAAACGTCAAGCTAAGTGTTTTGCTATGGGATGATAGATTGATTACAACAGATAATCTTTGCTACGTTGCCAAACAACTGAACGCATTCTCTGGTGCAAGAGAAGATGAAAATATTAATCGCTACTCAGATAGTGAAAGAGCAGCGAGTTTTATTCGTAACCAGTTGCTCAACCAGCAAGTATCAATAGAAGAGCCTACCGGATATGGAAGCTCTAACAGATTACGAGGCCAATTGGAAATTAATGAAATTAACAATGATAATGATGGTATTACGTTTGATTCTACACAATACAGCCCCGTAATTCAAATTCTCGCTGAACCTAGCACTTTTATTGCCCTTGTTCCAGCAAACAATCTGAATTCTCTGGAGTCTCTAAATCTAATCAGAACAATAACAACTAAGTACGAGCGCGAAATGGGAAAAGTCCGCAACCGTCTCCCCCTACATCTCGGTGTCGTATATTTCGATCGCCGTACCCCTCTCCAGTCTGCTTTAGATGCTGGACGGCAGATGTTGACCTACAAATCGCCTGACGATAAGCATAAGCAACTCTGGCAGGTTCAGTCAACGACGACTGGACAACTCCTGCCAGAAAAGCAAGAATTAGCAAATGGTACTAAGCAATTTGAGGAAACTATCACCCTAAAACTGACTCAAAGCGATCGTCATTCAATCACTTGGCACGTCCCAGCCAAAATGGGCGATGGCACAACTGATGATGCCTGGTATCCCTACGTTTTTCTAGAAACAAATGATGCTGACAGCAAAGTGACAACAGAACGGAAACGAGCAATCAAAAGTCAGCGACCAGGTACAACCAAACCTTGCTGGTTAGTTCATGCTGGTGATTTAATAGAAGGCGACCAAATCTACTTCACACCCTCTACCTTCGACTTTGAATACCTCGATACCACCGCCCGCCGTTTCGAGATTTACTACGACGAAAACGGTCGCCGCCCTCGCCGCACTCGCCCCTTTTACCTGGAAGATTTAGACCGATTCGACACTCTCTGGAAAATTCTGAAAAACCTGGAGACATCCCAATGCGATCGAGTCATTTACACGATCGAATCCACCCGCGAAATGTGGTACGGACAAGACGAACAAAAATCATTAACCAATTCAGTATTTAAGCAGTTTGTCACTGATACACTAGCAAGTGCTGCATGGCCAAAAGCTCAACCGTGGAAAAGCATTGCTGAAGACCGGAAAAAACAATTGATTGAGGCTGGTGTGCGGGGCGAACTCGCTGACTTGGCAGAACTGCACAGGTCAATTTTGAAAGAACGGTAAGGAAGACAGTAATGGCAACGTATAAACGGCAACGCTACCTATTTATGACTCTCGACCCGGTGCATATCGGCACAGGAGGCTATCGTCTCGGACGAGTAGACAACAGCATTGTGCGAGAACCGGGAACCAAAATTCCTAAAATTCCCGGTACGAGTTTGCATGGGGCAGCCCGTGCCTACACCGCACAGTTGTATGAAACACCAGAAGCCGCCGGACAAAACCACGACAAAATTGATAAACCAGATGAGAATCCTGTTTGCTATACCTTCGGCTATATCAAGAAGTCTAAAAATGGGAACGATAATGATAAAGCCACGATTTATTCTGGTGTGGTAAATATTTTTGACGCCCATGTTTTGCTGTTTCCCGTGCATTCAATGGTTGGCCCCGTGTGGGTGAGTACAGTGGAACGGTTAAAAGATGCAGGATTTACAGTAAACACGCCACCAGCCTCCTGGAACACCGACCAAGCTGTGTTGAATTGGGGGCGAAACGAAGCATTAAATTTAGGTTGGTTGATGGTTGGTGTTGCAGGTCAGGTCACGATAACAGCACCCCCAAATTGGCAAAATGAAGAGCGCTGCAAGGCTGTCAGCAGGATTATCCTAGTCAAGGATGCGCTCTTTAGCCAAGTCGTAAACAGCAACTTAGAAGTGCGGACATCCGTAGCCATTAACCCTGAAACTGGTGCAGCCGAAGAAGGAGCACTGTTCACCTATGAAGCCATTCCCCGCGCCACCTTCCTCACCGCAGAAGTTGTGCTAGATGATTATGGTGCTGGTGAAGACAAAGACGAGAAGAAAGAGAATGGTCAATCTAAGCGTAAGCGTCCATTTCCTAAAGACAAAACACACAAAGGTAATGAGGATATACCCGGTGGTTCTTGGGAATGTCCATTGTGTGTAGTGAAAGCAGGGTTTCGTATGATTGAATGGCTAGGAGTTGGCGGCATGGGTACACGCGGGTTTGGACGCATGGCAGTAGTAGGCAATCCGGTAGAGGAGAAACACGGTGAGGAGCAAGGAAATGAACAACACACCCATTAATCTCGATCGCCTCGCAGCACAAAAAGCTCAGGCGGTTATTAACAATACCAATAATCAAAAAGCCAGTGATGTAGAAAATACAGTCACAAAAGCATTGGGAGTTTTACAAGAGGATGGCGTATATGCTTGTTTTATCTATCTACTTGCTAAAGAGAAAGATAATGGTAAGGCTGTTGTTGTAGAAATGCTGGACTTGCTACAGCAATTAGGTTTTGGCTGGAACAAGCCAATGAATAATGAAAAAATCGATCTTCGCCCTGAGATTGTTTTAAAGCATATTACCGATAATGTAACTCAAAATTTAGAACGATTATTACTCGCTAAAGAAACCTTGGAGCAAATGCTCATTTATGCTCGCTATGGTGCAAAAGCTCGTCAAGTTGAGGAAAAGAATAACCAACAGGAGAAAACTCCGTGACTTGGAAAGCTTATCGAGTGGTGTTTAAATTACGCTCCCCAATGCACATCGGCTGTGGCAAAGTGGGCAACGTGCAGCGCACCCGTTTTTATGTGACTGGGCGAGTCTTTTGGGGTGCGCTGACGATGCGATTAACTCGCGATATAACAGACGGCTCTGCAACAGATTCAACGCAGTATGAATGCTATGGAAATAAAGTTAACAAGCAGTTAGCTTACACTTACTTTTATCCGGCAATAAAATCAAATGGAGACTATTCGATCGAATGGTTTTGGAATAACGAAAGTCAGTTTCGCCGCCGTTTCTTGAGCAGCTATGCTAGTACGGCATTAGTGTATCCGCAACAAGCAGCAGATGAAGGGTTGTTGCATGAAGTTGAGTTTATTTCACCTCGCACTTTGGATGAAGGAAAACAAGTTTATCTGATTGGCTACGTGTTTGAAAAAGAGGGCTGCGATATCAAGAACGAGTGGAAAGATGCTTGTCAACGCTTACAAATGGGTGGCGAACGCGGCTATGGTTGGGGGGATGTGAAATGTGTTGAAGTAAAAGAAATAACAGATACTCAGCAATTATTTAACGCTGACTATTCTTGGCACGAACAAAACGGCTCTGTTATGATTGAAATGTTAGAAAATCTCCCGCTTTTAGCTCACACAAAAACTACGGAAAGTTTATCAGTCCAAGGAGAAGTTGAACCATTGGTGGGACGGGAGTGGAAGGTATCTCACCAAGCGGGAGAAAGTGTGGCATTTTCTGGATTATGTTGGAGTCCTGGTAGCATTGTAGAACGATCGAACTTCATAATTAACAATTTTGGTATCTGGTCGGACAGCAACAGTCGATCGATCTGATAGTTTCGCAGTCTCAGTGGCGTAACGGTACGTCAACAACAGCTTTCCTGCCAAAATATCAGTCTAATTCATTTTCCAGGATAGTTGCGATCGCACTTTTAGCATTATCCTGAAACTCCCGAACATCCACCCTACTCAACAGCCAAACAGCCAGAATCATACCCACCGCCGGCACAGCAAACACCAACCCGTAAGCCAGCATTGGCACCCCAAACAAACTCCTGCCAAAATCCAAAATAGCACCGCCGCTAATCGTCGCCACACCCCGCGCCATCGCCTGCGACAAACCCCAAGCGCCAATAAAAGTCCCAGCAGTTTCTGCAGCAGTCAAATCCAACATCAAACTCAGCGCACCAGTCGTCGCAATACCCGAAGCTAAACCAAACAACATTAAAGCCGACTTAAACACAATTGGATTACCCGTAAATCCAGATAAAATCATCAAACCCAAACAAGCCGCCACCGACAAACAGCCCAACCTAATTGTATTTTGCTTGCCGATGCGCGGTACAATGAAAAAACCAGTAGTACCCAAACCGATCAGAGTGCCAGTACCGTAAATAGCATTCAACCGTGTAGTTTCCGAAATCGGCATCTTAAAAATTTCCCCGCCGTAAGGTTCCAAAACCGCATCCTGCATAAACAAGCAAATTGTCATAATCAGCAGGAAAGTAAAAAATAAACCGGTTTGGCGACTAGCAGTTAAAATTCGCAGCGCACTTCCCAGAGTAATTTTATCTTCTCGATTCAGTGCGGACGATCGCACCCCGTAGCGCGAATACTTTTTCTCAACCCCAAAAGTCGCAATCCCCACCAAAAATAAAACCAGCGCCGGCACCTTCACAAACAAACCGTTAATCGAAGCCTGCAACACTTCCCGCGGCACATCCCCATCAATTTGCTTCAGCAAACCGCTGCTAACAATCGCCCCGATAATAATACCAACCATCAGCATCGACCACACCACACCCACCAACTTCGATCGGTCTTCCTCATCCGAAACATCCACCAACAAAGCAGCAAAAGGAGTCGAACTCGAACAAATAGCAATACCGTAAAGCGCAAAAATCAAACCCAACAAACCCACCCAACCGTAAGTAGCAGTCGTCCACCCCACAGCCTCCAAACTGCCGCCCAAGCCCCACATCACCTGCACCGCCAAAAAAGCAGAAATCACAAACAAAACGCTTCCTACCCACACGTAACCCGTGCGGTGATGGCCAAACAAAGGCTTAGCATCAGACATTTGCCCGAACCACACCCTAGCCGGCGCGACAAACTGGTGCATCGCCAGCGTACCGGCCACCACAGTAGCCGGAATCGCCAACTCCTTAATCATGACGCGATTGAGCACCCCCAGCGTCAAAATCGACATCATGCCCAATCCCATCTGAAACAAACCCAACCGGAACATAGTCGCGAGGGAAACTCTCTTGATGGCAGGAGTCGCGGAATCTGTTAATCTTGAATCTGGCAAACGGTCGATCGACATAACTATTCAAATAAACACAGCATTTGCATTGATAGTAACTAAGATATCGCAACCCGCTGCCATTCCTCCCCAGGCTAGAAGCTCGATCGCGATTATTCGTATAAATTCATATAAAAATAAAGAGAATCAATAACTGTGGATTTACCAACCGTGACAACCATTACCCTAGGAAAAAATGGCCCAGCCGTCATTCCCCTGTGCGTCGGAACTTGGGCTTGGGGCGACAAACTATTTTGGAACTACGGCAGCAACTACGGCGCCGCCGAAGTCGAAGCAGCATTCAAAACATCTCTAGACAGCGGAGTCAACTTTTTCGACACAGCCGAAGTCTACGGTAACGGCTTGTCTGAAGAATTGCTGGGGCAGTTCCTCAAAAAAACCAGCCAACCCGTGCAAATAGCCACCAAATTCGGCCCCGTACCTTGGCGGATTACAGGAAAATCAGTTTCCGCAGCCTTGAGTGCCAGCTTAAAACGCTTGCAAGTAGAACAAATAGCCCTCTACCAAGTGCACTGGCCCTTCAGTTTTTTACTGAATCAAGAAACCCTGATGAACGCCTTAGCCGATGAAGTAAAACAAGGCAGAATTCAAGCAGTAGGAGTCAGCAACTATTCAGTAGAACAGATGCGCCAAGCCCACAAAATACTCGCAGCAAGAGGCGTTCCCCTAGCAACAAATCAAGTCCGCTACTCATTGCTGTCGCGACAAGTAGAAAAACAAGGAATTGTGAGTGCAGCCCGCGAATTGGGAGTCACAATTTTAGCTTACAGCCCCTTAGCCCAAGGATTGCTTACGGGCAAATATACCGCCCGAGAACAACCTACAGGAGCCCGCAAAATGGACTCCCGGTTCAGCAAAAGCGGCCTCGAAAAAATCGAATTAGTCATGTCCACGCTGCGGAAAATGGGCAAAAAGCGCGATCGCACACCAGCCCAAGTTGCTCTAAACTGGTTAATATCCCAAAACGGAGTCATCCCAATTCCCGGCGCCAAAACCGCCAAACAAGCAGAAGAAAACGCAGGCGCCCTAGGCTGGACTTTAAGCCAAGATGAAGTCAACCAATTGGAATTAATGACTCGTCCTTGGCGAGAATAAATTAGTTGACGGTTGACGGTTGACTGTTCGCTGTAGGTTGGGTTTTACATCAATTTACTCTACCTACAGTTGCCTTATTTTAGCCAGTAGTCACGATAGTCTACGAGTGAATTTAACACCGTGATTGACATTAATGATAATTAAGGCTAATTGTAGACTAATTGATTTAGGAGTTTTAGCAACCATGCTCTCTTTATATATCAAAGCTTTAAGCACAATATTTCCGGTCACGGTTTTATTATTACTGCTAAGCAGTAATGCTGAAAGAACCAATCATTCTCAAGAACCTAAAAATCTTTCGGACTTGACAGTTCTTCAGACAAATATCTCACATAGAGAACAAAAGCAAAATTTAGTTGTTGCTGCTGTTAATAGCGAGAAAGAAGCAGTTAAAGCAGTTTTAACCTTACACTTCAAAGCTTTAACTGAAAAAAACCTAACAGTTTTGATGGATACAATACACCCAAAATCTCCCTACTTTGCATATATAAAAACATCCCAGCAACAACTTTTCGCCAAAGTTGATATAAAGCATGAATTGAAAAAAATTGATGTTGTGAGTCTATCAAACAATAAAGCCATCGTTAGGGTCGCTCAAACTTCAACAGTAATTCGAGTTCGAGATGAAGGGTTCTACGGAAGTAGTCAAGCTGTAGGTCTGTACACATTCCTAAAATACCAGGGAAAATGGAAAATGTTTGACTATCAAATTGAGGAATTCAAGTCTTTGTAAGTAAAAATAACACTTAGTAAATACCAAATTACCAATTACTATTCTTATGAAAATATTAACTGACTGGGGATTCACGCGCGAAGGCTGGCGCAACAACAGCCGCGGCGAATATTTAGTTTTGCTGCAAGGAGGATTGCTCACAGCATTTACAATCTTGCCCGTTTATCAACCGCCGGGATTCAAAATCGCATCAACTCAATTAATTTATTTTACTTGGGTTATGGCAAGTATTCTCGGTTTGGGTGGATTAATTTTAATCGTCAAAGGATTGATAGACTTGGGAAAAAACCTCACACCCTTACCCTATCCCAGAGAAGACGGAGAATTAGTCCAAACAGGCATTTACGGAATAGTGCGGCATCCACTATACAGCGGCTTAATTGTAGCAGCCTTCGGGTGGACAATTTTTCAAATCAGCTTATCGCACTTAATAGCCACAGCAATTTTATTGATATTTTTTGACATCAAAGCCAGCCGCGAAGAAACCTGGCTACTAGAGAAATATTCGGACTATTCAGATTATCGCCAGCAAGTCAAAAAACTAATCCCCGGAATCTATTAACAGCTTCCCTCTGCATCTGCGTTAATCCGCGTTAATCTGCCTGTATCTGCGGTGAAAAAATGAAACATCACAAAAAACTACAAATTATACTGCTAGTATTAACACTATTTTTATGCTTATCACAGCACTTAACAGCCTGCAGCGTTCTCAAAAAACCCTTTCAACTTCCCGCCTCAGCCAAACAAGAACCCTGGCCCATCCAAACAGGCCTCCGAGTCAGCATCCTCCGCGACAACATACCAACAGTCAACCGCGTAGTTTTAGTACCCGACGAAGCCACATTCTTAGCAGCCATCCAAAAATGGAATCTCAAAGGCAACTGGCCTATTCTCATCGAAGACAAAAAATATGCGCCCATGTTTTTGCAGCGCTTTCAACCCGAAGAAATAGTGCGTTTGCCAAGCATCAAACAGCAACTGCCAAAAGGTCAAAAACTCCAGCAATTAATGCTCAACAGCGCAGCAGCAGCCTGGAATGCCACAGATACTCCAACATTAAAAGCAAAATGGACGCAACTTGGCTGGGAAGCCCCAGGAGTAGTAATCACATCAGAAAACGACCCCGCACGTTCTGCAGCAGTTGCCTTAGCAGCCGCTCACGGCCAACCTTTAGTATTTCTAGAAGGCAACTTCGGAAAACCCAACGATACCCTCAATAACACACAGTGGAAAAGTCTGCAAGTAGCAGTTACCAAAGCCGTCGAATCAACCGGATATTTTTACTCTCAACTCGCAGACCCGATCGACACAATAACCATTGTACGCCAACTAGCAGTTAAATATCAATCTCCTGAAAAACCAGACGAACAACTAGCCGTTACCGACGGTTTGGGAAGACACCCCAACGGCGAACGCTGGGCGGCTGTCGGCTGGATTTACGGTTCCGAAGTACGATCGATCTATCAAGCCATGAGCGCCTTATTTCTCGATACCGAAACCGCCATGCTTTATGACAGTTACCCCAAGGAAGGAAATTGGGCAAAATATGAAATGGAGGAAGCAGCTAGCGGACTAAAAAGCATAGATGTTAATGTCGAAATAGTGCAGCAACCAGAATCTAGCTTGGAAAAGTGGCGGAGTTTAGCCTCAAAACCGTGGACATTTGACTTAATATTAATGAATTCCAAAGGCTATCCAAAATCATTTCAAGTCGGCAACGGCGACGCTTCAGTTGAAGATATACCAAAACTCCAATTCCCCGCAGCAATCCACATGATCCACAGTTGGTCAGCAGCCGCCCCCGATGACAAAAACACCGTTGCTGGCAGGTGGCTAGAAAATGGTGCTTACGCATATATTGGCAGCGTCAACGAACCGCTTTTATCGGCATTTATTCCACCTAAATTAATGGTCGATCGCCTCAAGCGAGGAGCGCCCTTTTTAATCGCAGCACGCCAGCTAGAATCCCCTCCCTGGAAAGTCGCCACCATCGGCGATCCGCTAATGCCGATCGCCAAACCCAGACAAAGAATCCCGCCCAGTCAATAACCGATGCGATCTTGTGCGCGATCGATTGGAGATTGGAGATTGGAGATTGGAGATTTGTGGTTTTAAGGTAAAGTCTCAAATCGCCAATTCTTTAATCGGAATATTTTGTTTCACTGAGTTATACGATCTTGCAAGTTCGCTCATGCGATCGCCCTCAGCACCAACACTGTAAATATACTTAATCAGCATTATCGCGAAAGTCTATCTAAGTTTGAATGTAACTAAGAATACAATTACGCCAAATCTGCTGACTCTCTGAATCGGTCATTCCATCCCAGCCTCCTGCCCAAAAAATCTACCCTAAAATACGCCTTAATTAACTTGTCAATTCCCGTAAAATCACTCAAAATTAAAAAAAGAAATAAAATGTAATATTTATCTAACTTCTCACAGAAGAATTAACCGCTAAATGAGAGTCACCCATCCTGTGGATCTGTCGCCACCCGGGCCAACCGCAGCAACTCCCCAAGCCTCCCGCCTAAGCCCGCTATTCAACCGCCTGCACCCCAGCCCAGAAACCCTCCTGCTCATCCTCTCCCTAGTCATCGGGGGAGTTACGGGCGCAGGCGTCGTCACCTTTCACTACCTCATCAACTCGATCCACAGCCTGATGCTGGAAGACTTCATGGGGGCGATCGCCTCCCAAGGCTCTTGGACGCTAGCCTGCATTCCCACCCTCGGCGGAGTCATCATCGGGCTGATGCGCTGGCGGTTTCGGGACTTTGGCCCCAATATGTCTTCCTTAATTGCAGCCACCCGCGGCCTGCAAGAACTTTCCCCCCTTAAACCCATCACCAAAATGGTGGCAGCCTCAGTTTCCCTCGGCACCGGCGCCTCCCTCGGCCCGGAAGCCCCCAGCGTCGAAATCGGCGCCAACTTCGGAATGCTGCTGGCTCAAGTCTTGCAGCTTTCCCCAGAACGGCAGCGCTTGCTTCTCGGGGCGGGAGCAGCAGCAGGTTTATCCGCCGGGTTTAACTCTCCCATCGCCGGAGTATTCTTTGCCTTAGAAGTTGTGCTCGGCAGCACCTTCGCCACTTCCTCAGTCAGCGTTGTCTTGCTCTCGGCCGTAGTTTCGGCCCTGATCGCTCAAATCTGCTTGGGAGCTCAGCCGGCGTTTGCTTTGCCGGTTTACGATGTCCGCAGCCCCCTAGAACTGCCTCTGTACATGGGATTGGGACTTTTAGCGAGCGGAGTCTCCCTAGTCTACACAGAAGCAATTCAATTGGCCGAGCGCTGTTTTCAAGGAAAAGTCCGAGGATTTGCTTGGCTCGGACGACTGCCCCGGCCGCTTCAGCCCATCGTCGGCGGGGTCTGCGTCGGCTTAGTCGCCCTGCAATTTCCTCAAATTTTGGGTGTCGGCTACGAAACAATCCAAGCAATGCTCCAAGATGTTAAATTTTCCTTGCCTTTGCTGCTGCTGCTGCTGTTTGTCAAACTGGCGATGACAGCAATCAGCCTCGGCAGCGGTTTAGTGGGCGGCATCTTCGCTCCGGCGATGTTTTTGGGCGCTTCCCTGGGTTCGGCTTACGGCCTGTTTTTGGAAATGCTGCCGGCCATGAGCGATCGAGTCGCCGGCCCTGCCGCCTACGCAATGGTGGGAATGGCCGCCGTCCTCGCCGGCAGCGCCAGAGCACCGCTGACAGCCATCCTATTGATGTTTGAATTAACCCGCGATTACCGGATTGTCTTGCCTTTGATGGCAGCAGTCGGATTGAGCGTTTGGCTGGTGGAGTGTGCCAACCGCCGATCGACAGCACACAGCCTCAACCTTCAGCAAATGGGCGTAGACGTGGCTGTCAATACACCGATCAAAGCCAGAGAACAGTTGCAAGATTGGGAAGATGTTCTGGGCGATCGCCTCGTCACAGAACTGATTTCTTGCCAAATTCCCACCGACGGCGAACACAGCGACGATGAGCCTGTGCTGGCGATCGCCAATGCACATTTGCCGGAAAATGTCAAACCATTACCTGAAACAAAATCAGCAGTTTGACCCAGCTCAGATCCCGTTGCTTCGTCACACAACCAATAACCTCAAAGCTACATCTGACAACCATGATATTTATCAACCCAAAAACCGATTACGCCTTCAAAAAAATATTCGGTTCCTCAGAAAGCAAAGAGATTCTAATTAGCTTTCTCAACGCCTTAATTTATGAAGGCAATCCCACAATTCAAGACTTAGAAATCATCAACCAGAATCTGCCGCCCAAACTAGAAGGATTAAAAGATAGTTATCTGGATGTGAAAGCCCAACTAATCGACGGCACTTTAGTAATTATTGAAATGCAAGTGCTCAACGTCCAGTCTTTTGGGAAACGAGTTTTGTACAATGCAGCCAAGACTTACGCTTTTCAATTGGAAGCAGCCCAAGGATATCGACTGCTGAAGCCAGTAATTTCTCTGACAATTACTGATTTTGAAATGTTTCGTAACAGCCCGGAATTTATTTCCAGATTTGTGTTCAAAGAAGTCAAGACAAATTTGAGTTATCCCGAAAACGATCTAGATTTAGTGTTTGTAGAGTTGCCCAAGTTTACCAAAGGACAGGAGGAACTTGAAACTTTAGCAGACAAATGGATTTATTTTATGAAAAATGCCAGAAGTCTGACATCGGTTCCAGAAACAATGGATAGCATACCGGAAATACATGAAGCTTTTAAGATTGCGAATCAAGCCAGTTTGAGCCGAGAGGAAGTGGAAGATTTGGACAGAAGAGAACAGTTTATTTACGACCAACAGGGAGCAATTATTAAAGCTGTTCAGGACGGTATAGAACAAGGGATGCGTTCCAAGGCGATCGCGATCGCCCGACAATTACTTTCACGGCTAGATGACGAAACCATCAGCCAAACTACCGGGCTTAGCCTTGAGGATGTACGGAATTTCCGTGAAGCGAAGCTATCCCGAAGGGAATCGTCGGGTGATTCCTGACACTTGCGACAAACTACGCCTCACTGATTTAACCCGTACTACCAAATTAAAGCCATGATATTTATCAACCCGAAAACCGATTATGCCTTCAAAAAAATTTTCGGTTCCTCAGAAAGCAAAGAGATTCTAATTAGCTTTCTCAACGCCTTAATTTATGAAGGCAATTCCACCATCGAAGACTTAGAAATAATCAACCCAAATCTGCCGCCCAAACTAGAAGGCTTAAAAGATACTTACCTCAATGTCACAGCCAAACTAGACGATGGCAGCTTAGTCATTATTGAAATTCTAGTTCTCAACGTTCAATATTCTGGCAATCGGGTGTTGTACAATGCAGCCAAAACCTACGCATTTCAATTGCAAAAAGGAGAAGGCTATCGAATGCTCAAGCCATTAATAGCTTTAACCATTACAGATTTTGAAATGTTTCGCAACAGCCCTAACTTAATTTCGCGATTTGTGTATAAAGAAGTTAAAAGCAATTTAAACTATCCGGAAAATGACATGAATTTAGTGTTTGTAGAATTACCTAAATTCTCTAAAGAAGCAAGTCAACTAGAAACTTTGACAGATAAATGGATATATTTCATGAAATATGCCAGAATTCTCTCAGAAGTTCCCGAAACAATGGATAGCGTACCGGAAATCCACAAAGCATTCGATCTTGCCAATGAAGCCCGGTTAAGTCGGGAAGAAGTAGAAGCTTTGGAACGCAGGGAACAGTTTATTCACGACCAACAGGGGGCAATTATTAAAGCTTTTGAAGAAGCAAGACAGGCAGGAATACAGGAAGCAAGAGAGGAAAGAAAACGAGAAGAAACGCTAGCGATCGCCCGAAAATTAATTTCACAGCTAGATAATGCCACGATCGGTCAAGTTACCGGGATTAGCGTTGAGGAGGTGCAAAATTTGCGAGAAGCGAAGCTATCCCGTTCGCGAAGCGTTCCCGAAGGGTAGGGAATCGCGCGATTCATAGTTTAAAGTAATTGGGTACAGGGAGTAGACCTAGACCTAGTGATGAACGATTTTTGATTATGGATGCTCCAAAAAAACTCTTGATTCTCGATCTTGATGAAACTTTAATTTATGCTACCGAAGCATCTCTACCTCGGCAAGCTGACTTTTTAGTAGAGCCATATCACATTTACAAACGACCGTTTCTTGATGTGTTTTTGAAAAAATGCTTAGACTGGTTTGAGGTGGCAGTTTGGACATCTTCTACGCCGTCTTATGCGATCGCAATTGTGTCAGCCATCTTTGAAAATCCTAAAACTTTATCGTTTGTGTGGGCAAGCGATCGCTGCACAGTTGCTTACGATATGGAATGGTTTGAATATTACAATCGCAAAAATATAAAAAAGGTCAAGCGCAAAGGGTATCGTCTAGAGTCAATCATTGCAGTGGATGATACACCTCAAAAGTGGGAGCGCAGCTATGGCAATCTGGTGCGAGTAAACCCCTTTGAGGGGGAGGAGACGGATGATGAATTGAAGTATTTGCTGCTTTACTTGGATCAACTCAGATATGAAGAAAATATCCGCAGTGTCGAGAAAAGGTTCTGGCGAAATAGGCTTATCAGATCGATCGCTGAGTCAGATATCTCAAACACTTCGTCAAGTCGCATAACAAATCGATGAAGCCGACGGCCTGAATATCTTGGTGCTGAGTTTGATGTTACTTGCCGTCGCCTTACGCCCACCCTCAACCCCTCGACCTTGCAGACAGTGGCGCTACCCTCAAATCTGCTCTAAAATAATCAAAAATTATAAACAACAAGCCCAGAGGCGCTGAGGTGACTCCTAACGAGGGAACGGCAAACAGCAAAAGTCAGAAAATACCCGGCAAAACCCCCTTGGGTTCTAGCTACTACGGCTTGTTAGGGCTGCATCCTTCCGCATCGCCGATCGAAATTCGCCGATCGTACCGGGAACTGAGCAAACTCTACCATCCCGATACCACCGAGCTGCCGCCCGCAGTCGCTACCGCCAAATTTCAGCAGCTCAACAATGCCTACGCCACCCTCAGCAACCCAGAACGCCGCCTCGCCTACGACCTCAAAATAGGCTATTCTCGCCAGAACGTGATTGGGCCGCCCCCAGGCTTCAATACTCCGGTTTCGGGATCGGGCAAAAAAACTTACAACTCCGCTTACCTAGATCCCGCGGATCGCCCCCTTTCTCCTGGAGAAATATTTGCCCTGTTTATCATGGGAGCTACGTTAATCGGATGTTTGGTACTGGCGATCGCGATCGGCTTAATTCGCGGCAATTAATATCAAATCCGTTAGCATCGGAATAGTAAATTCGAGTTCACGGCGTTGACTGTTGACGCCGTGAACCTTCAACAATCAACCCTCAACATCATGTATGAGTGTAACCGGAAATGATATAAAGCCTCAAATCCCCAATCTCCAATCCTCAATCTCCAATCCTCAATCTCCAATCCTCAATCTCCAATCCTCAATCTAAAATCTAAAATCCCATGACTCTTCCTTCCGCTGACACTCCTTTGTACAACCATCCACTCCCGGAAATCGAGCAGTGGCTAAAAAGCCGCGGCTGCCAGCAAGACCGGCGAGAACTCCACTGCTGGCAGATCGAGCAACTTACATGGAAAGCAGAACTCTCCCTCGATATCGACCAACTCACCGTCCGCTACATTGAGGCTGGAGCCGACGGCCAAGACATTCAGCGAGCATTCAAATATTCCCTCTCACGTCAGGACATTGAAGCGGCCGTTTTCTCCGGCCCCTAATTTGATTTTAGATTGGCGATTTTAGATTTTAGATTGAGAAATACATTTCAGAATCTACCTAATTGGAAACTGAAAAATTAATCTAAAATCCAAAATCTAAAATCCAAAATAGTTAGACTTTACCAAATCGGCGGCTGCGCTTCTGATAATCAGACAAAGCGCGGTGAAACTCCGATCGATCGAAATCCGGCCACAGCGTCTCAGTAATGTAAATTTCCGAATAAGCCATTTGCCATAGTAGAAAATTGCTCAACCGCATTTCCCCGCTCGTCCGGATCAGCAAATCCGGGTCGCAAACATCAGCAGTATACAAATAGCGTTTAAATAAAACCTCATCAATCTCCTCCGGCTGCAACTTGCCCTCTTTCACCTGAGAGGCGATCGCCCGACAAGCTTGCACGATCTCCTGACGCCCCCCGTAATTCGTCGCCACCGTAAACAAAATCCCCTGATTGTGCTGAGTTGCCGTCACAGAACGCTCGATTTCCGCCTGCAAAGACTTCGGCAAAGCCTGCAAATTTCCCATAAATTGAATTTGCACGTCCTCGTCCACCATCTCCCGCAATTCTTGCCGCAGCTTACCCTCGAACAAACTCATCAAAAAATCCACTTCCCCGGTCGGCCGCCCCCAATTCTCCGTCGAAAAAGCATAGGCCGTTAAAGCTGGAATTCCCCAATCTTTGCAGCAGCGCAGCAGTTCCTTCAGAGCGCTAGCTCCTCGGCGGTGCCCGGCAATCCGCGGCAACCCCTTATTCTTAGCCCAGCGGCCGTTCCCGTCCATAATCACTGCTATGTGCTTAGGCAGTAGTTCTTGTTGCAGATCCTCCGGCAACTTTTCCAAGCAAATTCCTTGACTCATGGTTTCTCCCGATTACCCGACTAACGGCGCAGTATCCGTTTTAACAGCGTCACTCCCTTCAATCCTATCTGGCGTCCGAGATTGCCGATCGGAATTGGAGCCACAGCTCTTTCTCCCTCCGACGGAAACAGCTTTGCTTCCAGCAATTCCTTAAGTTTGCTGCTAGTCAAAGGTCGATTTAAAGCTCCCATCTGGGCTAAAGAAATAGAACCAGTTTCCTCCGACACCACCACGCACACGCAAGCTTGCACCCGTTCCGTAATCCCCATCGCCGCCCGGTGGCGGGTTCCCAACTGCCGCGACGCGCTGCGATCGGACAAAGGCAAAATTACCCCCGCCGACACGATCCGCGAACCTCGAATCAAAACAGCTCCGTCGTGCAGCAAAGTTTGCGGCTGAAAGATAGTCTGCAACAATTCTTTAGAAACTTCAGCATTTAGCTTTAATCCCGGCACAGAAAAATCCCGATCGTCGATGGGAGAATCTGTTTCTATAATTAGTAAAGCGCCCGTGCGGTTTTGCGAAAGTTCTTTTACGGCGTCCACAATTTCATCTATGACGCTGTCCGGTTCGGGAGTTGGTCGGCGATCGCGTCCAAACAATTGCCGAAATTCCCCCCGACCCAATTGTTCCAGAAATCGGCGAAACTCCGACTGCAATATTACCGCCATTGCCACAGCCGAACCTGTCACCAAGCTGTTGAGGGCAACGTGCAACAGCCTCAATCCAGCCCAGTTGCTCACTGCAGCCGCCAGCATCAAAATGATAAATCCCCGTACCATCCACAGCGTTCTGCGCTCGCCAACAATGACGAGCACCAAATACGCAAGGGCAAAAACCAGTCCAATATCGATCCCTTGAATCAATAAGGACTGAACCAGGGCCAAGTCAAAGCCAGATTGTTGATTGTTCATGGTTCATCGAACGCTACCGCCTGTGAACCGCGAACCGTGATGCACTCGAACCCGTGAACCATGAACAGTTATTATAAGGAATACGCTGAAAATCCCCGTGTTTTTAGACCGGGGAGTGTCAATCCAATCGTGTGACTGAACAAGGCAAAAGTTAAAAGTGAAAAGGCAATCATCACTAAGTAAACATGGATTGTCTTTCTTTTAACTTTTAACTTTTAACTTCTAAGTTTTTACTTTTGAGTTCGGAGTCGTTCAGGAAGGCGGTCAAGCCTTAGCAAATCCTGGTAAGTTTCCCGCTGTACAATCGTGTTAACTTCCCCATTTCTCACTAAAACCGCTGCCGGTCTGGGTACTCGGTTGTAGTTAGAAGCCATGCTGTAATTGTATGCCCCTGTAGCCGTAACCGCGAGGACATCTCCGGTCTGACACTCGGGCAATTTGGCATCTTTAATCAGAACATCGCCTGACTCGCAGTGTTTCCCAGCAATTGTCACTGTTTCCGTTAAGGGAGCAGACATTTTACCGGCTGCGAGGACTCGATAAACTGATTGATAGGTAATAGGACGCGGATTGTCGGACATCCCTCCATCTACAGCTAAATACGTCCGCATTCCCGGAATGACTTTTTGAGAGCCAACGGTATAAGCAGTGACGCAGGCTGTACCGACGAGCGATCGACCCGGTTCGCAAAGCAATTTGGGTAATGGCAATTGATGCCGCTCGCAAGCTGCTACCACTGCGGAGCAAATTGTACGAGCCCAATCTTCAATGCTGGGAGGATCGTCCGCTTCAGTATAGCGAATGCCCAACCCGCCGCCAATATTAATTTCTGTCGCTGGCAATCCATAACTCAGTGCTTTTGTCAAGGCCTGAATTATGACATCGGCTAAATCGTCATGGGGTTGCAGTTCAAAAATCTGAGACCCGATGTGAGCGTGCACTCCCACGCAAAATAACGACGGCTGTTGGCTGATGAAAGTAAATACTCGATCGAGCGAGTTGGGATCGAAGCCAAATTTACTGTCGATTTGACCCGTCTGAATGTACTCGTGGGTGTGGCACTCAATTCCAGGAGTAAACCGCACCATAACTCGTGTCGGCCCACCTGTGAGGCTGCTGACACCCAATTGTCCCAACTCTGCTAGAGTCTCTAAATCCTGCCAGTTGTCGGCTACGATAGTGCAGCCGGTTTCTACAGCTAGCTGGAGTTCCTCGCGGGACTTGTTGTTACCGTGGAAGTAGATTTTGTCAGAGTCCGCGCCGGCTTCTTGCAGTGCAGTGTGGATTTCTCCGGCGGATACGACATCTATGCCTAAACCTTCCGAAGCTGCGATCGCGCAAACTGCCAAACAACTCCAAGCTTTAGAAGCATAGAGCACTTGAGATTCGCCCGGATAGTAACGCCTAAAAGCATCCCGGTACTGGGTGCAAGCCGCCCGCAGCGTTTCTTCGTCTAAAATGTATAACGGCGAGCCAAATTGCTCCACCAAGGCTGTCACCTCACAGCCTCCGATTTCCAACCGATCGCTGCTGTTGACACTGGCTGTCAGCGGTAACAGTTCTTGATTTGGCGATCGATTTTGCAGGGTCGGCTTCGACTCAGACAGATACTTAAGTCCCGATTCCACCCCGAAAGATTGAGTTGATACCATCGCGCAATAACTATCCTAGGTTATTAGTCAGCAGTCATTAATCAGCAGTCAGCAGTCGGCAGTCATTAATCAGCAGTCATTGGTCCAGGGCAGTAGACTAATGTCTGGAGACTTGTGAGTCATGACTCAAAACTAGCCACAAACAGCTAATCCCTACTGTGTTTTCCAGTGTACAATTTACAGCCGTGCGTTTTCTACAAATTAAACATCTCGCCGCAGAACACCTCAACAGTGCAGTCGAACTCGATCGGCTGTGTTTTGGCGGACTGTGGACTTTAGAAGGCTACAGACGCGAGTTAGACAGTCCTAACAGTGATTTATTGGGTTTGTGGGCATCGGAAACCGAGGTCGGCAAATCAGCTCAAAACCAGGCGGGCACGGGGGCACCGCCCCTAAAGATTCCCCCGACTCTCATCGGTTTGGGCTGCCTGTGGGCAATTTTAGAAGAAGCTCACATTACAATTTTGGCAATTCAGCCTCGCTTTCAAGGTCAGGGTTTAGGACAAGCTCTGCTTTGGGCTTTACTAAAAAAGGCTCGCGACAGACAATTAGAACGGGCAACCTTAGAAGTGCGCGAATCTAATTTAGCCGCCGTGTCTCTGTACAAAAAGTTTGGTTTTAAAGAGGCAGGACGGCGGAAACGATACTACGAAGACACCGGAGAAGATGCTCTGGTCATGTGGCGCAGCGGCCTGGAAAAACCAGAATTTCAGCAATATTTGGCGGTTGAGAAACGGGAGATGCGCGATCGGCTTTACCAGAAAAACTGGCATTGGGCGATCGATAGTTTTGAGTTGTGAGCATGACGATCCAGAAACCCGGTTTTTGGAGAAAATATTTCGTTGCCGCCCGTAGATTCAATAAAAAACCCGGTTTCTTTTGTCGGTAAGACTTAGGCATGAGAGTTCAGAAACCCGGTTTTTGGAGAAAATATTTCGTTGCCGCCCGTAGATTCAATAAAAAACCCGGTTTCTTTTGTCGAAGTACGCCCAGAACTGTTTAATATAATTACTAATATTTTCAAAATATCTAGTTATTTTTGGCAAAAAACTATAGTTAATTTACCGTTAATAATACCGCGATCGAGCTTTAATCTTTATTTCAAGATTTTGTTTTCGTTAATGGCTACAAACGAAAACAAACTCACTGCTGTGGGTGAAGCCTTTCAAATCAGGAATATCCAATGAACATAAAATATGGACTGACCGCTATCCTTGGAACATATTTAATATCCACATTTGGAGGAGCGACCGCTATGGCAGCTACGATCGCAGGCACAATCAGGGTTGACATACCTAACGGCGACTTTGCGGGTATCTACACAGGTGACTTTGCCTACGACGATACACATCTGACCAAAGTCGGCACGGAACACATGACCATCAATGGTGGAAATGGAAATCTAGCGGGACTGCTATCCTTTAACTTTAAATTTCTGGACTTTGCTACAGGTTTAACTCCTGTCACCTATACGGCCAGTGATGTTGATGGATTTCCAGAGTATCCACTTTTGTATTTCGAGAACGGAATTCCCACTCAATTTGGCTTCCAACTTTTTTCTGCATCTGGAAAAGATGCACTGATGTTCGGAGATCCCAAGGTATTTGTTTACGCTTTGCGAAATGGAACTTATGGAGGTGATGGGCTTGTGACTTTAGAAACAACCAACGAACCTAGTCCTGAACCTACTCCTGTACCGGAGAACTCCTCCCCCTTCGCCTCATTGTTAGCTTTCTTGGGCTTGGGTGGGGTTCACCTGTGGAGAAAGTCGAGAAAGAGTTAGTCAACAGAAACAAATAATCTTTAACAACCTAACTTGAGAGGAATTTCTAATGGCAGTAATCGATACTCCGTTTTTGGTGACAGGTGGCGAAACTAAGAACCCACCTAGCAATGCTTTTAGTCCAAGTCAGCGTCAAATAAATATTCGCGCACCCTTCGGTGTTCCTTCTGCCGCACAATGGACTGGGCAAAAAGTATGGCTGCTGCTTCCGGGTTTCACAAATCCCGCCGATTATTACGATCCAAATCTGGCGGCAGCCATCAGGGATGCCAACCCAAACGATACGGTTTTAGCCCTTGACTGGACTCAAGTGAGCGGCACCAAGTTTTTCAATATTGGACCATTAGGAATCGCAGCAGGAGACCTTTACAGATCGGGTTCGTGGATTACCCCAGTGGCAAACGCAGTCCGAGACAAACTTGCTCTTGAGTGGGGAATGCCAGCCGCAAAGCTGAATATTGTTGGAAATAGTCTCGGCGCTCACCTTGCCAGCGATCTTGCTGCCAGTTTTACTAGCAACGGGAGTCAAGTGAGTTCGGTTACAGCCCTTGACCCAGCATCAAATAAGGCGAAAAGTGTCAGTCCATACGATACAGATAATGGCTTCGATACTGACTTATCAAATGGATACGTAAGGGATGGAAATGGAGGAAGAGCAGACCCAATCAAACGCTTAGACTTTGGTGGTGCTGCGGTTTCAAGAAGTTTTAATGGCATCAGCAGTTTAGCAGGAAATGAAGCTCAAGCTGGAACTGCCAAGGAATCCTTCCTGTTTGACTTCGGCACCAATCGGAATAATATCGCCGATCAAATTGCTCAACACAACGGTGTTGTCACCGCCTACACAAATTTGGTGACAACTGATGCAGCAGGTAATTCTCGTTTAGCCACAAATATTCTGGGTCTGAGTGACACGCGGGCCGATCATCAATTTCGACCAAACTTTTATAAAGGAGATTTTAATGTCTCTCCTCAAGTGCACGAAGGAGTTATTCCAGTTGATACTGAATATAATCCTTTGTTTCTAGTTGGTGCTAAGCTTGATGGCGGGATAGATGACCGAATCATTTATGGGACTAACAGAAACGACGTATTAACAGGAACTGGGATTTTTGGGAAATATTACAACAACAACGGCAACCATACTTATTATTTTGGGGATGGGGACGATATTGTCTCTGCTGGCACAGGTAATGACATCATCTCTGGCGGGAATGGAGTTGACGCCCTTGGTGGCGGTGATGGAAATAATCTGATATTTGGTGAGGCGGGTGGTGATTTTATCACTGCTGGCACAGGGAATGACACCATCTCTGGCGGGGCTGGAAATGACAACATCAATGCCGGAAATGGCAGGAATACCATTCGCGGTGATGAGGGTAATGACGTTCTCACTGGTGGAAATGGGGTTAATATCTTGTTTGGTGGTTTGGGGAACGACACTCTCGGAGGTGGTTCGGGTCAGAACTCATTAAGAGGTTCAGAAAGCAACGGGGCGTCTGGTGTTGAGGTAGATACTTTAATTGGCAACAACGGTCAATCTCTTAACGCATTTTATATTGGCGATAATACAACAAATTGGTACTCAGTCGCTGGTGGAAATGATTACGCCTATATTCAGAGGTTTAATCCAGACAGTGACATAATTTTAGGTGGGGTGAATATTGAGGCGCAAAACCTCATCACTCAAACCTTTCTCTGGGCTGGAAGTGAATTGATTGCAAAGATTGACGGTCTGTGGGCTTCACAACTGCTGTTCCCTACAAGGACATTTTAGGATTGACTTCTCTCCGGTTTTGCAGAGGCGGCTGTGATTCGTTGTTGGCATTCACTATCGGAAAATTTGCCATCTTTTCCAAGAATAGTAAGTGAGGCAACCCACAATCCAATTCGTGATTCCCCAGAGTCACTACATTTGGAGCGAGGTAATTCATAATCTCTATCGTTGAAATACCTCTATATTCCTTATCAATGAGAGAACCTTGCACCATGTCACCTGAAATGACAAAAAGCACGTTTTTCTCTTCCTGGCGTACTTTATTGATATAGCCGGAAAGCAGCGACACTCCACCAATCAGATGACCCTCTTCACCCCCAGCCTCTGCCAGAAAGTCTCCGTGCATATCATTAGGAATGCAAAATTGTGAACTTTTTCAACCGTTCTGTGGTCGTCATGATTTTTTACTTTTGTGAAACTAACACGTTTAATTTTGCCTGTGCGGTTCAGATACCCGACTGCTTAGAGAAGTTGGGTATCTTGCCTTTACGAAAGAATGGGGGCTGCGATCAACCTTCGTTAGAATGCAGTTCCTTCAAGGCGATTTCTGCTGGATGATCCACTCCCTCACCTGCTAGATTGGCGGCTTCGAGCCTGCGAAGCACGATCGTGCCGCGAGAGCGATTCGATGAGGAATCCTTATCTACGCAAGCGGCATATATACGCTGAATTGGGCATTTCCAAAACCGGGTATACCGTTTGGGATTTGTATCTGCAATGGTGATTTCTTGAGTATCCGGGTTATAATCTGCTAATAAGGAGAAGTGACCGCCTTATAAACTTGGATTTTCATCGGCAATACGGGTGTTGAAGTTGAGAATGTGGACATCATTTTCATCGCGAACTGCGACTTCAACCTCACGAATGAATGCTTCGAGCGTCATGCTCGGTTTATCAAAATGCTCCACCCTAATCGACAGGGGTAATTGTTTTCTTTTAATTTAAGTTAGACAGGTGTCGTAGGTTTCTGCTAGGGTCATGCCATCATCTAGAACCGATGCGATCGGCAGTTGGGCGACATAGAAAATTTCATCGACGGTCGTCAGATAGCCCAAGGCGGTAAAGGCATAGGCAATTGCCGTGACATTGCAACAGTATATGGGTTGTTGAAATTGGTGTAGTTCAATCATTTCCAAATCTCGTCTGGAGATTTGAGTCAAGTTATCAAGATCCATTTTTCTGCCTCCTTAGATAAATATATTGATTAACTCAGAACTTACACAGCTCCCAGCATATCATTGGAAGGTAAGCTCGTGAAACTTTTTCAACCGCTCTGTGGTCGTCATGATTTTTTACCTTGGTCAAACTAACAGGTTGAATTTTGCCGACTCGGTTCAGATACCCGACTTCTTTTGGAAGTTGGGTATCTCGCCTTGACGAAAGCTAGGCGGTTGTGAATAGCTGCTTCAAATCTTCAACGAAACTGGTGAAAAATTTGCTCTCATCAACCTGCAACGCTACCCAGGCATTTGCTCCGGTTTTCGGTGCAGGACGACTATCAAGGGACATTTGTCCCAGTGTCAACTCGGACTTTGTTTCAACTCGAACTTTTGCCCTTTTCAACATCAAAGTTTCTGGATAAAACAGGTATCCCAAGGTTGCTGCATCATGGACAAGAAGACCTGGAATTCTTGCTGTTTCTCGATCGCCCAAGGCTGTGCCAATCATGAACTCACAAAGAGCTATCAAGAATTGGGAAAGTTTACTTTCTGGATTCGCCTGAGTGACTGCCTGAGTCATATCTCGTGTGAAAATTAAGTGTCTGGTCACGTCCAACGGCATCACGACTATATCATTTCGGCTGTCAAAGACTGTCTGAGCAGCTTCAGCATTAAACTAAATATTGAATTCGGCATGGAGAGTCACATTAGCAGAACAGAAAAAAGCACCTCCCATCACATTGGTGACAAGTTAAGACTGAATTGCATTTGTCAATCAGTAATATTACTCAAAAAAACTGCTGTTTGAGGAGTGGAAAATTTACGATTTGAGAGGGAGTAGCTATAAGTATCACCCGATCGCACGATCGCACGATCGCCTAAATCTCAGTATCTACCTGAGAAGAGCTATAGCGCAAAGGCTGACTACCAGCAACATGACTGTGAGTTTTGTCTTTATACTTAATTAATTCAGTAATTGCATCGGATGTTTTTTGAGATTTTTTGCCTTATTTATTTTCGTCTAAAAAGTAGAATAATAAAAAGCTAATCTCTGATAATTCTCCGCCATCTTGCAACGGCTATCATTTCACTCAGCAAAAGCTTTTCTACTGACAGATTCCTCATTCTATCAGTAGAAAAGCACATCAAACACCTCTTACCTTCTTCCTCTTTATGCTAGGGTTGACGCTCCACTTGGGAAAACCCCAAATGCTCTCATACGAGATGCTGCCTCTCAAATTAACCTTTACCTTGCTCAGATCACGACAGCAACAGAAGCAACGCAACTCCTCCAACAAAAACTACTATTTGAATTGCTAAAAGCCTGCGATCTAGTCGAACAACCCGCGCATAGCTTTCTGGTTTCTCATCATTAATCCAGTCAACCGTTACGATCGCTTCCAAAATCGAAATAGTAATCAGTACGTAGGCCAGGGCATAGATCTTATCGAGCAAAACCAGATAGCCAATATTCGGCAGTGTTGAAGAGTACGACTGCTGTAAGAATACAGTAGTTAGCAGTGCAGTCACGGATAAGGCAATGCGGGAATCAACGTATTGTGGCTTGAGCAGCAATGCTCCCCAACTGGCAGCGACAACAATCACCAGAGGTAACAGCAGTTTCCAAACGAAGAAACTAACGGGTCGAGAGACAGTCAGTGAATATTGCAGAACCGAAAACTGACTGATATCTCCGAATCTTGGATCGCCAAAATTAGTCGTGTACTCATGAACTAGACTCGACACATCAGCCGCTTGAATTTCCCAGCCCGGAATAGACATCTTACTTGAGTAACCCGACTGCTTGTTGTCTGCTACGTAAACCATTTGGTCGGCGAGATAAAGTGAATTTTCTAGCGAAATCGTTAGATGCTGCCGATCTAGCGGATACTTTGCGAAAGCAAACGGTTGTACAAAGCGACCTTCAACTCTGACAACTTGAAAGAAGCTACCGTCTGGTAGTTTTTCGGGCTGTTTATATGAGGGGACTGAAGTCGTGTCTGAGTCGCTAACTCCGTTGAAATACTCCAGGTTGGCAGTTGGGTCTAGGTTGCCCTTCCACTTAAACCAAACATAGAAGTCCAGGGAGCAAGTATTGCTTGAGATATCAAGATCGTAGAGGTTCATTACAAAGATTCCTGTCTCAACCTGTTGTGCTTGAGCAGGAATATCAGACAGTGGCTTGAATGTATCAGACTTTGTTTGAGACTGAGCCGAAACTCTGACCCCACTACCCAACTGAACCAAGAGAGCGAGCAGGGCGACGAAAAGTACAGAGATCAGCAGCTTGCGAGTCGTGCTGTTTCTAGTGATGTGCATTTAACTAAGCAATCGCGTTTTGACGTTCAGGAAAGAGGTGGCTGTCAGGTCTTCTCTGACAGTCTGGCTATGTTTGTTAAGTTTTTCAAAATAATCTTGGATTTGATAAGTCTTCGCAGCCGGAAGGCTGGTTAATTGGTTGAAGACTTTTTCGGTGAGAATAGATTTACTTACTAGACCATATAAAGGTACTCACAAGCATAGCACAAAAGCTGAACCAGCCACATGACTGTGAGTTTTGTTTTGATGCTTAATTGCTTCAGTAATTGCATAGGATGTTTTTCGATCTGGACTTACGCATCGGGACTGGTGAAACCAGGTTTTTTACTGGATCAGGGGTCTACAACACGTCTTTTCGTAAGAAAACCCGGTTTCTAAACAATCGTGCGTCCAGGACTATTGATATTCTTTGGCTTATTTTTTACGCTCTAAAAAATTCAAAAATAATTTCCGATCATTGGTAGGAGCGCATTGGGAGCATCTCAGTTTTGCATTTATAGTGCGAGCGTCCCCGCTCGCGATTTGTAGAATACGCGAG
>JAUBSN010000058.1:6376-54704 GCA_036704825.1 Microcoleus sp. F8-C3 | reverse complement strand
CGTGCTTGGATGGCTCCGACCGACCAACCCCACGAAAACTTCATCTTCCCTGAAGAAGTTCTGCCTCGCGGTAACGCTCTGTAATCAGCGCGAAAGCTCAAAAATGCCAACATTTTACAAGGGTAAGATAAAGCTGTTTAGGCTTTACCCTTAATGTTTAAAAAGCTCCTGCCACCAGGCAGGAGCTTTTTGTTTCCAGGAGTCGATCGAATTAGCGCTATAAAAAAAGTTTATTTTGTAGAAAAACAAACTCTGCCGGATGGTAGAGCATTATATCTATCTCCGGCTAGGCAACGAACTCAGGAGTGTAACTTTATAGTTACAAAAAGTTAGAATTCCCAGTTGCCCAAAAACTCTTCACAAACCATACAAACATGAAAAGATTAACAATCGCGGCTATTTTAGCCATTTCCGCACCGGTAGTTATTCCACAAGCCGCCCTGTTGGCCCAATCGCCATCCCCCGCCACCAACATACCCGTACCCGTAGCTCCCGGTGCTGTTTTGCCTCCACCTCCGGGCGATATACCCTTGCGCGGTGTCCCCAGTTCAGTTGCTCCGCCGTCGCCCATCGATTCGCGCGAGTATCGTTTAGTTGAAAAAGCTGCACGCGACATCGCTAAAGCTCGCAGAGATGCTTACGAAATGGCATCCATGTCGGGCCGAGTTTCTTCAAACGAAGCATCTGAATTTGTCAGCACAGCAGGGCGAATTCTCTCAGACGCTGAATCTGCCTACAGTGGCGGTCGGTATTTCTCGGCTTCTGAAAAAGCCAAAGCTGCATCGGCTTTGTACGCAGCAGCCAAGACTCTCGATCGAACTCAGCTAGGCTACGCCGTTGACCGTCGCGGGCCAAAACCTGACAGAGACCGTTATGTAGAGGCTCCAGACAAAGCCAGAGAGCGCATTGCCAGAGCCGAAGCTGAACTGACTTATTACCGATCGACCGATGCTACGGCTTCTCAATTGATCGATCGCGCTAAAAACATGGTGGGAGGCGCAACTCTCGTCTCTACGTCTCCTGACGCCTCCTATCTGGCAAAATATCGAGCTGCCGAACACGCAGCCAAAGCTGCCATGCACCTGATAGCTGCACAGCGCGGATTCTGAAGAAAATATCGGCAAGAAGACCCAAACCGATCTCGCCCCCGAGGCTTTAGAGATCGATCGCAAACATTGCAGTGGCAGTAATTTGCCAATATTTTGAAAAACTTTCAACCAGCATCCCCCCACAAGTGATTCCTTGTGGTATTGTAGTAATTGTGCGTACCGGAATAATACTCGAACGCAGGTTCTTCTGGTAATGCTGCCAATTGGTAGCACACAAATCCTCATACTTAATCTCAGATTAAGATGAGGTGCGTTCAAATATAAACCATTTAGTAAAAGCTGGAGGTGATGCCCATGATAGAAAGTAGTAAACGCATGGGTCATCAGATTGGAAACTACCGGCTGTGCGCCGGGGCCGCTCTCTAGCAGTCAGCCGTCGTTTCCAACTGGAAACGACTTCCACGGGGAACCAGGCTGAGCTAGGGATTCTCCCGGCAGTCAGGTTCTAATCTGAAGACCCGCTAGACCGCTCTCACCTCAAATAGTGTCAAATCTTGAGTATTAAAACTCGAGCCTCAACACTATTGGTGAGAGCGGATAGTTTTTGGTAGGATTTTCCGCAGGTGGACTCTGAATCTGCCATTGCTAATCCCAAAGTAAAATAAATTATGGCTGACCTACTTAACGATACTGAAATTCAAGAGCGCGCCAGTCTATTGTCAGGCTGGACAGTTGAAGGCAAGCAGTTGTGGTGTACCCGTTCATTTAAAGATTTTACCCTTAGCGATCGGCTTTGTGAATAAGTTGGTCGCCCCCTCAGAAGCAGCAGAACATCACCCAGACATAGAAATCTCCTACAACAAAGTTACAGTTAACTTGACAACTCACGATGCCGGAGGCCTAACTGAGAAAGACTTTGAACTAGCCCGAGAGATTTCTGCGCTAGATTAAAAGAGTCCAGTTGACCCAACAAGAGTCCTGCATCTAGCCACAGTCCCCGAACGCGGAAAGCTCGCAAATAAAAAATCGACTTGGGGTTAAAATCGGGTGTGAAAAAGTCGAGAGGCCAAACGTTTAATGTATAAAAGGCTATTCCCATCATCCGACCATGATCGTATTTGAAAAGCCAGAGTTCAAGAACGAGTCTGCTGTAGAAAAAACCGATCTGATAGAAAAGCTTTTAGATATTGGCGCGGCTCTGTCGAGCGCCCAAGATTTGGGCGACTTGTTAAACTTAATTTTATCCAAAAGTAGGGAAATTACTTACAGCGATGCTGGCAGCGTTTACTTAGTAGATCACAGCGACGAAACATCTAAGCTGCTATTCAAGGTAGCCCAAAACGCTTCTCAACCCAGACTGTCGTTTAAGGAGTTTGCTCTGCCCCTGACAGACAAAAGTTTGGCGGGATACGTGGCAATTACAGGTCAAAGTTTGAATCTGTCTGATGCCTACGACTTGCCCCCGGACGTACCCTACCAGCTAGATACCAGTTTTGACAGGGATATTAATTACCGCACTTGCTCGGTAATGGTGCTGCCGATGCAAAACCGACAGGGGGAAACCATAGGCGTACTGCAACTGATCAACCGCAAAATAAAAGCAGAAGCGGTGCTGACTGCTGAGAATGCCTGGGAATCGACGCAGCAGTATTCGGAGTGGGAAGAAAGGATAGTTCGCTCGCTCGCTTCTCAAGCAGCAATCTCGATCGAGCGCAATCAACTCCAAGAAAGCATAGAACATTTGTTCGAGGGCTTCGTCAAAGCCTCGGTGCAAGTCATAGAAGCCAGAGACCCCTGTACCTACGGCCATTCAGAACGAGTAGCAGCCCTCACGGTACGCCTTTCAGAAGAAGTAAACACCGTCAGCAGCGGAGGACTCCGCTCTATTTACTTTAACAACCGCCAAATTCAAGAACTTCGCTACGCCGCCCTGCTGCACGATTTTGGCAAAATTGGAGTCCCCGAAGCAGTTTTGACCAAACAGAAAAAGCTCTACCCCGCACAGCTAGAAATCATTCGCCACCGCTTTGGCTTAGCTCAGCGGACGATGGAAATGGAATGCGTTCAGTCTAAATATAAATACTTGCTGGAGCATTCAGCCTACCGAAAACACCCGATCCACGAGCTAGAGTGCGCTCAATGCCAGGAAATCGAACAGCTAGATATTAAGCTAGCAGAGGCGAAAACCCGATTAGCAGAATACTGGGAAGTGCTGCTGGAGGCAAACGAGCCTCACATTTTGGCAGCAGAACCCCTAGCTCAACTGCGAGAAATTTCTCGACAAACTTACAGAGATATAGATGGGGCAAAGAAACCCCTGCTGAACCCAGACGAGATATTGCAATTGATGGTATCGAGGGGCAACCTGACGCCGGAAGAACGATCGGCCATAGAATCTCATGTAACTCACACTTACGAGTTTCTCAAGCAAATTCCTTGGACAAAGGATTTAAAAAATGTTCCAAACATTGCCTACGGACATCACGAAAAGCTGGACGGCACAGGGTATCCGCTAGGTTTAAACAAGTCAGAAATTCCAATTCAAGCGCAATTGATGACGATCGCCGATATTTACGACGCCTTGACAGCAGGCGATCGCCCCTACAAGCGAGCTCTGCGAACAGAGGCAGCGATGAAAATTTTGCGGCAAGAAGCAGCTCACCACAAAATCAACGCCGATTTGTTAGAACTGTTCGATCGCCGCCAAGTCTTTAGCGTTCTCGGACACAGCTTGGAGGTTAAAGTCGAATCAGCCTAGACGAGTCGGGCGTGCTGTGCTAAAAAGTAAATAGGCGATCGGACGCTATCTAGCGTCAGCAGTCAAATCAATTCACAGCCCAAGCCTGGTCTGGTATTGACGCCATTGAGTACAGGTCAAAAAACAGGCTATCTGCAGCCGTCAGTCACATCTATATACTCGGTCAGCCCGAAAGAATCAAAAGAAAAAGTGAATTTTAGGTCTCTTTTTAGAGTATGCTAGTTGAGCAACGACTGACCACATAGAAGACTAGAAAAGTTTCTCTGTAATCGGTGTGAGGATGAGAGTGAATATGTCGAAATTTTTGTGGAGTTACTTACTAATCAGCCCAGCAGTCTTAGGAGCTACCCTAGTAGTTTCTTCGAGCGCAATGGCAGCAGACGCTCAGCAGGCTGCTGATGCGCTCAATCCCGCTGCCGCCAAAGCTGAAACCGCTGAAACCTCCGAAGCGAAACTAAATGCTTTAGCTGCTGTTTCCGAAACAACTGCAGCCTCCGAGCCAGTAGAAGAAATTTCCGAAGCCGCTGGCAGCGAAACCCACGCAGCGATTGCAGATTCGACCGAGGCTGCAACTGAAAGCGCGATCGTCGGAGCGAACACAGCCCCCGCAGACGCAAATCCCCAAGCGGCATCACAACCTACAAGTGAATCTTTAGCCGCAGTTGAGTCAACAGTCGCTCAACCACCAGTAGAAAATTCTGCCCCGGCAGCCCAACTAGAAATTCCAGCCCCGGCAGCTACCGCTCTCCCAGAGCAAATCAGTGCTGTTCAATTAGAAACTCCAGCCCCGGCAGTGGCAGAGTCTGCAGAACAGAGTTTGCCAAAACCGGCTGAATCTTTAGCCCAAACTGCCGCACCACAAGAGCAAAACCCAGCCGCCACATTAGAACAGCTCAACCAGTACAGCAGCGAAGGTGCTGCAAGCGGCGAAACTCAAGGTCAAGTAACCTCTGTTTCCCAACTTTCCGACGTGCGGCCGACAGACTGGGCCTTCCAAGCACTGCAATCCCTAGTTGAGCGCTACGGCTGTATTGCCGGGTATCCCGACGGCACCTTCCGCGGCAACCGGGCAATGACCCGCTACGAATTCGCAGCCGGTTTAAATGCTTGTTTAGACAAGGTGAGCGAACTAATTAGAGGCGGCACTGGCAACCTAGCTACGAGAGATGACTTGGCAGCCCTCCAACGTCTGCAAGAAGAATTTGCAGCGGAACTGGCAACCCTGCGCGGTCGCGTCGATGCTTTGGAAGCTCGGACAGCCGAACTCGAAGCCAACCAATTCTCCACCACTACCAAGCTGACCGGGGAAGCTATTTTCGCCCTCAGCGACGACTTTAGTGGCGACGTTAGGGTTTTTGGCAGAGACCACACAGCCCTCGGTAGCGACAACAACGAAACCGTCTTCCAACAACGGGTGCGTCTGAATTTAAACACGAGCTTCACCGGCAGAGACTTGCTGCTGACCAGGCTTCAAGTCGGCAACGGTCGCAACTTCAACCTTGGGGCTACCAGCGAAGGGACTCAAACTTGGAATGTTCTCGGCAGAACCGACAACGTTGTTGCCCTCGATACCTTGCTGTACAAGTTCCCCGTCGGTCAGCGACTGAACGTTACCCTTGCAGCCAACAATGTCGTCTGGGACGACATTCTGCCGACTGTGAACCCTTACTTTGAAGACTTTGACGGCGGCAACGGGTCATTGAGCGCCTTTGGACAGCGGAACCCGATTTATCGCTTGGGCGGTGGCTCAGGTATCGGCTTTGACTATGCCTTCGGTGGCAGGGGCTTGCTGGGCGGCGTGTTCGGCCCGACTTCTCTGTCCTTCGGTTATTTGGCATCAAATGCAGCCAGTCCGGCTAGGGGTGCAGGCTTGACGAACGGCGACTACGCGGCGATGGGTCAGTTGACTTTTACCCCCGGGCGCAACTTGCAAGTTGCTTTCAACTACAACCACGGTTACTTTAACCGAGGTAACTTTGGGTTTGACAACGGTTTCGGGGCCAGCGTCGCCGGCGGTTTCACCGGTACCGGCGTGGCTAATTCTCTCAACGGTTTGAGCGAGGGCTTTACCTTCGCCGATGGCAGTGAGTTCCGCGCTCGCAAAGTTGTCACCAACTCCTACGGTGCTCAGGCTTCGCTGCGACTGAGCCCGAGATTTATCCTGGGTGGCTGGGCCGGTTTAACCAATGCCCGCATTCTCGGTATCGGCGATGCGAGAATTTGGAACTACGCTGTCACCTTGGCTTTGCCCGATTTAGGCAAAGAAGGCAACTTGCTGGGGATTGTGGTAGGTCGCGAGCCTTACTTGGATAAACTTGAAGCTGCAAGCAGTTTGCGGAGCTTCCGCAACGATGATTCCTATCACGTCGAAGGGTTCTACAAGTTTCAGCTATCGGACAACATTTCTGTTACTCCGGGCGTGATTTGGGTGACAAATCCCAATCAAGATGACCGTAATGATGACATCATCATTGGTACTCTGAGAACTACTTTCACGTTCTAAGAACGGGTTAGAGAAGGCAGGGAGGTTATACCCTCTCTGCTGGCCGCTCTAAAGGCCAAGTTTAGCCCTGCCTAGCGCAGGGCTTTTTTGTTTGCCGGATGAATATGGGGCCGACAATCTATTAACAATTTAAAATTATCAGTCATAGACGCAGAAACCCTGTTTCAGGAGGTAAGGCTGTGGTGGAAGGGAAGGGAGTCAAAACGAGAAACTGGATTTGTTGGGGTCAGATTGCGTTCCCAGGATGAAGTGATGAAAGTCGATTAAGTTCAGTGGAAAACCGGGGTATAATAAAAGGTAAAGCTAGAAGTTAGAATCGGGAACTCAATATTGAGGAGAATTTTAACATCTGACTTCGGAGTTGATAATTCTGATATTTGAAGCAATTATGGTAGAACTCTCCTGTAAAAGCGAATACGCAATCTTAGCTTTGCTGGAGCTTGCCGATTGCTACGACGAAGGCGAGCCTCTGCAAATTCGCCAGATAGCGGCTCAGCAAAATATTCCCGATCGATATTTAGAGCAGTTGCTGGCTACTATGAGACGCTGCGGGCTGATTCGCAGCCAGCGAGGAGCTAAGGGAGGTTATATCTTGGCGAGGGAACCCTGGAAGATTACACTCCTAGAAATTATCAACTGTCTCGAAGGCTCAGAGTTCGATCGCTCTGAAAAAGACTCGCCCGCTCAAACTGTAGAAAGTGCGGTAATTTGGGAAGTTTGGCAAGAAGCGCGATCGATTGCCAACTCGGTTTTGCAAAAATATACGCTACAGGATCTGTGCGAAAAGCGCAATGGCAGACGGCAGCTCGATATCATGTATTACATCTAGTTAGTATTGCCAACTAGGAATTAAGATTTACTTTCAACCACAAACTGACAAAGATTATGCGTATTGCTGGCGACATTACAGAATTGGTAGGGCGGACGCCCCTGGTGCAACTCAACCGCATTCCCCAAGCTGAAGGGTGCGTGGCTCGGATTGTGGTAAAACTCGAAGGCATGAATCCGGCAGCATCGGTGAAAGACCGCATCGGTGTCAATATGGTCAATCAAGCAGAGGCCGAAGGGCTGATTAGTCCAGGCAAAACGGTGTTAGTGGAACCGACTTCTGGCAATACCGGAATTGCTCTGGCAATGGTGGCGGCGGCTAAGGGCTACCAGTTGATTTTGACGATGCCGGATACGATGAGCACGGAACGCCGATCGATGCTGCGGGCTTACGGGGCCCAACTAGAACTGACTCCGGGAATTGAGGGCATGAGCGGCTGCATCCGCCGCGCTCAAGAGATTGCGGACACAACTCCCAATGCGTATATGTTGCAGCAGTTTCGGAATCCAGCGAACCCGCAGGTTCACCGTTCGACAACGGCTGAGGAAATTTGGGAAGATACAGACGGCGAGGTGGATTTCCTGATTTCTGGGGTTGGGACTGGCGGGACGATTACGGGTGTCGCAGAGGTGATTAAGTCGCGGAAACCCGAGTTTAAGGCGATCGCCGTTGAGCCGGCCAACAGTCCGATACTGTCGGGCGGAAAGCCAGGGCCTCACAAAATTCAAGGTATCGGTGCTGGTTTTGTGCCACCGGTGCTGAATGTGGATTCGATCGACGAAATTATAGTTGTTACGGATGACGAGGCGATCGCCTACGGCCGCCGCTTGGCCAGAGAAGAAGGACTTTTGTCCGGTATTTCCAGCGGTGCGGCACTATGTGCGGCAGTGAAAGTCGGCCAGCGTCCCGAAAATGCAGGGAAATTGATTGTGATGATTCAGCCTAGCTTCGGCGAACGCTATCTGAGCACTCCCTTGTTCCAAGATCCAGAACTCAATCTGGCGATGGCCCTCAACTAGGTCAGCCTCCGGCCCAAGTCGCAGAAACTGACAGCAGGGCGTGCAGTTTACGCCCTGCTTGGCTTTGTATATGAAAGAATGGCGGTAGATTGTAGCTTTCTCGATCGCGAATGATATCAGGTCCGATCGAGCGACCGCGATGAAAAGGGCGGGCTTCGCCGTGAGCGTCAGCCGAACGGTTTTTGAGATTGTCAATGATTGGTAGATATTTTTCGTGAGGGGAGCCCCTACCGTACTAGGGGTAATTGACCGGACATAATATGATGCCGAATTTCTGAAGGTACTTTTTTTTGAACCGCTTTCGGCGTTTTAGCGAAGCGGGCGCCGAGCTCTCTTGTGGCGAAGGAAGAGATAAGAAAAGAAGGAGCTAACTGTTGGCTGGAGGAGGGCTAGAGGAGTCCTCAATGTCGATCGGCTTGCCACTTCAAAAGCATCAATGTTTTTCTAAAATAGATTTATGATAAGTTGAAAACAGAGGTTTTTTACTTACAATCTTTGACATTTATATCATATAAATACTTAAAAATTTAGCAAATAATGATATTTTTGTCAAGCACTTTTTCGCAGATTATCCAGATTTCAAGGAAATAACAGCGTGTCTTTCGTTACCAATCACTACAAAACCCTAAAAATTAGCCCAACCGCAACACAAGCCGAGATTAAACAAGCATACCGCCGTTTAGTCAAATTATTTCATCCAGACAGCCAGAGTTCCACAGCCGGTCACGAAGAGATTGTCCGCCTCAATGCAGCCTATGAAATATTAGGAGATGCCCAGCAAAGACAATCATACGATCGCCAACTTTCCCAGCAAAACGAACCTCAATCACCCTGTGCACCAAACGTCAGCCGCCAGCAACAACAAACAGCAAGGGACGCCGACGAACAAATGGAACAGTGGCTGATTAAAGTATACAAACCAGTCAATAAAATGCTCAACAGCATCTTGAAGCCGCTTAAAAAAGAAATAGACCAATTGTCAGCAGATCCGTTTGATGACGAACTGATAGAAAAGTTTCAAATTTATATCGAAACCAGCCGCGACTTTCTCAAAAAAGCTCATAACTTTCTTAGATCGATGCCAAATCCATCTAATGTAGCCGGAGTTGCGGCCCATCTTTACTACTGTATCAATCAAGTCGGAGACGGGATAGAAGAATTGCAGCTATTTACCCTCAATTATGACGATCGCCACTTGCACACCGGTCAAGAACTGTTTAGAATCGCCGCTAGACTGCGACGGGAAGCACAGGATGAATTAAAATTTAAAAGTTAGTTAATGAAGGAGAGGGGGAGAAGGGGAGAAGGGGAGAAGGGGAGAAGGGGAGAAGGGGAGAAGGGGAGAAGGGGAGAAGGGGAGAGGGGGAGAGGGGGAGAGGGGGAAATTGCTCAGTTCCCAATTCCTAATTCCCAATTCCCAATTCCCAAGGACTAATAACTACTGACTACTGACTACTGACTACTGACTACTGACTACTGACCACTGACTATTTAATGTCAAATTCCAAAAAGAACTTGAATTCGCTTGCGAATTTTAATAAAAGGAGTTTGTCCCAGAGAGTCGCCATCTAACAATCCCAAATCTCTCAAAGCTTGCTGGCGTTCCGACAATTTTTGAGCAATCTGATCGGCTAAATTGGGTTGTTCTCTTAAAAGTTTTTGCAAATCGTGGCGTTCCACCACAAACAAAATTGCATCTTCGCTAGTTTTAACAGTCGCTGTTCTCGGAGTTCCCAAAAGCAAAGATATTTCCCCAAAAAACTCGCCCTCGTGAAGCGTAGCAATATACTGATCGGCTTTTTGAGAAAGAACTTCTACAGTACCCGAAAGAATAATATAAAAAGAATCGCCAGGGTCATTTTCTTTACATACAACTTGTCCCGCTGGAAACAGTTGTCGGTAGCCGTATTCAATTAACTGTCGCAGTTCTAAATCCGTACACTGTTCAAAATAAGTTACTCGCCGCAACAAATCTCGCAGCGTCCAATTATTTGGGGATTTAGGCGCTGGATTTTTATGTTCGGAAACGGGGGGATTAGATTTGATGTCGGCTGAATGTTTAGCATTCTGGGGAAAAAGTTTGCCGTTGGAATTATCGTCTTTGCGATCGTGAAAAAGTTTAGTTAACTCTTGCGGGTTTCGCAGCCACAAATCCCGCTGGGGAAAGGGAATTTCGATATTCCGGTGGCGCAATTCGTAATCTATTAAAAAATTTACTGCACTTTTAATGGCATCGCTTTCCTGCGGCTGGTCAATCCAAACTAAAAGTTCAAAATTTAAAGCGTTATCTCCAAAACCGTGAAACCATACTTTAGGAGAAGGATGGGACAAGACATTCGATTCCATCCGCGCCGCAATTAATAGCGCTTCCGTAACTATTACTGGGTCCGATCCGTAAGCAACACCGACGGGGATGTGGATGCGGCATCTAGCGTCTTTGTAACTCCAGTTAATAATGTTAGTTTCGACAAATTTAATATTTGGTATAATTACAAATAGACCGTCAATAGTTTTAATGATTGTAGAGCGGATCGAAATTGTTTCTACTGTTCCTAAGAACTTGTCTATTTCAATAAAGTCTCCGACTCTAATGTGGTGCTCGAATAGCAGGGTGAGACCGCTGATAAAGTTGCTGGCGAGATTTTGCAAGCCGAAGCCAAAACCAATGCCGACAACGCCAGCTAAAACGGTGAGAGAAGTGAGGTTGATGCCAGCACTTTGCAAGACGAATATACAGCCAATAGTTGCTAAAATATAGCTAATGATGGTGGAAATTGCTTCTCGACTGCCGCGATCCAATCCCATCCGAACTAGCACGCTGCGCTTGATTCCTTCGCTGATAATCTTAGCTACAATCAAGGCAAATATAGCTAAAATTATCAGTTTAACGATCGCACTGATAGACAGATGAGCGTCCCCGATATAGAAGAGGGGGGTTGTTATCGCGCCAGAGAAATGTTCAAAAAAGCGATCGGCTCCTGCAGTAATCGAATTCATTAATATTTGGTAATGGTTAATTGGTGATTGGTAAGGAGTGATTAGTTTTGGCCGCAACTGAACCGCAAACTGCTAACGATGGCAGGACCAAGACTAAAAAGTCGAAATTCCGGGCGCGCGCTGTTACAGGTGCGGGTCAGTGGCACTCTCTCAAAGACTCGTAACTGATGGGTTAGCAACTGATGGCGAGAAACTGTTTGGTAGCGATATTTTCGGCCGGATATCTGTGTTGTGGCGTAAAATGGGCCTGGCGGCTCGATCGAATAGCGACTTGTTGCCAATATCTGGAAAATTGGTAGAAATTCATTTACAGCACCCTCAAATTATCGAAAAATTCCAGCAAAAATTAGTTTATCCTTAAGAAGTAAGTCCTTTACAGAACTTAACAAGCTTACCCTACTTGACTTTTATGCAGTGCATCATCAATCGTCGGGCACAGTTTTCGGCGAGTCACCGGTACTGGCTGCCGGAGTTAAGCGAAGCCGAGAACTTTGAGCGGTTTGGCCCAACTGCCCGCGCACCGGGACACGGACACAATTACGTCCTTTACGTTTCCATGATAGGCGAACTCGACGAGTACGGTATGGTACTCAACCTGTCTGATGTCAAGCACGTCATCAAGCGGGAAGTTATCAAATATCTCGATTTTTCCTTTCTCAACGAAGCGTGGCCGGAATTTGAGCAGACTCTGCCAACTACCGAAAACATAGCACGGCAAATTTGGCTGCGGCTAGCCCCTCATTTACCTGTAAGTAAAATTCAATTGTTTGAACATCCCGAACTTTGGGCTGAATATTTAGGAAACGGAATGGAAGCTTATCTAACTTTGTCCACTCATTTTAGCGCCGCCCATCGGTTGGCTCGTCCCGATTTGAGTTTTGAAGAAAACTCGGAAATTTACGGCAAATGTGCTCGTCCCAACGGTCACGGTCACAACTATCATTTAGAGGTGACGGTTAAAGGAGAAATTGATGCGCGGACTGGCATGATTGCTGA
Source organism: Microcoleus sp. F8-C3 (assembly GCA_036704825.1). GTDB lineage: Bacteria > Cyanobacteriota > Cyanobacteriia > Cyanobacteriales > Microcoleaceae > Microcoleus. The sequence goes on along the minus strand of JAUBSN010000058.1, from coordinate 42,553 downwards.
TTTGGGAGCTTTGCAAAAAGCCGTTGACGATTATGTTGTTGAACCTTTCGATCACACTTTTTTAAATAAGGATATTGCTTATTTTGAGAACGTTGTGCCGACTGCGGAGAATATTGCTGTTCGGATCGGGCAATTATTGCTTGCGCCCGTTCGGGAATTGGGCGCCGAGTTGCACAAGATTAAGCTGATTGAAAGTCCGAATAATAGCTGTGAAATTTTCGGCGCTGATTTAGAAGAAGTGGCTACCCAACGTCAGCAGCCGGAAGCTATTTTAGCTAAGGTTTAGAGTTAAAAGTCGGTGCAGTTGGGGCGGGTTCACCAGTAGGTTTAATTTCAAAACCCCGGATATTAATAAACCCGCCCCGCCCATAGACGAAGGATGCTACCGGACACGATCCGATCGTTAAATAAAATAAGTATAAATACTTACTTTAAATAAAAATAATTTATGATACAATTGGTGCGATCTAAAAATAATCTCCTAACTATATGAAAAATATTTAGATTTTTTGTGAGTAAATAGACAACAAAACACTACTCAATATGGAAACTCAAAAACCTGTTCAGGTAACAACTGATAGACAGTTATTTTCCGAATTAGTAAGGGAAACTTCATCAACAAACAAACAAGATGAAGTTACTAACCTGCTCTACCGTCAACCGGAACTTTATGAAAAGGTTTATCCTGTATTAGACGATGAACTGGCAAAAATGTGTCAACAGATGTTTGGCCGTTACTTACAGCATTATCCCTCATCTATTTTAGATATTGGATGTGGTACGGGTCGCGAGTTGAATGCTTTGGCTCGTAACTTTTCAGAGTGTATTGGAATAGATTATTTACCGGAAATGGTTCGCCATGCCCAATCGAAATATCCAACATTAACGTTTCAAGAGAGTGATATGCGAACGTTCCGTTTAGAGCGGAATTTCGAGGCAATTTTATGCTTGGGATGGGCAATAACCTATGCACTAACTAATGAGGATATAGGTAAGACATTACAAACCTTTGCTGCCCATGCACAAAAAGGAAGCTTGCTTGTACTAGAACTTTTGAATGGGGCTCGCTATCTGTCAGAGAGTGGATTTCAGGAATGCCAAGAATTTGAAATTAATACAGACGAGGTTACTGGGAAAGCGATCGCAACCTATACATTTCAACGGCGACAACAACTGATCGTGCGAAAGCGTGTTTGGAAATTTCCTGGCCAAGATCCAGTAGTGGATTACTGTAGATATCGTTTATTTTTTCCCGCAGAACTGGAACATCTTCTGACAGAGACAGGCTTCAAAGTTGTCGGAATGTTTGACAATCGGGCTTTGGAAGAAAGCGATCTTTCTGGCAGAGTGCTGAATGTAGCTGCTATTTTTGATGCCTAACTTCCTATAGGGCGGGCTTTTGAAAAGTACATTTTTTTGATGGGCTTCACTATTCATGGAGAAAAATTTGCTCATGCGTTACGAAACTGATTCCTTAGGTACGTTACCCCTTCCTGAAGAACTTTACTACGGCATCAACACCGAACGTGGTCGCCAAAATTGTGAGGTTTCTAACACTACCATTGGAGATTTTCACAGATACCTTGCTTGTGTTGCAATGGTTAAAAAAGCTGCGGCTTTGACTAATGCGGAAATTGGTACAATTACTAAACCCGTAGCCGAAGCTATATGCAAGGCAGCAGATGAACTCATAGCAGGTAAGATTGATAAATCCAATTTCCCTGTAGATGTTTATAATGCAGGGGGTGGTGTCTCCGTAAATATGAATGTTAATGAGGTGCTGGCGAATCGAGCTAATGAGATGATCGTTGGTCATAAAGGCTACGAAATTGTGCATCCAAATAATCATGTAAATTCTGGTCAGTCAACCAGCGATGTAATTGCTACCGCCCTCAATCTGACGCTGTATTTTGAAATCTTGGAGTTATTAGACAGTCTGAAGTTGTTAGAGCAGATTTTAACAGGCAAGATTGACGAATATAAAGATGTAGTGAAATTGGCTCGAACCTGCATTCAAGATGCAGTTCCGATTACCTTTGCCCAGGAATTTAGTGCTTATTTAGCTGGTGTACAGCGGGGAATTACCCGATTAGAACAGGTTCTCGATGCCTGTCTGGACGTACCAATGGGAGCAACTGTTGTAGGCACGGGATTAGGAATCAATATCGGTTATGCAGACTTGATTTATCATCATCTCAGAGAAGTAACAGGGTTGCAAGTTCGTAAGCACCCAAACTTTTTTGATTGTTTGCAAAATGGGGATATATTTCAACATATATCAACAAGTTTTAAAGCTCTGGCAACAGGACTATCTAAAATGGCGCGGGACTTGCGAATTTTATCTAGTGGCAATCGCACCGGTATGTTAGAGATGATTTTGCCAGCAGTACAGGCAGGCTCCTCTTTTATGCCTGGTAAGATTAATCCGACAATGCCTGAATTTATTAATCAGATTGCATATCAGGTGTGCGGTAATGATGTGACTGTTACAATGGCAGTTGAAGGCGCCGAACTGGATATGAATGTGTGGACTTCAATCATTGCCAAGAATCTTTTTGAATCCTGTCAGCTCCTGAAAAAAGGTATACCGTTATTTGCTGAAAAATGTATCAAGGGGATAGTGGTTCGTAAAGATGTTTGCCAACATCAAGCAGAGAATACTTTGGCATTATCTCCGGTTATTGCAGCTATTTACGGCTACGAAACTGGTTCCAAAGTCGTGAAATATGCCTATAAAAATAATCTCTCAATAAAACAGGCTGTAATTGAATTGAAGGTGATGACAGAGGCATTAGCCGAGGAGTTACTCGATCCGTTGATGCTGACAGATGCCAGCAGGAGTGCAGCGATCACTCAACGAATGGAAAAAGTGCAAAAAGAAGCAATCAAGTCCAAGATTGCTAGCATTCAGCCACTGACACGCCAGAAGATTTTTGAAGTGATCGGATCTGTCGTATTGGCAGATTCGGTAATTGCCAAAGAAGAAGAACTGATCGTACACGTTGCATCCGATGCTTTACAGCTCCAGCTAAGTAAAGATGAAATATCGAACATACTTAGTCGTGGTTCTGTAGAGCTTGAAGGTTTAGATACCATCAATCCTAAAGATCGCGATTTGCTCTATCTCTGTGCGTCCTGGGTGGCATCTGCTGATGGTTCTGTCGCTGGATCAGAAGAAAAGCTACTGGACAACCTCCGCACTTTACTCAACATGGAGCAAGCAAAAGCAGAGCAACTTCGCAACCAAGTAAAAACGATCCGAGAAGAACGATCGGAGTTTATACCAAAGTCGGAAGAACTTCCTTGGTGGGATGAATTCGAGCGTATACTCGTCAAAGCGATTGAAGTCGAAGCATAAATATGGACAGGACTCACGATCGCTTGCTTGGCGGTACGATGGCTTGCCTCTTTGAAGATACAAGGGGCGGGTTCACCGGCATCTATGCCTAATTGTGCACACATTGCAAAACCCGCCCGATCGTTAAATCGGGCGATCGCAATTTTGGCAATTTACCGACAATTCCGGCGATCGAAGTTGGGGCGGGGCGGGTTGATTAATATTTTCGTTGATAATTAAAATTTTGCTGAACCTAGCCCTACCCGCCTCATGATGATTCCGAGGGTCATTCAACCGGATTAGGTGCGAGAATATATTCTTTCACCAAAGTTCCACAGCCATAATTACTGGCTGTTTTCCTGACAAGTCAGACTCCCCGCGTATTTTGGAGATAGTAAGTCAGCATTCCTCATGTCAGCTATTCTGACTGCTGAGAGTATGAGGTCGATCGCCCGATCGCTGACAACCAAGCACTAATTTCTCCTAAATGAGTTGACGTTTATGCGCGTCTCAAATGTAGCTCTCTTGACTCTGGCTGCCCTCGCATCCCACAATTTAACTGCTAATACTAGCGCCAATCCTGCTGCACATCCTATTTCTCCTGAGACACCGCAGGCTAGCAACTTTGTTGATGCGGTAGATAATACTGAATCGCGTCGGGCTGAGTCAATTAGCGAGCCTGAGACGATCGCCTACGAACAATTTTCCCCAAATACTACCGCATCGCGTCGGGCTGAGTCAATTAGCGAGCCTGAGACGATCGCCCACGAACAATTTTCCCCGCGAATTGCTGTAAAATCGCCGACTGGTTTGCTGGTAGCGACCGCTCAACCCGATGTATCTGCTAGTGCAAAAACCAAGGCGAATACTGCTGCTGCATCCGGCGATCAACTAACAAAATCTTTACAAGAAACCTGGCTGGCTAAATTAATCGAAACCGGGGCTGAAAGCAATCCTCAAGTTCGCGAGGTTTTCGCTTTTATTTCCCCGTCTAGTGGCAGTGCTGAATCTGGATACGGTTTTAATACTACCATAACTCTGCTCAATATTTTACTAATTCTCGGTACAGTATTTCCACCGGTGACAATTGCATTTTTTTGGATGATGCGACGGCTGATAATCAAACAGTTGGTTGCTGATGCCAATAAACGATTGCAGGGAATTGGTGTATTGGAATCCGAACTCATAAATTCTAGCCAACTGAATCAAAAGTTGAGGGAGGAATTAGAATCGCAAATGGGTGCCGCTAAACAATCGATAGACTTTTTAACTAGAGAAACTGAACTTTCCAAATCTTCTGTCGAGCAAATTGAGACTCTCAAATCTCAATTTCTCATGCACCTGCAAGTTTTGCTGAGAGAAGTTGATGAGAAAAAATCTCAAATTGTTCAAGAAATTTCCCAAGTTCCCGCAGTTGTTGCCAAAGAAGCTCTCAAAGTCGCACCTCAACCGCCCTTAAACAATTCCCAAAACTCGCAAACTGCACCTGCTAGCAACGAAAATTTGATTGCTGACGATTATGTCAAGCAAGCCGAAGGGCTTTATTTTCAAGGCAATTATGACGAGGCATTAGTCTGCTTGGAAAAAGCTATTTTAGCTAATAATAATTTGGATGAGGCTTGGTATTGGCGCGGAAATGTGTTAATCAGATTGCAGCGCCCGGAAGAAGCACTAGCCTGTTACGACCAAGCAATATCGATTAAACCGGATAACTACGAATTGTGGTATAATAAAGCGCATTTGCTGGGCAAATTGCACAGGTACGAAGAGGCGATCGTCTGTTACGAGCGAGCAAGTTCGAGCGAATCCCGAAAATATGGTTGTTGGCACAGTATAGCGGCTTTGTTGGGTCAATTGCAGCATTACGAAGAAGCGATCGCCAGTTACGATCGCGCCCTCGCGATCAAAGCAACCGACAGCGAAATTTGGCACAACCGAGGCGCGATGCTAGCTAAAGTACAGCAGTACGCAGCAGCAGTCGATTCTTACGATCGCGCTCTGGAACTCAATCCCAAGAGATATGAAACTTGGTACAATCGAGGCAATATGCTGTGGAGACTGCTGCGCTACAGCGATGCTATTGATTCTTACGATCGGGCGATCGGCATCCGGCACGACAAATACGAAGTTTGGTACAATAGAGCGGCTGTGTTCGGAAAAATGCAGCGATATCAAGAATCGATCGAATCCTACGACAAAGCAATCGCCCTTAAACCGCAGGATTTTGAAGTGTGGCACAATCGAGGCGCAGCTTTCGACAAACTGTCGCAGCACGAAGCAGCAATTGCCTCCTACGAATCAGCAATTACCCTTAATTCGGAGTGTTACGAAGCTTGGTTTGCCAAGGGGGAATCTTTAGCAAAATTGCAGCGCCATGAAGAAGCGATCGCAGCTTATGAGAAAGCGATTGCTATTAAGCCCGACTCCTACGATGCTTGGCGTCATGTGGGGATAGCTTTGTCAGAATTAAAGCGGTATGAGGAAGCAATGGCAGCTTACGATCGAGCTATTGCCATCAAACCAGAAAATGCCGAAGCTTGGCGCGACCGAGGCGCAATTGTATCACAATTAAAGCAGGATACAGATAAAGTTGATTCCGGGGAAAACGAGACTTAAATTAACTCCAAATCCGGTTGTTCAAAATTCATAACTGTCAGGTAATTGGAAGGTCAACCCTAGTTTTAATTTGATAACGGATGAGAATATGTTGCCTGTATATCGAGATAAACTTTGGCAGCGCCAATCAAATTTAGCTGTAGTAATGGTTGAAAATTAACCATCTATCCAGTTATTTGCGAGTTTTAACTCAACTTAATAGCTGGAATTTAAATGCTTTTTATCTGAGGTTAATAGTCAAGATTTTTTATTTGTTTTGCCGCTCAGTTTGGGGCGGTTTTTTTATGGTAAATTTAGGTAAACTGCAAACAAGGAGAATAGTTATATGTCTGTTCAGCTTCAAAAACGGTTGTTTACAGTAAAAGAATATCATTTGATGACTGAGGCTGGTATTCTCTCTGAGGGCGATCGGGTAGAACTTATAGAAGGAGAGATTGTTAAAATGGCTGCAATCGGTACTCGTCATGCAAGTTCCGTTAAGCGTCTCACCAGGCGCTTCAGCCTCATTCCAGAAGATCGGGCCACTCTGGGTGTCCAAGACCCTATCCAGTTGACGGAGCGGACTGAACCTCAACCGGATGTTGTATTACTCCAACCTCGCGCTGACTACTACGCCACAGCCCATCCAGTACCGTCTGAAGTTTTGCTGTTAGTTGAGGTTTCAGATAGTACGGTTGATGATGACAGAGATGTGAAAGTATCCATTTACGCTCGATCGCTCATTCAGGAAGTTTGGCTGGTAGATTTAGTTGAAAATTGTTTGGAAGTCTACCGTCAGCCCGGCCCGAACGGTTACAGTTTAATGCTCAAGTTTTGGCGCGGTCAACAAGTTGCGCCGCTGGCTTTTCCAGATTTAGAAGTGAGCGTTGATTTTATATTGGGTTAGTATAATTAATATTATTAAATTTTACTAATTTAGGGGGGAATTCAAATCGCCAAATTTCGGCTTCTACCTTCTCCCTGACATCCGTTATATCCGTTAGATCCGTCGAGCGAATCCGTTGCCGAACTTCCTTCTACTATAATAAGTTTAATTCCTCAAATCAGCGCAAGTTTTATGACTATTGCCAAATCATTTGAATTGGAAGTCACCCATCTCCCAGACCACACTGAACTGCCAGAGTCCGATGGTACTTTTGTGAAAAACTTTCAAGAACTTCCTCAAAGCATTATTCTCACTGATTCACTCCGACCAATATTGCAACGACTTCATCCAGACGGACGCTATCGCATCGGTCAAGATTGTGGGATTTATTGGCGTTTAACTGACCCTCCCGAACGCGGTGCCGAAGCGCCCGATTGGTTTTATGTGCCGAATGTTCCCCCGCTATTAAATGGTGAGGTGCGACGTTCTTATGTATTGTGGAAAGAATACGTTGCACCGCTGATTGTTTTGGAATTTGTGTCCGGGAACGGTGCAGAAGAGCGAGACAGAACCCCGCCGCCCGAACCCGGTCAAGCCGAAGAACAAAAGGTGGGCAAATTTTGGGTTTACGAACAGGCGATTCGCGTGCCTTACTACGGCATTTATGAAGTCAAAAAAGCGGCTGTAGAAATGTATCATTTAGAAGACAATTGCTATCAGCGCATGAGTGTAAATGAGCGCGGTCGCTATCCGATTCCTCAGCTTGGAGTTGAGTTGGGAATTTGGCAAGGTGAATATGATGAGATGAATTTACCTTGGTTGCGTTGGTGGGATAGTGAAGGGAATTTGCTGTTAATTGGAGAGGAACGCGCCCGAGAAGAACGCCTGCGGGCGGAACGAGAACGCCTTCGCGCTGGAGAAGAACACCTTCGCGCTGAAGAAGAACGCCTTCGCGCCGAGGAAGAAAAACAACGCGCCGATCGCCTAGCAGCAAAATTGCGCGAAATGGGGATTAATCCTGATGAGGTGTGATTGTTTTTAGGTTGTTAAATGGGGTGCGATCGCCCTTATTTCAAAACAAACCGGGATTTACGCGAGGGCGATTGCCAAGAATCAAGTTGAATATTATCAACAAACATGGTAAAGTTATAACAACTATTGAAAAAGGAGAATAGTTATGTCTGTTCAAATGCAACGACGGCTATTTACAGTCCAAGAATATCACCTGATGGGTGACGCTGGTATTTTTGGTGAAGATGATAGAGTTGAATTGATCGAAGGAGAAATTATCCTCATGGCAGCAATTGGAACTCGTCATGCAAGTTGCGTAAAGCGCCTAGTTGCTGTGTTCTCCGAACTGGACAGAAGACGTGCTATTTTGGGTGTTCAAGATCCAATTCAGCTAACAGAAATAACAGAACCTCAACCGGATGTAGTATTGCTGCAATTCCGTGCTGATTACTACGCAGAGGTGCATCCAATGCCGGATGAAGTATTGCTATTAGTAGAGGTTTCAGATAGCACTGTTGATTTCGATCGCGATGTCAAAGTACCCAACTACGCACGCTCCGGCATTCAAGAAATATGGTTGTGGGATCTGGAAGAAAACTGTTTGGAAGTTTACCGCGAACCGACAGCAAATGGCTATGCTTTAATTCAGAGATTTTGGCGCGGGCAACAAGTTTCACCGTTAGCTTTTCCTGAGTTTGTAGTGAGTATTGATTCGATATTGGGTTAGGGCGATCGCGCCGCATTCCTACCCTAAAAGATGCCATATACGATTTGCAATACGCGGCAATTTCCGGTCTTGCGCCTAACAAATTATGGAAAAACTTGTTCACAACCAGGATATAGCAAAACCATTTGATTTGTAAACAATCGATTCAACGATCGCAAGCGTTTCAGGTAGTTCTACATTCATGACTCAAATAGACTTGCTATATAATAATTTTAATTAACGCTATTTTTACGAACACTTGCTATTCCAAGTCTCCCAAATAATTGGACACAATTTCTAACCTTTTTTTGACATTATCTTCGCTAGTAAGATTGCGTATTTTTTGAGCTACTCCACTAAAATTATCATCTTGTATAAGTAATTTATAGCGTTTTTCCAGTTGTTCAAAATTATTAATCTTGCCTTGTTCTCACCTGCGGGCAGTAACCACCATTACAGCTTCAAAGTAAGTAGGCATCAATATTTTTTGAGGCTTGAAAGCTTTGTTTCCCAGAGCTTTATGTAACAATTCAATCGTTGGGATAAATGCGTTTGTTATTTGTTCTTGTGATTGGCGAGTCAGGTGTCTATTTTGCCTCATGTATTGATTGAGAAATTCCTTGAGAGAAGGCTTATAATTGTTTCCCTCGAAATAAAAAGCCAGGAATCGTAAAATAAGTTCTTGATCTTTCCTGTTTTTGTCTGGGACACCAAATATGTCGCGCCACGCTGGGTTTTGATTTAGTTCCCCTAGCAAATTATTGAGTTCGCCGTGATAGATGCAAGCACGAATTTCCTGCGGTTTAAGGATAGTACCTCCAGTATTCAGTCTTTCAAAGATATAGTAAATACTACTCTCGTCGTCAGCATGAAGTGGCTCGACAACTGTAGCGGATACAATCGAGTCATCTAATTGGCGTCGGTATATATCTTTCAGTGATTTATATGTCTCCTTCTCAAATTGTTTGTGAACCCCTTTCAGAGCAAACGACTGCCGACTGTTGGGAAACTTGCCTTGGTAGAAATATAAAAGGCTGCGTAATCTTTGCTGACCATCAATCACAAGCAGTTTTTTTGTTTCTCGCTCTTTTGCTAGAAATATACCGGGAACTGGAAGACCAAGTAAGAGAGATTCTATAAAACGCGCGGCTTGTTTTGGTTTCCAGACATAAGCACGCTGGAAGTCTGGAATAAATACGTCTTCGCTTTCCAGGCGTCTAACTAGACAAACCACATCAAAATCAATTCGAGAAACTGCTATGGAGAATCTGGAGGGAATAATGTCCTCCTCATCTTCCAAGCTATCATCATCTAAGTTATCCTAAATATCGTTTTCCTGTTCCTCATCCGCTAGATGCTTTGGGGGAGATGTCTCGCTGTTTGACTCAAATTTACTCATCTTGTAGCCTCCTTTCTGCCTGAGTTATTAGATATTATATAGCGATCGCGAACCTCATCTATCTCTCAATATTAAGATTTCCTTAGCTGCTGCCGTCGCGCCCAGACATCAGTGCTACTATTAACACCTTAGCTAGGGGTGCCCGAATATCCGGGCTGAGAAAACACCCTTAGAACCTGAGTCTGGGTAATACCAGCGGAGGGAAGCTGTTTATCAAGGAAATTAAATATGCGTACCGAATGGATCGCTAAGCGTAGCGGGCAGAGCAATGTATCTCAAATGCACTACGCCCGTCAAGGTGTAATTACTGAAGAAATGCACTTTGTTGCTAAGCGAGAGAATCTCCCGCCAGAACTGATCCGCGCCGAAGTTGCGCGGGGACGGATGATTATTCCCGCTAATATCAATCACCCGAATTTGGAACCGATGGCGATCGGCATTGCGTCTAAATGCAAAGTCAATGCTAATATCGGTGCATCTCCCAACTCTTCCAATATGGAAGAAGAAGTTGACAAGCTTAAACTAGCAGTTAAATACGGCGCTGATACCGTGATGGACTTATCCACCGGCGGCGGGAATTTGGATGAAATTCGCACTACGATTATCAAAGCTTCACCGGTGCCGATCGGTACTGTACCAATTTACCAAGCTCTAGAAAGCGTTCACGGTAATATGGAAAGTCTGACGGCGAATGACTTTCTTCACATCATTGACAAACACGCTCAACAAGGTGTTGATTACCAAACAATTCACGCCGGAATTCTCATCGAACATTTGCCACTGGTGAGGAACAGAATTACTGGCATTGTTTCTCGCGGCGGCGGTATTTTGGCGCGGTGGATGCTGCACCACCACAAACAAAATCCCCTCTACACTCACTTCCGAGACATCATTGAAATCTTCAAAAAATACGATGTTTCGTTTAGTTTGGGAGATTCTCTGCGCCCCGGTTGCACTCACGATGCTTCCGACGAAGCTCAATTAGCTGAACTAAAAACTTTGGGTAAATTAACTCGCAAAGCCTGGGAACATGACGTGCAGGTAATGGTGGAAGGCCCCGGCCACGTGCCGATGGATCAAATTGAGTTTAATGTCAAGAAACAAATGGAGGAATGTTCGGAAGCACCCTTCTATGTTTTGGGGCCGTTGGTGACAGATATTGCGCCGGGATACGACCACATTACCTCAGCAATTGGGGCCGCGATGGCTGGTTGGTACGGTACTGCAATGCTGTGTTACGTGACGCCGAAGGAACACTTAGGATTGCCGAATGCTGAGGATGTCCGAAACGGGCTGATTGCTTACAAAATTGCGGCTCACGCAGCAGATATTGCGCGGCGGCGTCCGGGTGCGCGCGATCGCGACGACGAACTCTCGAAAGCGCGTTACAATTTCGATTGGAACCGTCAATTTGAGCTGTCATTAGATCCCGAACGGGCAAAGGAATATCACGACGAAACTTTGCCTGCAGATATCTACAAAACTGCTGAATTCTGTTCGATGTGCGGCCCTAAATTCTGTCCGATGCAGACTAAGGTTGATGCCGATGCTTTGACAGAATTAGAGAAGTTTTTGGCTAAAGAACCTGTAGCCCAAAGCTAATTGGATTAATTAGTAGGGTGGGCAATGCCCACCTTGCTTAATTGTCAAGCTGTTGCAAATTTACATTTGTGCTAACTTGTTACTTTTAGGTTCATCCTCAGTTATGTTTAATGAAAATAAGCCATCTATCGCTGGTATTTTCCCGATAGTTGGTTCGTTAGCAGAATATTTTGAGCGACGAAATTTAGTTGTTATAGATGTTGGTTGTAGATGGGGATTTGCTGATGTTTGGTCTCTTTTTGGTTCTCATGTCACCTTAATAGGATTCGATCCAGATCCTGCCGAATGCGAGCGATTGAAGAGTACCTATCAAGGCTCTTCTGATGTACATTTTGTTGCTAAGGCATTGGCAGATTCCGAGGGTAAACTGCCACTTTTTCTCACCGCTGAACCAGCTTGTAGTTCTTTATACAAACCTGACTCATCACTTACAAGCTCTATGCCTCATCTAGCTTGTGCAAAATTGGTTGGTGAAACAAAGGTTGATTTAACGACATTGGATACCTGGGCTTCGTCTACTGGTGTCAATGAAGTGGACTTCCTTAAACTTGATACTCAAGGATCGGAATTGGGAGTTTTAGAGGGCGCTGAAAATTGCTTGCAGTCGATACGCGCTTTACAAATTGAAGTAGAATTTAACCCTATTTATTTGGGTCAGCCTCTTTTCAGCGATATCGACTCTTTTCTGCGTAAGCGAGGCTTCGTTCTGTGGCGACTAACAAATCTTTGTCACTATAGCAGTTTACCAGAAGCCTCAGCATTCAAACATAAAGACGTACAAATTTTCGACGGGCGGGTCGTTCCCGTTTCAGCACAGGGAGGGCAACTTTTTTGGGGAGAGGCTTACTATGTCCGAAAAGAAATAGCTTATTCAGAAGAAACCAGTGATTGGCAAGCTTGCCTCCGCGATGGCGCTATAATTAGCACTTTGGGATTTCGCGATCTTGCCGGATCTAGACTGCAACAAGCACTACACCATGCACCCTCAAATATTGTCCCTGCAATCAACCGAGTATTAACAAAATATTACTCACCATTGGTATAATGTTTAGTTAGTAGGGTCGGCAATGCTCGCCTTAGTTAAGGTTATATTAAAAGGAGTTTCCGAAAAGGAAAATATCGATCTTCCCCTGGAGGTACTTTTTTCTTACCAACGAATCCAGTAATTATATATTTTTTAATGGAGGCAGAGCCTCTAGATATTATTACCAGGCAGAGCCTGGTAACGAGAAAGTATCAATTCGTAGGGTGCGTTAACACAGTGTAACGCACCCCCAACCTCATGCAGCGTTTGAGCTAAATCAAATATTTACCTCGATATGTTAGCTTGTGCAGTTTGTTGGCACGTTGAAAGAATGCGCCGATCGTTTGAGCTAATTGTGCGAATAGAATGCAGATTGCTTAGCTGAGTATTGATTTCAACTGTTTGAACCTTTCCGGCTGAGATTGCCTTCCCGGACAGTGTATTTCCCTGGATTTTACCAGTGAAGCACGCAAAGTCCGATCGCGGCGCGTAGATTGCACCAACTACCCGATCGTTCTGGCGTTGAAACACAATGTAGTTTTGAAGAACTTGGTTGGGCTGTGGCGAATCTCCGTACAGGTAAATACCATCTGGCAAAGCACCAACATTAGTCTTAGATGGATTTTGTTGTGCTTGAATCGGTTGTTGCTGAATGCCAACACCAATTAGTGTCAGAGGACAAATAAAGGCTGTTGCCAGTAGTTTCCATTTCCTTTGAATAGATGCAGGTAAAATCATTACTGCTTCTCCTTGCGGCGTCATGTAACATCTTAAAACAGTGTTCTCTAGTTAATATCTCACTCAGGTTATAATTGCGCTATGCTAAAATCTGCCGATTGGTAGAGATTCTGAACCTGAAAGCTTGCGCTTGTTTAGCACCGAAAACTTTATTTTCCCTTGTCCTCCAAGTAGCTGAGCGAGCTGATTTTGATAGAATTAGAGCGGGCATAGTTGATAGTCCAAGCCAATAAAACACCGATCTAAGGTTGATGCCGATGCTTTGATCGAGAATTTCTTGATGGTAAAAGCCCCCGGATTTATCCCTGGCATCAATCCAAAATCTAAAATCTAAAATCCTCAAGAAAGAGCATTTATCTCGCGCAAGTCAATCCAAAATCTAAAATCTAAAATCTAAAATCGAATGACGGAATTAGAGAAGTTTTTAGCTAAGGAACCTGTAGCGCAAAGCTAGTTGCTAGGGTGAGGGGAAACACTCCGCCCACCCTTCCCAATTCACCAGGCGCTAACTTTTTGTTTGGTAGAGCACAAAACATTCTGGATAACTTCTAGAGCAACAGCTTCAACTACATTAATACTTACACTATTACCCAGTTGATGATAAGCTTTTTCATCATTAGGATGCAGAATAAAACTATCGGAAAAACCTTGTAACCGCGCCGCCTCGCGGGGAGTAATCCTGCGGACTCGGTTATGATAGTAAACTCCTAATCTATTAGCATCACTGGCAACAATTGTTACAGAAATTTTGTTCGGATCGAGAAATTTATAGACTTCAAAGGAAAAGTTCCCGGATACAGGTTTGTATTGATTGTTGTTCCGTTGCAGGTACTTTTTTGTTACCAAGGAATCCAGCATTTCATCGAGATTGGGATGAGCAAAAAAAGTAGCTATTTGCTCTTTAGTTAATAGCTTGCCATCTTGGTCAGATCCAAATTCTTTATTGCGTCTTTTCAAGATAAAAAGATTCATTAATTCAATTTCGTCTAAACTGCACTCGCCTCGCAAACCCAGTTCCCAAGAATGAATCGAATTGCCACCGCGATAGTCAATTAGCCGCCTACCGTGCAGTCGGCTGAAATCATTGTTAACTATTTGTTTCAAGGCATTAACAAATTCTGGCGAACAATCATATTTTGGATCGGGATTGTCTTCCAAAATATCTGCAACTGTGACAGGTTGACTTAACGGGGAAAATAACGATAGCTGTTGATGACTAGAGGAATGCGAATCTTTTGGCCCTACGTCGGAAATTAGCTTAAATTGAGGCGAAGCATTTAAAATTCCTACTAGGTAAACTCGGACACGGTTCTGAGGTAAACTAAAGTTAGAGCTGTTGAGCAAAAAATAATCGAAGCTGTAACCTCGGCTTTTAATTTCGCCCTTAATAGTTTCCAGGGTTCTGCCGCCGTCGTGGTTGACAAGCCCCCGCACGTTCTCGAAAATAAATGCTTGAGGTTTAAAGGTATCAATTAACCTTGCAATCTCAAAAAATAGGGTGCCTCTGGTGTCTCCAAAGCCCTCTTTTTTGCCAGCATAGGAGAAAGACTGACAAGGAAATCCCGCTAGTAAAATTTCATGTTCAGGCAGTTTGTCAATTAATCGGATGTCGCCTAAAGGTGTGTCGGCAAAGTTTTTCTGGTAAACTAATTGAGCGTCGGGATTGATTTCGCTGCTTAATACGCATTCTGTTTCCAGATTCAAGGAACGAGCGGCGGATTCAAACGCTAATCTCATGCCGCCTATTCCTGAGAATAAGTCAATAAAACTGATGGTTTTCATAGCCTTAAACTGGCTGGTTAAGATTGATATCTTGCACCATTGTTAAGATGAGCCAGAGCGAAAACATCTGGGTTACCAGATAGAACCTGGTAACGCAGGGAATCACACAAACTGCTATTTCTTGCTACTAATCCATTCCTTAAGATCCTGAATGGTAAAAATGGCTTGAAAATCCAATCCCGCCTCGCGATATAATTCCCCTCCACCTTGCTCTCTGTCTATCAGCGACAACACGCGATCGACTTTATAACCCGCACCCCGCAACCGTTCCACCGCCTGCATCGCCGACTTACCCGTCGTCACCACATCCTCCAAAACCGCCACATTCGTCCCCTCTGGCAACAGTGGCCCCTCAATGTACGCCATTGTCCCGTGTCCCTTCGTCTCCTTTCTGACAATTAAAGCTGGTATAGGTCGATCGCCCAAAGCCGAAACCACACTCACCGCAGTTACAATCGGGTCAGCACCCAAAGTCAAACCGCCCACAGCTTGCACGTCCGACGACAGCATCGACAACAGCAAACGTCCAGTTGCCAAAGCACCTTCAGCGTGCAGCGTCACCGGTTTGCAGTTAATGTAATAAGAACTTTTCTGCCCTGAAGACAGCACAAAATCGCCTTCGCGATAAGCAAACTCGCACAACAAATCTAGAAGTCGATCGCGCAACACCTTTAAATCCGCAGCATCCATAACTCACACCCTATAAAAAACACAAATAATCCGCCGATAATCAGTTTATCAAAAAATTGGGTTGAAAATCCCGTCCTTCGCTTGACGCTTTTTGATAGAATACACATGGTTGTAATTCCCAAGGTGGGCGGTTGTGAAGCGGCTTTTAGTCGGCACCCTCGAACCTGAAAGCTTTTTAAAAGCAAAAAGAAGGGTAGCGAAAACCTTGTAAAACAGAGCTGGGGAATCAACGCATTCTCACCCACCAGAAAATCAATAATTTGTTTCAATCAAGTAGGGTGGGGCACACCCGAACTCTAGGTTCGTATCCTAGTACGCTTTTGGAGATAGACCCTCTGGGGTGGTTGTGAGTTAAGCTCGTCAATAGGTGCAATTGCACGGTTGAAAAGTTTAAGGATTGCCGAAAGGACGCAACATTTTAAGGTCAGTCGCTGAATTAAGAATCCCTAACCTAAAGGACAGGGAGTGTCAAATTGGAATCGGAATTAATTAAGGAGGCCCAAATATATGAGTCAAAAATTAAAAAGCCTTAGCGGCGCGTTGATTCTCGCTGTCGCCTCTGCCGCACTGGCATCCGTCAAACCAGTTCAAGCACAAACAGAGCGATTTCACCCGATTGCCGACGACTTCAACCGACAATTCTTTGAAGCTTCAGGAGACTTGTACCACAACGTCAGCTTGCAAGGTTACTTAGGGGACTATTTAGGCATCGGTTCCCCCAGCGGCGTCGTTGCCTTTCCCGAAAAAGAAATTGAGCGGGATGCCAGCCGCGTCAACGGCCTCTACCGACGAATAATGCAGCGACAAGTTTCCAGCGACCCGATTCTCCGCGTCCCGGATGCAGTTAATCCCTTCGATGCCTCAGTCATGGCACTGCCTGCAGCTTGCCAGCTAGCACCTCAACCCAGCGGCTGTTTCCCCACTCCCGCCGGGCTCCAAGATCAGTTTACACTTCCAACACAGCAGCAAGATTCACCGACCGATCCAGGGCCCGTTAGAGGACTGTATCAAGTATCGCCATTCCGCAAAAATTAATCGATCGACAGTTGCGAGTTTTGAGCCGAGGCGGGTTTACTCTCATCTCGGATTTGTATGAGAGAGAAAGTCTCAACCCGCCCCAAAAATTTACTTTTTGGCAATCCTTTCGGTAAACGCGCAACTGGCTTTTTTCACGATCGCGGTTATTTTACAGGAATAAATATTATCCAATATTTATGCAACAATGCTGCCGTCAGGCATGATTGTTCTTTTCAAAAGAGCTTCGCCCAGATTAGCTCCCGCCAAGTTCGCTCCTCTGAGATTTGCCCCGGTCAAATTCGCTCCTCTCAAATCAGCTTTGCCGAGGTTTGCCCACCGAAAATCGGCAGCGCTCAACTCTGCAAAACTGAGATTTGCCCTGAAAAGATATGCCCCAGTGAAGTGAGCTTCTCCGAGATTAGCTTTAGAGAAATTCGCTGCATAACAATGTGCTTCAATCAATTCGGCTTGAGGGAGATTGGCTTGACTGAGATTAGCAAAGTTGAAGTTTGCACCCATCGCATTAACTCGAAACATCACCGCACCGATTAAATTCGCATCTCCTAAATCAGTTTGTTGGAGATTGGCACCGCTAATGTCCGCCCCAATTAAATTAGCACCGCTCAAATCAGCTCCTCTGAGGTCAGCCGCTTGGAGGTTTGTGCCAGTTAAGTTAGCTTTAATCAAATTAGTTTCTAACAGTTGCGCTCCGAAAAGATTTGCTAAACTGAGGTTAGATTCGGCGAAGTTAGCCGCAATTAATTTAGCCTTAAACAAGTCGGCTTTACAAAGGTTCGACCGCCAAAGATGCGCTCCTCTGAGATTTGCTCGTGCGAGATTAGCTTCGCTGAGATCCGGTTCTAGATTCGGGTTGAGATTTCTCCACTCAATCCAACTAACTGCACCTTTTTTCAGGAGCGCTAAATGCTGTTTGTTTGCCATAATTACATCTCCTTTAACGGCTATTCCTTGCGACCAAAAATTGCTGGATTTTCCCTACCAGCCACGCTTTCCACCGCCGCAATTGCTGCCTGGGAACCTGCTATAATATCTCGTTCTGCGCCGCCGAGGTAAAGCCGTCCGAAACTACCGACAGCCTGAACCTCTAAGATGTTAATTGATGCGCCTTTTTCTGCTTGATTGGCCGCCAGCGCTGCATAGGCCGCCGGTTCTACTTCTAAGACGTAAAGCGTTTGTCCCGCCAGCAGCAACTGTCCGCGGCGGGTGCGGTTGATTAATTGTGTTTGGTGGGCGTCAATATTGCGAATAATTTGACTGGAAATCACTCGCGGTTTGATACATTCTTCTCTGCGGACTCCGATGAATTCTAGAATTGCTTTACCTGCGGCCCGCGTTTCCCCCTGCTGGCTCGAGTGTACTTCCAGAAGTCCGTACAAGCGTTCGACTACCTGCACTCCCGGACGCACCGAGGCAGATTTGAGGGCGACATCGGTAATTCGGTTAATTTCGATACCGGGCGAGATTTCTATCCACAGCGACGCATCCCCCGGCAGCGGCAAGAATCCGGCGGCGACTGTACCGATGTATGCTGCGTGCTGGGGCTGCAAATTGTCTAGAAATACGTAGCTGCGTAGCTCTATTCCCAAAAGTTTTTATCTCCGTCGATCGAGTTCCAACTGTTGTCCGTGCAATATCTGAGTTTACCGTTTTTTGTCAACAACACCTGCTCTGCTGTCGAGAGTGCTTCGTGCCTGACAACCGAGTGAGGTGTCAGACCCGCGATTTCTATTGCCGGAGTACCTCCGCGAGCAATTTTAAATTTCGAGCGCCTGCTAAAAATTTGATATCAATCTGTAGTAATACGTGGAACTTAGCAATGTTTACTGCTAGAGGTGGATTTAACTTTAAAAGCCGATCGATATAGTGATGATAGTTAAAGATTTTTGCCAACAGAGAGCATTTGAATTATGAAACGTTCTGATTTATCCAAAGCAATCGGTGCAGGTATTATAGCTGCTGGTTTAGCCATCGCACCAGCTCATCTGCCTGCTTCTGCTCAGACAGATACAACTGGCGGTACTAACAGCACCACCACCACCACCACTCCTCGCTCAGATGTCTACAATACAGAAACAGATCGCGATTTTGATTGGGGATGGTTGGGATTGCTAGGCTTGTCTGGTTTGTTGGGATTGATTCCCCGCAAACGCGAAGAAAATGTCCGCTATACCGCTACAACTGGCGACCGCGACCCTGCCGTTCGCACCGACTACCGCTAATAATCGAGTCTTAGGGCTGTGGGCACGATGCAGGGACGGGATGTTTTAACCTGTCCGACGAGTACCAACAATCATCAAAAAACCTCCATCTGTGAGGTTTTTTTGTTTGATATGATGCGCGATCGTCGAACGACAATAGCACCCTCAAAATCAAGAGACATAGGAGTGAAAAGCCAGTTTTGAACCTGCAGGATGCTTGTTCCAAAATTATGGGAGATGTCTAATCAGACATAACCAGACTTAAGATTACTTATATCAAATCCGGTAGCATCGGAATTGTCGCGGGCGGGGCGGGTTTATTCTATTTTAGATTATGGGCAATTATTGTTGGCAAACCTGCCCCTACAAAATTTAACATCATACAAGTCCAAGTCAAACGAAAATAATATTACATATTCCTTTCTTCTTCCCTTCTTCCTTGGCGTTCTTTGCGTCTTCGCAGTTCGTTAAATAAAGACTTTTCCGACACAAAAAGACCTTAAACAATGTTTGGGCCCGCTCGAGCGAGTACCTCCCAAATCGCCTGCACCAACTTATCGGGATCTAAAGGCTTAGCAATGTGGCGCTGGAACCCCGCAGCCAGGGCCTGCTGATAGTCAATTTCTCCAGCATAAGCGGTGAGGGCGATCGCCGGAACCAGTCCCCCTCGGTCGGGCGGCAGAGCCCGAACCTGCTGCAGGAACAGATAACCGTTGGTGTCGGGCATTCCAATATCGCTCAACAGCAGGTCTGGCACAGACTGAGTTAAAACCGCCAAGGCATCGGCCGCGTTAGCAACTGCTGTAACACTTGCCCCAGAATTCTCAAGCAGAAAAACCACCAAATCTCGCGCATCGGCATCATCATCCACCGCTAACACCCTGATACCGCTCAAATTGAAGGATTGTTCCGGCGGTGCAGTTGGCGCAGGACTTCTGTGAGGTTGCACGGGCATGAGGGGTATCGAGACGGTCAAGGTTGCGCCTTGGCCTTCGCCGGGACTGTCGGATTTCACCGTGCCGCCGTGGAGTTCGACGAGATGGCGGACGATCGCCAATCCTAAACCCAATCCGCCAAACTTGCGCGTCATCGTGCTGTCAGCTTGGCGGAAGTAGTCGAATACATAGGGCAGAAAATCTGGTTCGATACCTTTTCCCGTATCAGTTACAGTAATTTGGGCCAAGGTGTCCGCCCGATCGAGAACGACTTGGATGTTGCCTCCTGCCGGGGTGAACTTGACGGCATTTGACAGCAAATTCCAGACTACCTGCTGAAGTCTCCCCGCATCCCCCAACACCGGGCCGAGATTCGGTGCAAATTGAGTGCTAATTTGAATCGATTTGACTTGGGCCGCCAGACGCACTGTTTCAATGGCAGCGCCGATGACCCCGGCTAAATCCACAGGTGCAATATTCAAGCTGACCTTGCCTTGCAAAATGCCCGACACGTCGAGCAAATCTTCGATAAGCTGGGTTTGGAGTTTGGCGTTGCGCTCGATCGTCTCTAAGGCGTAACGCTGCTTTTCCGGTGTCAGAACGTTCGATCGCAGCAGCTTCGTCCAGCCCACAATCGGGTTTAAGGGAGTCCGCAATTCGTGGGACAAAACAGCCAAAAATTCGTCTTTGACGCGGTTAGCCTGTTCTGCCTCTTCCCGCGCGGCCTTTTCCCGCGCCAGAAGGCGTTCCCGTTCCGCTGCGGCAAGTTTGCGATCGGTAATGTCAGTGTTGGTGCCGCACCAGCGCAGCACCTTGCCTCCACCGTCGCGAATCGGCACGGCGCGGGAGAGAAACCAGCGGTACGATCCGTCTTTGCCGCGCAAAGGGAAAGTATCTTCCCAGAGTTCGCCTGTTTCTGTGCAGCGCCTAAATTTTTCGACAACCCGATCGACGTGTTCCGGGTGGTGCACCTGCTGCCAGCCCCAGCCCTGCATTTCCTCTAGGGTTGTCCCCGTGTAGTCAAACCAGCGCTGGTTGTACCAGAAAATCCAGCCTGTGGCATCTGTCATCCATGCCAACTGAGCGATGTTGTCAGCTAGAGCGCGGAACCGAGCCTCGCTTTCGTGGAGTTCGTGCAGGGCTCGCGCGTGCAGGATCACCGTCCACAGGCGAGCCACCACTTCTTGCATCAGCCAAACTTCATCGGGCCGCCAGTGCCGAACCGCCTTTGATGTCACCACCAAAAGAGCCACCCAGCGCCCTTCCTGAAGGCAGGGAACATCGACCAAAGCGCGAATGGACACGGCACCGTAGTTATCGAATAAATGCGCTGTATGGGGGAAATTAGCGATATCTGAGATGACAAGTGTTTGACCTGCCATAGAGAGAGCTTTCAGTTCTGGGGTCTTAAAGTCAGAGATTTGATGGGTGCCAGCGGCGCTGGCAAGGTCGGACAGGTGCCAGTCTTGCCGGACAATTGCCCGATCGGCTTCTAAATCGATTTCGTGCCAGATGCAGCGATCGGCCTTTAAATATTCTCCCAGACTCTTCATCGCTTCCCACATCATTTCTGCGGGGTTAGAGCGCTGCCGCAAGCGGACTTCGATCTCGGAGAGAAACTGCTCGTTGAGTTGGGCCCTTTTGCGATCGTGAATATCGGTATTCGTGCCGATCCACTCGACAATCTGGCCCCTGGCGCCGCGAATTGGCACGGCGCGGGACAAATGCCAGCGTTCCATTTGGTCTGCTGCCCGCCGCAGGCGCAGCTCAACTTGATAAACTTCTCCGGTGATTTGACATTCTTGCCAGCGGGCAAAAGCTTCTGCCAAATCCGACGGCGGCACCAGGGACTCCCAATTGTTGTGAACGGCTTCCTCGTAAGACATTCCCAGATATTCCAACCATTTTTGTTGATTGGTAAAACGAATTTCTCCGGCGGAGTCTACGTTCCAAATCAGGTGGGGCAGCGACTCAGCCAGAAAGCGGAAGCGGCGGTCGCTTTCTGCTAAGCTTTCTTCGGCTCGTTTGCGATCGTCAATATCAATCCCTATCCCCGCCCATTGCACCACCTGTCCCCCCCTGTCTTTGACGGGAACAAGTCGCGCTAAATGCCAGCGGTAAGTACCATCAAACCTGCGTACCCGACACTCGAATTCGTAGGCTTCCCCTGCTGCAATCGCCTTGGTACGCGTGGCGACAACTGCTGGCAGATCGTCAGGATGAAATAAGTGCAGCACCGGCGCAGCCAGCGGCAATTCTGGCCTGATGCCCGTATAGGTTTTCCAGTGTTGGTTGCAAAACTCTAACCTGCCGTCGGCAGTGTTGATCCACATTAATTCCGGGACGCTATCGGCGAGGGTGCGGTAGAGATTTTCGCTTTGCCGCAGTGCTTCTTCTATTTGCCGGCGCTCGGTTTTGTCCTGCATAATTTTCAGCAAACCTTGCACCTCGCCGGCTGCGTCGCGCAGGGGCATCACCAGCCCGCTGCCCCAAAAGCGGCTGCCGTCTTTGCGGACGTGCCAGCGCTCGTTTTCTGCCTTTCCCCGAGTCAGGGCGCTGTGCATTTCTGCTTCCGGCTTTCTGGCAGCAGAGTCTTCTGGGGTGAAGATGATGCGTCCGTCCTGCCCGACGATTTGGGCTTCGGTATAGCCCAGCAATCTCTGGGCGCCTGCGTTCCAACTGGTAACGTATCCGTCGGTGTCGGTGGTGAAGATGGCGTAGTCTTTGGCGCTGTCGAGTATCAACTGCAGGTGGGTTTCGCGATCGCGCAGCGCTGCTTCTGTTTGTTTGTGCTTGGTAATGTCGGTTGTGAAGCCGACAACTTTGGTCACTTCACCTTGCTGGTTGCGGATCGAACAGCCGCGTTCCCAAACATCGATCCAGCGCCCGTCTTCGTGCCGGACTCGGTACTCGACTTCGTAGCGATCGGCACTTAAGATTGAGTCCGCCCCAGCTTGGATGCGCGCCCCATCGACGGGATGGATGCGTTCTCTCCACCACTCTGGTGTTGCCGGTGCATCCTCTGGGCGGACACCGACGAGGGAGTACAGTCCCTCGGAACGGTAAACTGAGTTTGCTGCCAAATCCCACTCAAACACCATGCCGTCGATCGCCCTTGCAGCTAACTGAAAGCGGTTGTTGCTTTCTTGCAAGGCGAGTTCGGCCATTTTGCGATCGGTAATTTCCTGTACCGCGACATTCATCCCGACAATCTCCCCGCCCGTGTCTTTGAGCGCCCACCAATTCACGAGCCAAGTGCGTACAACACCGGGTTGAGCTTTGGTTTCACCGCTGATTTCACAATTTTGCATCGGTTCTCCGGTGTCTTGAAGGCTGCGGAACACAGCTTCGGCGGTGTCTGCCAAGCCGGGGAATATTTCGCGCACCGTCCGACCGATGTGCGTTTCCACGGACAAGCCGTTGATTTGGGCTAACCGCTGGTTGAGCCGCACGTACCGCAAATCTGTGTCTAAAACTGCCAAACCCACGGGACTTGTTTGGTAGAGCGACTCTATCTCTAGAAGTTGACGGCGCACGGTTTGCTCGCTCTGTTGCAGCGCGAGTTCGGCGTTTTTGCGATCTGTAGTATCAAATAATACTCCGATCGACCGTACTGCTTCGCCTGCTGCGCCGTATAGATAGCGCCCGAAGGCGCTCACCCAGCGGATTTCTCTGCTGTCTGCCCGGACGATCCGGTATTCGGGGGAGTAGAGCGATCGGGTTTGCCGAGCTGTTTCTACTGCCTGCAGGACTTGCTTGAAGTCATCTGGATGCAGGCAGTTTTGCCACGCAGCAAGGGTTGTTTCGCCGCCCGGTGTCTGTTCGCAGCCGAAAATGCTGAAATGGGTCGCCGACCAAATTACTCGATTTGTTCGCACGTCTAAATCCCAGGTTGCCATGCCCGATCCTTCGATGGCGATGCTCAAACGTTCTTCGCTTTGTTTTAAGGCAATTTCAGTTTGTTTGCGATCGGTGATATCTGTGAGGGTACCTACGGCCCGCACGGGATTGCCTGATTCGTCCCAAATTGCTCGCCCTCTGGCTAAAACCCATTTGTAGCGCCCGTCCCGACAGCGGATGCGGTACTCGCAGGAGTAATGTGAGGTTTCTCGATGCAAGTGCTGCTGCCAATTGCTTTGCATTATCTCCACATCATCGGGATGAATGCAGCTCAAAAATTGGCCCGAGTCCTTGACTTCTTCGGGACTGCGTTCCAAAATCTCTAAACCGCGATCGCTCCAAATCTGGCAATTGGTTTGCAGGTTGAGATCCCAAATGCCGTCGTTGTTGCCGGCACAGGCTAGCTGCCAGCGTTCTTCGCTTTGTCGCAAAGCTTCTTTGGTTCGATTGGCGCGATCGATTTGTACGGCGGCAACGGCAAAGTCTGCTAGGGAGATCGCGATCTGCAAGTCTTCGGCATCGAATTGGCGGTCGGCATCGTGAGATACAATCCATATTGCCCCCAGCGGTTGATTTTCTGCTGGCAGCGGCACGACTAACGCTTCGGCGACAGGCCATTCTAGCTGCTGCAAGTCGGTAAAGTATTGTTCTGGACTGAAGTAAAGCTGGGGAGTTTGGCGGTCGAACCAGGTTCCTGACAAACGCAATTTGCGGGGTGTGTTTCTATGTTCTGCTGCTTCCCACGCTCCCGCCAAGGCTTCCCACTGAAAGATTTGTTCGGAAGCTGCATTTTCTTCCAGCAAACAGACTCCGGCACTGCCTGCGCCGCACAAATCTTTAGCGATCGCCACCAGTGTTTTGAGCAGCCTGTGGGGTGAGGTTGCCAATTGTCTGGCCAGTGTTTGCAGCGCTCGGTTTTCTGCTTTTGGATCGTGCGCTCGGGGGGTGCGGCGCGACAGTTCATCGGCGATCGGAATATCAGTTAAATTAGTTTGTGGGGTGTGCCAAGCTTCCATCTATTAGTCGTCTCTATGTCTTTCGGTCTGAGCTGGCGATCGTATATCAGCGCCCTCTTCAAGCATTTGCTATAAATTATAGCATCTACCGAGAAACATAATTAGTTATCTCTCTTGGTAATTACTTTTTTGTTTTCAGGCTAGTTGATTGCCTTTGTTGCCTTTACTCTTGTCGCCACCTTATGCACAATTTTATTCTAAAATTGCGCTTTTTTCCATATCTAACTCGCACAGAAATTCCGCCTGTGCTGGCTTGGGAAAATACTGCGATAGTTCAGTCGCTAGGTGCGGTCGAACAGCACGGCCACATTAACCTTTAATTGTATAGCCTTTTTCTGAAAGATGAGGTACAAGTTTAGATTTGAGATTTGAGATTTGAGATTTGAGATTTGGCGATTGAGGAATTGTTAACTAATTAGTAAATACCCGATCTTTATGAGAAGCGCTATAGATGTCCCGGGGCGGCGGTGACAGGCAAAGCGCTGGCAAAGTTAGATGCAAATATTCCCGCTTAGGCTTTGTCGCCTTTGCAGTCTGGCAAGTCGAACGAACACTGCCATTTCCCCGGTACAATTATGCTCGGCGATCGGACGCTTTCAGCAGTAATCGGGGAAATGGCAGACAGTATTTACCATGCTTGATTGCGGAAGTTAGTGTTAATGAATTGCCACGGCGGACAGCCGCAGGTAATGAAAATGGCGGCGCGTGACATTCATCGCAAATATCAGGATTTCTCTGTTTTTTCGCTGTTTGTTTGGGGGGTTCCGAATGTTGCTGCTGAATTATTCAGTCCAGGACGCAAAAACATCGCTACAACGAGAAACCGATTTTTTTTGGGAAGCTTGCGTCCTGGACTGTTATTCAGTGCGAAGGAGTTGGAGTTTGGGATTCACGCTGGTGATGCAGAAACGAGTTTGATGTTGTCTATTTTGCCGTCGCAGGTGAAAATGCAACTGGCTGTTGCAGAATATCCGAAGAATTTGCCGATCGACAGTTTGCTGAGTACGGAAGGCAATTTGCTTTTTGCTTGGCTGACGCGAGAGTTGACACAAAGCGCTGTGTTGGGCGATGCGACGGCGGCGAAACAAAAGGGATATCGCATTCTCGAATCTCTCTCAGACGGCTGGGCACAAGTTATCAAAGATGTTTGCAAATTTCGACAGCCGCGCAGTAATTCGATTTTAGATTTTAGATTTTAGATTTTAGATTTTAGATTTGGGAATGACTGATTGTGTAGGAGTTGGAATTTTGCGTAGAGTTGCATTTTTTGAAGGGTGTAATTAAAAATTAAGAATTAAAAATTAAAAATTATTCTAATTTGTGTCAAAATGAGTCTAAGAAAATTTTTGAGTTGGAAAACTAACGATGAGTGTAAATTCTAAATTGCAGCGCGCATTTGAGCAAGGTCGCGCCCTGAAAATTATCAGCGGTTTAAATAATTTTGATCCCGCGAAGGTTGCGGCTGTCGTCAAAGCAGCGGATCTCGGCGGTGCTTCCTTTGTCGATATTGCTGCCGATCGAGATTTGGTATTGATGGCAAAACAATTGACAAATTTGCCAATTTGTGTATCGGCTGTAGAACCGGAAAAGTTTGTGCCTGCGGTAGAAGCTGGCGCTGATTTGATTGAAATTGGCAACTTTGATGCTTTCTACGCAGTAGGCCGCCGCTTTGAAGCTGAGGAAGTTTTGCAGTTGACTCGCGAAACTCGATCGCTATTTGGGAACATCACTCTTTCTGTGACAGTTCCCCACATTTTGGCACTCGACAAACAAGTGCAGTTAGCAACAGAATTAGTCAAAGCTGGGGCTAATATCATCCAAACTGAAGGCGGCACCAGCGCTCAACCAATTCACGCCGGCACATTGGGATTAATTGAAAAAGCAGCGCCTACTTTAGCAGCAGCCTTTGAAATTTCCCGGGCCGTATCCGTCCCCGTACTCTGCGCTTCCGGTATCTCCAGCGTCACCGCACCCCTCGCTATTGGAGCCGGCGCTGCTGGTATTGGTGTCGGTTCTGCTGTCAGCCAACTTAATAGCGAAGTGGCGATGATTGCGGCTGTTCGCAGTTTGGTTGAAGCTTTGGCTTTGGTTTCGCGATCGCACTTGCCAGCTTCCATTTAATTAAGAAGGAAGGAAGGAGGAAGAAGGCAGAAGGAAGAAGGCAGAAGGAAGAAGGCAGAAGGAAGAAGGAAGATTTTTCCCATCCCCCACTCTCCCCATCCCCCACTCCCCCACTCTTCCCCTCTTCCTTAATAATTGAGAAACCACACGGCATAATCATCTAATAACTGATTGTTGCGGGAGATTACATCAACTGATTCTAACTCTGATAAAGGCAACATAAACTTTTGGCGATCGCCGACGCGCTGCACTTCTACAAATATGCCTTCTTCCTGAACCACCAAATCCTCCAACCGATTAATTGTGAATCTATCAGTATAAGAAGGTTGAGTTTTTTTGAGCCGTGCATATTCTTTTTTGTTGCCCGAACCCATTGTATATTCTTCTTCCCATTCAAACTCTTCTATGCCGGTAACGTGGCACGGGAGTTGAATGTTTTGCTTGATGTACTCTAGATATTTGACTGAATTTTTGAGGCTGAAATCAATAGTTTTCGATCCCAAAATTTGGCTAATTTTAGTTTCAAATTGCTTGGTGTTAAATGGCATATTTTCATCGAGATGCGCTAAAATTTCTGGATCGAACCCCGCTCTCAATTCGGATAATTCCTCCAGCAGGCGCTGAAAGTCGTTTATCGGTTTGGGTCTTCTGCCTGCTACAATGGTTTCATCAAGCTGAACTGGAGGAAGTTCGGATTGTGAAGGAAGAGAGTTGCTTCGATCTGGGCGATCGTCCACTTTAGGCTTGTTAACTTTAGACTTGTTAACTTTAGGCTGGTTAAGTTTAGGCTTGTTAACTTTAGGCATCGCTCGGTCTCGCTGGCTCGGTTTATCAATAAAGTATATCTTGGCAGAAGTACATTCGTGTCTGATAGGAGGAAGCTGCAATGCAACTACTGAAATCGCCTGATCAATCGCCAGTCTATCAAGGACAATTCGGCGAATTTACGATTACTCAAAACGATCGCGCGGGAGTGTTGATTTACCGCGCTGGATTGGGGGTGGCGGCGCTGTGTTTTGCGATCGGCACTACTCTGGTGCTGCAACAGGGCGACAACCCGATGGCAATCCAAGCTGTAACGCCTATTTTTGCTTGTTTTTGGATAGCTTTAGGCGTCAGCTTAGCAACTATTCACATTTACATGATTGCGCTGCACCGAACACTACAGGTGTTTTGGGCGATCGGCGGCGCGGCAGCATTGTTTGTCGCCCTACAAAGCAGCCAACCTCTAGCTTTAGCAGTGTACGAACATCCCGCGACGTTGTGGGGAATTGGCTTTACTTTTGCCGCCTTAAATGGCATTTATTTTAAGGAAGCTTTCTGCTTTAATCGCCTCGAAACAAAGTTTTTGACTCCGGGAGTTCCTTTCTTAATTTTAGGACATATTTTCGGCTTTTTGTCAGCAGAAAACGAACAATTTTTGCTAGGAATTTGGGCTATTTTGTTTATCATCTTTGCTGTACGCAAGTTTTTTCAACCAATGCCGCAGGATATCGGGGATAAAAGCGTTTTTGAGTACCTGAAACACCAATAATTTGGGAATGGGGCATTGGGAATGGGGCATTGGGAATAGGGAAATTCTATCACTTTCCTACTATTTCCCTCTTGCCCAGTCTCGCCGAATCTGCCTCCATACCCGAAAACATCTAGATCGAGTTAAAATGAGAATTCGTCTAATCCGTCGTCGAGAAATGTGGGCAGTTACCAGGGAAGGTTGGGTAATTGCAAGCACGGGATTGATAATTTTAATGCTCTTAATTATTACAAGTCTCCATCCATTTTTGGCGGTGAATGCGCCGATTAAAGCAGATATATTGGTTGTCGAAGGCTGGTTGCCGGATTATGCGATCGAAAGTGCGATCGCTGAATTCAAAAAAGGCGAGTACAGCCAATTAATTACCACAGGAGTTCCGTTAAGTAAAGGCTTCTATCTCGCTGAATATAAAAATTATGCCGCACTAACTGCCGCGACTTGTATTGTGCTAGGATTTGATAAAAACAAAGTAGTAGCAGTACCGGCAGCGAGTGTTGTCAAACACCGCACTGCTGCTTCGGCGATCGCACTTCGCGATTGGTTTTCTACTTCAGATTTAAAAGTTAACTCAATTAATCTTTATTCCTTTGGCCCTCACGCCCGCAGAAGTTGGATTGTATTTAAAGAAGTGCTGAATCCTGAGATTAAAGTCGGCATTATAGCGGCGGAACCGCAAGATTACAACCCACAAGAATGGTGGAAATCTAGCGAAGGTTTTCGCACAGTAGTCGGAGAAATTATTGCTTATATTTACGCCCGTTTCGTAGATTGGAAAGCTTAGCCAATAATTGTCAACCTCCCTCTTAATTCCCTTCGCGTTTTTAGCGCCTTCCCGGTTCGTAAAAAAATATTTATATAGCAGTTTTACATCTGTGAAAATACAGGACAGGGAAGTGCCATTTTCTACCCGATTCCCTGTGGAAATACAGGACAGGGCAGTGCCGTTTCTATACCCAAGAAATACAGGATACGGCAGTGCCGTTTCCCTACTATATTCAACCAAAAATGATAAAATTATTCTCAGATAAGTTGAGGGCAACTCGTTGCTAGAAGAACGCGCTTACTGGTTGGCATGGTCGCAAATTAACGGTATCGGGCCGATTTTGTTGCAAAGATTGCACCAAAATTTCAATAGTTTGGCAGAAGCTTGGACGGCAAAATCAGTAGATTTAATGCGAATTGAAGGGTTTGGCAAGCAGATAATTGAAACCATTGTGCAAGAACGAACCAAACTCAATCCCGAAGAATTTATCGAAAAACATCTTATAAAAAATCCATGTTTCTGGACGCCCGCAGATCCAGATTATCCCCGCTTATTATTGGAAATTCCCAATCCGCCACCAGTGTTGTATTATCGCGGTTTAGTTGATGTAAAAGAGAATCAAGGAATTACGCCGACGGTGGCAATGGTTGGCACTCGCAGCCCTTCGGAATACGGCAGAAGGTGGACTCGCAAAATTAGTACGGCTTTGGCTGGAAGCGGTTTTACGGTTGTTTCGGGATTGGCTGCAGGCATTGATACAGAGGCTCATACAGGCTGTTTGGAGGCGGGAGGAAGGACTTTCGCAGTAGTGGGGACGGGAGTAGATATTGTATATCCCAAACAAAATGAAAGGTTGTGCGATCGCATTTTGCAGCAGGGATTGGTAATTAGCGAATATCCGGCGGGTACTCAACCGAATAAAACTAATTTTCCGCGCCGAAATCGCATAATTGCTGGCTTAAGCCGCGCTACAATCGTGATAGAAGCTCCGCATAAATCGGGTGCTTTAATTACTGCTTATCAAGCGAATGATTTTTGCCGAGATGTGTATGTTTTGACGGGCAGGTTGGATGATGAGCGTTCTTTTGGTTGTTTGGAGTTGCTGAGTAAAGGTGCTCATCCGATTCTGCCGAATAGCGATCGACTTTTAAGCGAAGACAGGTTGTTGGAAATGCTCGGAGCTATGCCAAAATTGGATAACGCGCAGCAGTTGTCGCTATTTCCGGCAAATCCGACGGTTGAGAAGCAAGGGCCGCCGTTGGAGCCGGAATTGGCTAAGGTGTTAAGTGCGATCGAATCTGGGTCGATTTCTTTTGATACAATTGTGGAAGCAGCGGGATTGGAAGCGGGAACAGTTTCTAGTATACTTTTGCAGTTGGAATTGTTGGGATTAGTTTCGCAGTTGCCGGGAATGCGATATCAGCGATGCTGATGTGAAAAGTTAGGTTAAATCGGGTTTTATCCCGTTGATTATTCGGCGGTTGAAACCGCGTCTACACAGACAAAATCCGCCTGCGCGGATTGAAGGCAACGCAGAACACGCCATTGCCGTTTCCCTACCCCAAAATAATCAATTTCCTCGCTCGGATGTAAGCATCACGCGATCGATTGTAGGGACACGCCACTGCCGTATCCTGATTTCGGGTAACGGGTCAAATCAACCGGATTGGATGATGAAATTGCCCGATTGGGCGATCGGATATAAGGATCGAGAACACGCCAATTGAGGACACGGCAACAGCCCAATTGGTGTCAACTTAAGGTAAAACCGATAGTCCGACAGGGAATGAATTCCCTGTCTCAAAGCTAAAGTCCTCGCTATGAGGACTGAAGAACTCATTAGTCCTCATAGCGAGGACTTTAGCTATTAGACAGGGGTTTCAACCCCTGGCGGACTGACGGATGAGCGAGAAGACTAACGGACTAAAAGCTTAAGTTGACACTAATGGGCAATACCGCTTCCCTACCCAATCTCAAAGCAATCCGAAATTAACGGCACTAATATTGCTAGCCGAAACTCCGGTCAAAAAAGCTAAAATCTCCCCTGTTTGTGCAAACCGGATTAATGTCGAACCGCTATCTTCAGCAATTGCCAATTGCGAGAAACTCAACCCGTTACCCAATACTAACAAGTCCTTACCGACTTCAAAATCAGTAATCGTATCAGTACCGGAATTCGTAGAGAGTAAGAACTTATCTACTCCCATTCCTCCTATCAAACTATCAAGTCCTAAACCGCCCGTCAGCAAATCATCTCCCTTACCTCCGTAAAGAATATCATTACCATCATCGCCGTTCACAATGTCAGCACCGCGGTTGCCAAATAAGGCATCATCACCGCTACTTCCCAGGATTGTATCGCTACCTTTGCCACCGAAAATAGTGTCATTCCCCAGATTTCCGTCAATGGAATCATTGCCCCTCATCCCCATCAAGACATTATTCGCGCTGTCGCCAGTCAGGATATCGTCGCCATTAGTACCGAGAATTGCATCCGGGGAATTGCTGCCCAAATCAGCATCGCCGCTGACAACAGGAGTTGCAATCCCAACAGGCAATACTACAGCTTCAATTCGGCTATCTAAAGCAGTACCAGTATTGTCAGCAACTAGCTGGGAAATTGGTTTATTTCCCGTACCAACTGCTTTGAAGTCTTGAGTTGTTGGGCCCAAGGCTACTTGTTGGAGGCGGGCAAGTGATTCAGGAATTGATGTTGCTGTTGGGTTGGAGACAGCGCTATCAATGCGTTGATTGGCTGTTGCCATTACTGTCGCGGATTGCGATGTAATTTGGCTGACTTGTTGACTGTTCAAACTGGGGTCTATTTGCTGGATTTTGGCGGCAGCTTGCTGAATGATTGGTTCTAAAGCTGCGGCATTGCTGAGGTTTAAGACTGTACCGGATTGAATTTGATTGGTAATTGAACTGACAACAGCTTTGACAATATCGGTATTGACTGCACTGGATGCACCGTCAATCAAAGCGCTGGTTTGGGTGATGAAGTTTTGGACTTTCACCATTTCGGATAAGACTTGGACTCCGCCCGGTATGTTGTTGTTAGTAGCTTCTATGGGATCGAAGCTAGTTAAGTCAACATCAGCGGGGAGAGAAAGGGCGGCTTTGACTAAAGATTGGGCTTCTTCAGGTTCAATTCCTTTGTCGATTAAGTCGGCGATTAAGCTGGTTAGGAGGGTGACTACACTCGCATCTGGGGGTGCGGTGACTGGTGTTTCTAGGGGTAATCCGGTGGCGGTGTCAGTGCCTCCGGTGGCTACTAGATTGCCTTCTGATGGGTCGATTTCTCCGTTTTTGTTGGTGTCGAATGTCTCGAAGGGGATGTTGAGATTAAACTCACCGCTGCTGTTAGTTGTGGTGGATGGTTCGTTGGTATCTTTGATGCCGTTTTTGTTGGCATCGAGGAACAAAGTTGCGCCGGAGATGTAGCCGTCAATGAGCCAACCATAGGGATTGACATAGATGGAAAATACTTGTGATGCACTAGCACCTAAAGGATCTGTCGCTGTTAATCGAAAATAGTAACTCCCCGATCCATCTGGTGGGTTCTCGTTCGGTTTCTGACTGAATTTGATAGTGTTATTGTCTGAGTCGAAAGAGAAATCGAGCCAACTCGGTAAAGCATCGCCAGTGGGTAAAGGAGTGCCATCGAAATTAACCGGAGTGAGTTGGTAAGTGAGTTTTTGACCGTCCGGGTCAATGTAGACATCTTTGATGTTTGCGTCAGCATCATTAACATTAGAGCTGAGCTTAATCTTCTCTTCAGGCGGGTTGTTGGGGTCGTTGTCCGCGATCGTCACAGTAGCAGTAGAGGGCTCGCCTACTTTTTGGGAGTAGTCAGAATCTAAAGTGATGACTACTTTCTCATCGCCTTCTACTAACCTGTCATCGCGGACATTGACAACCATATTGACGCTGCGTTTACCGGCTGGAATGATGACCTCACTGCGGGACTGATTGTACGGTCGATTGGGTTCGGACTCGGAAACCAATTCGTAATCTATACCGGGTATAGCAGCACCTGGTAGGGGAGTGTAGCTCAGCTCGTCGTATAGATAATCGATCTTCAATCGGACTGTCTGTGGCTTATCTAGGCTGCCACCAGTACGGGTAATAGTGAATTTTCCAGGATTGGGTTCTTCGGTTGCAGGGATTGTTTCCGCCGCATTGGGATCTGTAGCGCTGATAGTAAGCGTTGGCTTGATATCGGGAGCTGTAAAAGTTGGTCCTTTGACAAACGGTGAACCAGCCCGAGCACTATCGATCGCCTGTACACTCCATTCATAAGTTTGTGGGTTGTAAAAATAATTAGGATCGTAAGGCGGGGCCGGGATTAAGTAATCTGGCTTCAGCAGAAAACTGTAATCCCCGTTGTTGTTCTTGGATTGGTTGACATTCCCCAACTGCACTACTTGCCGAGTTCCGTCATCACCGGACATGGGGCCAACAATGTACTCTGTAATGGGGGGCTGATCACCAGCGTTGGGAGTAGGAGTAGCCCAAACTTTCAGATTGTAGCTTAAACCCAGATCGGGAGTTTTAGAGTCGATCGAGGTACTACTCTCTGCTGGGCGCCAACTTAATAAAACTCCTTCTGAAGTATTAGTAGACTGTAAAAATTGAGGTTGAGGTGCAGAGGGTGGTGTGTTCGCATCAGGGGTATTGTTGCGGTAGATTTTGACAAAGTTCCCACCCGGAAAAGATGAATCATCTCTTATCGTGAGTGCAATATCTAGCCTGCCGTCCTCGTCGTAGTCTCCCCAAGAAGTCTGGCTCGAAACATTATTAGGCAGCCCTGTATTGGTGATGGATGTAAAATCGCCATACTTATCTTCGCGATTTTTATCTTGTTGGTAAACTTTGGCGATGCCACCCAAATTTTCCCATTCATTTAGCAGGATATCCAGCTTGCCATCGTTGTCGTAGTCTCCCCAAGCACCGAACTCAGTACCAGGCCCCGATGGAATCCAACGTTCCTTAAACGTAGTAGTATTCCATTCGCTCTGGAGCACTGTGGTAAAGCTAAAGGGCGACAACCCAACCTTTCCACCTGTTAGCAAGATATCTAGTTTGCCATCGTTGTTGGAGTCTCCGAATGCACCGTAATCAATAGGGTAGCCGGGGATTTGATTTGGCAGAAGTGGGTTGCTCTCTTCGGTAAAGCCGTTGCCAGTGTTGCGATACAATTTTGCGACGTAAATTGCTACACCGTTGTTGTTTTTTAAACCGGTGTTGCCTGCCAGCAAGATATCGATTTTGCCATCGTTGTCGTAGTCTCCCCAGGCCGCATTGCCACTAACACCGGGCAAGTTGACTCCAGTTTCCTCCTCAAAGCTACTGCCGTCGTTACCAATAATGCCGTCGTTAAAACCAAGGCGTTCGTTGCGGAACACTTTGGCGATGTATCCTGAACTCGTGTCACCTGTGAGTACGAGATCCTTTCTGCCATCGTTGTTGTAGTCTCCCCAATCTGCGGAACCGTTGAACATACCAGGCAGCTTTGCCGCTGCAAGAAATTTAGTGGTGCCCCCGGTTGCGTTAGCGAGTGGATTGTTCTCAATCTTTGGATTCGCGTACAGTGTGGTTCTGGGGATGTAGCTCGGCGTACCAGAGGAGTTGGTTTCTTGTGTTACACCTATGAGCAAGATATCGAGGTCGCCATCATTGTCGCTGTCTCCCCACGTAGCAGAAGGCTTGGCATCATGATTCTTCCCATTTTCCTGAATCACACCTCCATAAACGGGAGGCAGCCCTATATCAATTGGTTTAAAGGTACCGTTTTCGTTGCTGTACACTTTCGGGATGTATTGCGATCGGGGAAAAGAAAATGAGTTTAAACTACCTCCTTCCATCACCAAAAGATCCAAATCGCCGTCATTGTCGAAGTCTCCCCAAGCATTAGGGCCGACAAAACCAGGTATCTTCAGATCGGCGAGTTCGTTGGTGAAAACTTTATCCAAAATTTGCAAGTTGGTAGAGCTTTGAGTACCAATATTGGCATTATCCGCACTAGCAATCCGAAACGCGATTTCTTCTGTTCCCTCAGCTTGACTATCCGGTAAGATTTCAATTGTGAAAGTTTTAGTATTTTCACCTGGGTTAAAGGTGACTTGACCAGAGTAACTGGAGCCAAACTTCCAATCTGTTCCCAAAGTCGCTGAACCACCAGTAACAGGTTGTATGTACGCCCTGGAAATTTTGTTTAGCTCCTCCGCAGTCCCAGTGCGAGTGAGAGTAATTTCTTGAAAGACTCTTGTGGAACTTTCCTGGACTTTGTAAGTAGCTTGGGAAAAACTTACCGTGGGATTACCACTAAGAGGCAGATCGATAGTAGGACCACCAGCAATCCGAGCGTTAGATGGCGGTAGGGTGTTACCCCTGTTAACAACAGTGGCATCCGGTGCATTGAGGCCATTGTAGTTACTATCCGCACTCACAGCAGGGGCAGTGACAATCTGATAAGTCTTATCGAAGTCAAATACTTTATCGTCCACACCCGTTATCGTAATAGTCTGCCACTGATTCCAATTAACAGAATTGAAGGTAATTGATTCCGTCGAAATTACTCCCTCTGCCTCATTGCTGCTACGCAAACCAATCGTTACATCCGCAGTAGGTGGGCGGTTGAGTCTGATGGTGAATATGTCTGTCCCACCAGCTTCTGTAGTTACTAATCCCGATGCCGGACTAATAACAATGCCTGGACTCCCAAGTATTGGTTGCGGATCGACGACTACGGGCGGATCGACGACTACGGGCGGATCGACGACTACTGGCGGATCGACGACTACTGGCGGATCGACGACTACGGGCGGATCGACGACTACTGGCGGATCGACGACTACTGGCGGATCGACGACTACTGGCGGATCGACGACTACTGGCGG